>NZ_AP025473.1:0-687139 GCF_024347395.1 Vibrio cortegadensis
TCGTTGTCGTCATCGGTGTCGGCATTGTTACCTGTGCCGTCTTTGTCACTATCAAGGCTTTCCGCTTTATTGTCTGGGAACGCATCTTGAGCATTATCGACGCCGTCGCCATCACGATCGTTGTCTTCACTGTCGGCAATCAAATCACCATCCAGATCCGCAGGTTTACTGGCCGCACCAAGTGGATTGGTCCCTAAGCGTGCTTCATCCGCATCACTCCAACCATCGTTGTCGTCATCGGTATCCGCGTTATTACCTGTGCCGTCTTTATCAGAGTCGAGGCTTTCTGCTTTGTTATCTGGGAACGCATCTTGTGCATTGTCGACGCCGTCGCCATCGCGGTCGCCGTCTTCACTGTCGGCAATCAAGTCGTCATCCAGATCCGCAGGCTTGCTGACGGCACTTAATGGATCGCTACCGAGACGCGCTTCGTCAGCATCACTCCATCCATCGTTGTCGTCATCGGTGTCCGCGTTATTGCCCGTGCCGTCGTTATCACTATCAAGGCTTTCCGCTTTATTGTCTGGGAACGCATCTTGTGCATTGTCGACGCCATCGCCATCGCGGTCGCCGTCTTCACTGTCGGCAATCAAGTCGCCATCCAGATCCGCAGGCTTGCTGACGGCACTTAATGGATCGCTACCGAGACGCGCTTCGTCGGCATCACTCCATCCATCGTTGTCGTCATCGGTGTCCGCGTTATTGCCCGTGCCGTCGTTATCACTATCAAGGCTTTCCGCTTTATTGTCTGGGAACGCATCTCGGTCATCCTCAACACCATCTTCATCTCGGTCTTGATTCAATGTGGCTTGATTGTTCGTTACAGTTAAAACTAATTTTTCTAATGTAACTATTTGACCTCTAGACTCCTGCTTACGAACCTCTTCCCCCAATAACTCTGCCCCTTGAGTAAGTATCTCAAGTTTTTCTGGAGTGTTCATGTCGTCTACTTGCTGTGGCAATAACTGGACTAAAGCTCTAGCACTATCAGCCAATAATTCATTCTTATCTGCAAGGTAATCACTCATAAGATTAGTTTCAGGCTGTGCAAGCAGTTGATTTATTTCTTTTATTGCCTCTGCTTCACTTTTTCCTTCAACCATTTTCGAATCTACGAGAGTAGTAATTGGTGTAACGACTTTAGAACCAGGAGGAGCAGTCATTAAATAGCCATCCCTTAAAGGAATATCTGGATTATCTTCATCGATAGTCTGCCCCGCAATCGTACTCGCCATTACAGGGTATGAAGTTAAGTCGCCGCCAATTTCAGATACATCAATTAAAGCTCGGCCACCTTCTCCAGATATGGCAAAGGGTTCACCGGGATCCCTTAAGTAGTTTCGATTTAGATCTAGCCAAACTTCTGCATTACGTAAATAACCATCTATAGCCTTAATTTCAAGCACTTGTGATGAACTGTTGTTCTGTTCTACCGAGCTACCATCCCAGCAACCAGATAATAATGTCACCAGTGGCATTGTAACCATTGCCATACTGGTAAGCTTAAATTTCATGTAATCTCCCCCCAACAGATCTAAAGCGCCAAATTTGGAATTGAGCACTTAAAAAAATGTAACAAAATGCAAAATATAAACGCGAAAATAGTAACAAAACCAACAGTGTACATTTCGTGACCATGTAGGCATCTAAATCTGCACAAAACGTGCTTAATGCACAGTTTTATAAATTCAATTGATTCTTGATATGCACGAGGTAGAAAGGCAAGCTAAGCATATGAACTTAAGCAACTATAAAGTAATTCATCCATGCTAGAACCCACTAATAGCAGCGGTGGTATAAAAAATTACACAGCATAAAAAAGTGACATTATTTGGATCAACTTCTAATCAAGTACACAGAATGAATTCCTCTACGACCTAGAAAAGGCAGTGATGCGCTAAGGATGAGAGTCGCTAGAATTAGCATTTAGAAAAGTAAGGTTAGTTGGAATATCTCCACATATAATTTCATTCAACCTCAAATAAAACATGATAAACAATAGTTAATAATCAATATTTTTTGAGACCCCAATCACCCTGCAGTACGATCTTCGTCTCATTAATAGTGAAAAGTAACATTACAAAAAGTAATAGTAGTGACAAAACTCTCATTTATAAAATCATGCGTTCCGTATTATTCACATGGTTTTCACTCCCCCTAATTTGAGAATTCTAATGAAACTACTAAAAACTACTGCTGCGCTAGCAATCACTGTCGCTTTATTAGCAGGTTGTAATGATGAAGAAACGGTTAATAACTACTTACCAGAGACTCCTGTAGCCCCAGCTCCGGCTCCCGTTGATAGCGAAGGTCGTATTGCAGCGTTTAACCTTTCTTTTGACCGCTATACATACGAAGACCTTGTGGCAGAAATGAAACTAACGACTATCGAGCAAACCGCTCTAGTCGATGGCTGGAAAGCTGGTACTCTGTCTAATGAAGATAACGCGACGGCACTAAAAGTAATCCAAATTCGTAATGTTGCCGCTATTATCCAAACGGAAAGACCTGCTGTTATTATGATGTCTGAGTTCAATAATGATGGTACAGGCACGAACAATGATGCTCTAACTGGTTTCCGTCTGAACTACCTAGCGGTTCCTCAAAATTCAAACAGTATTGACCAAGATGGTACTGTACTTAAGCCAATTTCATTCCAGTACTTCGCAAACTTCGCGACGAATACAGGTAAACTAAGTGGCTACGATTTAAATAGAGACGGTAAAGTAGCAACAGATGCAGACAAAGGATCATACACTTACGCTAATGATTCATGGGGCTTTGGTCAATACCACGGTCAATATGCATTTGCATTGATGTCTCAATATGAAATAGATAAAGATAACATACGTACTTTCCAAAGCTTCAAATGGAAAGATATGCCAGGAGAAACTAACCCTACAATTACTGATTGTGACGGTGACCCAGCAATTCCTGCTGGTATGGCATGTGGTGACAAATGGTATACTGATGCTGCATGGGCAGAAAAACCAATGTCATCTAAAAACCACGTAGATGCACCAATCATCATAACTAAAGAAGATGGTACTGAAGAAAAAATTCATTTGCTTCTTTCGCATCCAACACCGCCTATTTTTGACAAATTAACAACCAACAACAAGATGCTAAACCGTGCTGAAATTGACTTCTGGGTTGATTACGTAGGTGGTAATGCAAACTACATTTATGATGATAAAGGCGTGACGGGTGGACTTGAGTCTGGTGCTCACTTTATCGTTATGGGCGACCTAAACGCTGATCCACTTAAAGGTGATGGTGACCTAACGGCTATCAACGCACTGATGGATCACGATAAAGTAAATCGCCTAGCGACATTTGGACCTTTAGCTCCAGCTAGTCTTGGTGGTCCTGAATGCCTTGCACTTGGTGAGTGTAAAGAAGCAAACTGGGATACTCCAAATCCTGATCAAGTAACAAGCACAAGTGGTTTACGCCTTGATCACGTTATCCCATCGGCCAATCTCAATATTACTGAGTCAGGAGTACACTGGCCTGCTACTTTCGAATCAGGTCGTCTTCTTGTGAATGATGAACGCGTTGGTAACGGAAACAGCAAAGCTATCTCTTCTGACCACCGTCTGGTTTGGATCAAAGCAGAGCTATAATCATCAAATTTACCTCTACGGGTAATTAAACGATACCAAAGCCTCACGCCATAAACGTGGGGCTTTTTCGTAGCCGTCCAATTTAATTAACAGTTAGCCATACCATTTTCAGCGCATTTCAGTACTATTGTAAACAACTAACCAGAATCTGATTTTGAGAACTGAAATTTGCCTAATCCTGATGCAATCACCTTCACCACCATTAATCTTTTCAATTATGTTGAGCCACCCAATGCTTACTACGATTTTGAAAATATTTTGACGCAAGAAGAGTGGCAAAAAAAACAGAAATGGTTTCACGACAAAATCAGCCAGTTAAATTCTGATGTTATTGGTTTTCAAGAAGTCTTTAGCCCCAACGCACTAGAAAAACAGCTTAACCAACTCGGTTATCCCTACTTTTGTACCGTTGATGAACCCAAAGCCGAAGATGGCTATCTATTCCACTCTCCGGTGGTTGCCATTGCATCACGTTTTCCGGTTGTGAAGTGCCAACCTGTAGTACCGGACAATGAGTTCATCGCTCGATTTGAAACGAGCACTGATTTTTCATTTAATCGAATTCCAGTACATGCCAGCATTGAATTGCCTCATATAGGCATTACAGATTGTTATGTGGTGCATTTCAAATCTCAACGTCCAAAAGAACCCATCGAGTTAGAAAATAGAGCAGAGCCAGAACCCATTGCTTATGAAAAAAAACAGCTGAACTCATTACATGATGAACAGTTTGGTTCATGGCTATCCACTCTTCAACGCGGCCTTGAAGCGAATTTACTGCATCGCTACATCACTACTCAAAGAGAAAAAACCGATCAAGCAGTCGTATTAATGGGCGATTTCAATAAGCCCCTATTCAACGAAGAATTTAGTGGCTTACTCTCCTGTGAATTAAGGCGCGATAGATTTAGCCTAGAGTGGCTCGCACCATTTCAACTCAAAGACAGTTGGGATATTTATTGCCAATTGAACGGTGTCGACTTATTAGAAGATAGAGCGCCAACTCATTATTACGGAGCAAAAGGATCGGTATTGGATTACATACTGTTATCTAATGAGTTCGACTGTCATAACTCATCTAATATTCTAGAGGTGGTGAAATATAAGGTAACGGATCAACATATCATCAACCCTAGTTTTGAACACGATCAATTCAGTACCGATCATGCATTAGTTTCAATCACAGCTCAAATTCGACATGCATAGAGAAAACGACCCTGAATGCATTCAAGCTAATCACTCGGGTTATTTTTGTATGACGATTATTTTAGTAGTAAAATGTAACAAACTCAGAAAGAAGATATCATACGCGACTATTATTTTACGCGATTAAGTGTATGATATTTGTTAATTTCAGCACCAAATCGATACGCGAATGAACCAATCCCAATTACTATTAGACATCACGACACACGCCTTATTACATCTGGAATTCAAAAAACTCGACAAACGCCTTTCCATAGCAGAAATCAATAACCTGCTGGTTCAATATCTTAAGCGCATCGCTAAGTCGAATCGATACAAAGCCGTAAGAAAGACCACGAAAAAGTGGCTATTAATTGGCAGACAATCTGGCAGCAATCTTGAGTCCGTGCTAGTCAAAAATAGAGATAATCTCGTCCAAACATGCTCGACCGATTTGTTCCGTTTTGTCGATCTAATTGGCAGAATTGAAACTCAGCTTCGAACTAAAATTCAATACTCCCATGCTCATAATATCGATCTGAATGCACGTTACGGAAAAGTCTTAGTTTGTGTCGTAGATGAAGATTTAACATCAAGTTTTGATGAACATGGAATGATGAGCAAATCGACCCAGATTCTGTTTATCGGAAGCTCAGAACATAAAGAGATGTTTTCAATCATTGTCGACCAGAGCGATCACTTTCAATCCGTCGTGGCTTATGAAGATAAAGAACACCTGCGCGTCGAATTGTTTAGGATGTAATACCATCGACTATTTGATAAAGCCAAAATCGATGGGTTCAATCCACATACTTATGTCGATTTTCAGATAGGACACTATCTCGACTTGAGCCAATGGTGTCCCATATCTGGTTAACTAAATTCGGGTGACTGTCGGCAAACTTCTGACCAAACACTAAATAATAGTCCTTCGTGATGATGGCTGGTTGAACCTGCTCCACATCTGGATAGTCATCATTACTGTTTAAGAAATCTAAAGCTGTTGAATCTTGTACCGCTATTGCTGCTAAACGTTGTAACTTAAGCATTCCAAATAATTGAGACGTGGTTTTAACTTCATAAGCCTTAACTTTTCTTTTTTCTAATTCTCTTACAATTGAAAACCCTAAATGGGCCCCCACTTGCTTATTTGTTTGTGTCAGGTTTTCGCCATCCCAATCAAGCGGCTTATTCTTTAATTTATAAAAATAATAGCCTAACGTTGCAACTCGCTTCGTGCTATCAAGTTTACCTTCCACCATTGGATAGCTCGCATATTTTTCACGTTGTGCATTGTGAGAGAGAATAAACGCGCCATCCACTTTCCCCGTTTTTAGGTACTGCAACACCCTTTTGCCAGGTAGACGGACGTACCTCACATTGATACCCAACTCGCTCATACTTTTATTTATGAGATCTATTGATAAACCCGGAGGGTCAGCAACATCTCGGCCGCTTCCCATCTGAAATGGGTAAGATTGTGTATCTGAATAAGCAAGAATTATCGTTTCAGAGGCCAAAGACAGACCAGAAAAGAGAGAGACGGATAAGGCAACCCAAAGTTTCAAACCATTATTAATCATAAGTCCCCCCAACTATCTTATTGATAGAACAAAATATATCCTTAAAGTACGATTATCTCCACCCAGTAGATAAAGATAACTCATATAATACTGACTTTATTCTGACAAACTCCCCAACGGGTCACAATATTCGCTTGCAAATTAACATTTTATAAAATGATCATTAATTGAATATTCGAGTGTTTTCTTGGCTAAGCTTGAGCAACAGGCATCTCACGTTAGATTCTATGTCTATTAGCTTTAACATGGCGAATATCTCCCTCTCTTCACCGATTTCAAGTCACCTAACGCCGATGTATAGCTTTTGAACGTACTCTTTAGAGATTTTTATCTAACGAAATATGAAATCCGCTCGCTCTACTGACAAAATCATCAGTGATGAATATCACCTTTTTTGGCCTCATCGAAACGTATCGATGACAAAGATCACACATTCACATTCCATGATGTGCAAATTATAAATTCAACGCTATTATCACCATCGAAACGTATCGATGGGCATTTTTCGAGCTATCTCAAACTCATTAACTCGGAACATCTACACTTTAAAGGTCGTAATATGAAAAAAAGTACCCTACTCAACTCTGAAATGTCTTTTTTGGTGGCGACTCTTGGCCACACCGATGAAATCACTATTTGCGATGCTGGATTACCGATTCCGGATTTTGTTCAACGTATTGACCTCGCCCTCACCCATGGCGTTCCAAGCTTCATTGACACGGTAAAAGTCACGTTAGACGAATCGCAAATTGAAGGCGTTATCATCGCAGAAGAATTTTCCAAGGTAAGTCCAGATCTTCACGGCTTGCTTATTGAAGAACTTAAGGCAGAGGAACTACGTTGTAAAAAAACCATCACCATTGCTTACCTACCACACGAAGAGTTCAAAGCCCGCACAGCAGAGAGCCGAGCGGTAATAAGAACAGGTGAATGCACTCCCTACGCCAACGTGATTTTTCAAGCCGGTGTGACCTTTTAATGCTTGGCTTAATTCACCAGAAAATGAAATTCGCTAACGTTGAGGACCAAAAATGACTCAAGCAATTTTAGAACTAGATTCCATTGAAAAATCATTCCCTGGCGTTAAAGCACTCGATAAAGCCAGCCTGAATGTTTATCCCGGCCGAGTAATGGCACTGATGGGAGAGAATGGAGCTGGTAAATCAACCTTAATGAAAGCGCTAACTGGCATCTACGCGATGGACGCAGGGAGTATTCAATATCAAGGGCAACCTGCATCATTTAAAGGTCCGCGAGACTCTCAACAAGCTGGTATCAGCATTATCCACCAGGAGCTGAACTTAATTCCTGAGCTGACAATCGCAGAGAACATCTTCCTTGGTCGAGAAATCACCGGAACGATGGGTCGTATTCTATGGAATGAGATGTACCAAGCGGCAGACAAATTACTGGCTCGCTTAAATGTTAAGCACAGCTCAAAAACGCCATTAGGTCATTTAAGCCTTGGTGAGCAGCAAATGGTCGAGATTGCTAAAGCGCTGTCATTTGAGTCTAAGGTCATCATCATGGATGAACCCACCGATGCACTGACCGATACCGAAACAGAGTCGTTGTTCAAGGTCATTAATGAACTAAGAGCAGAAGGGTGCGGCATTGTTTATATTTCACACCGTTTGAAAGAGATTTTTGAGATTTGCGATGACATCACCGTTTTACGTGATGGCAAATTCATTGGTCAACGCACCGTTGCTGAAACCGATGAAGATATGCTTATCGAAATGATGGTTGGACGTAAGCTAGACGAACAATATCCACGCATTAATGCCGAACACGGCACCGTATGTTTAGAAGTTAAAAAGCTATGTGGCTCCGGTGTTAATAATATCAGCTTCACGTTAGATCACGGTGAGATCCTCGGTATTTCAGGTTTGATGGGCGCAGGTCGAACGGAATTAATGAAAGTCATTTACGGTGCACTGCCCTATGAGTCTGGTGAAATTAGACTGCACGGCAAAACCATCAACCCCATAAGCCCTCAAGATGGGTTAGCAAATGGCATTGCTTATATATCTGAAGATAGGAAAGGCGATGGTCTCGTACTTGGTCTTTCCGTCAAAGAAAACATGTCCATTTGTGCGCTTGATAAGCTCACCAAAGGAATGCAGATCCAACATAAAGATGAAGCCATTGCTGTTGAAGATTTCATAAAACTTTTCAATATCAAAACGCCAAGCCGCGATCAGATTATCGGCAACCTTTCCGGTGGTAACCAGCAAAAGGTTGCAATTGCAAAAGGGTTAATGACTCGCCCCAACGTATTGATTCTCGATGAGCCAACTCGTGGTGTTGATGTCGGTGCGAAAAAAGAGATTTACCAACTGATCAACAAGTTTAAAGCCGAGGGGATGAGCATCATTCTAGTTTCATCTGAAATGCCTGAGGTATTAGGCATGAGTGACCGTATTTTGGTTATGCATGAAGGGCACATAAGTGGCGAATTTGAAGCAAAAGATGCCAACCAAGAATTACTACTGGCGTGCGCAGTCGGTAAAAAGATTAACGAGGAAGCAGCATGAGTAGCAAGACCATGAGCAAGACAAACTCAGATACTGAAAAAAACATGAAGAAACCACTGATTAGCAAAGAGTGGCTCATTGAGCAGAAATCACTTATCGCTCTTATTTTTCTGATTGTCGTGGTTTCATTTTTGAACCCTAACTTTTTTACTCTCGACAACATTCTCAATATTCTTAGACAAACATCCGTTAACGCTATTATTGCCGTCGGTATGACACTGGTTATTTTAACGGCTGGTATCGATTTAAGTGTTGGCTCTGTACTTGCGCTTTGTGGTGCATTTGCGGCTAGCTTAATAGGAATGGAAGTGCCCGTTATTATCGCCGTTCCTACCGCATTGTTAGCTGGCGCTGCACTTGGCGCAATCAGCGGTATCATTATTGCCAAAGGTAAAGTACAAGCTTTCATTGCCACACTTGTCACCATGACTCTGCTTCGCGGTGTCACTATGGTCTACACCGATGGCCGCCCTATCTCGACGGGTTTTACTGATACTGGCGATGCGTTCGCATGGTTTGGTACCGGTTACGCTCTTGGCATTCCTGTCCCTGTATGGCTGATGGTGATTGTGTTTGCTTCTGTCTGGTATCTGCTTAATCACACTCGCTTTGGTCGCTATGTTTACGCGCTAGGTGGAAACGAATCTGCCACTCGCCTTTCTGGTATCAATGTTGATCGCGTGAAAATTGGTGTTTACGCCATCTGTGGCTTACTTGCTGCATTAGCAGGGTTGATCGTAACCTCACGTTTGTCATCCGCCCAACCGACCGCTGGTATGGGTTACGAACTTGATGCAATTGCCGCGGTTGTTCTCGGTGGCACAAGTTTAGCCGGAGGTAGAGGCAGAATCATGGGAACGCTCATTGGCGCTCTTATCATCGGTTTCTTAAACAATGCACTGAACTTACTAGACGTCTCTTCTTACTACCAGATGATCGCGAAAGCGGTGGTTATTTTGCTGGCAGTATTAGTCGATAACAAAAACAAATAGCAATATAGATAACATTATTAATAAATGGTTCTTTTCTAACGAGAAAGATTGAAGTTACTCGTTAGAAAGCAGGCAACACTCTTGATAACATAACGACGATAACGAACTAGGTTTAACCTAGATCACCCCTACTACAAGGATTTTAACGATGAATAAATTAGCTACTCTAATTTCAGCCGCTGTTCTTTCTGCTTCTGTTAGTGCAACAGCACAAGCTCAAGATACTATGGCAATCGTACTTTCGACGCTAAACAACCCTTTCTTCGTAACAATGAAAGATGGAGCTGAAGCAAAAGCAGAAGAGCTAGGCTACAACCTTATTGTTCTGGATTCGCAAAATGACCCAAGTAAAGAGCTTTCAAACATTGAAGATTTGACGGTTCGTGGCGTGAAGGCAATCCTGATTAACCCAACGGATTCAGACGCCGTATCTAACGCGATTCGTATGGCTAACCGCTCTAAGATCCCTGTATTGACTCTTGACCGTGGTGCAAGCCGCGGTGATGTCGTGAGTCACATCGCTTCTGATAATGTTATCGGTGGTGAAATGGCGGGACACTTCATCATGGAAAAAGTAGGTGAAAAAGCGAAAGTCATTCAATTAGAAGGTATTGCTGGTACTTCTGCGGCTCGTGAACGTGGTGAAGGTTTCATGAACTCAGTTAAAGGCAGCCATATGGAGCTACTTGCTAGCCAGCCAGCTGATTTTGACCGCACTAAAGGCCTAAACGTAATGGAAAACTTGCTTGCAGCAAACCCAGACGTTCAAGCCGTTTTCGCTCAAAATGATGAAATGGCATTAGGTGCGGTTCGCGCGGTTCAAGCGTCGGGTAAAGATGTGATGATCGTTGGTTTTGACGGCACTGATGACGGAATTGCAGCCGTTAATCGCGGCATTCTAGCAGCAACAGTAGCTCAACAACCTGACATGATTGGTTCTTTAGGTATTGAGATTGCAGATAAAATCCTAAAAGGCGAAAAAGTAGAAGCGTACATCCCAGTACCTCTAAAAATTATCGCTAAATAATCATTAACGCATCCATTAGCATTTTCGCTAATCGAAAATAGTGAGGGGAAATGTCCCCTCACTTTTCAGAGTTGATTGGTGTGACACTTAGCTGGCTAGGCTGCACACCAATAAACTTTTCCATACGATATATCTCAAGGTTCGTATTATGAATAAACTCGTTGTTTTAGGTAGTGTTAACGCCGACCATGTCCTTCAAGTTCCATCTTTCCCTCGTCCTGGTGAAACTCTTGTTGGTGCTAATTACCAAGTGATCCCAGGTGGAAAAGGGGCAAATCAAGCCGTCGCAGCAGCGCGTTTAAACGCAGATATCGGATTCATTAGCTGCGTTGGAGATGACTCATTTGGCATCAAGATTCGAAATGAATTTGCCAATGATGGTATTAACATTGATGGCGTGATCGTGGCTGATAATACGCCAACTGGTATTGCGATGATTCAAGTATCAGCGGCAGGCGAAAATAGCATCTGCTTATCTCCAGAAGCCAACGATAAACTCACAGTAGATCAAATTACGCAACACTCAGACAGCATTCGCAATGCTAAATATTTACTGACTCAACTGGAGACTCCAATTGAAGGCATTGAATATGCGATTGAGATTGCCAAACAAAACAAGACAAACGTGATACTCAACCCCGCTCCTGCTCAGCCTCTTTCGGACAAGCTGTTATCGTGTGTCGATGTGATCACGCCTAACGAAACGGAAGCTGAAGTACTAACTGGCATTACCGTTACCGACAATGAATCAGCACAGCTTGCCGCCAATGCGCTGCATTTAAAAGGCATTGAAATTGTGATGATCACACTTGGCGCAAAAGGCGTTTGGTTAAGTCAAAATGGACGTGGTGAATTGATCTCGGGATTCAAAGTAAAAGCGACAGACACCACAGCTGCTGGAGATACCTTTAATGGTGCATTAGTGACTGGTTTAATTGAAGAAATGTCTTTAGAATCAGCGATCAAATTTGCACACGCTGCAGCGGCTATTTCTGTCACTCGCTTTGGTGCACAAACCTCTATACCCAATAGAGAAGAGACAGACATTTTCTTAAAAGCGCAAGGGTAATATAACCACTGCTTCACTGTTTACTCCCTTCAATGAGCAACTCTTATTTTACGCTCATTGAACAGAGCTTTAGACATACATTTACAAGGATCGATTCATGGCAACAATGAAAGATGTAGCAAAACTGGCCGGGGTATCTTCTTCTACCGTCAGTCATGTCGTCAATCGCTCTCGCTTTGTCAGTGACGAAATCGCTGAACGCGTCAACAATGCCGTCAAAGAACTCAATTACGCCCCTTCAGCCCTAGCGCGTAGTTTAAAAGTAAAATGTACAAAAACTGTTGGCATGCTAGTCACAACCTCCACCAATCCATTTTTTGGTGAGGTCGTAAAAGGCGTTGAACGTCGCTGTTACGAAAAAGGCTACAACCTAATTTTATGCAATACAGAAGGTGATGACGAACGAATGAAAGCATCCATTGATACGCTGCTGCAAAAGCGTGTTGATGGGCTGATGCTGATGTGTTCAACCCTTGAAGGTCAACAAATTGATGTATTTAGCCGCTATCCTGATTTACCAGTGGTGGTGATGGACTGGGGCGAGATATCATTTGCGAGTGACAAAATTCAAGATAATTCTCATCAAGGGGGCTATCTAGCCACTCAGCATTTAATCAAGCAGGGTCACCGTCAAATAGGGTGTATCACTGGGCCGCTTTTTCGCAGCCAAGCATTGTCACGCTATCAAGGTTTTCAGCAAGCAATGGCCGAAGCTGAAATAGAGGTGAACCCTGATTGGATAGTAGAATCCAACTTCGAATGCGATGGCGGTTTTGATGCTTTTCACCATTTACAAGCAAACGGGCCGCTGCCAAGTGCCATATTCGTTGGTAATGATATGATGGCGATGGGCTTGATTAATGCAGCATCTGAGGCCAATGTTCGCATTCCCAATGATCTTTCAATCATTGGTTATGATGACATTCGCCTTGCAAAATACATGACTCCGTCACTCACAACCATCCACCAGCCTAAATATCGATTAGGCCAATCAGCGGTTGATGCCCTGCTCTATCGCCTAGAGAACCCCGATGACGAACCACAGATAGTGCAATTGGATCCGAGTTTGGTTGAACGTAAAAGCGTTAAAAATGTGAACACCTAACCAGAATTTATCGACTCATATCGGTCACTTCACTCCGAATAGCAGAACCTCTAATCATTCACCAGCCTTGATTAGAGGTTTTTCAACCACACACCTAATTTCGTACTATATTATTGGCGCGAATGATTATTAGCGCAAATGATTATTAGCGCAAATGATTATCGGCGGACGATGATCTCTCGCGGTACCAACTCCACTCCGGCTTGATAACGCTTCGCGGAGGCATTAAGAGCAAGGGCTAAAGCGCTGTCTGCAATCACTTCAAACTGCTGAGGCAAAGAGTTTATTTTGGTCGGTAGAAAATCCAATAAGCGATTATCACCAAATGTCGCAAGTTTGACCTTTTCCATCAAATCTGGGTGTTCTAGCAAAACATCGAGCATCCCTTCTAGTAAAGTATAAGATGTCGCGACAATCGCATCAGGAATTTCTCCTCTCTTCACCCACTCATTCAACACGCTCTTACCAGCCTCACGATTGAAGTGTTCTCCATAACCAATTTGAGCTACTTTTGACTGAGCTTTCAATGCTGACTCAAAACCTTGTTGACGCTCACGAGAGATATTCAAATCTGGTAAAGCTCCAATCAACCCAACGGTTTCTACTTCATCGGTTAACAGCGAGTGTGTTAATTCAAACGCAGCACCGAAATCTTCACTGATCACACAGCAAAAGTGCTCGTCATCTAATGGACGGTCAATCGCAATGACGGGCGTACCTGAGTTTTGCAGTTTGAGATAAAACGCGTTGGCGTCAGGTATCGCACTGGCCACAAATAGCGCATCGATTCGACGACTAACCAAAGCTTCTGCCACTTTCATTTCCGTTTCAGGATCATCATCTGAGCAACCAATCAAAATTTGGTAGCCCGCTTTACGCGAATTTTGCTCCAATAGTTTGGCTAAACGAGCGTAACTGGTGTTCTCCAGATCCGGAATAATCAAACCAAAAGAACGGCTATTACCCGCACGCAGAGACGACGCGGCATGATCAGGGCGATAGTTATGCTCCTCGACAACGGCCATGACTTTCTTCTGTGTTTTTTCACTGATCCGGTACTTTTGAGCTTTCCCATTGATCACATAACTTGCTGTCGTTTTTGATACACCTGCCAGCTTTGATATTTCATCCAGTGTCATATGGATAACCCTTATTCTGTGCGACGGATCATATAAATTCAGATCCGATCTTTTGATAAGTTGAATTATACGCTGAATCGATTCAGTATAAAAGCTGAAAGGATTCAGCAAAAGCCAAAATGATTTTTCAAACACAGTCTTTGTAAGATCATCCATACGGTTAACAGCATTATGCTTATTTCGATAAAAAAGCGTTTGCTGAATTTTTTTAAAATTTTTGCTGAAACGATTCAGCTAAAGTTAAGCAAACATCAATCAGTCGTCTGTTTAACGTTGCGAACATCGTTGAAACTAAAACTAATACAGCGGAAACGCTAAGAGGCCACATGTTGAAATTAACAAGCCAAGACATCACCCTTCTTCAATCTGCTCCTGATAAGTTGACGGCGATTGTTGCGATTGCCGCTGATTTAACCTCGAAAGGTTTCGTCTCAGACGGCTACATTGACGGTATGATCAATCGAGAAAAACAAAATTCAACCTTCCTCGGAAACGGCATTGCAATTCCACACGGCACAACGGATACCCGAGATTTAGTCAAACAAACTGGCATTACCGTCCACCATTTTCCTCAAGGTGTTCAATGGGGAGACAACAACACCGTTTATGTTGCTATCGGTATCGCGGCCAAATCTGACGAACACTTGGAAATTCTCAAGCAACTGACCAAAGTGCTGTCCGATGATGGTATCGAAGAGTGTCTAAGATTAGCGAATACAAAAGATGAGATTATTGCCATCCTCAATGGTCAAGCTCAGCTAAATGTCGATTTTGATGCGTCGTTGATTCAGCGCCTTTTTCCAGCAAGCGATATGATTCAAATGAGCGCAGTAGCAGGTGGTTTACTCAGTAATACTGGTTGTGCTGAATCTGAATTTGTTGCGGAACTTATCACGAAAAAACCGACACATTTAGGGAAAGGCTTATGGCTTGTCAGCAGTAATAAAGCCGTAAAACGCACAGGTATCTCATTTGTCACCACCGCGAATGATTGCAACTTCCAAGGTGAGACAGTTAAAGGGTTAATCGCCATCGCGGCTTGTAATCATGCCCACAAAAATGCCCTCAACACTATCGGACAACTGGTATTCAATCAGAAACAAGAAAAATTACTCAATGCCGATACGCCACAACTGTTAGCTATGTTCAACAACAACGAAGTTGATGCATCAACGGAAGGCGAACCATCAAATCTCCCTAATGACAATACTGGCATATTCAAAATTAAAAATGTCCATGGTTTACATGCTAGACCGGGTGCCATGCTTGTTGCTGAAGCGAAGCGGTTTGAATCCACAATCAAAGTTGCCAACCTCAATGGCGATGCGAAACCTGTCAACGCAAAAAGCTTAATGAAAGTCATTGCGATGGGTGTTCGACACGGCCATGAACTTCAATTTACTGCGGAAGGTGCGGATGCTCCTCAAGCCATAGAAGCCATTGGCCAAGCGATTTCTGCTGGTCTTGGTGAAGGTTAAGGGGCCACAAATGACAAACTCAATTCAGGGAAACTCAACTCGAACCCCAGAGAAGCAAACCAAGGTTGTGACGATCACGCTTAACCCAGCACTCGATTTAACGGGAAGCCTCAACACTTTCAATCTTGGCTCCGTTAGCCTTGTCAATCAAAGCTCGCTTCATGCAGCTGGCAAGGGCGTAAATGTAGCAAAAGTATTAAGTGATCTTGGAGCAAAAGTCACCGTCACAGGCTTTCTAGGCAAAGATAACGAAGAGTTGTTTTGCCAACTGTTTAACGACATCGGCGCAAAGGATCAATTTATTCGCGTCAATGGAGCGACTCGAATTAACGTTAAGTTGGTTGAACAAAGTGGTGGTGTCAGCGACATCAATTTCCCAGGCGTCACCGTTACGCCTAACGACATAAAACAGTTTGAACAGACACTATTTGGCCTTGCCGACGATCACGAATACTTTGTGATTGCAGGCAGTTTACCCAATGGGATCTCACCAGAACTTTGCGCGTCTTGGATTAAACAGCTTCACCAAATGGGTAAAAAAGTTCTATTTGATAGCAGCCGTGATGCTCTCGCAGCGGGTTTAAATGCACAGCCTTGGTTGATTAAACCTAACGATGAAGAGCTTTCTCAATTCGTCGGGCGAGATCTAAAGACACCACTTCAATGTCAGCAGGCCGCGTCAGAGTTAGCACAAAAAGGAATCGATAACATTGTGGTTTCGATGGGTGCGGAAGGCGTGATGTGGTTGAACCAAGGTGAATGGCTACGTTCTTACCCACCCAAAATGAAGGTTGTAAGTACCGTTGGCGCTGGCGATACGCTCGTTGCAGGACTTTGCTGGGGCCACATGCAAGCCATGAACAAAGATGAATTACTCATTTTTTCTACCGCTTTATCTGCACTAGCCGTTTCGCAGGTCGGCGTGGGAATAAAGAGCCAACAAGAGCTCGACAATACACAGAAACAAATCAAACTTGAATCGCTTAGCCTCGCGGCGAGCCAATAAGACAAAGGTCAACATTATGAATATTTCTATTATTACCGCTTGTCCGAGCGGCGTAGCAAACAGCATTATTGCCGCTGGCTTATTAGAACAGGCGGCTAAAGCACTGAACTGGAACCCAACAGTCGAGTGTCAATCCACTGTTATGCCTACAGAAGCGCTAACCGACAACCAAATCGCCACGGCTGATGTTGTGGTTATCGCGGCTAACACATCTGTAGATACCTCTCGCTTTGTTGGTAAGAAAGTTTATCAAGCTGAGATTTCTCAATGCACTTCAGATCCAAAATCTTTTTTGCAAAATGCCGTCAATCAAGCCGAAGTATTAACCGAAGCCACTACTCTGCCGACATCTATATCTGTTGAATCTGAAACTGCATTGAATAGCAACCAAAAGAAAATTGTCGCAATCACAGCATGCCCAACAGGTGTTGCCCACACATTCATGGCAGCAGAAGCATTAGAAAATGAAGGGACACGCTTAGGCCATCATGTCAAAGTCGAAACCCGTGGTTCGGTTGGCGCTAAAAACCAACTGACTGAGCAAGATATTGCAGACGCCGATCTTGTGATTATCGCCGCCGATATTGAAGTACCTCTTGATCGCTTTAACGGTAAACTTTTGTACCGTACAAGTACTGGGCTTGCTCTGAAAAAGACCGAGCAAGAGATCACAAAGGCATTGGCTGAAGCGACCACTTACACCCATAGCGGCAAATCATCTGATAGTTCACAAAATGATGAAAAGAAAGGGGTATACAAACACTTAATGACTGGTGTTTCACACATGCTTCCTGTTGTGGTAGCTGGTGGTTTGATTATCGCGCTTTCATTCATTTTTGGTATCGAAGCCTTTAAAGAAGAAGGGACGTTGGCCGCAGCACTTATGACCATCGGTGGCGGTTCTGCCTTTGCTCTGATGATTCCGGTATTGGCTGGTTTTATTGCGTTCTCCATAGCAGACCGTCCAGGTTTAGCTCCGGGTTTAATTGGTGGTATGTTAGCAAATTCAACTGGTGCGGGCTTCTTAGGTGGCATCGCAGCCGGTTTTATCGCGGGTTACTCAGCGAAGTTCATAGCCGATAAAGTCTCTCTTCCACAATCAATGGAAGCGCTTAAACCTATTCTTATCATTCCGTTTATTGCAAGTTTGTTCACTGGCCTTGTGATGATTTACATCGTCGGTGGCCCAGTATCAAGCATCATGTCTGCTATGACGGACTTCCTCAATAACATGGGAACATCAAACGCGGTTCTACTCGGCATTATTCTTGGTGCCATGATGTGTTTCGACCTTGGTGGTCCAGTAAATAAAGCGGCTTATACGTTTGGTGTTGGCTTATTGGCTTCACAAACTTATGCACCAATGGCAGCGATTATGGCGGCAGGTATGGTTCCAGCATTAGGTATGGGCCTTGCGACATTCCTTGTAAAAGAGAAATTTGAAGCCGGTGAACGTGAAGCAGGAAAAGCCTCTTTCGTGCTTGGTTTATGTTTCATCTCTGAAGGTGCGATTCCATTTGCAGCCAAAGACCCAATGCGCGTCATTCCTGCATGCATGGCTGGCGGTGCGTTAACAGGTGCTCTGTCTATGTTATTTGGCGCTCAGTTAATGGCTCCACATGGCGGGTTGTTCGTCCTACTAATTCCAGGCGCAATTTCACCAGTTCTGATGTATTTAGTGGCCATTGCAGCAGGTACAGCCGTAACAGGGTTTGGTTACGCATTCCTAAAAAGCAGAGCTGACAGTAAAGAGAAGTCTATCTCCGCAGCATAAAGAGTAAACTTCAGAATTCATTATGCCCTCCCCCGTAGGCATTAACACCTCCCGAATTGTGGAGGTGTTTTTTTATCTCTCGATCTATAAATAAGCCAGCTATGAATAAGGCTGTATCAATGTCTTCCTAGCTTTAAAGTTTTTAAAACTCAAACTCACAAGCAACAAAAAAGCCTGCGGCAATAATGCAGCAGGCTTTAAATGTTATTTCAGACCAATTTGATTAAGGTCGATATATTTATCGTTGTTGTTTTCTAAACAGTCCAATGAAGCCAAGTGCGAACACACTCCATAGAGGTAAGCTCCCACCACCGCCACCAGAGCCTGAACTTGCTGTCGAAAGGCCACCTGAATCAGCAAAGGTTTGACGCTGAGTATCAGTCGCGACAAATTTTGGAGCCTCATTGCCACTAACGACACTATCGATCCAACCTTTATAATCGGTGATTTCAGTAAATACTGACGTAACATTCGCAGTTGGATCGCCACAAGTCGTTGGTCCAAAGCTGGTTAAACCCACTTGTTTATAAGTGCCTCCATCATTCCAATACACTGGCCCACCCGAATCACCTTGGCAAGTTGCATTAGAAAGGCCAGTCGAAGCACTAAAATCGCCATCAAAACAGATCTGCTTCTCTGTCAGTGAAGAACCTGCGTAGAAGACATTAGCACAGGTAGCATTAACCACGTAATCGAGATCGGTTTTCAATAAGTTTGTATTGCCATCGACGCCAGATCTTATATTGCCATGCCCTACTGCGACAAACTCACTTGATGACGAACGATAATTTTCATTCGTCGCAAACTTGGCAATATCATTGACCGTGTCAATATTCAGAGATGACTCTAACTTAAGTATCGCCACATCATTTGGGAGCAGAACATTAGTACTATTGACGTAATCGGAACGGTAATAAACTTCACTAACCCGCGATTTTTGAATAGAGCCTAATGGGAAGTCGCTCTCGTTTTGCAACTGAGGAACAACAACCGTAAAGAGTTGCGCGGTATCATTGCCATAAATACAGTGCGCAGCTGTTAAAATATATCGATCAGATAATATTGTGGCCCCACAGTAACTCCCTGATGAGTAATGGCCTCCAAAATCAGTTGCATCAATAAACAAACTCGCCATTGATGGAAATGTATCTACCGACGCAGACGTTCCGTTAACGATATATGGTTGTACTTCTACATCCGCCATACTGACTGCCGAACAACACGCTAAAGCGAGAAGTGTCCATTGTTTCATTTCATCATTCCTTCTTATTGTCTGAAGCGATAATACCTTTTTACATAAATGATATGAATTGATTTTACAAAATCATCAAGATTTTCGAGGCGGAGCACATATTATGCGCAATATAAGTATTTTTAAATAAACCAATTATCGAAAATTCGTTAATATCTAATTAATCAATAGGTTATAGTTCACACTAATCTCTATCAAAAATTCAATCGCAGTTAAAGATTAGCCCCATACAAAGCAAAAAACCAATCCCGCTGAGATTGGTTTCCTTTACCACTTACCATACAGCAAACGATGATTTACAAGTCAGCACCATAAATATCAAATGTGAAGTATTTATTGGCAATTTTATCGTAGGTGCCATTGGCTCGAATCTTCATAATTGCGTTGTTAAACTTTTCAGCCAGCGCTTTATCTTTAAGCCTTAACGCTAAAGCGGTTCCTTCCCCGATATAAGCTTTATCAGTGACCGCTTTCCCTTTAAATTCAAACCCTTTTCCCTGATCTTTCTCTAAAAAAGCGAGAGCTAATTGATCGGAATTGCCAAATGTTGCATCCAAGCGTCCACTTGCAAGATCTAAATACACTTCATCTTGTCCTGTATAACGCTTAATTTTTGCAACATCATCAAATTTATCAGTCACATAGCGATCATGAATAGTACCTTGCTGAACACCGATGGTTTTTCCTGTCAAACCTTGCGAATCAATTGAGAACGACTCCGCTGAACTGGCCACAAAACGAGCAGGGGTTTGGTAATATTTATCCGTAAACAAGACTTTGCGTTTACGTTCATCGGTGATGCGCATCGACGCCATAATCACGTCCGATTTACGAGCCAATAAACTGGGAATCAATGCATCCCAACTTTGGGATACCCAGACACACTCAAGCTTTGCTTCTGAACACAAAGCATCAGCAATTTCGATATCAAATCCGACTGGCGTACCTTCGCTGTTTTTGTAATTAAAAGGTGGATAAGTAAAGTCTGATGCTAAGCGTATCTCTTTTGCTTGAACCGCTGAACAGAGCATTGCCGCTGCGCATGTAAGACCTAGAGCAAGTTTCTTCATTAGAAATTCCTTTTATAATGACTATTCTATCTACTGATTACTGATTACTGATTACTGATTACTGACTTGATTTTGTAATACCTTGAGCACTTCGACCATGCTTTCTTTGGTGCCTATAGTGATACGAATACAGTTCCTAAGTGCGGGTTCATGTCCTTGATTTCGGGTCACAATACCATTGCTTAACAAGAGGTTAAATAAATCAAATGATTCTGAAACTCGAAGCAATACAAAGTTCGTTGCAGAAGGGTATATCTTCTCTATGCATTCAAACTTTTCGAGTTCTTTAATAAACCACGTTTTAACATCAATCAATTCATTCGTTGAGGTTGCAATGGTTTCTAAACCTTCCTGAGATAAGGCTTGCAAGACGATTTCGGCTACACAATCTGGCATAGGGTACGGTGGGATAAGCTTTGCCACATATTCCATGACGCTTTTATCCGCGAGAATGAACCCACAGCGCACCGCCGCAAGACCAAACGCTTTCGATAACGTTCGAATAACCACAAGATTTGGATACTGTTCGATAAGAGAAACCACGCTGGTTTTCATTTCAAACTCGATGTACGCCTCATCTACCACGACAATCGCATGCTGTTGAGTCGCGTCGAGTACTCGAATGATCTCTTCTTTCGGGATCACGTTACCTGTTGGGTTATTCGGTGAACACAAAAATACAAGGTTGGCGTTATGTGATTGCTCAATCACGGCTTCTACGTTTAAATTGAAGCTATCAAGTAGAGGAACTTGAATCGTCTCTATCGCTAATGCATCAGCACAGAACTCATACATCGCGTAAGTCGGCGGGCAGATCAAAACTCTGTCTCTTCCGGGCTGACAAAAAGTTCGGATCAGTAAATCAATGGCTTCATCCGCACCTCGAACAGCCACCGTAGGGCTATCTATCTGACAATATGATTGGTAGGCAGCAGCAATATCATGAGGAAGAAAATCAGGATAGCGATTGTAAGCTTGCACTGACGAACCATACTGTACTGGTGTCTCAAGTTCATTAGCGTTCAACCAAATACGGCCAGCGCCACCAATACGTCTAGCAGATTGATAAGGTATTAATTTTTTTACCGCCTCCGGTACTAAGCAAGATGCTAATGACGACAATATAAATCCCTCTACATAAATATTTACTCATTTATTGAGATTTTTCACTCAATAAAACGGCTTATTACTTACTAAAAATGCACACTAACGTTTCCATCACGCTATTCAAACAAATAGACATTGATATTTGAATCGAAAAAAACGCATACTAGCCATGCATTTTTTTGATGGCTAACTTATGAATAAACCACTTCCCTCGACGAAAACACTGCAATCTTTTCTTGCGACCGCTCATCACCTCAACTTGACTCATGCCGCCAAGGAGATGAATTTAACACAAGGCGCAATTAGTCGGCAGATTCAAAGTTTGGAGCAGCATGTAGGCATTGATCTTTTTTATCGTCATGCAAGAGGGCTATCCCTCACACCTAAGGGGGTTGAGCTTGTTCCGTTAATTGAAGAGACCATCTCACAGCTCAAAAGTGCACTCTCTCAAGTCTCGTCCTCCCCAGATCACATTAAATTGAATGCTCCTAGCTGCATTACGTCATGGCTACTTCCAAGACTAATGAGCTTTCAACAAGCCTTTCCGGACATTGATGTTGAATTGACGTCAACCATCAAACATCGCTTCGAACCGAACTTCGATCCTTTCGATGCTGTGATTGTTTTTGGTCAACCTCCTAAACAAAAAGCACTACAGAGTGATCTATTATTCGAAGAAAAACTCACGCCGATCTGCCGACCTGAACTAATGACAGAGATTGAGCAGAAGAAAGCGCTCACCCCAGAAGATTTCACTCAATTTACTTGGTTGCACGCCAATTCAGCTCAAAGTGACTGGGCAACCTGGTTGAACCATGTCGGCAAAGCTAATTTACAGAGTAAGCAGAACCAACACTTTGCGACGCTAGATCAAGCAATGAATGCAGCAGTTCAAGGGTTTGGAATAGCAGTAGGTGATATCACTTTAGCGGAGCAAGATTTATTACTGGGAAGAGTCGTTTCACCTCATCCACAAACAGTGCTGTCGGGAAATGGGTATTTTCTCATTCAACCAAAAAACAGACAGAATCATTCACTGTCAATGCTGGTGGATTGGCTGCTGAAATAGAGGGCGAAAGTGGCACCATAACTCATTCGTTATGATGCCGTCTTTTATCTTATAAAGCTCTTAATAGGGTAAAGGCTTGTGTTACCTTCTGTTCAGTCACAACAAAACCTATTAGCGTTTCCTTTTCATCAAAGGCTTTTGCGATGATCCCCGTAGCATCAATGTCCATATTCCAGCGGGTGACTTGTTTACTATCGGTAATACCTGCAACTTGAATAGGGTAACTCGGCGTTTTCACTTTAATCATCATCGACGGTAAATTCACAGCACTAGGACTACCAAGCAATGTTTTCGCTAGCGCCGTTGCACTCATCAATGTCGGCTGTAAATACGCCCTAACCTGACCATCAAGCTCAGCACAATCACCTAATGCATAAATGTTTGGCTGCGAGGTTTGTAACTGCGAATTTACGCAGATCCCGCGATTTACAGCTAATCCACTCTTTTCAGCCAAGGCAACGTTGGGTTTTAAGCCAGCACAAACCATCACACTGTCAGCTTCAATCTTACTGCCATCATTAAGTTGCGCTGTGATTATTTCCTCTTCACGCTCATGAAGTTCCGTAACCGTGACTTCTGTATGAACAACCACTTGATTGCACTTTAATGCTTGAGTCAATTTTTCAGCAACATACTCAGGTAACAAGTTTTGCATTAAGGTCGTATTAGGTTCGACTAAAGTCACTTTTTTACCTGAATTCGCCAAATCTAGTGCTAATTCAACTCCAATCAAGCCGCCACCAATTAACAGCATATGCTTAGATGTTGAGATGTCTGTTTGGTAGCGCTCAAATTCCTTCAAGCTATTCAACGTCATGATCCGGTTATTGGCGCTTCCTGCAAAAGGAGGGACAAATGGTGTTGCTCCCGTCGCGAAAACCAGCGACGAATAACTGTATGTTTTCTCATTGGAAGTCACTGTTTGCGCTTCAGCATCAACAGATGTCACCTGATGATTGGTTAGAAGCTCAACATGATACTGCTGTGCGAACGCTTCCGATTTCAATGTGATGACATCACTAACTTGCTGCTGTTTAGAAAATACATGGCTTAAATCCGGCTTATTATAATCATGTCCATCATCGGCAGTGATCACGCGAATTGAGACACTATTATCTTGGCGACGGATCGACTTCACCAGTTGATAAGCAGCAAAACCACTGCCAATAATGGTTATCGGAGCTGTCATTATGCGACCTCGGAACGTTGGTGAGGAACAAAGACATCTTTGCCTAAATTACACTCAGGGCAAAGGAAGTAATCTGGAACGGCATCCCACGCGGTTCCTGGCTCAACACCCTGGTTCACTTCGCCAATGGCTGGGTCATATACCCAGTTACACACCGTACAAATCATGCATTGGCAGTTATCACCGTGTGCATCGTTAGATTTCGGGTCAATATGCTCAACCGTATTTTCAACGCTTGTATTGACGGTCTTATTAGATACAGGCAGCTCTGCGGCAACTAAACCAGAATTGGATTTGGTTTCAGCATTCAATGGAACGGCGGCTAAATCATGTAATGCCCACTGTTTGGCGATTTGTTGTCCATGTTCACGGCAAATTCGCATCGCTTTACCATCTGGTCGCCACTTCGTTTTTAAGCTAATCGCGGTTTCAAAACCAGCATCAGTTAAGCGAGCATGGATACGATCAACCGCCCCGCCATTCCAACCATAGCTACCAAATGCAGCGGCTTTCTTCTCTTTAAATCTCAGACCAGTGATCTCTTCTAGCATACCCGCCACTTTTGGCATCATTACGTTATTCATCGTAGAAGAGCCGACCAGCACGCCTTTAGAGCGGAATACATTGGCAAGAATTTCATTCTTATCTTGGCGTGAAACATTAAAGACTTTCACTGCAACACTTGGATCCACATCATGAATACCTTGTGCAATCGCATCAGCCATCATTCGAGTATTGTTCGACATTGAGTCATAAAAAATCGTGATTCGATCTTCTTGATAATTGTCTGCCCACTCTAAATATTTCTCGATAATTTGAATCGGATTATCGCGCCAAACAATGCCATGAGACGTCGCAATCATGTCGACCGGTAAGTTAAAGCTCAACACCTCTTTGATTTTCGCAATCACTAAACTGCTGAAGGGCGTGAGGATATTCGAGTAATAACGCAAGCATTGATCCATCAACTCATTTTGATCCACTTCATCATTGAACAAGTGCTCATCGCAGTAGTGCTGACCAAACGCATCGTTACTGAATAATACAGCGTCACCAGTGATGTAAGTCATCATGCTATCTGGCCAATGCAGCATCGGCGCTTCAACAAACACCAGTTGTTTACCGTTACCAATATCCAAGCTATCGCCGGTTTTGACGGTTTTAAAGTTCCATTCAGGATGATGATGGTGCCCAACAATCGAATCAATCGCCGCTTCTGTACAGTAGATAGGCGTGTTGGGGATTTTTTCCATCAGTGCCGATAACGCACCTGAGTGATCTTCTTCTGCATGATTCATGACTATGTAGTCGATGCTTTTAAGGTCGATTTCCATCTCTAAATTTTGAATAAACTGATGGCTGAATCGATGGTCAACCGTATCAATCAATACGGTTTTTTCTTCACGAATGAGATAACTGTTATAGCTGGTACCCTTGGTCATTTTATATTCTGTTCCGTGGAAATCTTGAACTTCCCAATCACGTTGACCGACCCAGTGAATATTGTTTTTTACATGAATTGTCATGGCTTTACCTATAAACAGTTTAATAATAAATGTTGAATCTGAACTCCTTATTGCACCTGCCGTGCCAAGTTATTATCTTATTGATTTTAATAGAATTACCTTAAAATAATATTTTGAATTGTCATTTTGATAACAAAGTATGATTTGTATAAATGACAATTAGTGTTATTTTGACAAACAATTCACTCTCTCTTATTCCCCATATTTGTTATAGTGAACGGTAAGCAAAACAAGGCGACTGAAATGGATAAATATAAGCAAGAGTGGATTCAGGTGGCGTTAGACATTACATCTGGAATTTCGGAACAAGACCGTTTTGTTCGACTATTAGCAACGGTTCGAAATATGTTGAAGTGCGATGCGTCCGCACTATTGATCTATCAAGATCAGCACTTCACTCCACTCGCAACTAATGGCTTAAGTGATGATGTAATGGGGCGTCGATTCGATATTGAGCAGCATCCGCGTTTAGAAGCTATTGCAAGAGCGGGTGATGTTGTTCGATTTCCTTCTGACAGCGACCTCCCTGATCCTTACGACGGCCTAATTCCAAATCATGAGGACGAGTTAAAGGTACATGCATGTATCGGCTTACCTTTATTGCAAGATGACCGACTTATTGGCGCGGTCACCATTGATGCTTTTGATCCTATGCAGTTCAGCCGTTTCTCTGATCATGAGCTACGTTTGATCAGTGCGCTTGCTGCAAGTAGCCTTCATACCGCTCTATTGATGGAAAGACTGGAACGCAACGCTGGCGTCAACCACAGTGACATGTCCCAAGCCCATACACGTGCAACGCAGCAAGAGATCATTGGTCAGTCAGAGGCTATGATTGAGCTTAAAAATCAAATCAGCGCTGTCGCGAATACTGACCTCTCCGTTCTTGTTATGGGTGAAACGGGCGTTGGTAAAGAACTGGTGGCTCAGGCCATTCATGCTCAATCACAACGAAACGAGGAAGCATTAGTTTATTTAAATTGCGCTGCGCTGCCTGAATCTGTTGCTGAAAGTGAGTTGTTTGGACACATAAAAGGGGCCTTTACTGGCGCGATCAGTAACCGAAAAGGTAAGTTCGAACTGGCAAATAAGGGAACGCTATTTCTCGACGAAATTGGTGAGTTATCGTTAGGCTTACAAGCGAAACTGCTTCGCGCTTTGCAATACGGGGATATACAGCGTGTCGGTGATGACAGCCACATCAAAGTTGATGTTCGCATTGTCGCGGCGACCAACCGGATCATGCATGAAGAGGTAAAAACAGGGCAGTTCAGAGCTGATTTATACCATCGCTTGAGCGTTTTTCCAATATTCGTTCCACCACTTCGTAAGCGCGATAAAGATGTCATCTTACTTGCTGGTTTTTTTGCAGAACGCTGCCAACATAAACTGAATATTGCCAGTATCAACCTTTCTGCTCCAGTACTTGCGCTTTTGCTGCAAAGCCGTTGGTTAGGTAATGTTCGTGAGCTAGAACATGCAATCAATCGCGCGGCGGTTTTAGCAAGAGCGGAATCAAATAGTGCCCACCTCACACTGCAACCCCATCACTTTCAAATGAGTAATGAACCAGACAGGTTATTGGATATTGAGACTCACCTAAATGCCAGTAGTGCCAATGGACAGCAATCTCACTCTGACAACGATCTTACTAACCTGCACAACTTTGAGCATTTACAAGATTTAGAGCTAAAACGAGCGACAGAGCAGTTTCAAACTCAGTTTATTCAGCACGCCTATTTAGAAAACGAACAAAACCTCAGTGCGACTGCTAAACAGCTTGGACTTAACCCCGGGAACCTGCATCGATTAATGAAGCGACTCGGATTGAAATAGCGTAGCGCCTGAACGTTTACCCTAAACCAAAAGAACCCAGCCATCGCTGAGTTCTTTTTTATTTGTTGCTTAGAGCATTTCGAATGCTAACAAGCGAATGCCCTGCTTTTAGCTTTTAGCTTTTAGCTTTTAGCTTTTAGCCACGGTAGTAACGTTGTGGAACGAATGGCATTTTTTCTACTGTCATTGGGAGTTTTTTACCACGAACGTCAGCAAAAATTTCAGTCCCAATCACCGCTAAATCTGTGCGTACATAAGCCATTGATACAGGTTTACCCGCATTCGGCCCTGCCGTTCCGCTGGTTACGACACCCACTTGATTGCCTTCCGCATCAAATAGTTCAGCGCCTTCACGCACAGGCGCTTTCGTTTGACCAACCAGACCAACACGCTTACGCTTCACATCTTTCGTGATCAGCTGATCCAGAATAATATCGGCACCAGGGAAACCACCAGCACGTTCGCCATCAGTACGACGAACCTTTTGAATACCCCAAAGCAAGCTTGCTTCAACAGGTGTGGTAGTCGTATCTAAATCGTGACCGTATAGGCAAAGACCACACTCTAAACGTAGAGAATCACGCGCACCAAGACCAATCCATTCAACTTCAGTTTCCGCTGTTAATTTACGAGCGAGAGCATCTGCATGATCATTAGGAACCGAAATTTCGTAACCATCTTCACCCGTGTAACCACTGCGGCTCACGATGCATTCCACGCCATCAATGTCTAATTTTTGCACATCCATGAACAGCATGTCAGCGACAGCTGGTTGAAAACGAGCAAGCACTTCTGCGGCTTTTGGCCCTTGCAGCGCAAGTAGCGCACGATCGTCAATCACTTCAAGCTCAACATCCGTTGGAAGGTGAGCAATCAGGTGGTCGATATCTTGTGCTTTGCACGCGGCATTAACAACAACGAATAGGTGATCGCCAAGGTTAGCCACCATCAAATCATCCATAATACCGCCTTGCTCATTAGTAAAGAACGCGTAACGCTGCTTACCTGATGGCAAATCAATTATGTCCACTGGAACCAAAGACTCAAGAACTTTTGCTGCGTTCGCACCATGGAGACGAAGTTGACCCATATGAGAAACATCAAACAGACCCGCAGCATCACGACAATGTAAATGCTCTTTCTTCACGCCAAGCGGGTATTGCACTGGCATATCATAGCCAGCAAACGGCACCATTTTCGCGCCAACTTCTACGTGCAAAGCGTGTAAAGGGGTTTTCAGCATTTCTTGATTAACGTTTTCTTGAGTCATTTTATTTCTCCATTAAGCCAGACCCAGCAAATTCGAGTATGTAGCTTGTGATCTTAACTAAGCCGAACTTCTCTTGAGCGCAGCCTAATCAGCAAGTGATGAAAAAATGAATAATGAGTTTGACGCTTGCCAGCCTCATCAATCAAAAGTTTCTCTTAAGTAAACTATGTTCACTATAGTAAACAAGCATGACTGTTTTTACACCTTTAACAAGATTAAAACAGCTAAAAATGTGACATTTAACAGTTTTATTACATTCAAAATTCAGCCTGAAAGCGAGATAAAATCACTTCCAAGCATTAAAACAGTATCTATTTCAGCTAGATACAGACAAAGGCAAACGGTTGCATCCACTATAAGAAAATTCACCTTTTATCGAATTACTTTGCTGTTACCCACAAAATATGCGCATCTTCATCACTCGTAGAGATCAACATATGCCCCATATTTGCGTCGTAATAAACGCTGTCCCCTTCACTTAATTCGACAGGTTCATAAAACTCAGAATAAAACATCACATTGCCAGAAAGAATAAGCAGGAACTCTTCCCCATCGTGTCGAACCCAGTCCCCATATTCATCAAACGAACGGGCATGAACACGACTCTTGAACGGCATCATTTTTTTATTAGAAAGTTGCGTCGCAAGCAGTTCATGTTCATATGTCGGCGTAGGGTGTGATTTACCTAAACCTGACTTGGTAATATCGCGACGCCCTGTCGCCACCTTTTTCCTTGGTGGTTCAAACAGTTGAGGCATATCTATTTGTAAACCAAGAGCCAATTTTTGCATAGCCTGAAACGTGGGCGAAATCTGTTCATTTTCAATTTTGCTCAAGGTTGAACGCGCTAAACCTGTACGCTGGCTTGCCTCTTCCAGCGTTATACCTAACTTGCTACGAACCTCTTTAATTCGTTGTCCCAATTTTAATGGTTCTATATTTTGATCTTGGGATTCCTTCGCCAAGGTCAGGGACGGGTATTCGTCATAGATATCTTCCGACATATTTCCCTCTATATTTTAATACTTCCTGTCTAATTATCATTGTTGCACGAAGCTCTTAATTGATTAAAGGGCATACAGGCAAATAAAGCGTGCTCCCTGTAGCAAAAACAGAAACTCTGTTTCCTATAGGAAATTTTTGATTGATTATTGGCGCAACGAAAGTTATGTTATCGACTTGTTAGATGAAGAGATGCTATTTCAAGTTTGGACAAATTGACTTATTAACATTTACGCCAAGCTGATTTTTACCCATTTGGGACACTATATTCGCACTGCAATGGCCCTACACTTTACGTTACAACCAATGCAGACACATACGAAAGACCAGATGAACGAACAACAATAATTCAAGTTCATCAGCTAATTTGGAAGGTCATCTACAATGAATAACACTTATCAGAATCACAGCTTAGAAAGTTTTTTCTCAACGAATCTTGCTGCTACAGACGACGCTGTTTTTGCGGGAATCCAAGCTGAAAATGCTCGCCAAAATGAACAGATCGAATTAATCGCTTCAGAAAACATTGTTTCTAAAGCCGTTATGCAAGCTCAAGGCACATGTTTAACCAACAAATATGCTGAAGGTTATCCTGGTCGCCGTTATTACGGTGGTTGCGAACATGTCGATACTGTTGAAGCTATCGCTATCGAACGTGCGAAAAAACTTTTTAATTGTGAATACGCAAACGTTCAACCTCACTCTGGCGCACAAGCCAATGGTGCAGTAAAACTTGCGTTACTCACACCTGGAGACACTATCTTAGGAATGTCTCTGGATGCTGGCGGCCACTTAACTCATGGTGCTCGCCCTGCTCTTTCTGGTAAGTGGTTCAACGCGGTTCAATACGGCGTAGATAAAGAGACATTAGAAATCGATTACGATGCTGTTCTTGAACTGGCTAAAGAGCATCAACCTAAGATGATCATTGCGGGTGGCTCTGCTATTCCACGCGTTATCGATTTTGCTAAATTCCGTGAAATTGCCGATGAAGTAGGCGCAATTTTGATGGTCGATATGGCGCACATTGCTGGCCTTATCGCAACAGGCGCACACCCTAGCCCACTACCACACGCTCACGTTGTAACAACAACAACGCACAAAACACTGCGTGGCCCTCGTGGCGGTATGATTCTGACTAACCACGAAGACATCAATAAAAAGATTAATTCTGCCGTATTCCCAGGCCTTCAAGGTGGCCCGCTGATGCACGTTATCGCATCGAAAGCCGTCGCATTTGGTGAAGCCCTTGGCCCTGAGTTCAGCACATATATCGATTCAGTGATCGAGAACGCAAAAGTTCTTGCTGAAGTGTTGCAAACTCGCGGTTGTGACATCGTGACTGGCGGAACTGACACACACCTAATGCTGGTTGACCTTCGCCCTAAAGGCCTAAAAGGCAACAAGACAGAAGAAGCTTTAGAACGTGCAGGGATCACATGTAACAAAAATGGAATTCCATTCGATACAGAAAAACCTATGATTACATCTGGCATCCGATTGGGTACACCAGCTGGCACTAGCCGTGGTTTCGGCAGTGAAGAATTCAAACTCATCGGAGAGTGGATTGGTGACGTTCTGGATGGGCTTGTAGAACACCCTGAAGGTAACGCAGAAGTAGAACAGCGCGTTCGCAAACAAGTGAAAGAGCTCTGTAACCGATTCCCTCTATACCGTTAATACATTTAGATTTAATGACTAACTGGATATAAATCCGAACATAACTTTTTTGGAGATTAGCAATGGACAACACACTGAAGTTTGCAGAAAGCCACGAATGGGTAAAAGACAACGGTGACGGTACTGTAACTATTGGTATTTCAGAGCACGCTCAAGAAATGCTAGGTGACGTAGTATTCGTAGACCTGCCAGAAGAAGGTGACGAAGTTGAAGCAGGTGAAAGCTTTTCACTTGTTGAATCTGTAAAAGCGGCATCGGACATCTACGCACCTGTTACTGGTGAAATTGTTGAAATCAACGAAGAACTTGAAGACAGCCCAGAGCTAATCAACGAAGAGTCTTATGAAGGTGGTTGGATTGTTAAAGTGAAGCTTGCTGATGCATCTGAACTAGACAATCTAAAAGGTGCAGAAGAGTACCTTGCTAGCATTGAAGAAGATTAATTAGCGCAACATATTAAAGAGTAACCGCTCTATCAAAGCTGCTCTTTCGAGGGCAGCTTAATTTTAGGAACGCATACTTTAGATACAAGGAACGTTTAAGAGTCGTTCTCTTAATCGCATTTCTAAAGATTGAGTGTGAAATATTTGTTTGACCAGCCAAGAGAAGATTATTGCCATGACTCAGCCACATAGCCAATTGCTTACCGACTTAGGTACTCAAAACGAATTTGTTGCCCGCCATAACGGCCCGAACAAATCAGATCAGCAAAAAATGTTAGATATGATCAACGCCACCAGCCTTGAATCACTTATCGATGAAACAGTTCCTGCTCAAATTCGTCTAGAAAAACCAATGTCCCTTGCCGCGCCTCAAAGCGAATATGACATGCTCGTCACATTGAAGCAGTTTGCCAATCAAAACCAAATCAAACGCACTTTCATTGGCCAAGGTTACTACAACACATTTACTCCTAACGTTATTCTGCGTAACGTTCTGGAAAATCCAGGCTGGTACACTGCGTACACACCGTACCAACCTGAAATATCTCAAGGCCGTCTAGAAGCGCTGCTTAATTACCAACAAATGGTAATGGATTTAACAGGCATGGACATCGCAAACGCCTCTCTGCTTGATGAAGCAACGGCCGCAGGCGAAGCGATGACGCTATGTAAACGTGCAGGCAAAAGCAAAAGCAAAGTCTTCTTCGTAGCAGACGATGTTCACCCACAAACACTAGAAGTTGTAAAAACTCGTGCTGAGTTCATCGGCTTTGAAGTGATGGTTGGCGCACTTGAAACACTCGCAGAGCAAGACGTATTTGGTGCCTTGGTTCAATACCCAGGTACAACAGGTGAAGTTCGCGATTTAACCGATATCATCTCTGCCGCTCAAGCAAACAAAATCGTCGTGACGGTTGCGACAGACCTTCTGGCTTCTGCTCTTCTAAAACCGGCGGGTGAAATGGGCGCGGATGTCGTTATCGGTTCTGCTCAACGCTTCGGTGTACCTATGGGTTACGGTGGCCCTCACGCGGCATTCATGGCGACTCGTGAAAAACACAAACGTACTATGCCAGGTCGTGTTATCGGTGTTTCTATCGATACAAAAGGCAACCAAGCACTGCGTATGGCAATGCAAACTCGTGAGCAACATATCCGCCGCGAGAAAGCGACATCAAACATCTGTACCGCTCAAGCTCTGCTGGCAAACATGGCTTCATTCTATGCGGTTTATCATGGTGCTGAAGGCTTGCGCACTATCGCTCGCCGCACTCATCACCTAACAGCAATTCTAGCAGCAGGTTTAACAAAATCTGGATACGAACTGGCTCACAACAGCTTCTTCGACACCATCACTATTAACACTAATACGCCAAACAGTGGCGACAACACGACTTCACTGTTTAATAAAGCACAACAAGCAGATATCAACCTACGCAAACTTGAGAATCAATTAGGCGTAAGTATCGATGAAACAACAACAACCGCTGATATCCAAGATTTGTTTGCCATTTTCGGTGTAGATGAAGACGTCAATGCGCTTTCAACTGAAATTTCAAACAATGAATTTGCAGCGATTCCACAAAGCTGTCGTCGTGAATCTAAGTACCTAACGCACCCAGTGTTTAACACTCACCATAGTGAAACACAGATGATGCGTTACCTGAAAAAGCTTGAGAACAAAGACTTCTCGCTGACTCACGGTATGATTCCACTAGGCAGTTGTACGATGAAGCTTAATGCCGCTGCGGAAATGATTCCGGTAACATGGCCTGAATTCGGTTCAATCCACCCATTCGCTCCATTAGAGCAGGCTGCAGGTTACACAGCACTCGCAAAAGATCTTAAAGAGAAGCTATGTGAAATCACTGGCTATGATGATTTCTCGCTGCAACCTAACTCAGGTGCTTCAGGTGAATACGCAGGTTTAATCGCGATTCAACGTTACCACGCAAGCCGTGGCGAAGGTCATCGCAATGTATGTTTGATTCCAAGCTCTGCACACGGTACGAACCCTGCAACGGCATCTATGGTTTCAATGAAAGTAGTGGTAACTAAGTGTGATGAAGATGGCAACATCGACATGGCTGATTTGGCTGCTAAAATCGAGAAGCACAGAGACAACCTAGCAAGCATCATGATCACCTACCCTTCTACACACGGTGTGTACGAAGAACAAGTGAAAGAAGTATGTGAAATGGTTCATGAAGCGGGCGGCCAAGTTTACCTTGATGGCGCGAACATGAACGCTCAAGTGGGTCTAACTAGCCCGGGCTTCATCGGCTCTGATGTTTCGCACCTTAACTTACACAAAACGTTCTGTATTCCACACGGCGGCGGCGGCCCGGGTATGGGTCCTATCGGTGTTAAATCTCACCTAGCACCTTTCCTTCCTGGTCATATCGAAAATGGCGTTGAAGGCAGCGACTATGCCGTATCCGCAGCCGATTTAGGCAGTGCTTCTATTCTTCCTATCTCTTGGGCATACATTGCAATGATGGGTGAACCGGGCCTAACGGACGCAACGAAAGTCGCGATTCTAAATGCTAACTACGTGATGGAACGTTTACGTCCTCACTACCCTGTTCTTTACCGCGGTACAAACGGCCGTGTTGCTCACGAATGTATTATCGATATTCGTCCACTTAAAGAAGAGACAGGCATTAGCGAAGAAGACATTGCAAAACGTCTAATGGATTACGGTTTCCACGCGCCAACTATGTCGTTCCCTGTTGCGGGTACTTTGATGGTTGAGCCAACTGAATCGGAAGATTTAGAAGAGCTAAACCGTTTCTGTGAAGCGATGATTGCGATTCGTGAAGAGATGGCAGCAGTGAAAAATGGCGAGTGGCCACTAGACAATAACCCACTGGTGAATGCACCTCATACTCAAGCGGATCTAATGTCTGTAGAGTGGGATCACCCATACTCACGTGAACTGGCTTGCTTCCCATCAAATGCAGCGAAAGATGCGAAATACTGGCCAACCGTGAACCGCGTCGATAACGTATATGGCGACCGTAACTTAATTTGTAGCTGCCCAAGTATCGACAACTACGAAGATTAAGAAACAAGTTGAGGATAACTAATTAAGTTGGTTAATTCTTAATAATTCAAAAGCGAACCTCTACGAGGTTCGCTTTTTTTTTTGCTCAAATTGAAAATGAAAGACATCGGTGAAACAAAGCAAACTCTCATGCGTCGTAATTAAAACTCATCTTTGGACAAAAATGAGTCAGTGGCCTTGCTAAATTAGTAATCAATGGATTACTTCAAGTTTAGGAAACTTAGCCAAACATAAGGCAAGGCCGACCCTTTTCGCTTACTTCTATCCCACATACTTACGCTTGCTTTCTTGAATTCCCAGCGAACAAAATCCTTTGCTTGTTGCAGAGCCAAACAGCGTTGAGAAAACAGCAGCGAAAATATCGACTCAGTATGGATTAGCCACTGCTTTGTATTTCTCGTTACCTATGAGTTCAGCATAGTCAGGCCTAGACGTGAAATCGTTATATACCTCACCTTTAAACTCACTCGTGAAATTGTAATGAAGATTAGGATGCACCTCTAAAGCCGCCTCAATTTCGCTCACAGCCTCCTCAAAGCGCCTCAACTCTACCAAATACTTGATGTTAAGATAGATTGCATTCCTGTCCTCCGGGTCAGTTTTGAGCACCTTTCGATTGAGTTTAAGAAACACTGGCCAGTTTTTTTCTTCGTAGGCCTTGAGTATTTCCAAATAATAATCTTGAGAGTTTGTGGGAAAACGTCGTTGGACGTAGTGTTGCAACCTTTGGGTCAACTTGTAATGGGCGCAAAGTGCCGGTGCATAATGGGTATGCAGGACAAGGTTTCTCTTATGTGGACCAACGGCTTCTGCCCGAGAAGGCCAATGTTCCAAAATAGAATTACTGCCTATTGTACTGTTATTTAATGCATTGATTATCTCAATAAGCTCAGGATCGAGGTTGGACACATGCCGGTATAGTTCATCGATGGCTTCACGTATTTCTCCAATTGCATGCTCCACCGATGCATGAAGGTCCATCAAACCACCGTATTTTCTGGAACTCCTCATGTGCGGGGTCCTAGTGGTTAAATTGACTTCTGAGAGCTTGTTGTAGAAATCGAGAATCTGATAGTCGCCATCTAGCGCTTTTTTATCATTAACCAAATCGCACACAATGTGCTCAGAGTGCCACAGTACTTTTTTTGTTAACGCAAAGACATAAGGCTCGATGTGTTTTTTGGCTTTTTTCTGAGGGTAGACTATCACCACATAATGAAACATGTACGCAGCGACGAAGCTTAAAGACAGTCCATAAAACAGGTCGTAATATTGTAATACGGGCTCGAAACCTGGTATCACGGGAAGATATTCTCCGACGATAACAGCTACCGCGACCACTAAGCCCCCAGTTAGGAGCCAATCCATCTTCAACACTCGTTTCTCCTTTTTGATTTTTGCTTGCTCACACAAATTAGGGCCAGATCTTTTTCTATCCATAACATTTTGTGTGTAAAAACTAACAGGTTGTTATGACCCATCTGAAATTTGGACAGAAACGCTTTAGAGTAGATCCCCTAGAGTCCCACTTTCAGATAATTTATCGTATTCCTAAATCTAAAAGACCACCGTCGATAATAGTGGCCGATTTGTACGGGACTGGATATAACCTGTCACCAGTGATTTGTCGCATCAGGCTGATTTTATCCAGTAATTGTTAGAGAGTAAGCAGATCTCCATCAATTCCTGACGTGCTTTGGCCCCAAAGCTTAGAGCAAGCTATAGAGTGGCTAAGATTTTGTAATGCAAGGTAAACAGCTCGTATGTTTGTTTTTACAAAATTCAAGATCTGTCCCCCAAGTGGAATTGCTTGGTCATATGTCATTCCTGTTTTCTATATTTTACTGAAATGACATAGATTTCTGAACACTACCGTTAATTTTTATTGTTTGGTGATTAAAGGATTTCCAAACAACGTCATTGCTAACCCTCTACCAGCAAAATAACTATATTCTTCCATTATAGTTTTGTTGGCATAGAAACATGCGTCTAGAGCACAAGATCCAGAGTCCCATTCTTTTATAAATGCTTCAAGCCATCTATGTATAAAAAATGAGTCTAGTGGCCAAGGTGAAGCGATAACTGTTTCACAACTATTCTCTAGGAGTAACTTGGGTAACCCAAAAGTTGTTTCAGAATAGGGAGATTGATCTAACTTCCCGCCACTACAAACAAATAAAACAATAACTCCACAGTTTTTTATGCTTGACGCAAGAGTTGCTGGACTAAAGTAAAATTCTTGTTCATCTGCGATTTTTTTAAAATAGCCATTGTCGTTTGCTATTCCTCCATGAGCAGTTATAACGGCTAATTGTGAGTTTGAACAATGAAAAGGTATTTTACTCTCAGTTGAGACCTCAAATTGATACTCCTCAAACACAGGCGTCAAGCGACTATGGGCTATTTCTAACGTGCCTAAACTATCTTGAGAAATTGAAATCCACGCAGACATTTTATTCCTCTTCACTTTATTCCGTTCCGTTAATTTTTTAATCCAACTTATAGACGGAACATAACAACATGAAGTTTTTTGTCCCAAAAACTCTCTGTTTATTTGCAAAATATTTAATGGTATTTGTTGTAAATTTGGTTCAGCACAGACGATTAAGCGTTCAGTGTTAGGAACAGGTATTTCCAGTTCTGACATAGTTTCATAAAATACATTATTGCCTTCTTGCTCTAGAATATCTCCGTATTTATGAGGGTATGACTTTTGCCAAGTTAATAGGTTCTCTTTAAAAGCTTTTGTTTCCGGTAGAGACTCAAAAATCCCATTTTTAATTATCGTCCCTCGCAAATCACCACTTTGGTTTAAGGCAATTTGAAGAACAGTAAACCCTTGTGAGGAAAGGCTTGTGGCATACTCAAATAGCTCATATCTATCTGATTCATTTTGTGGTGCTTTTGAATTAGTTGCACTATCACTCAATAATTCCAGTAAGTTAAACAAATCTTTTTTGTCAAAGTTTGAAGAATCATTACTTAGGTTTCTCCTAGCCAAGTGCTTAACCATCTTTAAATCTTCAGGCCGATCTTGTGAAAAAACGCCAATCTGTATACTGTCGTTAAGCGAAAAAATGTCGTGAATTTCTGGTGTGAGACTGCTCATAACCCTAATTTTTTCTAGGGTACTTGGGGGCAAACTGTTACTAATTTCTTTGAGCACTTTAATAGTGTTTTGTTGTAGTTTTAAGCCGTCGTGTTTAGCTTTTTCTACAGCTTGGCAAAGAAGGATTGCAGTGGGCAGAATTTCTTCACCTTCTTCTATTACTTGCTTTGAAAGAGAAGTTAACTCATCAATCAAAGAAGACGCTTCTTGACTTTTCCATGACGTTATTTTGAATAGTTTAATTCCGGCATTTAAGTTTTGAAGCCTTAAACTTGCTTGAATTCCTATATCGTAATTGTCGACTAATTGTGAGGCGTTAGCAGTAATTTGTAGGGAAATATCCAATAGGTATAAGTCACGAGTAATTTTTGCTAACAAGAATATAATCTCAAAGGCGTGTTTAGGTTCAATTGCCTCATCTATAGAAAAACAACAACAACATGCAATCAATGCATCTAAAGGCTTTGCTTGGCGTAAGTAGATATCTGAGTAACAACTCCAAGCAATTAACTTCCTTGTAGCATCATTAAGAGAAACTTCTAAGGTCTGTTCAGCTAAATTCCTAGCTTGCTGAGGATTGTTCTGTGACCAGAAATGATTTGCAAGTAGTCTCAATGCGAATAAATCTTCAGCTATTAACTTATCAGCGTGTGGTGCCAAAAGGCAAATTACATATGCTAATTGTTCCGTAATATCCAGCTCTTCACGTCCATCTTTAGCTCCATAGTTTAGGAGCTTTTTAAGTGAGACGAGGTGACCATCAACATCTTCTGGAACTAGTCGTTCCGGCAAGGAAGATACTCCCAGTTCAATTACGCTTTCCTTATCTAGCCAATCAAAAGCTTTCCTGATAAAGTCTGTAACTTGATCATTCGATACACTTTCTTTTTCTGCATTTCTAACTTTATTTATTCTTAGTCCACGACTAGCCAGCGTTAAAGCTAAAGATGCTAAGGCTGGTAATCCATATTTACCAAAATTTTCAATAGACACTAATGAAAACAGCTTTGTTCTTAAGTGTGTTAAATCTGGATTAACAGCTACGTACTCTATTATTTCATTTAGAGTTATCTTGATTAGTTTTTCGTTTTTAGATATGTCGAATCCTATAAGGATTAGTTGCTCTAGACAATAGATGATTTTATAGACTGAACGAAGTTTGTATAAAGAGGAGGAGTTAACTTTTATAGATAATTCTAGAGACGCTATATAGTCTTTAGATTTGGCTGCTTTTATGGCATTGGTGATGTAGATTAGCGAAAACTTCTCTTGATTCTGACTTGTTTGAATTAGCTCATTAGATTCTTCAACAAGATCTGTAGTTCTTATTGTAAGTAACTCGACTTCGTCGAAACCAAATATTCGACTGTTTAAATCCTCTGGGTTTTCTTCTGACACTAATTCTAGTAAACGAAGGCATTTATTTTCTATTAAAACAGTAGATGTTTCGAAAAGGCCTTGTAATCGATGATATGCTTCTTTGGCAAAATCATATCTTTTTAAATCTGTACTGACTAAAAGTGCAAGTTCTAAATCTTGCTGTGTAAATAGTTTATTTACTTGCCCATCAATTAGCCTAGCTGCCAACTCTCTTTCCCCTGCTTGAAGGGCAATGCGGGAATAGTTTATAGATGCTTCAGGAGATACAATTGAATTACGGTCTGACATTTCTCTTATTATGTCGGAAGCTTGCCCTAATCTGTCACCTTTATATAGCATCTGAATTTTAATTTGTTTTATTATAGATAATCTCAAGTCGCTGTTTTCTAATTCAAATATAGCTTCTTCAACTTTCCCCTGCAAACATAAAGCTGACCATTTCATTATTTTAGGTTGAAGGTTGCTGGCTCCCATTTCTGCTTTAGAGCAATCACCCATCCAAACTGGATATAATCCATCTACTGTAACTATTTTTTCTTGGTTTTCTGTTTGAATAGGTTGAAGTTCTCTATCTGTTAAGACTATGAAATTTTTATTTTTTTTAGCTTCAGAAATCAGTCCTTCAGATAACTCAACTAGATTATTAACCCAATTGGATTCATAGCTACCAGATAATAATCTTTTTCCTCGATTTGTTTTCTTTGTATGACTGCTTTTGTACTTGCAACATAGAGGTAGCAAAATAACAGATTTTTCGCGGGCCTTTTTTGCGACTTCTATAACGGATTCAATACTCATCTCTTTTACATGATGTACTTTTAATATTTTATTTAAAAATTCAATATCCCGTGCTGTTGGTGGAGTTTCATAAAGATCTTTAAATGCGATTAAAAGGCTATCAAAAACGGAATCAAAACTGTAAATATTTGCTTGTTCAGGGGGAGAAATGAAACAAAGCTCTGAAATAAAACGTTCATTAGTACTCTGATTGAGAATGTTCAGAAGAAAAAGGCTCATTCCAGATAGAATTTTTGAGCTTTCCATATCTCCAATAAATAGTTCTGCTTCACCATATTGGGGAAGAGGTTTCCCGTTATATAGTGGCCTAGCGTCAAACGTTTTTGTGATATCTATTTTTATATCTTTCATGAAAAATTATCCATTTTTATTTTCGCGTCTGTTCTTATCGAGCTTTTATTGGGTTGAGTTTCAGTTCTCTATACTGTTTCTAGATTAAAAATGTCGGGGCTGTTCTTGTATTGTACAACTCAAGTTTTAACTATACATTAGCTTGTCCTATGCTAGCGAAAGTTACTGATTGAGAACACCGTCTGCTCGGTTCTGGGAGTTTCCTACCACGGCTTCGATGCTGCTAAACATAAGGAAAAGTACTGTGACTTCAGTGGCACGTTCTGCCACTGAGTAAATGCGCTAACAAACTTAGGGGCATTTCTGTGTTACATACCCCGTCAGCACACTTCTGGACAATTCTATGTCACCGATTTCACTAAATTAGTAATTAATGGATTACCTGGAGTATTGCAAACCATCTAACCTGCGGCCAAATTCACTCAAACACTACACGCCTCGTTAAGAGGCAAAATTTGTTGGCTATAATTAGCGACAAAGGAGCAAAAGCCAACTGTTTTTTGTCCTTTTAAACGACTTGCTAATTAGCCCTTACTCAAAGCCATATTTTTCTTTTCTTCGATTAAATGCATCTTCACCACCTTCAAGAATTTTAGCAGCAAGATTTTGAATATTTTCCTGATCAATAGAGCCTTGATTCTGGACTGGTAAAGTTGCATTTTCATTGGTTGATTCTAAAACACCAATCCATTCTGCATCACCAAAAACTGGTATGTTTGCATTATGAGTTGCAAAGATAAACTGCCTTGTTAATTTGGCGTCTCTAACTTGAGTAACAATTCTTTCTGCAATAAATGCATTGTCTAAATTATCTTCAGGTTGATCTAAAAGTAATGGGTCTTGATTATCAAGTAGGAGCATATGTAACAAAGCGGTACACTGTTGACCTGTTGATAATGAATCTAGCTTTTTGTATTGTGGCTCTTCAGTAGTTGAGACATTCAACTCAATACTAACCAAATCATCGATCTTGAACTCTTCAATTTCCATTATCTGTTCGTTACTGATTCTTGATAATCTATCGGCAGTCGTAGAGGTCATTCCCCAGTTTTTATCGATTAAAGCATCCCATCCTTTCTTTATTGTCTCAGCGAGTAAGGGAGCAGAAAACTCATCTACTGCTTTCATCCAAGAAAGTCTGCCCTCTGCAACATCAAGTAAACGGTAACCAATGATAAGCTTTATTAACCCAAGTCTATTTTTTTCTGCTGAATAATTAACCCTAATATTGCCTTTTAACTTCCTATTTAACTTCTTAACTCCCTTTTCAAAGGCTGTAGCTCTATTCGTTTTTTTCTCAGACAATTCAGCAAGTAGTGCCTGTCTTTTAGCTCTTTCTTTGTCTAATTTAGCCCGTTCTTTCTCAAGTTCCACTCGCTTAGGTTTTAGCCTTTCAATATTCTTAATTAGATCACGATATTCTTCACCGATTTGTTTCCCAGTTAAACCTTCAACAGGAGCTAATTTTTTAAATTCTTTAGTTATGGCTTCTTCTTGTTTATCTATGCTTTCTTGAAGTTCCTTATCAAGTAACTCTATCTTTTGTTGGGAGCTTTTAGAATCAAGTGCCATTTTTGTAATAGACGCTTCAATATTTACTTTAAATTCGACCAAGGCAGCCTTAGTCTTTTCAAATATTTCTTTGTCGGGATAGTCCTGAATCAACTCATCAGTGATAAAGTCACTGCATGGAATTGATTCAGAGAACTCTTTCAATGCACTATTTAAAGTTTCAATTTTTTCTGAAACCGTACTGAAAGTACTTCTTTCCGATTCAACTATTGGCAATAGTTTTAATTGCTGGTCTATTCCAAGTTCCTTGTACCTATTTTCATCTTCTTCATGTGCCTTCAAATCTTCTACATCTGATTCCAAGTTAGAAACACTAGATGTTAAATCAGATATATTGTTTCTTGTTATCACCAAGGATTCTTTAACAGTTGAAATACCAGATTCTTGCTCAATTTTATCTGTGTTTAGGAATCGCTCCACTACTTTCAATTGCTCACTCGAGTCTTTAGCGATTTCGTGGATTTCATTTTGACCGAAGATTTCAATATCAGGTAATAGATCTTGAGGAGAAAAAGTAGATACAGATCCACTGTCATCTTTTACTATTGGTGATTCACCATAGCGTCTTGATATTGTATATAGCTTTCCATGTTTTACTGCTGATTTGATAGTTAATTCAGCGAAACCCGAGCCAATATTTTGTTTAATAACTTTAAGGTGTTGTGCTTTCGTCTCTTTACTAATTGGCTCTATATCTAAAACGTAACGAATTGATTCAATTAAAGTCGATTTACCTGTGCCTCTTCCACCTATTAAAGCATTTAAGTGCTCTGAATATTTGATATCAATTCCATCAAGAAACCCGCCAACAAATCTAACTGACTCTACTCTGGAGTAATATTTCTCTTTAACATCAGAGTTAAGGCGTACACGGGATTCTGAATCTGAAAATGCTAATTTAAACGAGGAAAAGCTAGGTGTTGACATTTTTACCAAACAAGTCGCATTTTCTTTTCTTAATGTTTCAGGATCTTCTATATCTTTAGCGTTGATAATCGCAATATTTTTATCGCGTTTATAATCAGGGTTTTTATTTAGAAGAATCTGGTGATTTGCTTGGTCGCCTTGTTCCTTTAAAGCATCTAATGAAGTAGGGATTTGCGCCGCAACTAAGTTTTTATTCTTCCAAATATTGTTTAATTTTTGCTTTAAGACTCCGCTATCATCTGTGCAATGTGCAGCATAAACAAAGCCGCCTTTATCTATAACTGTTGATAGAATAAAGTCAGCACTTCTCGTTGAAGGGGCTGTACCATTAGATGTATCTATATCAAACTCATACAAATAATTGTTTAACATTTGAATGCTTGTGTCTTCTGGATATAGACAAACCAAGTGTATTTTTCACTAGATGCGATCTCAAATCCAGGAAAGACAACAATTCCTTGTGCATTGAAGGTTTCTTTAATTTTTGCTACTGAATCAACATTCCCGTGATCAGCTATTCCTACAACCTTTATTGATTCTTCAAGACAAACCTCTAATAATTTTTGATTATAGTCATCTTCTGAAAAATTCTGATTTTGTCCTCGATACGTTACATAACTAGCTGGATTTACTTGTAGTGCGCATTTCCAAAACTTTGCCTTAGTGTGTTCAACAGCCATATTCATATATTCAATCCTTAAATTTTGTATCGAGGCTTGCAGGGCTTAATAACGCTTTATATATGGCAAGTTGCCGCCTATACAGCCTGTAATGAGATTAACTTTAAATCAGATGCCATAGTGAATCAACGACTTACGTCAACCTTCCGTCTGCTGCAAGGTAGGGTAAATTGCATTTTGCAATCTATCCTTACTTAGTATTTGCTTAGTGAATAGACTTGATAACTGGTAAAACTTGGAGCCTATCGACATCCGAAGATTAGAAAAAGTATGCCATCACGTCGATTGGAACTTGCTATTGATAGCATTAACTAAAACGTCTTGGGGCAGAGCTGAGCTAGCCAAGTCCACAATTGATTAGGTACATCCATTTACGACAATTTATATTGAAGCGCTAAAGTTTCCAACTCAGTTATTGTTGAAGAATGCTCCAAACCGTTGATTTAGAAGCCTGCCAAGTTTCCACCATAATTCTCTGTACTCATAAGCCAGCCTTAAACAAAAACCGCGCAAAGCAATTAACTTTGCGCGGTTCTGTTTTGTTACTTTTACAACGTCAGCATTAAGCTAACTAGGCTGATTTACGCCTTGCAATAAACACGGGCTTCGCGAGGCGTGTAAATACCAAATGTCACAGTCGCCAGTAGTCCATTAATAAAGGTTTCCTGAACCTCTACTTTTGCAATTTTATCTGCGCCGCCACATACGCCTGCTGCATCAATCTGCTTCTCTTGCGCTAAGCCACTAATGAAGAAATGATGAGCTTGTTCTGATGTCGCTTCTGTCTCTGTTGTATTTGCTTCAGGTGCCATTACAAACGTTTGTTGAGCACAACCTGTCGCAAGGAATGATAGTGCAGCAGCAAGAATGATTTTTTTCATGTTTCTCTCCAGAATTGATATTTACATATGATCTGACTAGAAAGTTTAAAAAGTGCTTTAAAAGTGTACCTAGTCATTAATGCTGAAATTATTCCAGAGTTTTTGAACTATTACTGTATGGCTTTGTCAGGGATGGAATGACATAACGAAACATTAATCATAAATAGATGCCCATTGGTTCACCGATTTATTGCGATGAAAGATAGACCGCCGCATCTATTGTGGAATGAGTGGATTCACAACAATGTGTCAGAACAGAACATTGTATTTCTATGTTCTAATTCACAAGTTGCGTTTAGATCTTTGGAGAGTGGTTGCGGTATTAGTGCGGAGCCCAGAAGTGTGGTCAAAAATGATGCTGATCTAATTGAAATCGCACCACATTTACACTGGAATTTCCCTATCTGGGCCTTAGTGCATAGAGATATGTTTAACCTAGCAAAAATCAAAGCGTTCATTGAATTATTGCAGCAAGGCAAAGATAAAGCATTCATCTTAAAGTTTTAGCCTTGTGGTCTATTTTGTCACTAAGCTGAGGTAATAAACATCACCCTTTTCTTTCCCCTACTTTCCGTCTTGCCATAATGGTCAAACTAAACCCAAGTTTGACACTAACTGCTGTTCAAATATTAAAAGGGTACAAGATAAGTCCCTGATCCACTCCAAACGCTAACAATGTAATATTTTTCAAACTGAATTCTGGATTGCGCTTAATTCTGCACGGAATGATTCAATCCACATGAGGTTTTTGATTGCACTCTGCTTTTCCACTCATTATATAGTTTTATAGCCAAAATAGTGGCAGACAAAAAGAAAGTAATCATGTTCGCAGCTATCATTGCACTATCTTGAATCACTAAGCCGTAGATTAACCATGATGCCACACCAAGGGTAAAGATACTGTACATAGCTAATGATAAAGAAGCCGTGTCTCTTGTCTTAATTACCTGAATAGCTTGTGGAAGAAAGGAAACTGTCGTTAAAAATGCTGATGTAAATCCCAAAACCTCGATGTTAGTCATAGTTTTTATCTCTAAAATTAATGGATGAATATTTGAAGTATCTCTAAATCTTGAGGCTATTATAAGGTTATATTTCCTATTTATTTATGGTTTAATCTATCCAGTTTTTATCCAAAACTATCATTTGGTAAAATAGGTGCAGTTTATGTTTGAATGGCAAGACGTATTGGAGATTGGTCCCGAATGCAACGAAAGGTTTGTTGAGAGCACAAAGACACCTGAAATGGATGCACTTGAAATCAGTTTATGTGGTGTATCAAATCTTGCAGGTAAGTACCGTGTGGGTCGGACTAATCCTGTTGATCATACCCTCTATTATGTCGTTGATGGCTCTTTTGAGCTTTACACTGAAGATGGTCACCAAACGGTGAGTAAATGCCATTTAGTTACGTTGCCTGCCAATAAACCCTTTATAATCGAGTTAACATCCACTTCTTTTTCCATGGTTTGGTTTCACCTTATGGATTGTGTTCGCTGGAGAAACATTTGTGCTGATCGCCCACTCGTTGTCAGGCTTGATAGCTGCCGAAAGATCTTCCACACGCTGAGTTTAATTTACTACGAGCGTTCACTGACACATCGACAACCCATCATGCAACAGTTGGAGCATTACCTCGAAGAGTCATTATGCGCACCCTTATCTGGCCCTTCTGAATTCCAACGTTTGGATCAATTAATCCGCGATATAGAGAAACGACTGCACTTTCCGTGGACCGTCACTGACATGGCAGAAATGCTCCAATATTCCTCTCCTCATTTGCACCGATTATTTCAAAAACGCTTCCAACGGAGTCCTATACAACACCTCATTTTTTTACGAATGGAGCGTGCAAAGTATTTGCTCCTTCACACCACATGGTCTATAGAGCAAATAGCTGAGCAATTGGGTTACAACGATGTGTTCAGTTTTTCAAAACGATTCAAGAAAACAATCGGTGTAGCCCCAGGCCAATATAGAAAACAACCAACTGAAAGCGATATAGCGTCTAGCGAATGATCATTTGCTCACGCTCTGGTCCAACAGAAACCATAACAATCGGCACTCCCATTAACGCTTCAATCCGTGTGATGTAATCTTGCGCGCCTTGAGGAAGGCTCTCGAACGTACGGCAACCAGTGATGTCTTCATCCCAGCCCTGCATAGTTTCATATACAGGCTGAAGATTTGCGGTTTGAGGCCAGATTGGGTTTTCGCTGTGTTCACCCTCATAAGCGACACAGATTTTAAGATCTTTCATACCCGTCAGGCAGTCAATTTTGGTCAATGCAATCTCGGTGGCCGCTTGCAGTTCAACCCCATTTCGAGTGGCTACCGCATCAAAGTAACCCATATCACGAGGGCGACCTGTAACCGCTCCATACTCATTCGAACTTTCGCGGAAATTATCTTGCTCTTCCATCGCGGTCACTAAGGTTCCGGTTCCTACTGATGAGCTGAAAGACTTAGCAACGGCAATCACTCGCTCTGGTCTTAGCGCAGGTAAACCACTACCAATACCTGCATACGCCGCCGTCACATTAGATGAAGTTGTCCACGGATACTCGCCATAAACAAGATCACGACCCGCCCCCAATTGCGCTTCAAATAATAGATTGGCTTGCTTGGCCTGTAATGCTTTTAGAGGCTCGGTGACATTGCAAATAAATGGTCTCCAAGTTTTTGTCTTTTCTAATAACCATGCCGTAAGTTCTGCCGCACTTTGGGTATAATCGAAATCAGGATATAACGCTTTCAACTGAGGCAGTTTCCAATCCAGCATGAACTGAATGCGTTGTTCTAATACCTCTGGTTGATTCAACCAACCGACCAAGATGCCTTTTTTCATGACACGATCACCGTAGGCTGGTGCAATGCCCTGTCGAGTCGAACCGTACGCGGCATCACCCAGTCGTAGCTCTTCTAGCGTATCTTCCAAAGCATGAAGAGGAAGGCATAACGTTGCACGATCAGAGATACACAAATTGACATCGACACCTGCACTTTTTACTTCTTTAATTTCTTCAGTCAGCGCGGCAGGGCTGATCACCATTCCAGGGCCAAGAACAGCAATACAACTTGGATTGAAGATGCCGCTTGGAAGTTGATGCAATTTAAAGGTACCAAAGTCATTAACGACGGTATGGCCTGCATTATTACCACCTTGAAAACGAATGCTGGCAGAAGCATCTGATGCTAAAAAGTCAACGATACGGCCTTTGCCTTCATCACCCCAATTGGCACCCACAACAACAATAGACGACATAATAATTCTCCTCACTGATTAAGAAATGATCTTAGGCTCATTGATGAGATATGAGAAATTAATTATAATTATCAGCTTAATAAGAAACTCATATACCAACCTATTTTGTTCGCACACATAAAGGTAAACGATGCTCGATATCCATTGGCTTAAAACATTTGTTACGTTGGCGGAATATAAGCATTTTGGCAAAGCAGCCATCGCATTGCATATGACTCAGCCCAATGTGAGTTTGCACCTCAAACAGTTAGAGCAAGCCACCAACGTCAAACTCATTGAACGAAGCCCTTTTCATTTAACTCAAGCTGGCGAACGGTTACTTGAAAGTAGCCAAAGAACGCTTCAAGAATTACAGGTTTGCCAAGCTGACCTTAATGCTCTCAATGATCTCGATAAAGGCGTTATTACCATTGCGGCCAGCGATATTATTTCTCGTGCGTTACTCATTGAGGCATTTAAGCTGTTTAAAGCCCAGTACCCGGGAATCGATATCGTGCTATTAAACACCACATCATCACAAGCCTCTAAACTGGTGAAAAATGCGGAGGCTGATCTGGGTTTTGTTATCTCTCAAAAACAGACACAGCCTTTGCATTTTGTCGAATTACAGCAGATAAACTGGGTCGCATTCGGCGATGGATTTGAACGAAATACCGAACAAGACAAAGAGTTAACTTTGATCTTGCTCGGCCATGATACTCGCACAAGAGATCTCATTGATAACGCGTTACCGAAACTCAACCTTTCCAATTACAGAGTGATGGAAGTCGGCAGCGTGGATGCACAAATCGATTGGGCAGAAGCAGGATTTGGCGTCGCCATCGTTCCTGAGTTCGCCCTATCCACTCAACGCCACCTGACCTCCTTGGTCACACCATTACCTGACTTTCCGACCACCGATCTGGGCTACATTGTTCGGCAAAATCAGATTCTATCTAAAGCCACCAAGCAGCTTCTTCATTGGGTCAACGATGGCATTTCTCTATTGCAAGAGAACGGAAACGAATAACGAATAAAGTGACAGCCTTTCTTTATCATCGTTTTGTGCCCAGATCCTCACAATATCTATTTACACTTTATCTGCAAAATAGGCCATGATCTCAGCAGTTGTCATCTCTTGGGTTTCATTTGAGAAACAATAATAGCTTGGCCTCATATCACTGAAATACTGCATATCCATTTCTAACCCATCCAAATTCGGAAACAAACCTACGGGCATGTTGTACTCACCCGTTGCTTTAAGTTTATAGAACAGATGAGTTCCACATTCAGAGCAAAAACCTCGCGATGCCCAAGAAGATGACTCATACATTTTGATATGGTCATCCCCTTCAATGTTTACTTTTGAGCCGCATTTCACCGCAAAGAAGGGTGCCCCACCCCATGTCCGGCATGATTGGCAATGACACACCGTAAATTTTGGATTTATATTCTCTGCAACGATTTTTACAGCGCCACAAAGACAACGTGTTTCTGAATGAGACATTCGCTTCACTCCTTAGTGAATGGATCGGTAAACGTATCTTCTCTCTTCGAGATATTGATAAAGATATATAACTAAAACTGAGACCTAGAGATCCCCTTTAACCCTACTTAGCCACCGACTCCGCTTCGATATGTCCAACCGATTGATAATGTGAAAATATCGTATTATCCATATCCATTTTAGAAAAGACTTGCTGAGCCTTTGGGTTTTCCATCGCTTTTACGGTTGCCGATTGAGCGAGTTCCGCACTTTCCCAAACAACAATATCAGTCCAACGATTTAGCTCCTCACTATAAAAATAGTGACGGCTCTGAAAACCTTCGAAATGCTTCACTATTGTATTTAAGCTTTCCATCGCCTCTTGCTGCTCTTGATAATTCACCCCATCTACAAATTTAGTATTCACAATTTCAAATGTCGATGCCGCGCTAACTGAAGAAGCCAAAACTACGGCGGTAAAACCAGTCATCAGTGTTTTCATTTCTCTACTCCCTATTTAAACATTCTAATTATTTGATTAAGTCATGCCCATACTCAAAGCGAATACTGCATATCTGTCTCAATCAGTGGTGAAATGTTATGCTAACTATAAATACGACACTAAATGGCCTATTAATAATGCGCAGCTTTCAAAATAGACAAGAACGGCTTGATAATCTTATTGGTCTATTAGAAAACAACAATCTATGGACGGCGAAGGCATTAGCCGATTCACTTGATGTCTCGGTGAGAAGTATCTCGCGAGATATAACTTTGTTACGTCAACAAGGTTACGATATTGATGCTGAGCGAGGTGCCGGAGGTGGGATTGAGTTAAGAGGGATGGCCCGTCCTCCTAAATTCTTTTTAAGTGATGAAGAGATTTTAAATACCTTAATGGCCCTCGCACTGACCGATTCGTTGAACTGCCCCATACTGGGTGACAACATATCGAGCGTGAAAAATAAACTCACTTTCTTTCTAAACGATGAGCAGAGAAAACGCATCAACCTCTTACGTAAGCGTGTATTGGTTGGTGCTGTTGCTTCTGAAACTGTCGCCAATACAGTGACGAATACGCACTACCCTTTTTTGAATGATGTCAGCCAAGCATTTATTCAGCAGCAAAAGCTCTCCATTCGCTATGTCTCAGAAAAAGAAGTAGAGACAAAAAGAACCATAGAACCGCAGTTTATTTTACTCAATTGGCCTGCTTGGTATCTTTTAGGCTGGGACTATCTGAGAGCAGCACCTCGATTATTTCGAATTGATAGAATAACCGATGCCACGGTCGAAAATGGGCGTTTTCGGCTTAGAAGTTCGCGGAGTTTACTTAGTGAGTATGGGGATTATTTCAATAGCATGTAGCTTTGGCGGCCTAAAGACCGCCCACACAAAACGAAACCACGCAGCTTGGTTCACGCCATCTTCAGGACAATTTTATCATCTTAAAACCGCCGCGCCATTACGAGATAAGTTGCTGTCCTTCTATGCATTTTCCAACGCAATACAGTACATATTAAGTGGGCCTTCTAACATATCGATATTCAGTTTCGAAACGTCAGCACTACAATTTAATGCAAGAGCAAATCCATGAAGATAATCGACCAGTAAATCTAGCGCATTTTTCGTTGATTCATCACTTAAGTTTAATGGCGCTACCACCACATGAAATCGCTCAATGAATACTGCTGCGGGGCTATCAGAACTCATACCAAGAAGTGTTTCCAGTAGTCCAGAGTAATTGTTTAACAACGCTAAGTAGCTGGTGCACAACTCTTTCAGCTCTAGTTTCCAATGGTTAATCGCCTGCGGTTCATAAATATCTTCTATCAACGACGTTGTGATCGACTCTAGTAATGTATTTTTATTGCTGAAGTAGTGATAAATCGCCATCGCATCAACATCTAAATGTGAGGCTAACTTTCTGATACTCGGGATTTTACCCTCAGCTCTCATTAATGATTTGGCCATATCAATAATGGTGTCCGTACTTAACTGATTGCTCACACCTTTTGGTCGACCGCGTTTTTTTTCCTTGACAGACATTTCACTCTCTCACTAAAATAACTTTAATTTCTACACTGTAGAATAATTTAATTCCATACTGAATGTAAAGCAAGGGCTCAGCTCAGCTTCGTTCTTCTAAACTCAAAAAGAGACGACAATATGAAGTGTTCTGTATATATCGCGACCAGCCTTGATGGTTTCATCGCTAAAAATGATGGCAGTGTCGATTGGCTACATACTGCTGGTAACCCAAATGCAGATATGGGTGACCAAGCCGATATGGGATTTGCTCAATTCATGGCGTCTGTAGATTGTTTGATCATGGGCCGAAAGTGCATGGAAATGATTTCAAGTATGGAACTAACGCCAGAACAGTGGCCTTATGGTGACACTCGTATCATCGTTCTGAGTAACACCATAAAGCAGGCTCCAGACAACGTGAAGCAACACGTTGAAATGTATTCTGGGGATCTCAACGCTTTAATCTCTAAGCTTGAAAATGAAGGACACCACCACGCGTATGTTGATGGCGGTAATACAATTCAAGCCTTTCTTAATCAACAATTAATCAATGAGATCACCATAACACGCGCCCCACTGTTACTCGGAGAAGGTATCCCTCTATTTGGCAAAACGGCCAATGTAATCAAATTAGAACAGGCACAGGCAACGGCTTTTGCTAACGATTTCATTCAGGTTAAGTATAGCGTCAATTATTCATAACCATTTTCAACAATAACCCTTTAAAGCCAGCTAGCCGTGAACCGATTTTAGACATTGTATGTATTGCATGCAGCGGTCAGTTTCATGAAGACGGACTCTAGGGTTCGTCTTCATGAATTGGAACATTCTTATTTCAGTGATATTGATACTCAGCCTACAAGTATTTCTCTATCGGTAATAGCTGCAAGAAGCGTGATTTGAAACGCTCCCATTTGCCTGTTTCTGGCTCACTTTCCCAGCTATTATCCCCAGAATACCAACGCGTCTTGCCTTCGTACAAACTAAGACGCCAACTGTTATCTTCACTCATTGCCAGCTCAATATCATCCGCGAGGCTTTGTGCCACCGTTTGATTTTCAATGATCAAAACAGACTCAGTATTCAGATAGGTAGAACGTAAATTAAAATTGAAAGAGCCAATGCTCGCGATTTGTCTATCAAAAACAGCTGATTTTGCATGCAGCCCATAAGCTAATATTGGCGCACATTTAGAGGCATCACCCGTAGACACTTCGCACAATTTTGTCTCAGGTTTTAGCTCAAATAGCTCAATTCCGTGATCAAGCATCTCATCTCGTCGACCTGCGTAGCCAGAGTGATTCGTTGTTAAATCATTAGACGCCATCGAATTCGTCAATGCTTTTATCTGAACACCTTCACGGTTAAGCGATTGCCACTCCTCTAATTGGTTATCATCAAAGATCAAATAAGCGGATTCCAATAGTATCTCTTGATCAGATTCTCGCGCTAACTCAGCTAATACTTTAGCCGTGGCTTTTGGTTCGCTGGTGTTGTCTGCATCAATTGGAACAGGTCGGTCAGAAACAAAACGGGCGCTCACCCATGTCATCTCACTCATCAGTGTTTTTAGAAGCAGATTCGCCGTCTTACTATCTTCAGGTAATGCTGGATAATTTGTATAACGAGGTGCTGAGATTTCATCTAATACAGGCAGATCAGATGACGCCTTCCCGCCTAACAAATCGACAGGGTATGACCAACGACTGTCCCAATAGCGTCCAAAGCTCGTTTGGATATCGCCAACAACCGCGCCCATCACGAGAACATCTCGGTCACGGAAATTAATTTCATCTGAGAGATCAAAGTACTCATCCCCAATGTTACGCCCACCTACAATAGAAAAGGCACCATCGACGGTAAATAATTTGTTGTGCATACGGCGATTTAGGCGAGAAAAATCACCCAATACATTTAACCATTTGGCGACACCACGACGAGTAGGAATGGGATTAAAAATGCGGATCTCAATTTGAGGATGTGAATCCAGTGCAACAAGCAGATCTTCTCTTTCATTAAGATTAATGTCATCAAGCATGACACGCACTTTAACGCCTCGATCAGCCGCAGCAAGTAAGCGACTCGCGAGATAATGACCCGACGCATCAGAGTTCCAAATATAGTATTGAATATCAATGCTCTGTTCTGCGGTTTCTATTAATGCAAGTCGCTGCGACAGTGCATCCCAACCCGTATCTTGCAATAAGACGGCACTGTTTTCTTGTTTAGAAGGACTAAGCGGATAAGTACTCACCAACTCTGATAATGTGCTCGTCGACGAAGTGATGCTCGGCTCTGCTAAGTGATCTATCTCTTCTGGAAGTGATCCACATCCAGATAGAATCGTGATTAAAAATAGGGTGACACTGACACGTTGTAGCAAAAGCATGAATCGCACTTCCTCTATAGTATGAAGTTCAATAAGAACTATCTTTCCTTTAATGTCGGCATCACCATACAATTTGGGAGTACCGAACTGAAAACTATTATGGCAAACAAAGTTCATCAAGATAAGCACGATAGCCATTTAAACTTTAGTCACATAAACTATAGTCACTTAAATTTCAGCTACTTGAACTTTAGTCGCTCAACATTAAAGAGTCCAAAATACCTTTACCACTATGAATGCCGCCTTCATTTTACTCGCAAGATCATAATAGCAAATTGCACCCATGACCTAGCGTTAGAGCTACTGGCTGAGCATCTCAATGAGCAAACTTTTAAGCCGAATTTCTAAAACTAAGATATGATGACCTACCCACAACTTGACTGATATTTTTATGCCCTCTTTCTCTTTTTCGCTAATCCCTGTTGGGGTTAGGTTCATGCTCCTCTCTGCTTTTGGATTCGCGCTCATGTCTGCTTGCGTGAAGTACATTAGCCTATACGGTATTCCAGTATTTGAAATTGTGGCAGCAAGGGCTTTAGTCTCTTTGATCATTAGCTATATCGATGTCAAAAGAAAAGGCATTTCGATTTGGGGAAACAACAAAACACTGCTTTTCGTTCGCGGCCTTGTCGGCACTACCGCTTTGATGTGTGTGTATTATGCCGTAACGACGTTGCCGCTAGCTGAGGCAACCATCTTACAATACGTTCATCCCATTTTTACCGCTTTACTCGGCGTTCTATTTCTCAAAGAACGAGTTCAACACTCCACCATGATATGCATTGCTTTCTGCCTCGCAGGTTTATTGGTGATGGTACAACCGAGCATGACAAGCGACTTAACCCATGAATTGCCACTTTTTAGCGTAATCATAGCTTTATGCGGGGCATTTGGAAGCTCGATTGCTTACGTGATCGTGAGGAAGCTAAGCCAAACTGAAGATAGCTCCGTCATCATTTTCTACTTTCCATTGGTCGCGTTGCCGATCTCGACTGTACTTATCTGGAATGACTTCGTATGGCCAAGCTTCTTTTTAACCATCATGCTGGTTTTGGTCGGTATTTTTACCCAAATCGGTCAATACGGTCTTACTAAAGCGATGCAGACTCAAGCCGCAGGTAAAGCTTCAGCCTACTCATATGTTCAGATTATTTTTTCTGCTCTTCTAGGAGTATGGATATTCAATGAAGTCCCTTCAATTTGGACTTATTTGGGAGGAGGTTTGATCGTGACAGGCGCTCTGATCAATGTATTCGGCAAACGAATATTCTCTCAATTCAGCGCTAAGTAATCAAAAGGCAGAGTCTCTTGTAACGACTCTGCCTTCGCTTATTCATTCTGCTAAAGAGAAAATATCGTTTTAGCAGTATGGCTTGCCTACATCAAACGTTGGAAACTATTCGCTGGTCGCGGCGGATTCCCATTCCGTTAGCAGTTGCATTATTCGATACGAATCATCCCAAGTCGCGCATGGGTTAGATAACGCTTTCTCTCCTGCTTTTACTGCATTGGCTACATGGCGCACTTGATACAAAAAGGCATCACCGTCCGCAGGAACAGAAACATTACGCTTTGACGTTCCATACACTTCAACCGAGAAGTCATTCTCTTTATTTGGCAGCCATGGATTAGAGTTCATGGTGATGCACCCTTTGCTACCTAGAATAGTGAAGTGGTGTTTTAACCCATGATCTTCTGCGGTATGAACCGTTGCTGTCTGCTGGTCGCCAAAGCGCATCATAAGGCTAGATTCACAAAGGTTCCCATCCGAGCCTTTTCTTCCAATAGCATGGAGTGCGCGATTATCAAAAACGTGCTCTCCTAGCATAGTTTTTGCTACCAAATGCAATAAAGACACGGGATAACAACCCAAATTGTATAACGCGCCTTTACTGTCTGGATTTACAAATTGAGCAATGGATGCGATGTACGACGTTTGAATGGAGCGCAGTTCACCGATCTCGCCCGAATCAAGAACCGCAACGAGTTCACGAATAAGTGGGTGGTGTAAATACATCAGCCCTTCAGCAAAAAAGACGTTATGTTCTTTCACAGCTTGTAAGGCAAGTTCTGTTTTTTCCATATCAACCGATAGTGACTTTTCACAGAGAATCGCTTTTCCACGCTGCGCGGCTTTGATTATAAAATCGTGGTGGACGTGGTTTGGCAATGCGATGTAAATGATATCCACCAGATCATCGTTTAATAGCGCTTCGTAATCGGTATAACGAGTGCCAACGGAGTATTGATCTGCAAATAAAGACAGGTTCTGTTCTGAACGTCCTGCAACGGCATACAAATGGCTATCAGGATCTGAGTTAATCGCTTCAGCCATGACGCCAGAAATAAAACTTGTACCTAAAATTCCCCAATTCATTCTACTGCCTCTCCCGCTTGATGAGTTTCAAAAACTTGAACTAATGAGGTCACATCTGAAGCAATAAACGCTTGAGTGTGTGGCATAACAAAGTGTGCGTCGATGGCGGCTCTATTTTTATATCGCTCCCACAATATCACTCTGTCTGGTGTCTTTTCATCGTAAGTCGCCATCGCTTGTAAACACCCTTCTTCAGCCTGCATGTCGACACAAAATTGCTCAATGGCTTCAATAACAGATTCTCTTGATAACTGAGTCTTCATTTTTAGCTCAGCCGTAACAAATATAGTGTCGTTCATCATCACTTCCTATGTTGTTAAATTTATTCTCAATATTAGGCTCAACTATAATTAACTTCATAAGATTGATAAACTGCCCCATATTTTATTGTTTATTAACTGGCAGTGCATAATGGACAAACTAACAAGCATGAAAATTTTTGCTTATATTGTCGAACATGGCAGCTTTCGAAGTGCTGCTCATCAGTTCCAAATTTCACCGACAATGGTAGGTAAACACGTCAATTTTCTTGAACAAAGCTTGGGAACTCAACTGATTCACCGGACAACTCGTAAGCAGTCTTTAACTGAAGCAGGTAAGCTTTACTACAGCGAGTGCCATCGAATTATTGAAGATATAACAAACGCAGAAAACCTGATTCAGACGTTAATCAACCGACCAACAGGGACCATTAAAGTCAACTGCCCTGTAACATTCGGCAAGAAAATTCTGACTCCCATTGTGGCAAGCTTTCTTGAAGAATACCCAGATCTTAATATCGAGTTAATGCTAGATAACGGACTTATTGACCCTTATCAGAATGATGCAGATATGATAATTCGTATTGGCGATCTTGTTGATTCTTCCCTTGTTGCAAGAAAGCTCGGCCACTATGAAATGACTTACTGCGCTTCTCCCATTTATCTTGAAAAGCATGGGCAGATTAATTCATTAGAAGAACTCAAACACCACCACTGTTTAGGATTTCACTATCATCAAGGTGAAAGCCAACAGGTGATGAACTTACCGTCGAACACCTTTAGCAATACAAGCTCTCGGCTGACCTCTAATAATGGTGATGTTTTAAAGTTTGCAGCACTTCAAGGCATTGGCATCCTTCTTCAACCTAAGATTTTAGTCACACAAGAGATAGAATCGAATCAGCTTATCGAAATTCTGAAAGATTCCACTCCAAAGCCAAAACCGATCCATTTACTTTATCGATCTAAACATCTGTCTTTAAAAAATAGAACTTTTGTTGATTATGTTCTCAAGCATATTGATGAGAGTTAGCCGACTTTCGATACTCACTCATAGCCTAAAGCATCAGGAAACTTTCAATTTATGGGAAGCTTCAATGGATAGGAAACTTAAGACCTATAGAAACCTTAAATTTATAGATTCACAAAAACACCATAGACTTCACAGTATAATTTAGACTAATGAGTATTATTGGTGCTACAAAATCTAACGAGTAACTCAAATGACCAATAATACTTCCGAGTCACCCTGTGCTCCCTACGTTCTCAATGACCAAGAGGTGCAATCGCTTCTCCCTAAATTAGATGTTAAATCTCTTATGGAGACGCTGTTTTCATCTTTAGCTCGTGATAACGCAGTACAGCCTAGCCAAACGTTAACACCATTCCCTAACAATAAAGGCGATTACATCACTTACCTCGGCGTACTTGCTGAACAAGGAGTGTTCGGTGCTAAGCTTTCCCCTTACATAGTGACTGATGGGGCTCCGATTATTACCGCTTGGACACACCTGATGTCGATGAAGACAGGTATGCCACTGCTGCTTTGTGATTCAGGGCAACTGACGGTTGAACGAACCGCAGGAACCACGGCATTAGCCATTGATTACTTAGCAAAAAAAGAGAGTTCGCATTTAGCATTAATAGGTGCAGGTAACGTCGCCTTAGCGCATTTACGCCATGTAATTTCACTAAGAGAGTGGGAATGCATCACGATATTTGCCCCTGAATTAATTGATAACGACATTCGCCAAAATGAAATACGAGCAATAGATAACCGAATTCAAATTGCTTTACACTCTAGTCAAGCCACAGAAAACGCCGATGTCATTATGCTATGTACCTCTGCGGCAAGCGCTGTCATTTCCGAACAGCAGATCCCACAATCGGCATTGATCACTTCCATTAGTACGAATGCCGTCAATGCGCATGAAGTGCCACCAGCGTTACTGAACAACATGGATGTATATTGCGACTACAAATTAACCACACCTGAAAGTGCTGGGGAAATGAAATTGGCAAAAGATCAACACGGTTGGGATAAGGCTAACATTGTTGGAGACTTATCGGATCTTGTCGCTCAACGCTGTCACCTACCAGACTATAAGAAGCCTGTGTTCTTTCGCTCTATCGGCTTAGGGCTCGAAGATGTTGCGATCGCTTATGGTATATGGCAACTGATAGACAGCAAAAAATAATAGAGACCATCGATTTTAAAACTTTATGAATAAAGGAATGTAATATGAAAATTAAAGAGTTTGGTGTTGAAATTTGGATGAATGAGTATGAAAACTCTTGTCTCTATAATTTGGCTGAAACCTGTGTTGAATCTTTAACTGTTGAACAGTTGCTCGATATGGCAGGAAAACGAGAAACGATTCTCAATGAGTTACTGCCAATGAAGCTCACTTATGGCGCAATTGAAGGATCGGATCGTTTACGCAATAACATAACTGAGATTTATCAGAATCAGCAAAAAGAGAACATTCTGATCACTCACGGAGCAATTGGTGCAAATGCGCTGATTCACCAAACGCTGGTAGAACCGGGAGATCGTGTTGTTTCAGTCTTACCCACTTACCAACAGCACTACTCCATTCCCGAAAGTTTCGGTGCGGATGTGCAAATAGTAAAACTAAAAGAAGAGAATAATTTCTTACCTGATTTAGAAGAATTGCAAAAGCTAACCAATAGCAACACTCGCCTGATTACTATTAACAACCCGAATAACCCAACAGGTGCATTAATGGATGAAACTTTTCTAAAACAAATCGTAGATATTGCTCGTGCCTGTGATGCGTATTTACTGTGTGATGAAGTCTACAGAGGAACGGATGCTTCCGGAGACGGTTTCACCGCGTCCATTGCCGATCTGTACGAAAAAGGGATCAGCACTGCAAGTATGTCTAAAAGCTTCTCTCTTGCAGGGTTAAGACTGGGCTGGATAGCGGCTCCAACGGATGTTATTCACGCGGTCACTATCCATCGGGATTACAATACGATCAGCGTTGGAATGCTAGACGATCACTTCGCCTGCATAGCATTAGAATGCAAAGAGCAGATCCTTGAAAGAAGTCGTTCTCTCTGCCAAGCCAACCGAGAGGTTCTTGATGCTTGGATCTCTAATGAACCGTTAATCAGCTACGTAAAACCACAGTCAGGAACCGTGGCATTACTTAAATATGATCTTGATATGTCCAGCCGTGAATTCTGTGTACGCCTGCTTGAATCAAAAGGCGTCATGTTCACACCTGGAAGTGTTTTAGAAATGGAAGGTTATGTACGAATCGGATATGCCAATAACCCACAAGTACTCAAAGATGGGCTTCAGAAGACTTCGGAGTTCCTTGCTGAATTGAATGGTTAAATGCTCCATTCGTTTTTATATTATCTAAAAAATGCCCTTAACTTTATACTCTAAAGAAGGGCATTTTTGTCATCACGACTTTCTTAGCTGCTTGATTTCACGTAAGTAGTTAAATACGGTAGCCCTTCCCATCCCAAGCACGTTGGCCACATAGTCTGCCGAGCTTTTTCCGTTGAATGCTCCTTGATCAAATAACGCTTCAATCAATTCACGTTTATCCTGACGAGACAGTGCCGAGATCGTTAAGCTATTACTCGCTAACCAACTATGAATAAAGCTATTTACTTTATCTTGCCAATCATCATGAAATAGCTTCTCTGGCTGTGGAATAAGGTTCTTTATTGGAAGCAAAAGTGCCAACGCATCTTGAGCCGCTTGCACCGGAGCCGTGCTCATATTGATGCATAACATACCAATAGGGCTGCCTTGATCATCTCTAAGGACAATACTAATGGAACATATTTTCTTTCCGTCCCAGTTTAGTTTTTCATAAGGACCAATTACCGCTTCATTCTGCGCAAAATCGACATCATCAAGAGACGACGGATCGCCAATTTTCCGCTTAGAAATATTATTCGCAATATGCACTACGGACTGACTTTCTAAATCATGAATAATGACTTCTACATAGTCAGAAAATAGCAGAGCTATCCCATCAGCAACAGAAGCATATCGGCTTAATATCGTATTGGCGTTCAAAGAATTCTTATCCTGTTCCGTTTAGCTAAATGCAGGTAATACATCGCAAAGAAGAAGTATATTACCTAGCCTCACTAATATTGTATAGATTTTGGTACTTCACGCGAGTCCCTAGCGAAAGTGCACATAGTCACCTATGTTTATATATGCATATTAAGAAAAACGACTATCAATGAAAATATAACGTCAGGCTTATCATTATGAATAGAAGAAATAAAGCGATCGTCGATGAAGAAGTCGAATTCTCAGACAATGAGGAGCTAGTCTCAACGACAGACAAAAGGGGGGTAATTACCTATGTAAACGAAGAGTTTTGCAGGGTATCAGGCTACGAAACGCACGAGCTTCTAAATAAAAACCACAACATGATTCGCCACCCAGACATGCCTAAAGCGGCGTTTAAAGATTTGTGGGAACATCTCAAGAATGGGCAAGCATGGCGAGGCGCTGTTAAAAATCGCTGCAAAGATGGTCGGTACTACTGGGTTGATGCTTTTGTCACCCCCATTTTTGAAAACAACATCTTGGTTGGCTATCAATCTGTTCGCCGTAAATTAGCGCCCGAAGTCAAAAACCGTGCGATCAATTTGTACTCCGTTTCGAGTAAGGCTCGAAGCCTCACATCAAGCATTCTTGTCACCACCAAACACCGAATCATCATGCTATTTTTTGTCACATTATGCGCCGTCATTATGGGTTTTTATGTCTCTCCTCTTGCCACTTTGATCGTGCCATTTGCAACCATTAGTGTGCTTTACCATGAGCTATTCATTCGCCAAAAATTCTACGACGAACTCAAACAAAGCTATGACAGCATTTCTCGTTTGGTCTTTTGTGATGACAAGACAAACTACGCCGAATATCACTTAAAGATGCAGCAAGGACGAGTACAAACCATTTTAGGACGAACGTTAGACAGCAGTAGTAATTTACTTAAACAAGTGCACTCTTTAGAAAACGTCTCCGATAACGCTCACCATAACATTGAAAAAGAGACCGTAGAGATTGAGAACATTGCATCGGCGGTTGAACAGATGGTGGCAACCATCGGTGAAGTTTCAAGAAATAGCGCCTCGACATTGGATCAAGTGCTCTCGGCCAATACGACTTGCCAAGATGCAAATTCGTTAAGTAAGAAAACTCAAAATCAAGTCTCAACCTTAGTGGACGACGTTTCAGCTTCCTATGAGTCTGCCGAAAACTTGTCTCAAAAGCTAACCAGCATCACATCGATTATGTCTGAAATTCAAGGCATTGCGGAACAGACAAATCTCCTTGCGCTTAATGCGGCAATTGAATCGGCTCGTGCTGGTGAATATGGCCGAGGTTTCTCGGTTGTTGCCGATGAAGTGAGAGCACTCAGCCAACGAACACAAAAAGCCACCAGCGATATCCAGCAATCAATGGGCAGTGTATTAGAGTCTGTAGCGGAACTCTCTGAAACGATGAAGCAAGGGAAAAACTCGGCGCAGATATGCATTGAATTCACAGCAGATACGCAGCGGAAAATTGAGGAAATGGCGAATGTAATGCAGCACATCGAAGCCGCAGCGACTCAAATATCAACCGCAACAGAAGAGCAATCTGTCGTAGCCAGCGATATTAATCAGAACATTGTAACTATTCGAGATGCATCCCAATGTAACTTAAAAGAAGTAGATGAAGTCACGGAGCTAACGCGTCACATTAAAGGCAAAGCGCAACAGTTGGCATCGCTGGGGTTATCTTTTCAGAAATAATGGAAAGTAGATCAGCAATAAAATGGAGATCAAAAAAGAGTCGTGAACGCATCTTGGAAAATGCACTACACGACTCTCTATTATTCAGATTCTTGATGATCTCTAACGTTTAGATCATTGAAAATAAGTCTATTTCTGAAGCTGCTCTTTTGCTGCTTCAACTTTTGAGAAGTCTAGTCCAAGCTCTTCTACTGCTTCTTTAATTAGCGCAGGGTTTTGCATAACCTGCCCCATTAGCAATTGCAGTTTGTCTTGAGGTAAACCTAATTGACCAATTGTTGCCATTGCCGCGAGTGGATTTTGAGTCAACGTCTCAAAAAGTTCACGGATTTGTTCGTCACTGATATTACTTTCTTTCAAGATTGCAAGAATTGGGTTCATTACTCTGCCTTTAAATACTAAATCAAACATCGCGTAGTCTAACATTATTTAGACTACGCTGAGAATTACAGGTTATCTAATCGAATATGACTGTTTTTCAGGTCATCACGGGTGATACCGTTTCCGTTATTAAAATCATTGAAGTGACGCAATAACTCTGCAATAGCGTGAATAGATGCCAATAAGTCACCAGTATGTGCAGATTCAGATGACGTATGCATATTACGAATCGGATAGCCGATAGTGATCGCAGCGCTATCAACACCTGCAAGTGCAGCCGCCATGCCATCCGTGCCCATATCTCGACCAGAAAAGTCGATTTGGTATGGGATCTCTTTCTCGCTACATACATTTGCTAACGTTTGAACTAAAAATTCAGAGCTTACTGAACCTCGACCAACGGTAAAGCCTTCGCCCATTTTCAATGGCGTCATGTTACGGCTGCCAATTCCCGGAGCTGCTTCATAATCGTGATTAACATCGGTTGCAATCAACACGTCAGGCTTAAGCTCGCCCACCACTTGCGTTGAACCAAAACGACCAATCTCTTCATGAGTCGCAATTGTGTACAACACTCGAACTTTATCTAGCCCTTCGCTTGCCAACATACGTGCAATTTCAGTCACCGAAAAACAGCCCAAACCGTTATCTAAATACGCACCATAGAAAGTATCGGCCGCAACACCACGTTTAATTGGTCGATCTAGTAAAATAGGGTCACCAGCACGTAAGCCAAGCGCTTCTACTTGCGCTTTGCGATCTTCACCATGCATGTGCAATTCTAAATAAATAGATTCAGGTTTAATCCCTTGCTCGCCCGTACGTTGCGCAGGAGTAGAGAAGTGAATCGCCCCTAGAGCTTCAACCGTACAACCTGTAATTGATTTATACGCTCCTGGCTTTTCAGGATCCAAACAGAACACTTTCACTTCGTGGCCAATAAGTGTGGTAGGCAAGAAAGAATCGGTGTTAATCCATACTTTGCCATCTTCATCAATTTTACGAACTTGCATACGGATTTTATCCGCGTGACCAACAATCATTACGCTGGTTAAATCATCACGCCCAGGGTGTGAATCGAAAACGACGCTCGCACTTCCCTTAAATTGGTGAACGCCCCAGTTTGCTGGCATAAAAGATTCAAATTCTGGTTTGATGACACCGTAGCTCATTGCCGCTTCGAAGCCAATTGGAGAGGGAGCCGCTAACACTGTAGACATGAAATCAAATTGATCTTGTGCCATTGGTTGGGTCCAAGCCGACTGTTTTTGAGCATTCTCATTGGTTGTATTCATTGTTTACTCTTATTCTATCCATTAATTGACGCTACGTTAATCAGAGCAACCGTGAACTTCAAGTGATTCGAATAAAATAATTCCCACATTACTTACCATATCACTCTTAGAGTAATGCGCATTAGGTCAATATCGAGCTACTTAACCAAGCCCAAATAAGCTAAAATGCTGCCCATTATCTTAGCTTTGAGCCTTTTATACTGATGACAACAACCACAACACCAGCCAATTTTGCAGAACTTGGGTTAATTCAACCTCTGTTAGCTCGTCTAACTGAACTTGAATATCAACAACCTACACCGATTCAAGCACAGGTCATTCCTAGCGTTTTAGCAGGTCGTGACTTGATCGCTGGTGCGAATACTGGTTCAGGTAAAACCGCCGCTTTTGCGCTTCCTTTGTTAGAGTACGTTTTCACGCAGAAGCAATCTGAAAAGCCAAGCGGTAAAGGAAACTATGTTACTGGGCTTATTTTGGTTCCAACACGTGAATTAGCCAAGCAAGTATCAGACAGCATCAAGTCTTATGCTACGCACTTCAACGGAGCGGTTAAGACGGTTGCGGTATTCGGTGGCGTATCAGCAAATACACAAATGCTCGCACTGCGTGGTGGCACCGATATTCTCGTTGCAACCCCTGGTCGATTGCTCGATTTAATCTCAAGCAATGCCATTAAGCTCGATAAAGTAAAAACCTTAGTGTTAGATGAAGCAGACCGCATGTTGAGCCTCGGCTTTACGGAAGAATTATCTGCACTGTTAGGTTTACTACCGAAACAGAAACAGACACTACTTTTCTCTGCAACGTTCCCTGAACAAGTTCAAACACTGACTCAAGAGTTATTGATCGACCCAGTAGAAGTACAGTTACAAAGTACCGATGCCAGCACGTTAGTACAACGCGTATTTACTGTGAACAAAGGTGAGAAAACGGCTCTACTTGCTCATTTAATTCATCAACATCAATGGCGACAAGCGCTGATTTTTGTTAACGCAAAGAACAGTTGTGAGCACTTAGCGGATAAGCTTCATAAGCGTGGCATTATTGCTGAAGTGTTTCATGGCGATAAAGGCCAAGGCGCTCGAACCCGAGTACTTGAAGCGTTTAAAGCCGGCGAGATTGACGTGTTAATCGCAACAGATATCGCCGCTCGTGGTCTTGATATTGAAAAGCTACCTGTTGTCATCAATTTTGACTTACCAAGAAGCCCATCAGACTATATGCACCGTATTGGCCGAAGCGGTCGTGCTGGTGAAGTAGGTTTGGCGCTCTCACTTATCGATTATGAAGATTACCATCACTTCAAGATCATCGAGAAGAAGAACAAAATCAGACTTGACCGTGAACAAGTTGAAGGATTTGAAGTCGATGAAGCAGCGGCTGAAGCCTATTTAGCGGCCAGTAAGCCAATGGCAAAACCAGCAGGCACTGGCAAAAAGAAACGTAAGAAAAATGCATCTGGAAACTCAGACTACTGGCTATAGTTATTAATATTAGTACACAGTAAACGACGGTTTTAGATAGAAACCGTCGTTTAAGGTTAGGTGGTTAACACTAACCCCATCTAACGTTAAATGCCCTACCCTAAATAACCTGCAACGTTGAACATTAATTATCCGCAACTAATTTGACACGGTTACGACCCGATAATTTCGCGTCGTACAACGCCTCATCAGATTTTGAGAGTATCTCATTCCACCGTTTATGTATTTCACCATATTTAATCTTTCCAAATGCACCAATCGAAATGGTTACGGTTAACTCATGATTCGCACATATGATAGGAGTGACTGAAATCGATTCACGCAGGCGATTGAGTACCAACTCAACATCAGACTCTGGAGATACCGCTAACACCAGAACGAACTCCTCACCGCCCCATCTAACCAGCAAGTCATTATCACTACGCGCATTTTCATTTAAGCGACGAGCCACTTCTGTCAACACAACATCGCCAACATCATGACCGTAAATATCATTCACTTTCTTAAAATGATCCACATCGGCCACTAACACAACAAGATCATAAGCTGCTAGCTGGTTATTTTGTGCAGCCTTTTCCAACCATTGCTCCAAATATCGACGGTTATGCAGGCCAGTTAAAGGATCTTCTAATGATTGAGACGTCAGTGTTTCATTAGACCGACGAAGACGGAAATTTGTTTTGGACACGGAGATATAACGACGGAAAAGAATATAAATCACCAAACAGAATATAAGTAACACTGACACCCACAATTTATCGAGCATTTTCTGCTGTGACAGGCGAGCCGAATTTAGTGCATTTTCATACTTTAATAACTCTATTTCGTTTTCTTTATACTTAGCCTCATAGTTTTCTTGAAGAGCAAATAACTCTTTGCGTCGTTCGTCGAATAGATAGTCATTCCGTTCATTCGCATACTCCTTATACAACACTAAAGCCTTTTTATAATCAGACTTATCTTCATGAATTTTGGCAATAAATGCCTTCATTGATATTGCTTTTATGCGATTATTGGCGGCGTCAAATTGTGCGAACACTTTTTCCGCTAGCGCTAAGGCTTCATCAAACCTCTTCTGCTTCAAATACGTTTCTGCCACCGCTTCATTGCAATACATGAGCCCCGCTCTATCTGATACTTCCTCTGCTAGAGTCAAACATCGCTGAGCACTTACTATCGCTTCATCTATTTGATTTTCCTGAATCAGTAACGTTACCAAGTTAGCAAGCGCATAAATTTGGGAATAACGAGAGCCTTTTTCTGTCGATAACTTAACCGCAGCGCGAAAATGCTCGGACTCCAACTCCTTATTATCCAAACTTTTAGCAATAATCCCGGCATTGATATGCAGCATCACTTTGACGCTAGGGTTATTAAAATGCGAGTGTTCAACCAACGAAAAGGCCCGACGACTGTATTTATCCGCTTGCCCCCACTCCTCTAAGCGAAAGTAAACGGTGGAAATATTGGACAGTACTCTAGCCTGTTGAAGTATGTCTTTTTGTTGAGTAAAAATATCCAGCGCAGTTCGGTAATCCTCCATCGCTTTTGGATAGTCAGATAACTCAACATATAGATTTGCTCGCCATTTCGTGGCTCTTGCCAACAAATGCCAATATTCTGCTTGTTTGGCAATCTCGATGACGGTTTCTACTCGTCGTAATGCTTCGTCATAATATCCGATCTCAATGAATTCAATGATCCTCTCCAATTCAGCCTCACCCTGCATCCATGCTTGATCTAATCGCTCACCTAAAGAGTCTAGCCTGGCAACATGGTCCCCTGAATATTTATCCTCTTGCCACATATCGGTAGAACCAAGCGCGCCTTCCAAACGAAATAGAGTCAAATAATATAGAGCTTGCTTAAGGTTATCCTTTTCCTCAATGCTCGCTAATGAAATTTGGGACAGCATTTTCCGGGCGACTTCTGGTTCGCTATCGGCTAACTGATAAATGGAAAATATGGCTTCATCTTGTGCGGTAATTTTATCCGCAAAAAAGAGAGGTATAGGTAGTGGTTCATTGGCTTGCGCGTACAAGGACACGGAGAGCAAAAGTGACGAGATCAAGTAAAAAGCGAGTGTTTTAAATTTTCGAGGTTTGGGCATAAATTATTTTTTTGGAGGTAATTTACATAAGATCTTGATTGCTTATCAATTTTTAGTCAATCCTTTGTCTCAATTTATCTTGAGTCTTTTGTAAACAAACTAAGGCACTGTACAATTTTTTTCACTTAGAGATAAAAATATCAACGTTTAACAATGCAAGAGGTATGTGTTCAGCTTTCAACTATTCATACACCGAATTATCCACGAGATACGTATCACCTAATACTGCAATGTCGTTGTGTACAAGTGAGTACCAGTAGATGCTTCCTATATAACACTAACCTCACAGTATTCAGCAAAGAAATGAAAATATAGGGTGACCCGACGACCAGATCTCCTTATCATTTATTGCTCAACGTTAAAAATGGAAATTTAACTCACATCAAGCCCATTCCGAGGCTTGGGGCTATGGTTTATGACGCAACGGTTTATGACGCGATAGCTTTTGACTCGATGGTTTAACACAATAGCTTTAACGCTAAAGTTAATGCTGAAATATCCGTTAAAGCGTAAACTTACCTTAGAGATAAAATTCCAGCTAAAACAGGAAAATCAACTATGATTCATGAAACTAAAACAATGGAAGTACCTGTAGCAATCGTCGACAGAATACAAACGTTGATTGATGCTTTCGAAGCAAAAGAAAAGTTTAACGCAGAACGTAAAGTCGTCGTGAACAACCTACTTGCAATGGATAACCTTAGCTGCGAGATGGCAGTGTATAGCTTGGTACAAGATGAACTATTAGACACGCTACGATTTGTATATGAGTTATCTGGCACAAATAGTTCGTTCATTAAAAAACTGCTCACACAATCGAGAGAAAACCCAACAAAAGCGCTATCTGATGCGCAACGATCAGCGGCAAAAAGTATGCTATTTAACTTGCTGAATGATCCTTCCGTCATTTCAGAAATGAAATAACTCTCCAATTTAGAATTCATCGGGTTTAGTGCACACGTCTATAAAGCACTAAACCTTCAAAGCACTAAACCTTCGCTCTTGAAGCCTTCAAGCTAGAGAGTGAAAAACCGGTTACCAACATTGTTCCTCCAACAACAAAAACGGTTCCAATAATGGTATTGAAGCCTATCGTTTCGTCTAAAAATAAGTTCCCCCATAAAATACCAAACACTGGAATAATAAAGGTCACCGATAATGCGGAAGCAGGCCCAACCTCGGTAATCAATCGAAAATAGAGCAAATAAGCAAGCCCAGTACACATAACACCCAGCATAGTAACGGCAATTAATGTATCAGTGGTCAGTGGCGCTTGTGTTGGGAAAAATGGGAGTAGCGGCAGAACAATGATGACCGCTGCCCACATGCTTCCATGCGCATTGTTAAAAGCCGGAACGGAAGGTGCATTCTTAGCGTAGTTAGTTGCGATACCATAGCAACACGCTGCCATTACGCCCGCAGCGATAGGAAGCATCGCACCTTCGCCAATTTTCACCGCATCCCAGCCAACTAAAATTGCACAACCTACAATCCCCATAACTAAACCCATTGACTTATTTCTGGTTAATGCATCTTTTCTCCATAACACACCAATGATGGCTCCCCAGATCGCTGCCGTTGAATTCAAAATAGAGAGTGTTGAAGCGTTCAGTGTCTGAGCGGCATAGGCAAAGAGTAAAAAAGGCGCCGCTGTATTAAATAAACCAATAATGAAAAAGTGCTTATAGTATTTTCTGAACGCTAACTTTCGCTTCAGATACAGCGAAATCAAGAATAGACATATCGCCGCGAGCGCAACTCGAACCTCAATCAAAACAGCCGCTCCCATTGATGGAGCAGCAATACGCATAAAGAGAAAAGACGCCCCCCAAATAGCAGCGAGCGTTATTAGGCGAAACATATTAGAGAGATTCATAAGTTCAGATACCATAAATCATGTATTTGTTAAGATATTGTAAGTTAGTATTAATGAGCAACGAATACAATACTTATCTGAGCTCACCATGCACTTAACTAAGAATCAAATCATCATGTGGCTACTTTTAATGCTGAGCTAACGAATAAAAACATCATAAATAAACTCAAAAACCTATCTATTGACCATGATTTCGGTGCTCTAAAATCGTCTCGATTTTGAGACTTTGTACATTATAGCGATTAAATAACACATTAAAACAGAAACAAATAATGAGAACCTGTTTAAAACAGTGGCTCTAGATTAATCGTTATTATAAACAATCCCTTACAGAAAAAATCATTCAAGCATAAAAGCAAATAACGTTACTTTCTAAAACTAAAGTTTACCGTAAATTTAAATCCTAGTATTAAAGTCCAATATTGATATATTTATTTTTTACATTTAAATACATAAGGATAGATACACAAATTGCAAAACCTCCTCGTAAACTTCAAGTTATATTTAATTCACACTTAGAATCTGAAATATTGATATGGGTTTCTATATCACCTATACCATTATTAAAGAATGTCAGGGCAATGTCATAAATAAAGCAACCTCATCATTACAAATACAATAAGAAGCGCTTACATCATGGTTAAATACAATTTAAATAGACCTAAAGAAACACAAATAAGAGGTACTGCACAAGTGAATCATCACTTCGGGAAAGGCGGTACCTATCGAGCAATGAAAAGAAGCCGTGGACTTGCCATCGTTGAATTCTCAATTGTTGCTAGCTTTTTCTTCTTACTTATTTTTACAGTGATTGATTTAGGTATCTATGGCTACGTAAAGCTCACCATGCAACATTCTGTAAGGGAAGGGGCGAGATATGCCGTGACAGGGCAATCCAATCTAGACCCTGATCTTCTAGGTAATCGAGAAGCGGCTATCTTGCAAAAAATATCCACATCATCCGATGGCCTCTTATCGAAAGTAATGAATGTGGATGATATTAGAGTCGAAGATACTTCTGGCAATGCAGTCACTGGGTTTGGAAGTTCCGGAGAGATTATTGCCATTCATTTGGATTGTGAGTGGCCTACAACCAGTCCCTATATCTATCCTTTCCTCGATGACGGAAAATACAAATTCACCGTTAGCGCCGCTATGAAAAATGAAGCATTTTAGGTGTATATATGATGACATTACCAAAGTATCCACAAAAACAAACTGGATTTGCAGCCATTGAAATGACTCTAGTGACACCTGTGTTTATTTTATTAATTGCAGGAGCGGTCGAACTCACTCAAATAATCCAAGCCGATCACATTATCATCAGTATCAGCCGTGAAGGTGGCAACATCGTATCTAGAAGTAGTACCGAAACACCTCAAAAAATAATGGATACCATTGCCATCACCGCTGGTCCATTAGATTTAAGTAGTGATGGAGCAATTTATATAACATCAGTAACAGGCAAGCAGAATGAATTACCCTATGTCAGCAGTCAGTATAAATGGAATCAAGCTGGTTTTAATAAAAGTAGTGATATTTGGAGTAATTGCGGCGATTGGGAAGCGGATGGGGCTTGTGATATTTCTCAAGCCAATCCTCCTACGCTTAATAACTTTTCGTTAAATTTAGATGATGGAGAATCGGTTTATGTGGTGGAGGTTTTCTACGATTACACTCCCCTCTTTAATCTGGTATTAGATGCTAATTTCACACTTAGTGATGTCACTTATATGTAGGGCTTGGTGCGATGATTAACCGAAAAAAAACAACTAATAAGCGCTATAGCAAAGGACTTGTCGCTATTTTAACCGTCATTTCTTTACCTTTTATATTGCTTATCGTCGGTCTGGCGATCGATACAGGTAAAGCCTATGTGGTGAGGTCAAAACTGCTCGCGGCTGTCGATGCTGCCAGTATTGCCGCAGCTAGGGCCGTCGCAAATGGGGAGCAAGCAGGAACAACCGCAGCAAACAAATATTTTACCGCTAACATGCCGCCCGACTTCTATGGTGCAACATCCCGATTTGATGGGGTAAGTTATGCCTATGACACTTTCGGTAATATATCCATTGATGTAGACGCGTCATCAGAGATCTCGAATGCATTTTTATCTTTTATCGGATTCAATTCATTTAAACCAACGGCAGTGGCTCAGGTCATTCGTCGTCCTGTAGATTTAGTGCTTGTTATTGATAACACAACATCATTGAGGCTCGGCAGCATCGGAGATGTCACCCAAGATGTTGTCGACCGCTCCAAATCATTTGTGGAAAATTTTCATGAGTCTTTTGATCGAATTTCGCTGGTAAAATTTGCTTTTGGTGCTGAAGTCCCTGTGCCTTTTACTGCCGCTCGTGGTCATAACCGTACAAGCATACAAAACCAAATTGATGCGTTTAATTTTGGCAGTAGTTCTAATGCACAATACACCAACGCATCCGAGGGATTCTATGCAGCACTGAATGAACTACGTAATGTTTCCAATCCTGCAAACCTTAAAGTCATTGTCTTCTTCACCGATGGTGCGCCTAATACTTTTTCCTCGCAATTTTCTCTTACCGATGGAAATGACTACATAGGATCGATTCGCTCTAGTGATGGGTCGAGAGGGACTCCTAGGGGCTTGTGGAAACACGATTCGATTGCAACTAAGCTATCTGGAAATGGCTACGAAGGGAGTAATATTGATAATCACTTGGTTGAACTACCTGATTACTATACCGCCCATGATTCAACCGCAACTGAATTCAACATCCTAAACCCAGATCACCCAGTACGACCTGTAAGCCAATACAACCGCTATGCTCACTCTGCGAATAATCTGTATCAACGAGTAAATCGTGTTGCTAGGAATCTAGTTGAAGACATGGCAACCGCAGCTCGAAATGAAGACATTTATGTATTTACACTCGGTTTAGGGTCGTCACTCACATCTTCATCAGGGCCAGATAGTGAATTCGGGGAAGATCTATTATTGCGAATGGCAAACTCTCCTGCACTCTTAAATGATCCGGATTTAAGTAGCGATTTTCACTCTGATCAGTTACAAGGTGTTTATTGTCATGCGGTTGATGAAGGAGCTCTAGGGCCATGCTTTGATGAAATGCTGGATGTGATTATTAGGCTAACTATGTAGGTCATTTGTTAATGATCCGGTGGGCGTGATCATCGACAAAGCCTAAGCAATATTGAATAAAGTCGATTCAATTTCAATACGAATCAACTTCATTCAATAGTCATACGTTGATCTTAAAGCTGAGCCTTAAAACTTAAAGCCGACTTTAATTGATGCCATTGTATTTTCTAGTGTAATACCATCATCTTGGCCTTCAAACTGCGTTAGTTCGAGACCGGAATAAGCACCATTAGATGACTGGTAAGTAATGCCCAATCCGTAGATAAAATCAATACCACTCAAAGAAGTTGCACCTGGAAGATCAGCATCCCAAGACACAAAACCACCTTTTGCATAAATGTCGATTTCATCGATTAGCGAATATGAAATAACAGGTGCTAGCGTGATCATACTAAGATCCGCCTCCATGCTAGTATCATAGTCAAGCGTGGTAATATCAAAGGCAACGTTCACACCAAACTTAACTTTATTCGTTTCTTCATCAGATATTGGGCGAAGAGCAGTGTACTCAATACCATATACGTTACCTTTATCATCCGCGCTACCCGAGATCCCACTTGCACTGGCAGTTTGGTCCAAACGGCTGTATTTAATACCAATTTTATGTTCAGTTTCTGTAGGATCTTGTGCTTGTACAGCACAGCTCATACCCGCTAAAAGCAATAGTGGAAGACATTTATTCATTTTATTTTTTCCAGTAAGTAATACATAATCTTACATATGCAACAAAGGCAAGGAGTATATACTAGCAAGTGAGTGGATAACACCCATTTACAATATTACTTTCACGTAAGCTACTGCCACATAACCAAAATAGCGGCAATAGCGATTAAAACCAGTGCGAGCATGTCTTTTCTGCGAATGCCCTCTTTCAGCCAGAAGAATGAAATCAGCATGGTGAAAAAGACTTCAACCTGCCCCAATGTTTTCACTAATGGAACCGTTTGAAGTGACATTGCGCTAAACCACCCTAATGAGCCAACAAAGCTAGCAACACTGGTCATGATGACGAGTTTAGACTTAATGAACATTAAACTTAGGGTCCGTCTATCTTTTAACAACATATAAGCTAATAAGATCAGAGTTTGAAAAGAGATGACGAGGAATAAGACCCAAGCGGCACGATGAGGAAATGGTAAATCAAGAGTGAGGCTTGCCTCTCTGATCCATAAAGAGGTCAACGCAAAAGAGGTACTGCATGCTAAGCCGATAAGTGCCGTTTTCAATGAAATAGAACGTATACCATTCGAGCAACTAAGCATAAACACAGCGATGGCCCCAACGATAACACCCGCCCAACCAAACAGAGAAAGAGATGTCCCAAAAAATAATACGCCTAAAATTGCCGCAACTGGCGCTTCACTTTTTGCAAGACCAGCGCCAATGGCAAAATTCTTCTGTTTGAATAGAACCACCATTAGCGCAGTCGCTAAAATTTGCATCACTGATGCACCAAAAATAAATAGATACGAGCGGATATTAAGGGAAGGCAATGCAACCGGCTCAAACCAATATAGGCACACTAGATAAAGAGCAGCGAGCGGGCTTGCCCATAAAAATCGTGACAGCGTCACACCAATCACATTCATCTCTTTACTGAGCTGACTTTGAAAGGCATTGCGCCAAGACTGGCTAAATGCAGCTAATAACGTAAAAAATATCCAGGTCACGATAGTCCTTATTAAACACCCGTTCACTTGTATCTATGAATAGTGCCGATTTGAATCGAAAATTCCCTAATAACTTAGTCTGTAACTTGTGAAACCGGATGAAATTCTAAGCGTCCATCCACCACTAAGTAACAATCCATTCCTGCTGCATGTGCGGCCATTTTACCGAGATGAGTATCCTCAAAAACCACGCATTGTGTAGAGTCTAACCCTAACTCTTTCGCTGCTTGCAAGAAAGTATCGGGCGCAGGCTTATGATTTTCGACATCAGTCGCGGAAACCATTGCATCCAATCGGTTTAACAATTCTGCTTTTTCCAATAAACGAATCGCACTTTGTCTTTGGCTTCCCGTTCCTACTGCCAGCTTCTTCTTACCAAGATTGTCTATTAATAATCGATATGTACACTCAATCACGTCACCATGGTGCTCCAAAGCCGCAAAGCATTGCATTTTAAATTTAGAAACCTGCTTAGCATCTAAATTCAGACCATACTTTTGGTTCACTTGTCCGATAATTTTAAAGCTGGGCATTCCCCCTAGGCTATGCAACCAATCCATATCAAATGGAAATTCAAACTGATTGGCTGTTTTCTCCCACGCATCAAGGTGCGCAGGCATAGTATCAATGAGTGTGCCATCCATATCAAAGATCAAACCTTGATAACTACTAAGATCAATACTCATATTTACACCTATCAAAAACAAAGTTGTACTACCTTAGCGAAGATTAAGTAGAATGTATGGGATTTTTACTAAGGCCCTCTCTATCTATGCTTCAAATATCTAACGCCGTCACAATTCAAAGCTGGGAAATCCAACTCACAGCGATACGAGCCCAAGGTGCTGGCGGACAAAATGTCAATAAAGTGTCGAGCGCCATCCATCTTAGGTTTGATATCCACCATTCAACGCTTCCTGATTTTTACAAACAGAGGTTGTTAGCTTTAAAAGATCAACGCATCACTAAAGAAGGTGTCATCATCATTAAAGCGCAGCAATATAGAACACAAGAACAAAATCGTGACGATGCCCTAGCTCGCTTAAAAGCATTAGTCATCTCTGCAACCACCGTTCAAAAAAACCGACGAGAAACCAAACCAACTCGCTCTTCACAACGGAAGCGACTCGATAAAAAAGCACAAAAAGGCGCAACAAAAAAATTAAGAGGAAAGTTAATCTAGTTTTATTCTTATCTATCATACTGTTAGTTACAACTGTCATTATTGTGACGTTTGTTTGTCATAAATTTGTAACATTAATAATAATAAACTCAATTAATCTTACTGTATGGGAAGACCTATGAGTGCGATGCATTAGATATAAATTTATAAAAACAAGGAAGTATGATGAGTATAAAGCAAAAGCTATACCTGCTAGGTGTTATTGCTATTTTAGGGGTTCTTTCCTTACTTTTTGCTACCAACAGTTTCGTTCGAACTTCCAATGAATTAACCCAAGCCGCTAAGCTTGTTGATAAGCTAGAAATTCGCTTACTCAACTTAAGGCGAAATGAAAAAGATTTTTTACTTCGACACGATCTCAAATACCTCGATAAGTTTTCAAAGAATATTAATACATTCCTGAGTTTGGAAGACGATCTCACCTCAATTTTAACTCAGCAAAACCTCCCTTCGAGTAGTCAATTACGCCAAGATATTCTCAAATACCAAGCAGGATTTGAAAAGTTAGTCCATGCACAAACAGTTCTTGGATTACAGGAAGATACGGGCCTACTTGGTCAATTTTCACAAGAACTAGAAAGCGTAGAGAGCCAAGCAACTGGAGATCAATTGCTAAATCTGATCCATTTTAATACTAAGGTACTGCACGGAGAGTTTGATGGCTCTTTCCTAGTTGGTATTAACTCAGCGCAGCTACGTAAAAACGCACAACAATTAATCGCTCAAAAAATAGTGGTCGGCCTAAAATACAATACAGGTTTACTTGGAGACACTCGTGCACTCTCACATGCTGTTGAGGAGCAATTTAAAGCGTTTTCGAAAGCGTTAACGACTGAATCTAACTCTCAAACCAACTCTCTTAACACCATAAAAAATATCATTAGCGGTTCAGTCTTACTCATTATCATCCTATTTATCTGGCAAATATCTCGCTCGATTAATACCCAGGTTCAACGGTTACTATTGGTTATTCGACGTATATCTGAAACCAACGACATTGGAATGAGAGCCGATTTAAAAGGAAAAGATGAATTGGTTTCAGTCGGACTTCACTTCAATACCCTACTCAACAAGATCGAGGACCTGGTCTCTGGCTCTCAAGAAAAATCTCACCAATTGACCAGCAGCACGAATAACATGCAAGTCCAACTAGCAGAGGTCATTGAGCAATTCAATGTTCAAGCCGATCACACCACAACCATGGCAACGGCAGTGCAAGAGATGGTCGCAACCATCAATGAGATTTCAGAAAGTACAACGATCGCCGTAGAAGGGGTACAACAGGCAGCAGGTAATGCCGAAAATGGACGAGTAGTGGTTGAATCAACCGTTACGAACATTGGGCAACTCTCTTCAACACTATCGAGCAGTCAACAATCCATCGGCTCACTCAATAGCCATGTCGATAAAATCGGTGGAGCGGTTCACATCATCCAAGAAATTGCAGAGCAAACTAACCTATTAGCCTTAAATGCCGCGATTGAAGCCGCACGAGCGGGCGAACAAGGGCGTGGCTTTGCTGTGGTCGCTGATGAAGTGCGAGCGTTGGCCAGCCGAACTCATCAATCAACGGAAGAGATAACCAATGTGGTCTCTGCAATTCAGAGTCAGATGTCGACAGTTGTTGCCGATATCGAACAATGCAATACCCAAGGGCACGAAACCCTCGCCGCGTCAGAGCAATTAGACAATAGTTTGCAACAAATCATCAATGATATGGGCTCGATACAAGCCAACTCTGAACGTATTGCCTCTGCGATTGAAGAGCAAGGGATTGTGATGAATCAAGTGAGCGAATCCATTACAGAGCTCAACACTATCTCAGATAACAACATGCACTCTGCCCAGCAGTGTCTCATCGAGGTAAACACGGTGTCATCTCAAGCAACGGAGATGGATAATGCCGTCGCGGTCTTCAAAACACATAAGTGATCGAAGGCCTATTTATATTAATCAGCCAAAATTGAACTTTGCCCAACTCATTCAATATCATGTGACAGAATTATTTGGGTCAAAGCTGAGAATAGTCTAACTTTGATGTATGATGATTCAATAAGTTAGAAGCGTATTCACGCAACAATAAAGGCAAACACAATGATATCGAAATGGGCAAAACGTTTTTTTCAGATGGCTGAACTCGTTGGTTCATGGAGTAAAGATCCATCAACACAAGTGGGCGCTGTGATCACAAAACACAATCGTATCGTCTCTGTCGGCTTTAATGGATACCCTCATGGCATTTCAGACAGTGCTGAAACAGACGATCGTGAAATGAAATTGCTGAAAACACTACACGCAGAAGAGAATGCCATCCTTTTTGCTAAACGTGATTTAGACATGTGTGATATATGGGTAACGCACTTTCCATGCCCAAACTGCGCGGCGAAAATCATTCAAACAGGCATTACTGCAGTTTATTGTCCTGAGCAGTCAGAAGACTTTCTATCTCGCTGGGGTGATAAAATCAAGATTAGCCAAGATATGTTTCTGCAGTCCGGAGTGAAAGTTATTTGGCTACCCATCAGTGAACTGAGTGAAGAGTAACCGAACAATTAAAGCGGTGACCGCATACACCGATATTTAACCCTATTTTTTAGAGCCTGCCTATTTGTGGCAGGCTTTATTTTTGTCTAATTACTTTCCGGTATTTATTCACCCTACCTATGCATGTCTGACCGCGCGACCATTTAAGCATTTCAAAGACGAACTTCTTTATTGACGAATAATTTGCATCATTAACATCCAATCACTCACACTCAATAGCCCATTAGAAAACTACGATGTTGCAACCAAGGATTGAACCAGAGTCACACATTGGACAGCATAACGTTTATTGACTTTCTTATAAATGAGACTACTCATCAGTAACACACCAAAACAGTGTGCTACTTCACCTTATTACTATTTTATAAAAAAAAAGAGCACCAATAATTGAGTGACTATAAGCATTACTCTATTCTGTGGGATTAGAGAATTAATACATTGATAGATTATATGCTTATTCGTTTACTGACTGCTCGCACTCTTTCGATGATGATGTTTGTCGCGTTTTCTCTCGGCAGTGTGTTTTCTTCATCCGCGATGATTCTTGATGAGTACCAATACGAAAATTGGACAAGTCGAGATGGATTACCCCATAACAGTATCAACGCAATCACTCAGACTGATGATGGCTATTTATGGTTTGCCACATGGGAAGGCATCGCTCGATTTAACGGACAAGAGTTCAAGCATTTCACCCGCGGTTCTGAAAGTGGATTAGTCGATTCTGGCGTACGAGCATTATATTCAGATACGTCTGGAGGATTATTGGCAGGAGGCGCTCGTGGAGGGCTCGTCTATCGAGAGGCTTATCACTGGTCTTCACTACCAACTATTAAAAATCTAATCAACGCCGTCATTAAACAACCCGACGGTGGAATATGGATTGGTCTTAGTTCTGAAGGACTTATTTTCAGAGCAGAGGCTAATGCTGATAATCAACTCATCCTTCCTAACCTCACCGTTTACCAACTGTCCTTTCGTAAAAATGGGGATCTGCTAGCCTCAACAAGTCGCGGGTTGTATATCATCTCTGGCAAGGCCGTCGAAAATGTCAGTGAGTCTAGTGGGCTCGGTAATACCACCGTTTACTCAGCGGTTGAAGATGATCAAGGTACTATTATCTTGGGCGGAAAAAATGGCGCATGGCAATATAAAGATGGCCGTCTTTCCCGAATACATGAAGCATTGAATCGTTCGATCGTAACTAAAGTCATGATCGACGAGCAAAAAGAGCTGTGGTTTGGTACTCGCAGCCAGGGCGTTTTTCACTACTTCAACCAGCAAATATCGTCTTTTTCTGAACAACAAGGTTTATCCCATAACCATGTTCTTTCACTTTATCAGGATCGTGAGAAGTCCATTTGGATTGGGACAAACGGTGGGTTAACTCGTTTGCGGAAAGCTCCATTTAACACCTGGGATCAGTCCAAGGGGTTATCTGGCAATTACGTTCGTACCGTACTCGCAAACGGTTCTGGTAAAATCATTGCGGGAACGAGCAATGGCCTCAGCGTGGTTGAAGGTGACAAAGTTACCAAATACAGTCCTAATTCAAGCAGCCAAACTGCTCAAAAACAACTATCAGTACTGAGCCTAGCGTCAAGATCAGCAGGTGGAGCTTGGGTAGGGACTTACTCAAAAGGTCTATATCTCTTTGATCAAGGAATATTACAACCTCACTTCTTACCTTCTTTACCGACGAAACAGATCCGTTCCGTTCTGGAAACTTCAGAAGACGAACTATGGGTAGGAACTACAGCAGGGCTAGTTAAATACTCACCTGATGGAAGCTATAAACTATTTACTACTCAAGATGGTCTACCTGACAACTATATCATGGCATTATCCACCGATACTCTTGGTCGAGTATGGGTTGGTACTGGGGTTGGAGTCGCCATTATCGAGAATAACATCGTCGCTACTTTAGACCTCGACCCTCTTGATAAAGCCCAATACGTTTTCGGTTTCTATGCAGAAGAAAACCAAATGTGGATGACAACAGATCGTGGTTTAATTCGCTATCGATTCTCTGATAAAGATTTAAGCTTAGTCGGCAAAAGACATGGACTGCCCATCGATAAACTCTTCCAAGTTCTCGCTGACTCCAACGATTATTTTTGGTTAACGTCAAATCGAGGAATTTGGCGAATATCCCAACATGATGCCAACGCAATCGCGGATGGAACGGCTGAGACACTGACATTTGAGCATTACAACGAACTAGATGGTATGGCAAGTGCGCAGCTCAATGGTGGCTCAAACCCAGCAGCTACGATCGACTCTTCTGGTCAACTTTGGTTTGCTTCTGCGCTTGGCGTGACAGTGACTCACCCACAACGATTCAAGCAGTTAGTTACGCCTACGTTTCCAACGGTTATCGAAAGCGTCATCAGTGATCAACATGAACTTGATCTATCAGATGAAAAAGCCTCTATCTTGCCAGCAGGTACACAGAGAGTCGTCTTTAACTTTGTTGGACTAGGTTTTCAATCATCTCAGCATATTCGCTACAAAACAAAACTCGAAGGGCTCGATTCTGATTGGATAGAACGTGGCTCCCAAGGAATATCTGAGTATACAAACTTAGCTCCGGGCGAGTACAGGTTTGTTGTCAACGCCTACTATTCCTACCACCAAAGTATGCTAAACGAAGCCAGTTATTCATTTACTATCCTGCCTCACTGGTGGCAAAGAGCGAGTATTCAATTATCTATTTTTGCCGGGTTTATTCTTATGATTGCTCTCTCATTCCAATGGCGTGTTAGCCTATTACAGAAATCTGAAATGAGACTCACCTATGAAATAGAGCAAAAAACAAAAGCGCTACAAGTGCAAGCGACTGCATTTAAGAAACAGGCAGAAGAGGATCAACTAACGACCTTACCTAATCGCCGTGCATTTGATGACTGGATTCGAAATACAATCGACCCAAGTGGTATCGAATCACCTAGCACCAAAGCTAATAACATCAAAACTAATAGCATCGAAACTAATAGCATCGAAACTAATAGCATCGAAAAGAACTTCTCTATCGTGATGCTCGATATCGATCACTTTAAAAGGATTAATGACAACTTCGGCCACATCATAGGCGATGAAGTGTTAAGAAAAATTGGTCAATCTCTCAAACCATATATACAGGAAGATTGTTTCATTGCTCGTTGGGGCGGCGAAGAGTTTGTCATTGGCACGATTGGTTGGAAACCTTCAGAGGTTTACGATTTTTGCCAACAACTCAACCAGTTAATTAAGCATTTAGACTACTCAACAGTAGCAGATAAACTCTCTACGACCATCAGTATTGGCATTGTAAACGCCTCGACCAGTCACGATTTTGAAGATTTACTACGTATCGCAGACGACGCTCTGTTTCAGGTAAAACACTCAGGTCGCGACGGGATATACGTGTGTGAAGAACCACAAGAGCAAATCACCAGTCATGTTTAAAATTCATTAAAAAGGGATCCTAGACAAGGATCCCTTTGATGAAGGTCGATACTATCATCATTGATATTATCGGCTGCTTTTTGGCTTCGATTGTTATCTTAAGCCTCTATTAAGGTCTTAAGCTTCTACACCTTTCAACATATCTAGAGCCACAGCTTCTGCAATCTTAATACCGTCAATGCCAGCGGATAAAATACCACCAGCGTAACCAGCACCTTCACCACCAGGGTAAAGACCTTGAGTATTAATACTTTGGAAATCTTTGCCTCGTTTGATCTGCACTGGAGATGAAGTACGTGTTTCTACTCCAGTCAGCATTGCGTCTTTACTGTCGAACCCACGAATTTTCTTAGCGAATGCAGGCAATGCTTCACGAATAGCTTCAATTGCAAAATCTGGTAATGAATCCGTTAGATCGGTCATTTTCACGTTTGGCTTGTAAGATGGCTCCACCGCTTCAAAAGGTTTACCTTTACCCGCAGCTAAGAAATCACCCACCATTTGTGCAGGTGCATCGTAGTTGCTGCCACCCATGATGTAAGCATTTCGCTCAAGTTTACGCTGCAGTGCAACGCCTTGTAGCGGATCGTTATCAAAATCTTCCGGAGAAATGCCCACAACAATTGCACTGTTCGCATTACGTTCACTACGTGAATACTGGCTCATACCATTAGTCACAACGGCATGCTCTTCAGAGGTTGCAGCAACAACTACACCGCCCGGACACATACAGAAGCTATATACTGAACGACCATTTTTACAGTGGTGAACAAGTTTATAGTCTGCCGCACCTAACAGTGGGTGACCTGCATTTTTACCAAAGCGAGCTTGGTCAATCATCTCTTGCTTATGTTCAATACGGAAACCGATCGAGAAAGATTGTGCTTCTAGGTGAACTTCTTTGTCGTGCAGCATTTGGAAAGTATCACGAGCACTGTGACCGATGGCAGCCACAACATGGTTACTGCTTATCACTTCGCCACCGTTTAAAGTCACGCCAGTTACTTTTCTTGCATCACCCGAACCTTCGATGTTGATCTCTTCCACACGAGTTTCAAAACGAATTTCACCACCAAGTTCGATGATTTTACGGCGCATTTTCTCAACCATAGTCACTAACTTGTAAGTACCAATATGTGGTTTGCTTACATAGATAATTTCAGAAGGCGCACCCGCAAGTACAAACTCTTGCTTCACTTTTAAGCCTAAAAAGCCTGGATCTTTCACTTGGCTGTATAACTTACCGTCAGAGAATGTACCCGCACCGCCTTCACCAAACTGAACGTTAGACTCTGTATTCAGTTTGCTAGTACGCCAAAAACGGAATGTATCTTTTGCGCGTTCATGTACTGATTTTCCGCGTTCTAATACAATCGGTTTGAAACCCATTTGCGCTAAAATTAGTGCCACAAATAATCCACATGGTCCCATACCAATCACGATTGGACGCTCAGTCAAGTTCGCTGGCGCATTCGCAACGTATTTGTATTCTGTATCTGGAGAGACACGTACATTTGGATCTTCAGCAAACCCTTCTAACAATTTGTCTTCATCCACATTTTGCAAAGTAACATCTAGCGTGTAGATCAGCGTAATTTGGTTCTTTTTTCGTGCATCATAACCACGTTTGAATACATGGATATCAACCAGTTGTTGTTCAGTTAAAGATAATGCTTTTAATACATAATCTTGTAGTGCATTTTCACTGTGATCCAGCGGTAATTTTACTTGGTTGAGACGAATCATAATTCACCTGATAATTGGACGAAAAAATAAGCGCGTAGTTTACGTGATCTATCTCAAAAATGTAATAACATTGTCACGTTAAAACTAATGGGATGACTGCTTAAGATTTTCCGTATATTTATCTCTAATTACCCATCGAAAAGATCGACCAGATTAGTCATTTATCCCCCGCACTCTCCGTACCAAGTTCATATCCATATCAAAAATTATCCAACGAGTAATAGCCATTCCACAACCGCTATGACAAAGCATACCAATGTTGCACTTTTCCAAAGTATCAGCGGATTGGTTGTCGTTAACGGGCTCTTCTTCATTTCTTTGATTAATTGAGCGTTCGGAATTGAGAGATCCGCAATAAACTCACTCATCACCTGATAACGTTGCTGGGTGGATGGATGGCACGCTTTTTTGAACGTTAAATCGAGCCATAGAGGGATGTCAGCTCGCACTGTCCTAGCAGATCGATAGTGCCATTTTTGATGCCGAGCTTGAGAAATAGACTGGGAATTTATTTCTTTATACGGCAAAGCGCCCGTTAACATTTCATAACCGATCACCGCAACTGAAAACAGGTCGCTAACGGTAGTCACCTCTTCACCCGCCAAATACTCTGGCGCAATATAGTTTGCGGCACCTAGAGGAAATTCATCGGAACATAACCCCATAGCTTCGGTTAAACCCATGACTTTAGCGCTACCAAAATCGATTAATTTAATGCGACCACTTTCGGTGATCATAATGTTCTCAGGCTTTAGATCACGATGCACCATGTCTAACCTTTGCATGACTCGAACCGCTTTGACGATTTCAGCCAGAATCAACCGCACAGACTGAATGGAGGGCATTGGGTTATCATAAATCCATTGTCTTAAGGTGATCCCATCAATTTGCTCATAAAGATGATAGATAAATTTTGAGCCTTCTGGCTTAGGATAGACACGCATGATTCGTTCACTATTCATTTGCGATCCAATCCAATACTCGTGGCTAAAATTCGTTAATGCGGCTTGATCATCAATATAGCTAGGAGGCAGAGCTTTAAGAATAAACCGCTCACCAGTCCCCTTCTCGATGACCTCGTACACATAGCTTCGACTGCTCTCATTCAAAATATTGACCACCTTGAAATCATCGATGGTGTTATTCACTTTCAACGCTGGGGGAATCGCACAATCAAGCGTCTTTTTATGTATATCGAGGGCCGACTTCATTGGGAGTTCAGTTACGCTGACAATCAGACTCGTCGCATTATCTTGGCTATTTGAATTGAGCGCTTCTTGGCATAAGGTTTGAGCCGTTTTTTCTGGGTTGTGATCTCCTTTTTCAAGCCGTGCTGCTATTTGATTTTGAGGTAGGTAGTCATGCACACCATCAGTGGTCAGAAGGAAAAGATCACCGACCTCTAAGCTGAGGGATTGGTAATCCACGTCAAGCCTATTATCGATGCCCAACGCACGCGTTAGATACCCCGAAGTTCCAAAGCTCATGCGCTGGTGATCACGAGTTAATAGCGTGAGTTCTCCTCCCCTGAACCTATAAATTCGGCTATCCCCGACATGGAATATATGCGCGGTATTCGACTTAAACACAATAGAACTGAACGTTGTCACCAATCCGTTATGTGGTAAGTTCGAGTTTGGTTCACCGTTCTGCGTGCTTTGGCTGGTTCTGCTCAATTTGTTTGATTGAATAAGTCGGCTATGATCGCGCTCACTTTGTGTAAAAAGCCATGTATTGAGCGCTGTTAATACTTTCGTTACCGATCGCTTCACACTCCAACTATCTGGCGTCGCATAGTAATCATTCGAAAATTGCATCACGCTAGTATGGCTAGCTTTCTGCCCTTGCTCGCTACAGCTCACACCATCAGCAATACAAGCAATGCTGCCTTTAAAATAGAGCTCAGTTCTACTGCTTGGATACTTAACCAAAAAAGCATCTTGATTCTCATCTCTACGACCTTGCAGCGAGCATCCACCATAAGTGAGCAAGAGTGTACGATTTGAGTCTGGCAATAAACCGTCCATTGATTATCTCTCCAAATGCTTTGCCATCACTTTTCAGTTGAAAAAGCGAAAGCCCTAAACACAGAGCTTTCGCCACCACCATTAATGCGAAACGTTAATCAAGGTTACGCTTCCATCTTCATTGACCTCGGCAATTTGGCCACTAGGCTCTTCCATGAGCATTAGGGTCGCAAACCCCACAACCGCGGTTCCGGCTATCACAAAGAAGAAGGTTTGATAATCCACAAAAGAGAGAACAGTGAGATAGACTACCGCCCCTACATTTCCGTAGGCTCCGGTCATGCCTGCAATTTGTCCGGTCATACGGCGCTTAATCAGTGGAACCGTTGCAAATACCGCCCCTTCTCCTGCTTGAACAAAAAACGAACATGCCATTGCCGCAACAACGGCCAACCACAATGGCCATTCGCTGTTAACTTGTCCCATCAAGAAATAACCAACAGCCAATCCAGCAGTGAGGATCAATAGTGTCGGTTTTCGGCCAAACTTATCCGAAATCCAACCTCCACCAGGGCGAGACATCAGGTTCATAAAGGCGTATGCAGAGGCAACCAGACCAGCCATAACCGGGGTTAATTCAAAGGTATCGAGAAAGAACAGAGGAAGCATGGATACAACAGCCAATTCAGAACCAAACGTTGCAAAATAAAGGATGTTCAATACGGCCACTTGCTTAAATTTATACTGGTGAACTTCAGGTACGGGCGTAGTGAATATCGACTTATTTACCTTCCAAACCTGAGAAACTTCGTAGCAATACAAGGCGATTAATCCAATGTAGATAGAATCCACGTACACCGCCGATATCATCCCAATCCCACTTGGTGACAACTTCCACGCCAACAGGGCAAGAGCAGCATACATAGGAATTTTCATCACTAATAAGAAGAAAAAGTCCCCTTTTGATGTCACTTCCATCGCCGTTAAATGTTTAGGCCTGAAGTAAGTCGACCCTTTTGGGGTGTCTGTGACATTGGCGTAGAAAACATATGAGAACACTAAGCTCATTACACCTGTGATTCCAATGGCATAACGCCACCCTTCTTCCCCACCAAAGATCAATGCTACCGTTGGCAGAGTAAATGCCGCTGCCGCCGAACCAAAATTACCCCAGCCTCCATATATACCTTCTGCTGTCCCTAACTCATGATGAGGAAACCACTCTGAAACCAGACGAATCCCTATCACAAAGCCGGCACCTATAAACCCTAATAGAAATCGAGCAATCGCCGCTTGAATAAAAGAGTCTGCCAAAGCGAACATAAAACAGGGAATCGAGCAGACGGCCAACAGCGTGGAGTACACCAGCCTAGGGCCATATTTATCGGTGAGCATCCCCACGACGACTCGTGCAGGAATCGTCAGGGCGACGTTCAAAATCAGTAAGGTTTTAATCTCCTCATTACTCAACCCAAGTGACGTTTTTACCATTTGCAGTAGCGGAGCAAAGTTAAACCACACGACAAAAGTGATAAAAAATGCCATCCAACTCAAATGTAATATCTTCATCTTGCCAGTGAACTTCATCAGCGAAAATGTTGTACTTTCCATAGCCATTTCTTCCTGTATTAAGCTGCCATCAGCAATTGAATTTGAACGTTTTCACCCACCACTCGAACTTCAAATCGTTCCAACTTGTGTTGAGGATCTTCTAAACATATTCCTGTATTCAAATTAAAGTGCTGCTTGTAAAGCGGTGACGCAACACAAGGCTCACCTTGGATGGAACCCATGATCCCACGTGACATGACGTTTGCCCTTCCGATTGGGTCATAATTTGAGAGTGCATACAACTCATCACTACGCCTACAATAGAAAATAGCGACTTGCGACTCTTCAACCTTGGCGCATATCCCCGTATGCGGCACTAAATCTTGGGTGGTACATACCGTTAGCCAGTTATCCATAACCTTCTCCTAATCGACTTGAATTTTGTTTCTACTTATCTCAATTTCATTTTTGTGATTGTGATGGTGATGGTGACGACCTAGCGATCACACCTCTACAACATCAATCCTTTTCTCTAAAGCTGAATTGGGTTTGTGTTCAGCATTGAGTTTATGTTCGGAACTGGCTTGATGTTCAGAGTTGGATTGGTGACCGATAGTCGGAAACCTTTGTTGACGCTGAGTTACAAACTTCAAGTTGTCATCCACCTCTTCACTGTTAATAAAGTGCTGGAAACGCTTTAGCTTCTCAGGGCTCTCAATGGTCGTTTTCCACTCACATTGATATTTGCCAATATTTGCTGCCATCTCTTTTTCCAGATCGGCCGCCACATTCAATTTGTCCTCAATCACAACTTGCTTGAGGTATTCCAAACCACCTTCTAGGTTTTCGAGCCACACAGATGTGCGTTGAAGACGATCAGCGGTACGGATATAGAACATGAGAATCCGATCGACATATTGGATCAGTGTCTTTTCATCTAAATCGATGGCAAAGAGATCCGCATGACGTGGGCGCATCCCACCATTACCACACACATAGAGATTCCAACCTTTATCGGTCGCGATAAGACCAATGTCTTTTGACTGAGCCTCTGCGCATTCACGAGTGCAACCAGAAACAGCAAATTTAAGCTTATGAGGGGAACGTAAACCTTTGTATCGATTCTCTATATCAATCGCGAAACCAACACTATCGGCAACGCCATATCGACACCACGTACTGCCAACACATGACTTCACCGTTCGGACTGATTTTCCGTAGGCGTGGCCTGTCTCAAAGCCCGCATCCACCAGCTTTTTCCAGATGATTGGCAGTTCATTCAGCTGTGCGCCAAAAAGATCCACTCGCTGCCCACCCGTGATCTTGGTATATAGATCGAACTCTTTTGCCACCTCGCCCAATACGATCAGCTTGTCTGGGGTGATTTCACCACCAGCAATACGAGGTACCACAGAGTAGGTTCCGTCTTTTTGCATGTTCCCAAGGTAAATATCGTTGGTGTCTTGAAGTTCAAGGTGCTTATCTTCTAAAACATAATCATTCCAATAAGAGGCTAGAATGGAACCCACGGTCGGCTTACAAGTTGCACAACCCAGCCCCGAACCGTGGGACTCAAGCAAAATATCGAAACTCTTGATTTGGTTAACTCGAATAATGTCACTCAACTCTTGTCGAGAATAGGCAAAATGCTCACAAATATTGTTGTTTACTTCGACGCCAAGATTGCTCAATTCGCAGTCTAATACCTGTTTGGCTAATGCCGCACATCCCCCGCAACCGGTTGACGCGTTGGTCGTCTCTTTCAGTGCTGCCATAGTGGTACAACCAGCAGAAACGGCCTGCTTGATGTCTCCTTTCGTCACATCGAAACATGAGCAAATCACCGCCGAGTCTGGCAATGCCTCGACCCCAATGCCTGTCGAAGAGTCATCCGCGACATTAGGTAAAATCAGAACCGCTGGGTTTGCAGGTAACGGCATATTATTTTGTTTCAGTTGAAGCAGTGTGCCGTAAGCATCGGCATCACCAACTAAGACTGCACCGACAATTTCAGACCCATCAGCAGACACAATTAACCGCTTGTAAACCTGTTCGATCTCATCATGATACGTGTAAGATTGTGCCCCTTCGGTTTGACCATGCACTTCGCCAATACTCGCGACATCAACCCCTAGCAACTTGAGCTTGGTACTCATATCCGCGCCAGTAAATTTAAGATCATCACTGCCGTCAGACAGAATATGTGCCGCAGCCACTTTTGCCATTTGATAACCCGGAGCCACTAAACCAAATATTTTTTGTTCCCACAGCGCACACTCACCGATCGCATACACATTCTTCAGATTGGTTTGACAGTCATCATCAATCACAATGCCGCCACGTTCACCAATCCTAATTCCAGACGTTTTTGCCAGCTCATCTTGCGGTCGAATACCTGCTGAAAAAACGATCATATCGGTTTCCAAATGCGTTCCATCGGCAAAGTTCATTCGATAGCGAGACGTATCCCCAGCCACAATTTCACTGGTCGCCTTTTGGGTATGAACTTTCACCTCTAAATCTTCAATTTTACGGCGTAACAGGGCCCCGCCGCCCTCATCCAGTTGTACCGCCATCAACCGTGGTGCAAATTCCACAACATGGGTTTCCAAGCCTAAGTTTTTCACTGCATTTGCAGCTTCCAGCCCTAGCAATCCGCCGCCTATCACCACCCCACTTTTGCTCTCTTTACTTGAACGTTCGATTGCGTCCAAATCATCAAGGGTTCGATAAACATGGCTGTGCGATTGGTCATTGCCGGGGATAGGAGGAACAAAAGGAAATGACCCTGTCGCGAGTATCAACTTGTCATAATGCTCCACTCGCCCACTGGCTGTGATCACTTGGTTATGGGCCGTATCCAGTGAAACAACTTTGTCATTGAGGACAAAGCTAACTCCATTTTCCTGATAATACGTTTCATCGGTTAATGCCAAATCGTCAGCACTTTTACCGTTAAAATAAGCGGTTAACTGCACTCGGTCATACGCCAATCGCGACTCTTCGCTGAACGTAATTACATCAAATTGCTCCGAATCAGCAGCGATAATTGTCTCTATGAACTTGTGTCCGACCATTCCATTGCCGACGACTACAATTCTCTGCTTCTTCGTGCTTTCATTTGGCGTTTTTCGTCTATCTAGATTGAACTCGCTCATATTTAAATCCTTTAAAATTAAGCTGTCTTCATGTTGCGTTAAATTGCAAAACTGATATTTCTTTGTATTTCTCATAGAGCAAAGAGAGTGCCAACCACCAAAACCTTCGTAAAATAAAGGTACAAAATTAATTTAAAACAATTAGTTAAATAAAGTTCATTAATACCTATGACAAGAAAAGCAACACTAAACAGAATGTAAATGCTCTCTTTTTAATCGCTTTGGTGCAAATAGTCACCAAAACAGTGCGAGAAACAACTTTTATCTAAATTCGTATCTCCTTACCACAAATAAAAACCTCAACCACACAGTTAAGCCTTTGTTTTTAAATGTATAAAAACCTAATTTCAAACACTAAAACCCAACACTATAAATGGCTCGTTTTTTGCTCTACAAACAAATAGCCTTTAAAACGCTCAATTAGGATGAGGTACGTTTAATGATGATTAACGATGGATGGGTTAAAACAACATGCGCATATTGTGGAGTCGGCTGTGGAGTTGAAGCGAGACCAAATACGGATGGTCTGCTCGATATTCGAGGTGATAAGCAGCACCCATCAAACTATGGAAAACTGTGCACTAAAGGAGTAGCTTTAGGCGATACGGTAATTACTGATGGACGATTACTTTTCCCCACTCGCTTTGACACAAAGAGCTCGAATGATGGTGCAGATCTTAGCTCAAATTCAAAAAGCTCAAACCCGTCACGCACTGCTGTTGATATGGACTGGAGCGAAGCAACTCAACTGATTGCCGACAAATTTCAGCAAGCCATAACTGAATTTGGTGCCGATTCTGTCGCTTTCTATGTTTCTGGCCAGCTACTCACGGAAGACTATTACGTGGCCAACAAATTGATGAAAGGGTTCATTGGTAGTGGCAACATCGACAGCAATTCTCGCTTATGTATGGCTTCTAGCGTTGTGGGTCACAAACGGGCATTCGGTTCCGATACCGTTCCGATTTGTTACGATGATCTTGAACATGCAGAGTTGGTCATCATTACTGGTTCTAATCTTGCTTGGTGCCATCCGGTTCTATTTCAGCGACTTCGCAGCGCCAAACAGAATAATCCGCAGTTAAAAATCGTCGTGATTGATCCAAGAAGTACAGCTACGTGTGAGCTTGCCGATCTACACCTTCCAATACAATCAGGATCGGATGTCGCGCTGTTTAATGGCTTATTGAGCTATCTTTATCAGCACAATAAACTCGATCTCGAATATATTAACCAGCATACCGACGGATTTGAGCATGCTCTGGAGTCGGCACTGCAACACAAAGACCTTTCACAACTAACGGGGCTAGCCTCCTCTGTGATCGAGAACTTCTACCATCTTTTTTCGAATTCAGAGAAAGTCATCACTGTCTATTCGCAAGGCGTCAATCAATCTTCCCAAGGCTCTGACAAAGTGAGCAGCATTTTAAACTGTCACCTTGCAACAGGAAAAATAGGTAAAAAAGGCTGCGGACCTTTTTCTATCACTGGCCAACCGAATGCGATGGGCGGAAGAGAAGTCGGAGGGCTTGCCAACACGCTTGCGGCACATATGGAATTTAACGACCCTAACCATCACCAAATCATCAGTGACTTTTGGCAAACAGATAATCTTGCGACTCAACCGGGCTTAAAAGCAATAGATCTCTTTGATGCAATGGAAGCAGGGAAAATAAAAGCAATTTGGATAATGGCAACTAACCCAGTGGTTAGCTTGCCCAACAGTAAAAAAATTGAATCTGCACTTGAGGCATGCCCATTTGTCGTCGTTTCAGATTGCATTGCAGATACCGAAACTACAAGGTTCGCGGACGTGATTTTACCCGCGCAAGGCTGGAGTGAAAAATCAGGTACAGTCACAAACTCAGAGCGTCGAATTTCAAGACAACGCCGTCTTTTTCCTAGCCCCGGACTCGCAAGACCTGATTGGTGGATCATAAGCCAAGTCGCAAAAAAAATGGGGTTTGCCAAAGCATTTGATTACCTGCATGAGGGCGAAGTCTTTAAAGAGTATGCGCGTTTAACGGCGGTTGATAACACAAAAGGAGACAATAGAGGTCTGACATTGTCTGGTTTAGTGGATCTGGATACGCAGGAATACAACGCGCTTACTCCACAACAGTGGCCAGTGCTGAAAAAACAAGATCACATCATCCACCAACGTATGTTTAGTGACCATCAATTTTTCACACCGAATAAAAAAGCGCAATTCATTGCCACGACACACGCATCGCCACTCAGCCACCTTAATGCTGAGCATCCACTCATTCTAAACAGCGGAAGATCGCGAGATCATTGGCACACGATGAGCCGTACTGGCCTATCCGCTCGTCTATCTGAACACTCGCCCGAGCCATATGTCATGATTCATCCTGAAACGGCTAATCGACATAATCTCAAGCCTTACGACATCGCAACGATTTACAACGATCACAATCAAATTCAAGCACGCGTCGAAATATCCTCGACTGTTGCTCCTAAACAACTATTCATGCCAATTCACTGGAATAACACCACGGCTAAAAACAGTAAGCCTTGCGATCTTATTCTACCTAACGCCGATCTCGATTCTGGACAGCCAGAGTTTAAACATACTCCTGTCAACATCAAACCTTGGCATTATCGATGTGAAGCCCTGTTTATCAGTAAACAAACTGTGGATCTCACTGAATGTGATTATTGGGTGAAACAGAAAGTCGACAATGGCTACCTCTACCGAATTGCTTCTTTGCAAGACCCGCTACAATTAACTCTGACTTTAAGCCAATATCTCACCACAAACCCAGAAAAAATACTCTCACAACAAGGGGGGCAGCACTCGCCATACCGTCTGGCAACCATCAAATCACACACCATTCATAGTGCCTTTGTCGTTCAAGAGAAGATTTCAGGAGGAGATAAAACATGGCTACAAGATCTATTTGCGACTACAAAAGATAATGCTGAGGAACAATTTTGGGGAGTTAAAGTATAGATAATTGAATCGTAGGTAAAAATAAAAAATCGCAACCCAAAAGGTCGCGATTTTCTTAGTATTTCGCTATTAGAGATCGAGCAAACTGAGGCATATTTTGTAAATACTGTTCACCCTATCCAGTAGATTTTTATCAGTTCAATCTATTCCCAATCAAGGATAACTTTACCTGAAAGCCCGCTACGCATAGCGTCAAAGCCTTTTTGGAAGTCATCAACCTTGAAGTGGTGCGTGATGATTGGTGTTAGATCTAGGCCAGATTGAATCAAAGAAGCCATTAAATACAACAATATAATTAATCATTAAAAAACATAAACTTAAGAGCAGCATTAAAGAGCAGTGGCGGCAAAGTGGCGACAGAATTTATTTATATCGCCATTTTGCGAAGCATGCCTTGTAATGAAGGCTATTGATAATTTACAAAAAAACACACGCTACGAACAATCATTCATGCAACATTTCAAATAATGTAAATTTATGTTTAATCTTCAGGCAACTAGGAGCAAAATACAACAACACGCATATGATTGGCATGTGCGGAACAGATGTAAGGAATTATAATGCCTGATAATTTAGATATTACACGGCCTCTTGATGCTCAGCGAGTAAGCCTAAGCCAAGAGCATGAAGTTGTCTATTGGACCAATACACTAAAAATAACTAGAGCACAGTTAGTTCAAGCTGTTTCAGAAGCTGGAACATATATCTCTGACATTAAAAAATGGTTAGCTAACAGACGTTAACATTACATGGGAAGAGGCCAGTAGTTGTTTCTTTCCATGATTAGACTCTCTTCTTTATCCCGTATAAACAGAAGCATATAAACTACTAAACTGAAACAAATCCATGTTTACATTACTTTGTAGCTCCCCTTTGAACTTCCCCCCGTCACCGCCACTTGTGCATTCTGCGTGATCTCATCTACCACCGCATTGGCTATCGCGATCGCAAACTTACTCGCTTGGGCATGTTCACCTGTGATCACAATGCCTTGTGCTTGCAGCTCTTTTTCTATTTTTTTTTTCAGTGATGTTTTGTTTAATGCCATTACTTACCAGCCTTAACGGTTGATGATAAATCTGAGTGTGGTTTACCAGTGAACGCGCAAATACAATCACCCTGTACTACGCCTTTGCCGCCGTTCATGGTGATAAGGTCTGCGGTGTAACGCATGTTCTTGGCGCTCGCTTCAATGTCTTTCTCTACGTTGATAATTCGATTCCCCATCACTTTGAGTTTGTCATCGAGTCCAATCACGATATCTCTGAGCAGCCCAATAATTTGAGTTTGATTGCCACCATTGATGAGATGCAAATTCGCCAGTGAGCCTAGCGTGACATCATCACCCGCCATCACTTCAAATGTGCCTAACGTTTCAATGAGCTTTTGGCCACCGATGTTCTCTTTGCTGTGCTGAGTTGTGATGATTTCATGCTTCCCAAACTCGCCTAGATAGCGATCGGCTTGCTGCAGTGCTTCAAAGGATTGAGTATGCCTTTTTTGGTCTGTCGCTTGGCTTTGATTACCCGCAGCATCAGTTCTAGAAAATACTTCATCGCGCTGTTGAGTTAACTGCTCATCCGGCTCTAATGTTGGCAATGACCAACCATCACCTAAGATGGTCCGAATAAAAGCTTTATCATTTCGGCCATACGCAAACGCAATTTCAACAATCGAGCCTTCTTTCGGCGTAGAAAACTGCCCCTGCTCTGCACCGCCTATCACCGTTGGCAGTGGCACCGCTTTGTAAATAGGAACAAGCGCATCGACTTGGCCATACTCATCAAGTAACTGAACATCAACGGCATAACGTGGACGAAACGAATTGTGTTCATGCCCAGCCTCGCTTTGGTCGGTGACCGCTTCCACTCGCCCGAATCGCGGTAAGTGATGCCCTGCTGCGAGCTCTGGAAACAGATAATGCAGTTTACGTTTTTCAGCAGCTTCACCTTGTTTCCAATACAAAGTCATTTGGCTTTTTTCAAAATGCACCTGCGTGATACGTTTACCATTAACGATAACCCCAGGTCTGACTGATGGCATTGCCGCCAATGTCATATTGTCGCCTCCTCGCTGCTTACTTGAAAGTGACGTTTCCAGCGCAATCGGGCGAGAGTACCAACGACTATGCTCAAAACTTCCCAGATAAATGGTGCCATCCGATTGCTGATACCAAACAAAGTCATCAATGTTGAACGCTCGCCCGAGATTATTCAGTAACTGATAGCCCGTGCCCTGTGAGGTGAAGTTGGCAATGCGAGTAACAACATACTCTTGTTCAGGCAACACGAACTTAAGCCCCGTTTCAAAACTGAGCTGTTCAATAATTTCGCTCACGGTCGCGTGCTGAATGCTGATTGGCCACCTTGCGGCCAGTAACCCTGAGCGCTCACGAGCAATAAAACGGGTGTAACCATTTTGGGCCGGCTGCGCTTTGGTAACAAAACCATCAAAGTAGCGTTTGAACGCCCCTTGATAACCGATATGTAATTCCACTAACTGGTTTTCTGTTACTTCCCCTTTGGTGACGAACGTGGCGCGACCACCGGCTGACAATTCAAATATCACCTGCTCTTCTGCAAGCGCGGTAAGTTCCCCATCGATATAAAGTCGTTTGTCTAGCTTCATGCTAACTGCCTCTCTTTTTGAATCAGCGCATCTTCAAATCGAGTCGGCCTGGTTTGCTCAGCCTGATTGGCAATCGCCGCATGGGTTTTCGGTTCAACGCTTGCCGTGCTCTCGGTTTGTTGAACCTCTGCATGGGTTGGGTTTTGACTTTCTCGCTGCTCTTTCACTTCAGATACCGATAGATATTCTCGCAGTTGAAAGCTGACTTTCCATGCCATGAGTTTTTCTTGTTCATCGGCCATCACTCGCCCCATGAATCGCACTTGCCGAATGGTCATGCTCTTAGCGAGCTCGTTACCAATGCGATAAATTTTACGCTTGCCATCCTCTTTTTGACGCGACAACACCATGAGCCGTTTTAATACTTTGGGCTCTTTAAACGGAATTAAGCCGGTGACAGAAAGCACCATCCCCTTATCACCTTGCTCACTGGCATCGGTGCCCGAAGTCTGGCCGCTCATGTCTTCGTCTTTCAGCTCCATCGAGAGATTAATTCGAGGAGATTTCATCGGGATAATTTCAGCATCCAGGGCAAGTTGGGTCATGCAAATAACTCCGATAGAAAAGTAAGAGGCTCACGACTTAAAAAGAGTGAGGCAAAGGTATAGCTATTGGCACGACTTGGGGGCTGCGATTGTTTAAGCATGGTGGCCAACACTTCGGTAGTACCGGTGGCTTCAAACTTAAGTAATTCGACATTACTCTGTTTGAGTCCATTAATGGACGCTTGCCACTCCTGCAGTTGTAAGCCTCGTTTTTGCGCTAACTGGCTGAGCTTATCGACGGGGCTTTGCCTATCCGCCGCCAGTGATTCTAGCTGCGCGACCTGCGCCCCTTGCCAGTTCAATACGCTTCGTAATGGTTCAGGAGTTAAATTGGATTGAGGTTTAAATCGAGGCTGAATAATAGCTTTAGGCTGAGTGAATTTATCCGTCTGTAAGCTTTGTTCTTTGGCGAGCCGGCGCGTCACCATCCCAAGCTCGGGAATATTGACCACGTCAAACAACGCCTTGGTACTTTTCGCAAAGTTCGCCAGTGAGCTTTCCGCAATCATCCACCCTTCCGCATAAAGCTTACCCGTGGGTTTATGTTTGTCATTCACATCCAAAAGCTTATTCGCCAGTATTTCAGTCGCTCTCTCTGGTGATAAATGATGCCCCGATTGAACCGCGTTCCCCACCTGAAACTGATACGGATGCACTGACAATATTTGTCCCTGGCACAGCAGTGTTTCAAGCGCAGAGCGTGCCGACAGTATCGCGTCAGCCGATTGGCTTAGTGGGTGACGTTCTAAACTGACGTTACCAGCAAGGCCTCCCACTCGGTTGACGCTCGCGGTCATTACGCCCGCGACTTGGCTCAGTACCGCTTCACTTTGAGTTTGAATGTCCTGAGCGCTGTCAGGCCATTGGTGTGAGACCACTTGCCAAGTCATACCGATAAACCAGAAAGCGTTGGACGGCCACATTCAGGGAAATCTGGTTGCAGTAAGTATTCAACCAAGAGCTTTCTATCCATCAACAGTTTGTAATAATTCTCTTCTGTATTAGCGGTTTTGCGAAGTTCTGAATACTGCTCAGGGATTTGCATGTCTTCTGCGTATGGCTTTAATATTGTTTCAACCTTTTCAAGCTCTGCGGTTTGCCAAACTGTTTCAACGTCCGCAGCATCAGTTACAGGCTCGACATAAGGTGCGATAGCCCCAAAGTTACCATTAATAGCGCGTTGATAGAGCGCCAAACCATGCTCAGTGTCTGCATTATCACTTGCTGAAAACGGTACATATTCCTCAAATTCGGTAAATTGAACATCCATATCCAATCTCGTTTTTTCCACATTGACCCATTGAGGGTTTTTAGCCTCGACTATCGTTAACATCATGCAATCCTTACGAACAACGTTGAGAAGTTCGTTATATTTGAATCCTTACAATTACCCATACAACGCCACGTTCCCGTTTGGTATGGCCCATAAAAACCTGAACTATTATCGGTAGGGCGCAACTTACTACCTGAAACCGTATCACCAAATGAAAGATTGCGAATATCACTACGCATCAACCCGTATGAACCAACAACTCCAGCTTGTGGGGCAGTTGCCTTATTCAACGCTTCTACTGCCTTGTTGTAAGCAATTCGAACCGCGCTCGAAGTCGCCGCTCTCGCTGCGCTTTGAGAACTGACCGATGTGGACAGTTGCACCGTACCAGATTGCGCCGTTGTTGCACTTCGATGCGTCCATTTACTGTGCGCTATACTTAGCGCTTCCGTAGCTTGGTTATAGGCCAGAGCTGCTTTGTCATGCGCTGTTTTTACCGCTTTTGAGCTTGCTGAGATGACTGAACTTGTGCTGTTCACCACATCGGAAATAGAGCGCCATGTATTCGTGTTTGGGCTTAATCCTTGACGAATGGCGGTGTAGAGCTGGCTGTAAGTTTTATTATCAAGCTTGGTTGAGTTCGTTACTGTCTCCGTTCGCTTCCAATAACGGCCATCAGCCGTGGCTTGGGTCATTTTACTAGCGGCAAGGTTGTAGGCTGATACACCTTTGTCATACGCCGTTTTTACGGCTCTTAAGCTTGCTGATATATCCGAACTGTTACTATTCACCACATCAGAAATAGAGCGCCATGTATTCGTGTTAGGACTTAAGCCTGCACGAATTGCGGTGTAAAGCTGGCTGTAAGTTTTATTATCAAGCTTGGTTGAGTTCGTTACTGTCTCCGTTCGCTTCCAATAACGGCCATCAGCCGTGGCTTGGGTCATCTTGCTTGCTGCAAGGTTGTAGGCGGCTACACCTTTGTCATAAGCTATTTTGACTGCTTTTGGGGTGGCGGCTAATGTTTCACTCGTTGAGTTCACCGCGCTCGACAACTTCGTGGCGCCATATACGGTGAGCGAGGCTTGAACATAACTCCACTTTGCATTGGCTTTATTGAGCGCTTCCACCGCTTTATTGTATGCAGACCTTACCGCGCTTGGTGTTGAAGCTAACGTGGTACTCTCTGAACTGACCGATGTTGATAATTGAACCGTACCAGTTTGAGCGGTTGTGCCTGCTCGATGTACCCACTTACTCGCCGCTAAGTCATACGCAGCATTGGCACGATTTAATGCCGCAACGCCTTTGTCATACGCTGTTTTCAACCCTTTCGCAGAAGCAACCAAAACTCTCGATACAGAACTTACGCTATCGGTAATCGACAATTTATCTATTTTTTCTTCGAGACGTTCATTCACTTCATATTGCTGGTAGTACTGCTCAAACCCTTCAAGATAGCGGCGGTCGGTAATGGCTCCCGCGCTGTTGATATCGGCAATTTTCGTCACGTAATGCTGATAACCATCACCGTCAACGTAGTCACTTAAAGTACTTTTACTGGCTTTAATCTCAACCTGAGTATGCCACTGGCTCAGAGGTCCACCCTGCCAGCTCGCATCAAGATACACCCCGCTAGAGTTTATGACGTTGGTTAATGTCATACCCGCATCAAGGTGACAACGCAAACCGCCCACATAACCGCAACCAGCTTTAGCCAGATAATGACTACCGGATTTAGTGATCTTAAAACCATCACCTAAAAAGGCAGCGTGGCCAAACACATCAATGTTAGCTAAACGCTCCGCTTCATCCATACCAAACAAGCGAGAAGTAAAGTCAATCTGCCAAGTCGAGGCGCCCACCGTAATACCGGTGGCCTGCTTGGCATCTTGATAATTCATCAATACTGAACGCGTCACCGAATTACCATTTTGTACGCCTGGTATCGATTCGAATTTAGCAATCGTCGGAATATGCATGATAGCGGCTAAGACATTATGGCTTTTGCTGCGAAGTCCTACCCAGTTAAACTCAAAATCTCCGACTCGCGTATCCATGATAAGGGAATAGACCACAGAGTTTGGCCCTACAAAGCCGTGCTGAGTGACCGTTGAGCGATATACAATCTGAGCCGCCGATGGCATGGTTTCATCACGGTCGATGGGAGCATTCGCGTCTTGCCCTGGCACCAATGCCAAAACAAATTCATCAAGCTCAACAGGGGAAGCGATGGCTTCTTGCTGCGCTTTATACGTTTCAAACGCTTTGGTAATAATACTTTGCGCCATGGTTATTCCTCTAAGCTCACCACGCAGCACTGGTGGTCCCAGTCCAGTGGTGACGCCGTCATCTGTAAAGTGGTGGTACTGATAATTTGATATTCATAACGGCGGCAAGTGCGCCCGTATTGCATCAACAGTTGTTCAAGTAACGTCGTGTTATCTGAAAGCTGTGAATCACTCAACCGAATGGTGATGATGTCCCAATCCCTTTCAGGCGTGCGCTCATCAATCTCGACCACGCCAACGCCCAAACGCTGAAAAATCCGAATAAAACCAGCCTTCTCGCCAGCGTCCCTGGCATTGACGAACGCGAACTTCACTCGCTTACGAAACAGTGAAGAGGGCTCATCTTTAAAACGGGTAATGTCTCGGTCCCAGGCTAAAACCTCTAGCAGCCGTTCACTGCATGTCATCGGATCAAGTTGCGCCAGTGGGTAAAGCAGCCAACAGCGAATCGCTTGCCAGTAATTCATCAAGCCTGTGGCAAGAAAATGCGGCTCTTTGAGTCCTTTTGCAATTGAGCGGCCATCCATCCACCACGGCACCGTGGAAGCAGGTAAGTGCGGCGTATTCGCATCATGATCAAGCGGATCCCCCTTTGGTGATTCATCCATAACTCACCACCACTTGGTTAAGCCTTGGAATGGCCAATTCACTCACAATATCAGGCTCATCAAAACGCACACTTAATAGTGAATCGTTCAACTCAGCATGAATTTCTTCAGTCAATTTACTAAAAGAAAACGTTGATTTCGGGTAGGTTCGAGTCACGTTTTTATAACTGTCACTTTCTCGAAACGCCGCTTTAACCATGTTTTCTACATCCGTTTTCAAACTAGCCTGGCGAGCCTCACTGATATTGGGTTTCACCCAAATAGACGCATTCACGGTATGCATGGTTTCTGGTAACCCTAAGCACAACACGTCATCACCATGACCATGATTGCCTTGCGCCATCACGTACACATTAAGCTGTTCTAGTAAATGGCTCGGAGTAATACCAACGTCCATCAAAATATACGCATTCGCCGTGCCCGGGCCTCTTGGTGCATCGTGTAAAAAGTAGATTTGATCACTGCGAACGCCGGCAACACTGGCAAGCATTGAGCGGTAAATCGCATCAATGTGATAACGACCGACGACACTGAACTGGTTACGAATACGCAGCGAGAGTTCTTCATCGTCTTCTAAGTCTGAGCCGAGCGTGGCTATCCAGTCGGCTTGGTTCATCGCGTGTGAAATGCCCGACACTCCGACAGGTAAAATTGAGTAATAACCCGCAGGTAAGTTATAACCACTGCCCGCCTTTTCGGCCTCACAAATCACAAGTCCACTCGCTTGATGCGCTTCAATCAGTACTTCATCGACCACCACCATTCGATAAATTGTGTCTTCAATTCGATCCGTTTCAATCACGGTCCCTTTGGGGATCACAATGGGGTTCTCTGGTGTCTCTTTGAAAAAGGCCACAACGCCACGAGTTTTGGTCGCGGATTTACGTGCTAAGTCGACATCCCACGCCTTTAAATCGAGATAGATGCCTTTCGCCGTCGCCGCAAAGGTATTGGGCAACACATGACCGGCCAGTAAATTATCCATCAGCCACAGCGTTGGCGCGATCACAATGGCTTTGATTAAGCGCCAGAAAGGAGACATTCGGCTGTCGTTACTGACTTTACTGCCTGCTGCTACCACCTCTTTTTCCAATTCAATGGCAATGGCTTCTTCCGTGGTCGGAATGCCTTCCTCGGTAATGATCTTTTTAAAATCGACTTGTGGGCGAATACTCATAACGGCACTCCCATTTCAATGTTTCCATACTCAGTAGTTTCGGCAAACATGCCAAGTAAACCAGGGGATTGCTCTTCCACTTCAGCAGTCCCTGGTTCAATACGTGTATCGGTTTCGATCAGCATTTCAATGCGAGTTAACACATCTGCTCGTAAGATCCGACTACGCTCAGCTTGGTATTCACGCAGCAAGCCACTTTCTAAAATGGCGTGCTTGATATCCTGTCCTATGCTGTTTCTGTCACTGGTATAAATCGGCTGTTGACCCGCATCAAAATCCAATCCACCGTCACTGACAAGTAAATCAATATAAAGCTCATTCATGGGGCCATTAACTCCTGCCACTCGTCGAGTTGGTCACGAGTAAACGGCTGCTCTTGCTTGATGATGATGTCGCCCGTGTGCATGCTCTTACTGTTATCGGTGTAACCATTACCGCCAGCCTGAGTGATGTAGTTCGCCACCGATTGACCTTGCTCGGTTCCACCGTTTAAGTAATCCGATATAGGTTTGGTCATGCTTTCACGGCGCGCTTGCATGTCGATAACATCAGGATCAATACTTGGCATATTGGCCGCGTAGTTAACTGAGCCGTTCAACTGTGGCGCGGTTGCTGCTGCAAACTCAGCGTTGTACTGCGCTGCCGACTGATACGTAGGCACATTTTTCAACGCTTGTAACTGCGCTTTATATTCTATGGGGCTTGGTTGAGGCACTTCTGGCAGCACGGACTGCGGCAACTGAGCACGATAATGAATACTGCTGTCTAGTGGCTCAACTTGAGATTGATATACCACAGGGCTGGGCTGCCCTAACTCTGGTAATACAGATTGAGTCACTGGAGACTGGGCACCGTAGCGATAAGGCTGCGCAACTTGTTGGTAATTACCTCGCGGATAGCCCGTTTTTTGTGCCATCACCTCTGGCATGGTTGGCTGTTCAACCTCCGTGCCGATGTTAATACCAGGGATAAGGTTCACTTTGTCGATGAGCCAATCAATACCATCCCCAACCAGTGCGAATGGACTTTTGAACACATCAAGCAATGAAGTGATGTACAAGCTGATGCCGTCATACACCATACCAAAGCCACCAACCGCGCGTTGCCATATGGCGGTGAACTGTTCTGGAATAGTACCAAGCACGGCCATAGCAGCCGTTGGGCCATCTTTGAGCAAAGTGAAAAAGCTTTTTGCGACCGTCCACGCCGTTGTGAATGGTAAAATCAGCAGTTGAACACCCGCACCTAGAATATTCCACGCGCCTTGCCCAGCAAGAGCAATCCCTTGGAATACGCCCGATGCTCGGTCAAACATCCAACTCAATTGAGACATTAAGTACTGAACAAACGGATTACCTAAAATGCTATCAACGGCGCTATCCCATGTCCCGGTAATAAAATCAAAGCCCAGTCCAATTTGCTCGAACACCCACCAATCACCCAAAGCGCTGGTCATAACATCCCAATTTGAGATCAAGGCATACGTGGCCACTCCAACTGCCGCTATTGCAGCAGGGATCCAAAAGATAGGGTTAGCCAACATCATGGCGGCACTTTTCAGCGCCGTCAGACCAAACGCTTTCATCCCACCAGATGCCGCCATCAGCGCTTTATCGACTAAGAACGTCGACACCGCATAAGCTTTGGAGGCCAGTGAGGCGTTTTTAGAGTAGACGCCTTGCTTTAACATCGAGTAATTAAATGCCCACAATGACCATTTTGCTTTGGTGTACGCGCCATTCAGGCTAAGCACGCTGACTTTAGTGAACAATAAAGGCGTTTTTAGAGCGTTCATTGCCAAGCGACTGGCGCCCATGGTGAGATTGTAGGCGCCCATCACGCCAGCACCACCTGCGATGGCAAGTGCAAGGTAACTGGCATAACTGGTTAAGATTGGAAATTCTTGAGTGTAACCAAGCAGAGTTGTTAAGCCATCGGCCATGGCTCCTGCCACGCTATTGATAGCAGGAAGAATTAAGCCAAAAGCCCCCGCTCGTATCGCGTACCAACTCGACTCTAGTCGCTCCCATTGGTCGGTCATCGCGCCAGCCATGTTTTTAGCAAAATCAAGATTGGCCAAACCACCAAGGTCTGCAATATTTCCCTGCAAGGCGTTGGTTTTCCCAATGAGGTCAGTCACCACCATAATGGCTTCATCTGAGCCGAAAGCGGTTTTCAGTTGGGTGATTTCCGTTGAATCAAGCTCCCCGAACTTACCCTTGATGCTTTCAAGGATGTTGTACATCGGGAGTAGCTTGCCGTTGGTATCGGTAAAGCTTAAGCCCAATTTATCCTGAGCTTTTACGGCGCCCGTTAAGAACGCCTTGTATTTGGTGCCGGCTTCCGAGCCAGACATCGAGCCCTGCAGCATCCCCAAAATGGCCATTTGGTTTTTCATTTCAATACCGTGGGTTTTCGCAAGAGAACCAATGCCTTTGAAAGCATCCGACATGCCTTGGCCCGTGGTTTTAAACTTCTCGACTGACTTGGCCGTCATGCCTGCGACGCGCTGCGCCCAATCACTTTTACCAATAGCGTCAGCTTTGTCCTGGAACACCGAATACATGGTGCCCATGTAGTTGGTGATGGTCGCTGTATCGGCTTTGGTGGCAGCTGCAAGAATGGCCGAACTTTCGGTCACGCCCGCAAGGTCTGCGCCCGACATATCACCCATCGCGGATTTTATGTCATAAGCCGCGCCCACCACTTCTGTTGCTGATTTTCCGTACTCAGCAGAAAAACCAAGGGCAGTTTGTTGAAGGGTTTTAAGATCGGCGTCTATCACGCCAAGGGATTTAACTTCACCAAGAACTCGGTCCATTTCGATTGCTGGCATAAACGCTTGTTTCACCGCATACCCTGACGCCACTAACCCAGCGGTACCACCGGCCATTTGCTTCCATGACTGACGGCTCACATCCGCCGTTTGTGTCACGGTTTTCTGAATGCCCTTTAAAGGCTTGGTTGCAAAATCTTGCAACCCTATTTGCATCATCAATTTATCAACAGAATTCATTAATGATCATTCTCCAGAAAGGGCTTTATTAATGCCATTGGCCACAATTTGTGCTTGGTTCTTGGCAAGCCACAAAGCGCGAGCATAGTTCTCAGTAGTGTCCGGTGCATGAGGCAAGTAATGCGCTTTTAAGGCGAACACTTGCTCCAATCCGTTGTCTTCAATCGCCTTGGCGTGGCGGATTAGTTTTTTACTTCGATGTCCAATTCACCTTGGAATTCACTGTTCACCGCACCGGCTAATTGCATGACCGCACCAGGGATTTTCAGAGCATCATCCAACGCTTTTTTGTCGTCTTTATGCACCACTCGGCGTAGATAGTTCGTCGTGGGTGCCACCTTATCGAAAGGCGTGGTTTCATTGGTGAGTTTGTTAAACGCTTCTAACGTGGGTTCAAAGCGCAGTTCGTTGCCGTTTACGGCGATTTTAATGGCTGGTTTTGTCATGCTACTTCTCTTTTATTTAAGGTTTCATAGATTCGGTTGAAGCCATTTTCAATTTGACGCTCTACGCGCTCAAACCCGTCTTTGACTTCATCTTTCGTTGCGTAGTTTTCAGCAACGTGGGTTTTAAATTCAGCCAGTTCTTTAGTGACTGTGAAAAATTTAGTCACTAAAGCGGTCAATAAAATGGTTAACAGAGTGGCGGCTGCAATCAATACACTCATCCAAGCAGGATCTAATGCCATCGCTACTCCCTCTGTTTGGGTGCCGGTACCTCTTTCAAACGTTTACCTTGCAGTGAGGTAATCACATCATCGACGGTCTCTTGAAGCACATCGTTCGTCGTCAACGTTTTAAGGGTGTTTAATCCCCAAATCACGCATCGCGTTGCAAAGCGTTCTAAAATCACGCCCCAAGCAATCTGTAGAATCAAACCTTTCAGTACTTCCAAAAGGCTTTTGCCCATTACGCCAAGCAGAAAGTTCATGCCTTATCTCCTATCATGGTTTGGTATGCATCAAGGTAATCTTGCTCTGTTGCTTTACCTGCCGAAGTGTTCCAATATTTTTTGGCGTATCGCGCTAAACCTGCCAAATCTTCCGCCTCGGGTATCGATTCAGGAAAGCGCAGTAAATTCAGCCGTGCCATACAGACGGCATATTGGGGGTTAAACACCATTTGCTCGGGTTTTCCTGAGCCAACAAACGCCGCTGCAACTTCCAGTAAGTGCGGCCGAGTCTTCGCCAACCATTGCACTAACCAGTGATAGGTGTCTGGTTCCATCTGAGTAAAACCCAGTGCTGGACCTTTGATTTGCTTGGCATAGGTTAATTGACCCGATTCATGAGCCACAATCATCATGATGAGATTAATGGCCGCTTGAGAATTGAGCTTTCCTTTTCCACCGGCCGCCATATCTAAATGGTCAAGTGCAGGTTTAATGACATACTCAATAAATAGCTTTGCTAAATTCATAGCTTCCCCTGTTCAATTAAATGTTGGCAGTGAGCGCAGTGCTGACATCCTTTTATGGCTTCGCGTCTTCCCTCAGGAATAGGCGTGTCACATTCAATGCAGATTTGGGCGCTCGTGTGTTCGACCTGTTTCTTTTGATTGGCGCTGTGATGAGCAATTGCCATTTGTCGCTGTTTGGTTTCAAGCGAACTGGCTTGATCAAGTGCATCCATTTCGCCCCCTATTAACCAATCAAGTCGCGAGTGTCATCGCCGCTTAAATACGGCACACCATCGATATGAATAAAGTCAGGGCTGGTCACCGCACCTTTCACTTTGTGTTTAGACTTATCCGCAGAAGAAGGGTCGACATCGAGTAAGCTATCAATGGATAACTTCACGCCATGGACTTTGATTTCGAGCTCTTCACTGCCCGTATTGGCGTAGAACAAACAATCATGAGGCTCAATATCACGCCAACTGCCTGCGGCTTTCGCACCTTCACCAAGAAGCTTAAAGTTTTTTGTATCGAGCTCGTATTCCACATCCGCGCTCACTGCGCCATCGGTGTAACCATCTGGCACGCCGCGAGTTGGCGCCGCTTGGCTATCATCTGAAATCGACACCGTGGCTTTTTCTACGTGAACCAAAATACCGTGAATATCGATATCAAAGCTCATTCCTGAAATTCGTTTTCCCATTACGCGATCTCCGGATTACTTAGGTCTAACATCAAGCCCGCTGAAATCGATTTAGGGCAATCTTTTGGCTTAGCAGATAGGTAAATTTCTACGCTGTTTTTGTTCTTCCACGTAATGGCAATCGCGTCATCGGTTGGACTTTCGATTTCACCAGGGATCACAAACTGCCCAATCGTGGTACTGACCGCCATTTCACGTAACGGGCGGGTATAACGCATTTTGGCGCGAGCCGTACTGGCAGGTTTGCTGTTGAATGAACGATCACCGATATCACCAATGGCAATGATACGAACGCGGCGAGCAATCTTGTCGATGATGCGGCGATACTCCACGACTTGAAAATCGCCCCCTTCCACATCGAGAATTCGACCATCCGCCCAATAGATACCGTCATAATCCGGGAACCACGCCATCACAGACAGACGGTTTTTCTCTAGGGTTTGCAGTGTAGCGGAGCCTAATGCTTTGCCATCACTGTCGATAGGCAGCGTCACATCACCAATCAATGGTCCTGTTTTGACGCGCATCGGCGTATCAGCAATGGATACGGCGCGGTTGCATAAACGCCCTGCCAGCTTGCCAATCGCATCAGGGAAAAGCTGAGGTACAAGCATCACGCCATCAGCGGCAATCGTGTCTTGGACTGCCACCATCGCGGTTTCATAATCAGACCATGTTTGGGTTTTATCATCGATACCAGGCAGCGCCAGCATCATGAACGTCCAACGGCCATACTTAGCGATCAACTCATGATAAAGTGCTTGAGCGGCTGTCACTGTGGCTTTATCGGTTGTTGGTACGGTAAGCACAACGGCTTCAAAGCTCTGTGTTTTCTGCGCGGTTTTCACCGCTTCCGTCCAGTTCTCTGGGGCAGACATAACATACACGGCAGCGGTCCAGTTTTGTCCAGCATTGAGCATGGCAGCGTTAACATTGGCTTTAAGCGCCGAGTCGTCTTCGCCAAGCAATTCATCGAAATCAGATTGAGTATTGACTGACAACAGCTTGCCAGCATTCTTGGTACCTAAACCGATATAGAGGAAGTGACGCTCAACTTCGGTCACTGGCCCCTGCATTTGGTTCAGAGCATTTACGTTTATAATTGGCCACGCCATTGTGCTTCCCCTTCGGTATAAATTAGCGAGTGTGTTTCAGTTCTTGACGCAATGCCGCTCTGGCCTTACGTTTATCGACTTGAGTAAAAGGTCGAGCCGGTACTTTGGTTTCCCATGATTGGGTTGGCGCATTCCCACGCATCTGCCTTAAGATCAATCCGGCTTGCTCTGCGCTGAGATTAGCCTGTATCCATTTCATGGTTGGCTTTCTTAATTTGCCAATCGGGGCTTGTGGGTTAAGCCTGCGTGCAAAGACTTTAAAGCCTTCATCTTTCAATGCTTTGGCTTGAGCGCGGCTAGCTCCGCCTTTCCCACCTTCAATCGCATTCAGCGCTTGGGCCAATCGGCTTTTATTTTTTGGCATTGCGCAGCGCCTTTATTGCTGCAGCTCGGGTATGACGCTCTCGATGACCATAATGCTGTTTCGCCGCCACTTTTTCGGTCGCACTTTTACGCCAACCTATCGTGGCATGGTTGCCATCATTGCCCGTCACGGTAAGCAGTGACGCCAATCGAACCTGCATCTTTTTACGGCTTTTCCCCGCTCGTTTTGGCCACTTCTTACCATCAGGCGCTTTCTGTCCTTTCTGGTTTTTACGAGAGGTTTGCACCGACCCTTTTGCTGCGTTTTGTAATATCCGCTGCCTGCGTTTACGTGGGAGCGTCATGGCCTTAAGTGATTCAAGTACGCTCAACTGGGATTGCTTATCCACACTAATCTTGATCATCTGCGGTCACCGGACTGGCTGGATTGTTCGCGTTGATCACATCAATATGCTCAGCACTCCAGACTTCATAAGGAGCATTGGTCCACCGCTTACCACGCCATATCACTTCACCATTTTCATGCTCAACTAGCATCAACGGTTCAATGAGTTCGACTTCTACCGTCATGATCACGGTGTCATCACTTTCAGGCTCAATATCAAAGCTCGGCTCAGCTAAATCAAAACATTCACGATATTCATCGTGGTCATCAAGCCAGGCCAGAACGTTAGCCATCACCACCGCAGGGTTACTCTTTTTGAATGGGAACCGCTCAAAACTGAACACGGCGGTGTACTGCATCTGCCCAATATCAAAACCTAACCCTTGGTTTTTTGGTGCGAGCGTTAAGCCCACATCTTCCATCCAGCATTCAATATGCTTATGAAGTCTTTCATCAGTCGTTTGGCTTAAATGCTGATTGAGTCCTTGCAGCATGAAACCTGCCTGATACTGATTTTTTACTTCACTCGTCATAACAGCGCTACTCCACAACGACTACTACCATTCATGGCTCTGATATGCTGCTGACTTTCGGCCAATAAGCGCTCAGTAATACTGCGCTCACTTTCAGCAATGCGATCGCCTGCTTCTTTGGTCTGTACGCTTGCAAACTCAGAGACCATGTCGGCTTTCGCTCTGGCAAACACCGCTTTTTCATACAAAATAACGATGCTATTTTTGCCAAGCACTTTGGGCAAACCTGTAAGGCTTTCCGCTTTGTCGATGCCTTCGGCTTGATAGCCTGCTTTCACTAGCTGTAATGCAATGTTGATTTGGCTGATTGCGGCCGCTAAAGAAAGTGCCACCGCTTCTGCATCCATATCTGCAGGAATGCCACGACGCTTTTCAAAATCACCGGCGTTCAAGTTAGGCCAAAAACCGTCGTTCTCTATTTCAGTGTCTTGGTAGCTATCACTGATTGGATTGCCGTCAAACATTGAATATCCTTAATCGAGGCGCCTCTAGCCACTGAGTCGACGGAATAAACAGGGTGATAAATCACTTGTTCTTCCTCGTCAGTCGAGGCGCGGTGGCATAGGAGTCGTTTTTCTAGCTAGAGATTATCGCCACTCTCTAGCGCTCTCAGTCGTTGGTCGATTTTGTCGATCATCGTTTTAACGCCAATCGCTGGGTGTTCATCTTGAGCTTTAAGCAAGTAGGCTTTGGCTTTCTCCAATCTTTCGCTGTCAGCGACTGAGCCTGCATGCACCTCCCCTTTTTCATTACGAAGAAGGTAAAGCCCTGCGAACTTGAACCATTTGGCGCTGAGTTTCTCAGTGATGGTCCATTTAGGTTTTTCACCATCAGCACCCGGTATTAAATTGGCAAACACATGATTAAAGTACGGCTCAATAGCATGACCGTATGACGCCATTCGCTCAGACCATTTCAGTACTTCATCGGCGCAGAACGTAGCAAAGTCGCGCTTGAATCGCTCTGGCGTATCAAACCCGCGTTCAATAGCGATATCACACCATTCAATGGCCGTTTCTAGATCATCGATATCGAAGAGCCAAATCACCATCTGAGCAAATAACGGATTATCGAATTGCTCATCACCGGCTAAATACTCTTCAATCGCTTCACGGTATTTCGGCACCAACACTTCACGTTTATGGCTGACCTTTTCATCTAAGCGGTTGAAGTTTTTTAGCACTTTCAAGTCAGTTTCTAACTCAGCTAATAAGAGATGAAGACTGTTGGGCTTGGCGACTACATTACTCGATGGCTTATTGCTTTCTGATACCAACCGTTGTCGCGCTCTCGCTAATGGACTTGCCATGCGTTACTCCTAAGCAGGGTCAACAATGGTCACAGCTTCAATAGCCGCGAACTTGTCAAGATTACCAATCGCATAACCCTCAAAACGCCACCACGTAGTTTCATGTTGAGAACGATCTTCTTCATCACGAGACTTACGGTGCTGAGTGCCTTTTTGCTGAAGGATTTGTAAGTTCTTCAAGTTGGTCACCCATAACCCATTGGCTGGGAAATATGGCGCGGTGTACGCTTTTTTGCCTGCAATGGTTTTCGCAAGAGACTGAGCCGCTTTGTGCTCAGTTGGTGTATTCGCTGATTCAAGTAAACGATGTTGTTCAGCCGCGACTAAGTTACGGCCCACAATCACCACCAAATCAGGATCTTCTTGGTGCGCTTCATGGATGACGTTATTGATTAAGTCGTTCGTTAACGAATCAAGATTCTTATAGGAATCTTCTGCCGCACCTGTTGGGTCAAGTTTTGCAGAAGGTAAGACTTGCGCAGCCGCTTTCTCTTTGGCAATCGTCAGCCAGCCTTTATTCACATCCTGCCCTAACGGGTTATTGTCAGGGTTGGTGGTTTCGGCAATGCTTGTGCCGTTAAACCCAATCTTCAGCATATCCAAGCCAAAGTTTTGCGTAATGGCGTTGTTCATGAATTTAATGAACTGACCTTTATCACCCGCATTAGCCCATTGAACGATCAGTTCCCAAGGAATAGCGGCGCCAGAATCGGTTTTCACCAGTTCATAGGTGTTGCCATCAAGACCAACTTGGCCACGGAAACGGCCACCTTTTACACGGCCTGTTAACAATGAACCGGTGCCCACATCGACCACTTGGCCTTTGATTTGCTCGACAGGCGATACGGTAAGCAGTGATAGAAAACCCACTCCAAGCATGATCGCTTGACGCAGTTTGGTTTCCATTGGAGGCTGAATAGAAAACTTCTTAGAAGAATCACTCACACCTGCCGATTTCGCCACGGCTTCGCTGTAATGTTCTAGGTACTCTTCAGCTAATTTGGTTAAGGACATTAAATGGCCTCCACAGTTTGAGAGCCATTACCTTCTTCACCTGGCTTTTGGCCTGGCACTTCTTTTTTCAGCTCTGCGAATTGAGTTTCTAAGCCGTTCACTTTTTCCATCACTGGATTGATCTGTTTTCCAAGTTCGCTAGTGAACTGCTCCATAGAAAATTGCTGCGTGCCTTCTTCTGGTACCGGCACGGCTTCTGGTTTTACTTCTGGCTTTAAATTGAATTCTTGTTTCAACTCATCTTTTAGCTCAGATTTCATGATGCCGAATTGCTCTTTGAGCGCGGCTTTGAGTTGTTCTTCTGTCACTTCTTTTTCCTCTGGTTCAGGATCAGGTTGTGGCTCTGGTTGTTCATCACCAGAATTGAAAAAGGCATTACACATCGCAAAGAATCGTTCTGTTTTTGGGTAGCACTCATCGAGGTTCAGCTCTTCAAGTTGGCTGCATTGGAGTTCTGTGGTTTGGCCTTCTTGTCGTGAAAACTGAAGAATTGAGGTGCCAGACGATGCTGGGGAATCGGTCACGGCTATACCCATGAGGTAGCACTTTCCTTGCCCTTTATAATCTGGATTTGGCTCAATAGAGGTAAATAGCTTCTGCCCAAGCTTGTTGGCTTCAAATAAGTATTGGTTTGGTTCAAGCTTGGCAAACAAGCGCATTTTGCCGTCCACTTCTTCTGCTTTTACTTCAGTAACTTTGCCCCAGTTGTTTCCGTAACCCGAAAAACGTTTGTGTTCCGGCCAGACCATCGCGGTGTATTCAGTCATTGAATAGTGCTTAGCCATGTCGACTAACCATTCACGAGTGATTTTGCGACCATCAACCGTTGGGCCTTCTGTCGCTACAATTTTCCAATCGCTGGTCTTTGCCATTTGAGTCTTTTACCTAGTGTTATTTAGTCAGTTTGGTGTTTCTGGACTCAAACAATACGCCTTTGAATCGGTGCTTTCAGCCACTTCAATTCCGACCAATTCGGATACAGGCTATATCCGAACGCATCCGAATTTTGCTATGCAATTTAGGGGGTTGCCTGCGCGTATGATTGGCTCATGGCATATACTCCCGAAACACGACACGCGGCCCGAGCGCTTTATTTAAAGGCTTGGACACCCAAAGAAATCGCTTCCGAATTAGGTTTGAACAGCACCCGTATTCTTTATCACTGGGCTGACAAATACGGATGGCGTGACATGCTGCGCGAGCAAACTATTGATGAGTCGATAGCGCGTAGAATTGAAACCTTGTTAGAGCTGGAAAGCCCAACCAAAGGCCAGCTCGATATGCTTGATAGACTTATCAAGCATCACGTACACCTTAAGAAATTCCGCTCTCAAGAAAAGCAAAACACTGAGCATTCCAACACACAACAGCCACCCTCGTCTTCTAAGCCGAAATCAAAATCAAACGGCAAATCTTCACGCACGACTCAATCAGACGATAAGAAAAAGAAGAAAGGCAAAAATAATATCTCTGAGCTGAGTGAAGAAAACTTTAAGTCCTGGCATGACTCGCTCTTTGAATACCAACTCACGATGCGTGACAACTTGCATCAACGTATTCGTAATATCCTCAAATCCCGTCAGATTGGGGCGACTTACTACTTCAGTGGTGAAGCGCTAGAGAACGCCATTTTAACTGGCGATAACCAGATTTTTCTTTCTGCTTCTCGCGCTCAAGCCGAAGTCTTTCGCAGTTACATTATTGCGATTGCGGCTGAGTTTCTAGGGATAGAATTAACCGGCAACCCGATCATCTTATCGAACGGCGCTGAGCTGCGTTTTCTATCGACCAATTCAAAAACCGCGCAGAGTTACCATGGCCATGTTTATGTGGATGAGTACTTCTGGATCCCCAAGTTCGATGAGCTGAACAAACTTGCCTCGGCCATGGCCACGCACAAAAACTGGCGCAAAACTTACTTCTCGACGCCTTCCGCTAAAACTCATCAGGCTTATACTTTTTGGACGGGTGACCAATGGCGTAAAGGTCGTGATACTCGCACCAACATTGAATTTCCATCATTTGATGAATACCGAGATAACGGCAGGCTTTGCCCAGACAAACAGTGGCGCTATGTCGTGACCATCGAAGATGCAGCAGCTGGCGGTTGTGAACTTTTCGATATTGACGAGCTGCGTGATGAATACAGCAAGGACGACTTTGAAAACCTGTTCATGTGTGTATTTGTCGATGGCGCCACTTCCGTCTTCAAATTCTCAGCACTTGAAAAAGCCATGGTGGATATCAGTCGATGGCAAGATTTTAACCCAAGAGACAAAGACCCCTTTTCAGGCCGTGAGGTATGGCTTGGTTATGACCCAAGTCGAACCCGTGACAATGCTTGCCTGGTGGTCGTGGCTCCACCGATTGTTGCCATCGAGAAGTTTCGCATTCTTGAAAAACATTATTGGCGTGGTTTGAATTTCCAATACCAAGCGCAGCAAGTCTCAAAGGTATTCGAACGTTACAACGTCAGTTACTTAGGCATCGATACCACGGGCATTGGTGCCGGTGTTTTTGACTTGATCAAGAAGAAGCACCCACGAGAAACCGTGGCCATTCAATACAGCAATGAAAGTAAGAACCGCTTAGTGATGAAAATGATTGATGTGGTTGAAGCTAACCGCATCCAGTTTGATGCCGAGCACAAAGATATTGCCATGGCGTTCATGGCTATTAAACGCGCCACAACTAACAGCGGAAATAACATGACTTTCAAAGCAGAGCGCAGCGAGTTAACGGGTCACGCTGATGCCTTTTGGGCGATTTCTCACGCTTGCATCAATGAACCTCTAGACCATTCTGAAAAACGCAAATCAACTTGGCAGACAACTTAATGACTGAGCAAACAACCGACCTATCCATACAAGACACGTTAGCCAAAGAATCAAACCATGAAGAAAGCATCATGTTTAGTTTTGGCTCACCTGAAGTGATGGATAGAGACTTTACCAACTACGATTACAACGAACTTTTCTACAATGACCAGGATGATTACTGGGAGCCACCACTCGATAGGACGGGATTAAATAAGCTGACCCGAGCCAATGCTTACCATGGATCCATTTTAATGGCGCGCCGCAATATGATTTCAGGTCGCTTTGTAAAAGGTGGAATGCAAAAGCAACAAGTACAAGCCGCCGTTCATGATTATTTAGAGTTTGGTGATACCGCCCTGCTTAAGCTGCGTAATTATTTAGGCAAAGTCGTTGGGCTTTGGCCTGTTCCTACTATGTACATTCGCAAACGTAAAAACGGCGATTTTGCTTTTCTTGAGCGGGAGAATAAGCAGCGTACTTACAAACAAAAAGACATCATATTCATTAAGCAATATGACCCAGTTCAGCAAGTTTATGGTGGCCCCGATTATTTAGGGTGCGTTCAATCAGCGCTATTGAGCCAAGATTCCACCACGTTCCGCCGCCGTTACTACAAGAACGGTCTGCATATGGGCTTTATCTTTTACGCGACCGACCCAAACTTGAGCAAAGAAGATGAAGATGATTTAAAAACCAAGATGGCCTCAAGCCGTGGTGTGGGAAACTTTCGCTCGATGTTTATTAATATCCCAGGAGGCAATGAGAAAGGGATTCAACTTATCCCTGTTGGGGACATTGCCACCAAAGATGAATACGAGAAGATTAAGAATGTAACAGCGCAAGAAGTGATCACCGGGCATCGGTTCCCTGTGGAACTGGCCGCGATCATCCCAAATGGTGGTACTCGTGGCGACCCGATTAAGTTTGATTATGTCTACAGCAAAAACGAAGTGATACCCGCTTGCCAAATGTTCATGGATGCGGTGAATAACGACCCAGAAGTGCCAAAGAACCTTCATTTTGAATTCGATTTAGACAATGAGGCCACGTAATACCCTCAATGATACCGTGAAACGTTTTGCAATTTTGTTTTAGCCTTTCAATTCCCGTCAGCCCTTACCCTATAAGGGCTGACGCACATCTGAAATGATCATTAAAAACAGAAAGAGATCATTCGAAAATCTGACGCAAAATACAAATAATACATAAAATCAACAAGTTACGAAAGCAAAGAGATCTTTTGTGATCATCAGAATTTCAATTTATTGCAATTTTTTGCACTCTTCGCAATTTTGTTAGCCCTAATTAAAGCCATTCTCAGAGGGGATAATTCTCTGCAAGCCCCTTTATTCCTAAAGGGCTCGCGGCATGTTGATGCTTTTATGAGGTGGCTTAATTTCGCTGAAATAAAATTGCGAAAAAATGAGATCAAAAACGTCGCAGGTGGGGAGGAGGAGTGCGTTTTCCGTCACGCAAGCGTGCTTTCCGTGACGTTGTCATTCATTACCATAAACAAAAAACGCCTGCAGAGAAATGCAGGCGTTTTTATAACTCTTAATTAAACAGTATTGCTGTAATACCTATAACTTGAACGCTCCCATCCTCGATTGAAGATTATGCGCTAGGCTACTGATTTCTTGACACGCTATAGCGGTTTGTGAAGTACCTTCTGCCATTTCTGAGGATGCCGAATTAATATGTTCAACGCTTCGATTCAACTCTTCCGATACTGAGTTTTGCTCACTACAAGCTGTTGCAATATGAGTACTCATCTGCGCAATGTTCTCTACCGAATGTTCGATCATATCAATTTGTTCTCCAGCCTCATTCACCTGGTCAACACATGTAGCGATACCACTCTGACACTCCCGGCTTGCCTCTCCCATCTTGATAGTTTTCTCTTGTAAATCTTCAACAATATCGACAATTTGAGTTGTAGACTCTTGCGTTCGCTGAGCCAGAGAACGAACTTCATCAGCTACCACAGCAAAGCCTCGCCCTTGCTCTCCAGCTCTGGCTGCTTCTATTGCAGCATTCAGTGCTAATAGGTTCGTCTGTTCCGCAATACCACGAATAACATCAACAACCACATTGATGCTACTTGAACTATTTTCTAGATCACTCGCTAATTCATCTGTATTTTGTATTGTTTTAGTGACCTTATCGATTTCTTGGATTGTTTTATTTAAAATCTCGGTTCCGTGCTTTGCAACTTCAGTTGCTGAGTTTGCTGAGGTTGCTCCACTTTCTGTATTCTGTGCCACCTCGTTAACTGCAGCCTGCATTTCTGTCATAGCTGATGCAACAGAACTCAACTCTAATTGTTGATTTTGCATTCCTGAAGCCGTTTGAGCTGATATTGCACTCACCTCTTCCACTGCAGCTGTTAATTGAATTGTTGAATCACTAACTTCTGATACTAAAGAATGCAAGTTGTTCTGCATTAATACTAACTCTTTAAGCAAAGTTCCAAGTTCATCTTTAGTTAACTCTTTTTCATCAATTGTATTATTCAACTGACCTTTAGCTATCTGAGAAGCAAACCACAATGCTCGATTAACCGGTTTACAAATTACTCGAGATAAAAGAACTGATGAAAGAATTATCATACAAATAATGACTAATGAACCAACAGCAGCAGTAAGTTGAGTCGACTGAGATTCACTTTGTACTTCCGCTTTTATCTTACTTATAAGCTCATCATTTAAGCTAAGCGTATCGTCTAAACTATTAAGAGCTTTTGCATATGTCGCAAAACTAGATAAAACAATTTCATTGGCTTTTTCTGCATCACCTTGCGCAAGTAAAGAATTATATTGCTGCGTTTCGGAAATATAACTATTCCATGTGTCTTTAAATACTTTAAAAGAACGCTTTTCTTGTTCACTCAGCGCTAGAGCTTCATACGACAAAATACCTTGTTGAACATTTTTCCTCCACTGCTCAAGCCCCTCTATCCATTCCGCAATCTTGGGATGCTTTGCATTTGGCAGAAGCGAAAATTCATCTTTACGAACTTTTGTAATATCAACTTGAATGCCTTTAAGCAATGCCACCGACGGCAAACTTTTATCGGTTAACATCGCTGTATTTTTATTCAGAGATAATAAACTCGACATCATTACTACAGCAACAACTGAAAAGACCAAAAAAACGGCTAAATAACTCAACCAAATTTTCTTTACTACACTTAAATCTTTAATACTCATTAATGTCTCCACATTCATTAACGCCATGACTAACGGCGTAATACCTACCTTAAAAATCATATAATGAGAACGAAAACCGTTACCCTCACCAATCGATCACAAAGTAATCGATTACTTGTTAGATAAACATCAATTTAGTGTCAAAGTGATACAATTGACCACTTTTCACTAGAAATATGGTGGTTTTTTCTACACATTTACTGAGTAAAAGCTCTACACATATTACGCAGTATAAAAACACACCATAATTTAGTACTATGAACCTGTCAGTCAAATAGGTTCATGGTGTCATATGAGAGTAGTTTGCCCCGAGTGTGGCGAGAAAAGTCGCATACAAAAATCAAACCGTATTTCAGCGAGTTATAGCGACTTATATTGTAGTTGTAGTGACCCCGAATGTGGCCACACCTTTGTGATGAACCTTAGCTTTAGTCGTACCCTTAGCCCTTCAGCTAAAACAACTTCTCAATTAGCGTTTAGCCTAGTCAAAGCCCTACCGCCAGAACAGCGGCAAGAGCTCCAACAACAGCTATCGATGCTATAAATGAAAAGCTGGGCTTTCTGCTTCTGCGGCCATTCCAATTATCGATTGAATGGCCTTTATTTTATCTGCGTCTAATTCACCTTTATTGTCTGCTATTAACAGTCCCACTAAGTAGCACCCTACCTGTGCGCTACCTTCACGAGCATCACTCATCGACATGCCATCAATAATGACCTCAAGTGATTGTTGAAACAGTTCTTTTTTATCAGACATACAAATACCCCTACCAACGACACAGAAATAATACTGTATATTCATACAGCAATCTACAAGTGTTTTTTGACATGTTTCACGCATCTTATATTTAACTTAATAGTGCCATCACTGCCACTTACGCCAACGGCCATTCTTCTGTAGCAATAATGCTCCGATACGCCGCCCATGATTTACGTTGCCGATTACTGGTGCTGAACTCTGATAAATCTGGCTGCTCATATTCATGATCTTCATCTTCTCCGGTTAGAGGTTCAGGTGGTTTAGCCTCGAAATCATCTAACCAACTTAAATCTGGCTTGGGTTCGTACTTCTCTACTAGCTGCGCTGGACGTTTCTTGCCGTACTCATTCACCTCCGCAGGGCGAATTCTTATACTGGTTTCATCATCGATACGAATTGAACTGCCTTTTAGCAGCGCGGTTAGTGCATCTTCATCAATGTTTGGAGGTAAACCTCCATTAATTGAGTAAGGTTCTAATAGCCGCTTAAGCTGATCGCTAATCTGTACTTTCTGTGGGTGCGTACAGTTATTGACAGAACTCCGAGAGACAGCAGAGCTGTCAGGAAGAGCAAGATCAAGATCAAGAGCAGAAGCCCCCGCTTCAACGTTTTCATCTTCTTTTGTTTTCTTTTTAATCGTCCAAGTTTTAATGCGAGTTTTAACCACCTCTTCCGGTGTTTGAAAGCCCTCAATTTTGCGAACGTCCTCCCCATGCGGTGAAGCAAACGGAAGGACTTTGTATGAATTTGTGATCAATAAATCGTCACGCTTAACGAATGGACCACCCTGCCCCATAACGTAACCTTGCCAGTTACCATGGTCGGCAGCTTTTAACGTACCCGCTACGCTTGCCGCTTTGGTATTGATACGTGATTCATAATTAGCCGCGATAAACTCAACAAGTTCTGCATTAGTCAGTGCGGTGGCTGGTTTTACAGGGCCATAGATGTGACGATTCAACATGCCGTAAATAGCCTGCAGATCACCACGCTCTTGCATGAACACATATTCCATAAAGGCTTTTTTGTTTTGGCTAGCAAAACGGCGTAGTTCTCGATATGTCGTAACCGGAGCACCACCAAAGAATTGGAATTGGCGAATGTTCCAACGGCTTTTCCAAGCACTCACGTTTTTCGCCATGTCTTTTACTGGCTTGCCAGTCTCGTCGGACACTTCATCGTCCATTTTGAAACCGTCGATGTTCTTAGAAATGTATTTGGCAATGTAGCCTGTTGCTGTGCCTTGCTCTGGGTCGATAAAACCAACATCGCAACGGGCTGAATAATCCACGTTTAAAGTGGTTAGCGTTTTTTCAGCAATAGGAAAGCGCTGCGCTGAGTCTGGGATCAACACTTCTGGGCAATTGCGTTTCACCTTCACAGGGAAGTTATTCGCATACACTTTTGAGTAAACCTTGAATGGGTTTTCTGTTGTGTTTGTTCTAACGAAGCTATCAACAGACGGCCATTGCTTTTTCGGTAGCAACTCAGTCATGTCGGCTTTAACAGCGTAACGAATGAAAATGTCGGTAACACGCAGCACTTCTTCTGGCTTAACCCAAAGAAGTAAGTGCCAGTGTGGTGTGCCGTCATGGTGAGGTTCAGCTACGCGAACGCCAAACCAACGGATCTCTTCACGACCAAGCTTGGCGCGAATACGCTGCCATACATTATTTAAGTACGCTTGTGCATCACGTGGGCTTGCACCGTTCCAATGGTCAATGAAGCCACCTTTCTTGTAGCTGTTATGAAATTGAGCAGGAGTGGTCAACGTTAAGAACAAACCTTGCAAACCAAGTGATGCGGCAATGTCTTCACAACCACGGCACCGCACCATTAATTCATGGCGACGAATAGCTGGGTTAGACACGCTTTTCAAAACCATATCGGCAAGATCAGCTTCTTCACCTGTTTCTTCATCAAACAGGCTCATATTTTGAATCGCTTCCCAGTTACGCTTTTGTTGTTCTTTATGTTCTCGAATGCAGTCCCATGAAGCATAAGGCGAAGCTTTTGAAGACACTTGGCCCATTGCGATAGCTAAGTGTTCACGCATAATTTTGCGAGATTTAACCAAGCGACCAAGCCACCACTTATCACAGCGCATTTTTGAAATGAACTGAAAAATGTTATCTGGCTTTAGCTTCTTACCCGTACCTGGTGCTTTAATTCCGAAGTCGTCTATCAAGTTGGCACACTGTCTGTAAACCATTAGCGCCGCCATGCTTTCGCCTTCTTCTGTGTCGCATTCAATACTTGAAGTAAGCGTGGCTTGGTAACGAATGATGATTAAAGAAAGCTTAAATGCCATTTCTTTTAATTCATCTTGTTCTAGTTCAGCCAAGATGCGGCTTTTTACTGGTTTCCTGTTCTTTTCTAGCGTTTCAAAATCGAAACTAACTTGTTCGTTTGATTTGAAAAAGTTGCTTTGTTCAGTGTTGTTTTGCTCTCCATCAGCAAAATCGTCACTAAGCGAAGCCACCTTATGAGTCGTCGGTAATTGTTTGTAATGCACCAAAACCTTGCGAACACGAGCGGTTGCTGGTTTCATCTTTTCACGCAGAAAAACATTCGCAGCGTCACGACCTTTCTGCTGAAATGTCAGCTTGTATCGTTTTGCAAAATACTTCATTAGGTAAAGGGGCAAATCACTAAAGAACTTATTGTCTGTTCGCCATTGATGATCAGAGGGGTTGAGCAGGTACAAATCACGCTCAATAAAATTCATATCATCTGGTTCGAATTCTTTAGGTTGGTAACTATGGGGAACGCAAACAAGCCCTTCATCAATAGGTGATGAAGGGACTTTATATTCAAACCTCAGTGGCTTAACTGGTTGGTAGTAGGTTGACACTAGATTGATATCCCCAGCGCCAAAGCCCAATTAGGTGACATAAGATCAGGTTTACGAACACCAACCTGGTTCTTTCTAATCGCAGCCATTTTCAAGGCAGTTGGTTGCTTTGTTCCTTCAACCGCTTCTTTCAATGTATTACCTTGCTTCATTCGAGCATAAATCGTCGCTTTTGAAATACCTGTCAATTCAGCGATCGCCTTAATTCCATTCACACCGTTATAAACGTGAATGCATTGATTATCTTGATAGAAACGAGGCTTGCTAACGGCTTCTTCAATACTTAAACCTCTTTGAATCCGCTTAAGCAATGTTGAGTAAGAGATATTGAAAGCTTTAGAAATCGCACTTAAACCGCGAACACCTTGGTATTCATATTGATGAGTCATAACTCACTAAACTCCTGCGTATCCAAAACCATATGACCACCAGTGTTGTTGCCCTTAATGATCACTCCATTCATTACGTGCTTGCAGTTGAATGTTTCACACGCTGAATCAATGGCATTCTCTGGTGAGTCGAACTCACCTAACTGCACATTCATAGCCTCAGACGTTTCAGCATCACGAACCACACCACCACCGCTGTTTAAAGCTACTGCTACATAGTTCAGCATCAGCATGCCTCCAACGTTGGGTAGCCATGTTCCGGCTCATAGTCGCGCCACCACATTTGCATGGTTGCGTTTTGGCTAGTGCTTTTTGTGCAAGCAGAAACAAAGAAGAGTGCGCGGATTGCGCCTAAAGCTTGAAGTTCCATTGATTGGTCATCAGAAGATTGGCTGTAAACCACTACCCAGAAAACCCACCAAGCGGTGATGAAATCTTCTAGGCATAAACCTTGTTCAGTGCCATTTACGTTCACCAACATGGCGCGAATGGAATCAAGCTCAAGCATTTCGCCCTGGCTCGATTCGACCGTTTTGAATACACGAATAAACTGTTCAATTTTGCGAGTAGTAAAACCTTCACCACGAAGGCCATGCTCTAAGTCTTTGCGGAATACGGTGATGATGCTCATGCCGACTCTCCCACAACAGACAAACAGTACTGTTCGAACTGGTGCAACTCTTCATCATCAAAATGGCCTAAATCGCGCAGTGCCAACATTTCAAGAAATAGACGACGATTGCTCATATCTAAGTTTGCCCAATGATGAAGCTGTGATACTTGCTTGATGTGACCACTGCGGTACCAGCTAGGGAATGAATGACCAAAGAAGAAACGGGCGCGTTCACATTCCATTGCTTCTTTAATATCTGCCAACACTTCTGACTGTGGACGATGTGTTTCAAGTGGTTGCTGTTTCTTTGCAATGGCGTCCAAGTGGCATAACAATTCGTGTTGCTGCTCTGTGCTACTTAATTTAAAGCGTTCTAAGATCAGCTCGGTAGACTGTTCAAGAAGGTGCATTTCGAGACTACTCATACTCAAATCCTCAAATTTTGGATAAAAAAATCCCTCCCTCAATCGGTTAAGAAATTAAGAGGGATACGGGCAAAATGCCCAATGGCTAGGTTGGCTTAGTAAATCGGGTGGTTAAGACCAGCGCTCCTTCACGCTATTGGCCTCTAATTCAATCTTTCGAATCTGTTTCGATAGACGAATTTGCTCAGTAATACTGCTACTTGCTTTTTCTTGAGCTAGTAACTGAGATCTAGTTTTTCGTAGTGAAGCTAATTGACGATCACGCAGCTCGTTACGAGTGCGCTGTAAAAAAGTTAAACCACGTTCTTTTTGCTCTCTGGTTAAAGAGTGAAACGGCATATCAGGGCAAGGCTGATGGCATGGGTTATCTAAAGTTTGAATGGCAACTGACATAGGTAATTCCTCTAACTTAAGCCTGGAATGGGCGCACCGTTGGCGATGAAATCCACACCCATTGTTAAAAATGGGGTTACGCCAGTTGTGCGATTTTCTAAATCGGTAATAAGGTGCACAAGGTTGGTAATTCCACTTTGTGCTGTTTTAATAAGGCTCTGCTTATGAGTACGAGTAAGGCGAGTGCTACCGCCTAGGTCTAACGCTTGTTGCGCTAAATCTCCTGAATGAACATTTGCGGCAAGTGCTCTGGCTGCTAATGTTTGTTCTTCACTTCCTTCAGGGTTAAACCCTACCGTTACCACTCCGAGGTCAAGCAAAAGGCTATTGATTAGCGTGTGGTTGCCACTGGCTTTCGTTATCAATAAAAGCTCAACAGGGCTAAGCACATGCGGCTGTTCTGGATTCAACTTATTGCGCAGCATTGTTGGGCTCATGCCTGCTTGGTTTGCAATGTTCGTCATATTCTCAGTAGCTCGAAACGCATGGCATACTTCGTCAAATGCCTTTTGTTTGCGCTCACGTAATACGCACATAGCGACTTGTTCATCCATGATTAACAATCTCTATAGGAACGGAGGTATACAAATGACTACCCACGCAATCACCGAAAGCCAAACAGGGCAATGGTTTCTAGTGGGAATCAAAGAAAAAATGCGCACAAATCAACCCAGCTTTTTGGTTGCTTCACGTACAGCAATTTCATACATGGCAACCATGTTCACAAATGGCTTACCTTTGGTCTGCTCTTTTTCTTTGACAATGATTTTCCCTTTAGATACATAGTCTTTAATGGTTCCCATGGGTAAACCTGTGACGCGTGAATACTCTTCATATGTCACGAATGGAGCGGGTATGACTGGGCTGATTGTCAGCATAGTGGTATTCTCTCTCGTTAGTTCATTTGGATTCAGATTCATGCAGCTTTGGTCGGCGGTTAATCTGAGTTCGAGAAAGATTATTGATCGCCATTTGGATATTTGTAATAGCGAATTGAAGTTTAAGGCGATAAAACCATTGGTAATTTGATGAAAAGAGATCAGGTACTGCCTTTTGAATATCTAAAGGGCTCAGAATTTACCGACAACCTTAAGCACATTACAAAGTGTAAGACTTTCTTAGAGTTAGCTGAGTTACTAAATGTACCCAAACAAACATTCAGCACCTGGAATCTGCACAATCGAACCTCTCACGAGCTAATGGTAAGACTTCATTTGAAGTTTGGAGTACCAATCGAAGAACTTGCACTTTCAGAAGAAGAACGTGCAAAGCTACCAAATCGCTCCAAAATTCCTGCATTACCGCAAACTCAGACTCAAGATGTAGCTGATGGCTCGAATTTACAGCACGGTATAGTAATTTTGAAAAGCTACTGCCTATCAAATGGCAAGCTACTTCCTACAGGTGATATGCCTTATGCAAAGCGCATCTTTAATGGGTGGGATTTAAACGAACTGGCAACGATTGAAGTTGAAACTAACCAAGCGCGTTACTTGGTGGATCAGTCTCAGAACGATGCGGTGAGTGGTGAATACTTGATTGATATTGATGGTCGATTATCTATCAACCAAATTCAACGCTTGCCGAATAAACTGGCAATCGCATTTGGTGACAGCACGATGGAAGTATCTGAAGATGACATTAAGGTTGTTGGGCGTGTAGCTGTTGTTTTGGAGAAGGTGTGATGGCGAATGGAAATGGAAAGTTGAGATATCCGATAACTCCAGAACTATTTGAACGACTTGTTTCTTCTGTTAATTTTGTAAAAAAAGTGTTGTCTCAAGAACTGCTTATCGAAAGTAACGCAAGACTAAAAAACAATCTGACTAACTTCGAAGATTCTTTAAATGAGGGCGATGGTTATCAAATACACCGTACAATAGCGAAAAACTTATTTAATGCTTTAGGTTCATTTCAAAACCAACGAGAAGACAGTAACAGTGTAGTTAACCTAGCGGTAGCCAACTTAAAAGCTGATCTACAAAAAGCAATTGAACACACTAGAACTCAGAACATCGATCCACAGACAGATGAACAACAAAAAAAAATAGAACAGGCTGAAATTTCACTACAAACCACACTTAATGAGCTCAAAATGGCTCAACAGCATTTAGCTAATTTAGATTCTGAATTAGAGCAACGAGTGATGGAAAGGAGTCAACGTTTATTCGAAGAAGCTCAGCGAGCTATCCAGAACAGAGTTGATGATGGAAATGAAAATATTCGTTCTATTTTACAATCGGTTCGTGACGAATTAGATATCCGAGCAAGTCGTGCAGAAGATAATATTAAGCAAATTGTTAACAAAGCTGAAAATCAAAGTAAAAACCATCGTTCTGACATCAGTGAGCTTTTCCAAATTCTTGAAGAAGAGTCAACAAATCGAATCCAAGTTCGAATTCAAAAAGCAGAAGCCATAGCTACAGATTTAACAAAAAAAGTTGGTGAATCCCAACAAGAAATAGAAGATCTGATCTCAATACAAAAATCAGATCTCAAACTGTTTACACAAGAGACTAGGAATGAAATTGTAAACTCAATTGATAATGCTTCATCAAATGGAATGATGGCGCTCCAGAAAGCTCAATCTAGTGCTCTATCTTCAATTGATGAAAAAGTCACACAAAACATCGGTGCAATTAACAAGCGTATTGATACAGAAGTACAAGCTTTTGAAACCAAGCGTATTGATATGGATAAGCTACTCGAGAAAGTAGGCTTAGCGAAAGACGCCGACGTAACCATCACTCAAGCTAACGCGGAAGAAAAAACTGCAAATGAATTAAGAACCCGTGGGCTAATTGCAATGTATTGCTCAATCCTTGTGCTTGTTTTGTTATTCAGTGAATACCTTGGGTTAGCACTTTGGAATGATACACCTCCAAAATCACTTAGTGACCTAACACTTGAGGCATTCACTATACGGTTCATGACTGTACTTCTGATCAGTTCACCCGCAGTCTACATGCTTAAAGAATCTGCGGTTCATCGAGCAAAAGAGAACTTATATCGCCAGAGAGGTACGCAATTACTCACAATTCGAGGATACCTTTCAGATTTACCAGATAAAGAGCGCACCGAGGTTAAACAAGATTTAGCCAAGAACTTCTTTAGCTTTCACAATGGTAAAACCGATACGTCAAATGTCCCTGATTTCATCCGTGATATGAAGGAAGCGGTGGGTATTGCCAAGTCACTCAATGGGCAAACAAAGACTGTTTCACAGCGGTTTGGGCGTAAACCAAAATAGGAGTAACAATGGAAACTTCAGTTTCAGCCGCAGACATCGCAACCATTTCAGCATCGATTATCGCAGGTGTCGCATTCATTGTAAGTTCTGTTACTTATGTGCAAACAACCCGTAGAGAAAAGCGAATCAAAACTCTTGATTATTGGGAAGCAGTTCAGCCAAGCCTTATAGAAGCAAGGCAAAGCCTTACATCAATCCATCAGGGAGAATGGACCAGAGATATTGCACTCACTCATTTAAACTCACCTAACATTGAACATATCAGCAAAGGATTAAATGCTTTTGAACGGCTTGCAACTGGTATTAATTTAGATATATATGATCTTAAAGTACTCAATAAACTTGCTGGAAAAATGATTACTGACTCTTATATAGCTTATGCACCACTAATTATCGCTAGAGAAGAACAATTAGAAGAGCGTGGTTCTTTTCGAGAATTTGAAGTGCTATATGGTAAGTTAGATAAGCTCAGAAACTAATAAAAAAGGCATCATATTGATGCCTTTTTTATTACTAATGTCCCCAGCCATCACTTAGCTTTGAGTGAAATCAGCGTCAAGTTTACATATCACTTTACTAGGCAAACGAACGAGTTTAAAGCTACCTTCATTTAGCCCAGCAACAGATGAACTGAAGGTTTCTTCGTTTTCATCAAATGATGCCGCAACAATACTTTGTAAACCATGTGTATTTGCTAAAGTATCAAGCATTTGATTAACGCTTTTGGTACTCATTGAGTGCTGAGCTGGTTCATCAAATAGAATAAGCCCTGGATGATTTCCGCTTTCAGTTGACGAGGTTTTATATAGAGCTATAAGATATGACCAGATAAGCCTTACAAAGTCACTTGCAGACGAATCAGACTTAATATCTGTTGTACTCGTATTTTCTCTTTTCTTAACCTCTGACGGTGTTTCTAGCTTCTCTCTAAGTTCCAAATCTTCTAGATATGGCAGAAGCGTTCCTGCTTTTACTTCAATCTGGTCAACTTCAGCACTACGATAACCAAACTTGGAAGCTAGTAACTTAAATTCTGAAGAAAACATGTTTATCTTGTCCCAGTCACCTCTAGTAAAACTATGCTTAGACAAGACCGTAATATCACCATTTAGTTTCTTATATTGCTTGGCTAAAGTAGCCAGTGCTGCAATATGGTCTTTAACTTTTTCTTCAAGTTTTTTAAGATCAGCTTGACGGTTTTCTATAACAATTTTCTTTCGAATATCAGCTTCTTTGATATTGTTTGTAGATTTAATATCTCGCTTTAATGAAAGCAATTCGGATCTAAACTTAACAACTTCTCGATTAATGGTAATGAGCTGACCTTTATCTCGTTCTATATTTTTTGCTAGACCGTCCAATAAAGATTTAGTCATTTTCCTTTGATTATCTAAATGTGTAATATTTTCTTCAAGTGACATCGGCATCGCTACACTATCTGGTGATATCAAAATATCATCAATAGGGTTCAGGCAGGTATGGCATTTGCCCTTAGCAAAGTCCAATTCAGATTCATCCATACCGAATTTAACAAGCTTTCTGGTTAATTTATTCCCCTTTAAATCTTTATCAATACTCTCTAGACTTTCAACATATTGCCCAAGTTGAGATTCATTTATTTTGATTTGACTTCCACACATACTTTGCATGAGTAACAGTTCATCAATTCTATCTCGAACTGATTCAATTTTAGCAACTAAGTCTGGAGAATCATCTGCAAGTTGAGATTTCTCGTTTTGAGCAACATCGTATATTTCTTGTCTGATGTCTGCTTTTACCTGATCAAAGGGTTTTACTTCCGCGCCAACTCTCTCACCGATTACCACTAGCTTAGGGTCAAAATCTACAGATGGCGCCTTACTAATTCCAGAAACTGATAAATCTTTATTTTCTACTGAAATTTTTATTTCTGTCGCAAACTCTGACCATTCACTCATCACTCTTGCTCGTTGAGATTGAAGCTCATTAAGCTTTTTCGTATTTCTAAAACTATCAAGATCAAGTAGAAAGCTTGCTACTTTCTCTCTCATACCACTAACACCGTAATATGGAATGTTAGCGATATAATCAGTCCAACCCCGCTTTTGTTCAACAAGCAAAGCAGAGAACACAGACTGTAAGTACAACTTTGTTTCTTTACCCTTATTATCCGATAAGCTAGGCAGTTCTAACCCTAAAAATTGCTCTAAATAAGCAAAAAAACCTCGCTGTGCATCTTGGGCAGAGCCGCCATCATGCAAGAACGTATATTGGCTTCTTAAGTTAGATAATGATTGATCCGTTAAATAAGCACCTTCGATAATCTGAATCAGTTTTGTATCTTTATCTTCAGATTTAATTGCTCGCTTTAGAGTTATGACTTGACCACGCTTGTTTTCTAATTCTAGATAAACAGTAGAGCTAACAACTCTTTTCTCCGTTCCATCTAAGTCAAACCTATCTTTTAATGCATACGGTAGCGCTGCACTTCCCTTAGAACCAATAATTTCTTCCATACCAAGGGCATAAATCAGAGAGTTTACAAACGTACTTTTTCCTGAAGAGTTATCACCACGAATGATGTTAAGCCCTGCACTGAATGGGATTCGATACCCATAATCCTGATTGTCTGTAGCGGATAACGTTACAAATAATTGATTAAACTTCATCTACCCACCTTTTCGCGGCTTGAGTTACCATTTTTTCTGTTATTTTTTTTGCTATCAATTTTAGCTCTCCAGCTTCTGGATCAAACAACTCAACCAGTTTGGTACCTGATATAAAGTTTTCAGATTTAGCGGTTAACTGATATGCACCATTGTTTGTTCTCGCAAGTAACCCTTCAGAGGTTGCATAACTCAAAGCCATATTAAGCGATGGGTCTATCCCCCAAATACCTAGTAATAGTTCTTTTTTCTCAGCTGACAGTTGTAAGGCTTTCAATCGTTGTGGATCTAGCATTGCCCAGTTAAACAGGTGTAACTTTAATAAACTAGCTTTCCCACCACTACAACAAAGCTTTAAAATGAGAAGTAACTTTCCAACCTTATACATAGGCCTTAGTTCCGGGATGACAGCAGACCTTTTCCGGTTAAATAATAATTTGCTCACTACTCAATCCTCATTGGGCATTCTGCTATCCATCTCGATACCATGTGTTTAGTAATCGACATTAAATCTTCATGCTCGATAGTTGAAATATGTGGTTCCTTCTCGAATCGGCCAATTAATTTACCTTCGACTAAGGAAACCAATTTTTGAGGACTTTCTTCCCATGTCATCGACATGACCTCCACCTCATCTTCAAAATTGTTTACAAGTTTAGCTATGCGTTCATATAATTCAGGAGATTGATTGAAGATACGCCTTAAAATATCGTATCCTTCGAGATATTGCTGTTTGGTAATTTCATTAAAACGGTGATGGACAGCAGGGTTATATACCTCTTTAACGATACTGCGAACCTGGTTTTTATCATTGATATTTTCATCATACTTGGTCGTTAGCTCGGGCTCTGTGATAACTTCACCGATCGCACTTGTAAAACAAAGTTGCTCGCCATTGACAACCTGTTGCTGTCTAATATCCTGAACAAAATAATCTAAATCTTTCACTAGAATCTGAAAGTCATCAGCTATAAACGCCAATCCTTGTGCTTTCACTTCCTCTTCTTTTTTTCTAGCATGAGCATAGATATCATGCTTACCAATACGAGGAGTAATGAATAACCATTGAGAAACTTGGCAATCTCCAATATGTTTGATCAAGTCATCTTCATTTTTAACGAGCTTTTTAATATCAGTCGTGATTTTGTCACGCTGCTTTTCATGAAGAATTCCTGCACTGTACTCTTCATCTGGGCAGTAGCACTGAATCATGATTCCTTCATCAAGAACAAAGCCTTCAATCCCTAAATCACCAGGGGAAGCCACCATGTCTTGATAGGTGTCATATTTTTTCTTAAATACAGACTGGATCAACCTTTCCCATTTATCACCATCTATGGAGCCAACATCAGTACGAATCATTTCTTTTGAGCACCTATCATATGAAAATAAATTTCATCATACGCCCTCAGTTATCATCAGTTAAACGTTACATTTTGATGCCTTTACACCTTATTCAAATATGAGAATTAAACTGCAAAAATTAACCTCCTAGATATGTTGTTTATCAATATAAAAAACAAACATTGGAATAAACAACCAATCAGGATACTGTATACACAAACAGTATAACACAACAAGCATAATGTCTATCCGTAAGCAAAAAGACGACCACAAGAAACCATGGCTTTGCGAATGCTACCCGCAAGGGCGTGAAGGTAAGCGCATTCGTAAACGCTTTGCTACGAAAGGTGAAGCGACCGCGTTTGAACTTTATACAATGAAGCAGATAGATGATAAGCCGTGGCTAGGTGATAAGCCTGATCATCGTAGAATGAGTGAACTTCTGGAGACTTGGTGGACTACGCATGGCCATACGCTTAAATCAGGAAAACAAGCGCGTGACTTAATCGCTAAAACTATTGAGGAACTCGGTAATCCAATTGCATCCCACCTTAAAGAGCAAGATTACTTAAACTACCGGGCAACGCGAGTGCCCTATCGCGGTAAAGATAAGAGTATTGAAGTTTCTCCAACAACACACAACCTTGAACTAGTTTACCTGAGCGGGATGTTCAAGAAGCTGATTAAATATAATCAATGGAAGTATCCCAACCCACTTGAAGCTATCGACCCTATAAAGACAACCGAGAAGAACTTAGCTTACCTCACTAAGCCGCAAATCAACGATTTCTTCACGAACCTAGCAAGTTTCAACCGAGTCATCAAAGTTTCGATACCTCAACTTATCGTGATTGCCAAGATTTGTTTGGCAACTGGCGCTCGTATCAGCGAAGCGCTAACGCTTACTCGATCACAGGTCACTGAATTCAAACTGACCTACGCGGAAACAAAAGGTAAGAAAAATCGAAGTGTGCCTATTTCCTCTTCTCTACATCAAGAGATTTTAGACATTGCTGTAAGCGGTCATGAAATATTTGATACAAGCTATAAGGATGCATGGCGTTACATTAAGAAGGCTTTGCCAGGGCATGTACCAAGTGGGCAAGCAACACATGTACTACGACATACATTTGCCTCGCATTTCATGATGAACAAAGGTGATATTTTGGTTTTACAACGTATTCTTGGTCACACTAAAATTGAACAAACGATGGCCTATGCTCACTTTGCACCGGAACATTTAATACAAGCTGTTCACCTTAACCCTCTTGAAAATTAGTGGCGGCAAAGTGGCGGCACTTGTCATTTTCAGTCAGTTTTCCTCGGTTAAAACGCAAAAAAGGCGACAGTTTTACCTGTCGCCTTTTACTATTTAGAACTGGAAATCATCTATTCCCAATCAAGGATAACCTTGCCTGAAAGCCCGCTACGCATAGCGTCAAAGCCTTTTTGGAAGTCATCAACCTTGAAGTGGTGCGTGATGATTGGTGTTAGATCTAGGCCAGATTGAATCAAAGAAGCCATTTTGTACCACGTTTCGAACATTTCACGACCGTAAATGCCTTTGATCACCAAGCCTTTGAAAATCACTTGGTTCCAATCGATGCACATATCTGATGGTGGAATACCTAGCAACGCAATCTTACCGCCGTGATTCATGTTCGTCAGCATGCTGTTAAATGCAGATGGGTTACCTGACATTTCCATACCAACATCAAAACCTTCCGTCATGCCTAGATCAGCCATCACATCTTCAAGTTTTTCGTTCATAACGTTTACTGCGCGAGTGACACCCATTTTTTGAGCCAACTCTAAGCGGTATTCGTTCACATCTGTGATCACCACATGGCGAGCACCTGCGTGTTTCGCAACCGCTGCTGCCATGATACCAATTGGGCCAGCGCCAGTGATCAGCACATCTTCACCAACCAAATCGAATGACAATGCAGTGTGTACTGCGTTACCAAACGGGTCAAAGATAGACGCTAGATCATCTGAAATTTCAGCCGGGATCTTAAATGCATTGAATGCAGGGATCACAAGGAATTCAGAGAACGCACCAGTACGGTTCACACCAACACCCGTAGTATTACGACAAAGGTGAGTACGACCGCCACGGCAGTTACGGCAGTGACCACATGTAATATGACCTTCGCCAGATACACGATCACCAATTTCGAAACCGCGAACTTCTTGGCCAATGCCGACCACTTCACCTACGTATTCATGACCCACAACCATAGGTACAGGAATCGTCTTTTGTGACCATTCATCCCAGTTGTAAATATGTACGTCAGTACCACAAATTGCCGTTTTCTTAATACGGATAAGAATATCATTATGACCCATTTCAGGTTTCTCAACCTCGGTCATCCAAATGCCTTCTTCAGGCTTTAGTTTTGATAGTGCTTTAATTTTCATAATTATTCCTCTCGCCTGATTAAGCGATGATCTCCATGTCTTTACCTACTTGGATAAAGGCATCAATGGCACGATCTAACTGTTCACGAGTATGAGCAGCCGACATTTGTGTACGAATACGAGCTTGGCCTTTTGGCACAACAGGGAAAGAGAACGCGACAACGTAGATATCTTTTTCTAACGCACGCTCTGCGAATTCAGCTGCTAATTTTGCGTCACCTAACATAATTGGAATGATAGCGTGATCAGCACCGCCCATAGTGAAACCAGCCGCTTCCATACGAGTACGGAAGTGTGCAGAATTTTCCCACAGTTGAGTGCGTAGGTCGCCAGATTCAGCAAGCAGATCAAGCACACGAATTGAAGCAGAAACAATTGCAGGAGCAACAGAGTTTGAGAATAGGTACGGACGAGAACGCTGACGTAGCCAGTCGATCACCTCTTTCTTACCTGATGTGTAACCTCCTGATGCGCCACCCATTGCTTTTCCTAGCGTACCAGTAATGATATCGATACGGTCGATAACGTCGTGGTGTTCGTGAGTACCCGCGCCATTTTCGCCCATGAAGCCAACTGCGTGAGAGTCATCTACCATCACAAGTGCTTCGTATTTATCCGCTAGGTCACAGATAGCTGGAAGGTTCGCAACCACACCGTCCATAGAGAACACACCATCAGTTACGATAAGTGTATGGCGAGCACCCGCTTCTTTTGCTGCAATTAATTGCGCTTCAAGTTCTTCCATGTTGTTGTTCGCGTAACGGAAACGCATCGCTTTACAAAGACGAACGCCATCAATGATAGAAGCGTGGTTTAGTGCATCTGAGATGATTGCATCTTCTTTGCCTAAAATAGTCTCAAATAGACCCGCGTTAGCATCAAAACAAGATGTGTATAGGATCGTGTCTTCTTTGCCTAGGAAAGTAGACAGTTTTTCTTCTAGCACTTTATGTGAGTCTTGAGTACCACAGATAAAGCGAACAGAAGCCATACCGAAACCGTGCTCATCCATGCCGCCTTTTGCTGCTTCGATGAGGGCTGGGTGGTTAGCTAAACCAAGGTAGTTATTAGCACAAAAGTTCAGTACTTCTTGGCCTGTTGAGATAGAAACTGACGCTTTTTGTGCTGAAGTGATGATACGTTCTGATTTGTATAAACCATCATTTTTCACTTCTTCAATTTGATTTTGAATCTGTTGGTAAAATGCTGAAGACATTATCCAATTCCTTCCTAGTTATTATGAATAGTAACTTTAGAGTCACTTTTTCGTAGGGGGACAAAAATCATTCGCTATATGGCTTACATTTACTAAAAAACCATAGTGTGAGCTGAATCACTTTTGCTCTAAAACCGTTGTCATCATTGTAGTTCATCCATTTGATTTCGATTATCCCTCAAGGTGGAAAAGCATTGGTGAATTCAAGGCACAAATATAACGGTCATTCCCTCTTACCATTACTGACGTATTTTATTGTGAACTATAGAGAAGATAATGTCCGGCTAGACCCAATAAAAAAGCGACCTAATTTAAAAACTAGATCGCTTACATCCATAATCACTAGAAAAGAGGTCAAAATCTAAACTGCGATACTGGCAATAGAGTAAAGATTAGAAATTAAATCGATCTAATCCCTTCGCTAGCATTTGATCAGCTATGTATCTATGCGCTGCCGTAGTTGGGTGCGTAACCCCCCAAAATACATATTTATCAGAACCATTTGCCGCACAATCATTCGTTAGGCTATGACTCAGTAAATAATCAATAGAAGAGCTTCGATTAATATTCAAACAGGCGTCACTAGCATTTGCAAAGCCATGCTGAGTCGGATTACCCGTCAACTCTTCAAACAGTGTGTATGTATCATACAGCGTCACATTATACCCTTGCAGAATATAGTAAGCCGCTTGCTCTTGAATGAAACTATTAAAAGCGATTATTTTTGCACGAACTTTAGTAACCTCTTCTGTCGTTGAATACTTAAATTGCGGTGCTTTTGTTGCATCAGGCAGAGTCATCAATAAAATATTTTTTGCCCCAGCATCGGTCAAGCGAACAAGTGCGCTGCTATAATCCGCTTTTACGTCTCCAACCTCACGGTTGTAATTCATAAAGTCATTGAGGCCAAACTCTAAAGTAAATAGAGTATTTTCTGGGTTATAGTTCTTTGCCATCTTCATATAAGTAAGGTATGACGTCACTTGATCATAAACACCAGTCAAAGCAACATACTGATTGGTCCCTGCAGCACCACCTACCGCCCAATTGTAGAGGGGCAAGTTTTTTGCGTTCGCAATGTATTCCGTCCATACAAAACCATTAGAGAAATGGCCCAAGAACCACGAGTTCGGATTGGGGAAACGCCACTGGGCAGCATTAAAGATATTACCGGTATCAGAGAGGCTATCTCCAAAAGCAACCATGCGATTAATCTGATTTGGTTGCATCACCGCATCATTGGTCCATATCGAATGGTTATATGAAAAACGATTATCTGCCGCAAAATAGGTCATATCGACATTTTCTCTGTCCATGCCTAACGTTTCGCTACAGCGTTGCTTAATTAGTTCTTGAGGTGTATCGGTATAAAACAGGTTTTTAAAAGAGGTCGACGACCACCAATATCCATCAACTTTTAGGTAGTTACCTTCGGAATTCTTCGCCCACTCCCAATCAGAAGCAGAGTCGTCATGTGAATTACTGGTGCGGTACCAACAACGCACATAGGTATAGGTTTCTTTACCTTGAACGCCACTGACTTGTGCCGCAGTAATCGATTCAGGAACAACGACGGTTTCTGTTGCCGCCGTAACAGTAAAAGGCAATATTGCGCTAAGTAGAATAGTCAATTTTTTCATCGTATCTTTCTTCTTATGATTAAATGACAAACCAAATATAAGACAACCTTATATTTGTAACGATTCAATTTTGAGCAATTACTCTAGTGAGTCAATACAAAACGTATGCAATTGATCTGGTTCTGGTATCAAGATCAATTTATCAATCACAACCTGTACTCTTGGCATTTATAAAACAAGAACACCTACACTCAAGAGCAAAAATATCGACACCATATATAAGCACATGCTTTATAAGTAATTTATTAACTACTCATTATTCCGTTCTACGTTAACTTAATTCGTTTAAGCCGTGAATCTTTACACGAATCATGATTTAAAATTCATCAATTTATATTTTAGAAACCTTCTAACATGCCAATAATATAATAAAGCCACAATCACTATCCGTAATCGTGGCTCTACATAATATTTCTTGCTAACCATAAGCTGTACTAGGTTGTAATGGGTTCTCTCTCTACGTTATCTTCACTGTGTTCTGCTAGCCAATATAGCCAGATCATCACTAAGCAGAGGAAGAAGCAGACCCCAAACAGCCAGTTTGAACTGAGTGATTCAATCACCACCCCACCGACAAGAGGTGCAATGGCAAAACCAAGGGAATACAAAGCTGCGGCTCCAAAATAGGAACCTCTTAAATGTGCAGGAGCCAAACGGTCGATCTGAACATTTAGCGTCGGGAATGCAATCACCTCCCCCATACTCAACACAAAACAGGCAATTCCCCACCCAATTGGCCAATCCGCAGGTGTCATTAAAAAACCTATTTGAGCTGCAGCCATCAGAGCCATACCTATTCGAGTTCGAACAAACAGTGGAATGTGTTCTAACCATTTCAACATCGGAAATTGGAATATAATAATGGTAAGCGTATTAACGAGTACTAAGCCTGCAATAATTTGCGCAGCATCCGATGTCGATGCTCGTACAATAACCTGAGGAATTGATGATTCAACTTGAGCATAAACAAACATCATAATGAAGTTCGCTAGCATCAATTTAACGAAAATATTGTCTTTACGGATAACCTTGAGCGTCGCGGAGAAATTGGGCAACATCGATGAATCAGGTTTTGTATGCACTCCTCGCCTCTCTATCCCGAACAGAAGCCAAAACCCGTATACAACGTAAGTCGCCCCAGCAATAAAGAATAAATTTTGCGGCTGGCTCAGCCCAATGGTAATACCGATCAGCGGCCCAATCGCACCACCCAGATTTAACAAAAAATACCGTACGTTCAACGCCAACTCTCGGTCTTTTACATTATCTAAATTATCACCGATGACAGCTTTGGCTGGCGCTTCAATCATTGGGCGCATCAGTCCCGTAATGATGATCAATACATAAAATTGCCAAACCTCACTGGCCAAGCCAATTCCGCTATAAGCGACGGCTGCGATCCAACTTCCGCACACCATGACCCACTTCCGACCAAACTTGTCAGAAATATAGCCTGAATAAAGCCCTGTCACCGCCCCTACAACGGCAGATGATGCCAACATTCCACCCACTTCAACTGCGGTTGCCCCATAATCTTTATACAAGAAGACAATCAAAAATGGCCATGCCATAAAAAAGCTGGTGCGTGCGATTAATGTCCCGACCAATACCGTCCACACTGAAAAATTAAACCTTTGTACTCTTTCAAGCTGAAATAAACTGTCCTCACTTTTGCTCATAGAATCTCCCTTTAACGACCTAACCATTCCGCATTGTGCAACATGCATCACATTTGCATGCTATTTAGCCAGTATAGAAAAGTAACGTTAAAAATAAAGGATAAATTTACTCATGCTATCAAAACAGTATTAATCATTAATATCATAAATAAAGCCCTTGTTTTTATTTCATTTATTCAATAGCGATTACCATCAGTTCGATACTTTATCTGGTACTTATGCATGAGAAAATTATCAATTTTGCCAAACTAATTTACAGCACGGCATCAAGCATGCGTTATTATCAATTTATTTAAAACTCGACAGCTGACCACGCTTTATCCTAGCGAGAAGAATTAAATGCCTGTATTTTGTTATACGTAGAGCCGCAAGTAGCAATACACTTATGTTTTCACATGAAAGTGATATGCGTAAACCACTGAATTCACCGACCAAAATGATAAATTATGATTAACCCCAAACTGATTTCTTTATTACCTGATCTTGCTTCATTTATATTGGTTGTGAATGAAGGTAGTTTTACTGCCGCGGCCAAAAAACTCGGAGCAACCCCTTCCGCTCTTAGTAAGCTGATTACACGCTTAGAAAATGCGTTATCCGTTAAATTATTTGAGCGCACCACTCGAAAGTTGATCATTACGCAAGCAGGGCAGAAGGTGTATGACCAAAGTGTATTGATGGTTAATGCCGCTCAGCAAGCGGTTGAACTTTCAACGGAAGATCATGCTGAGCCCGCAGGTTCACTCACGGTTGCAGCCCCGGAAGCCTTTCTCAATTCAGTTCTCCAACCTTTCGTTGTACCTTTCCTCAAACAGTACCCGGAAATCCAACTCAAGCTACGAGCCGCTGATGGCAATATTGATCTGTTTAAGCATAATGTCGATGTAGCGTTCAAATTGACAGATAAACCTGATGAAAATTTGGTATTAAAAGAGATCGGAAAGACGAATCTAGTGCTCTGTGCCAGCCCGGATTACTTATCTCAAAAAGGGATTCCGGATCACCCAACAGAACTTGCAACTCATGACTGCCTGTATCTTGCTGAAACCGATAAAGATCATATTTGGGACTTTTTAAAAGATGATGAATTCCACACAGTATCAGTCACTGGCCGTTACGCGGTGAATCACTCTCAAATGCGCTTAAATGGTGTCAAGAATGGTTTAGGGATCGGTATTTTCCATGATTTTGTCATTAAAGATGCGATTTCTGAAGGGAGCGTAGTTCAGGTTCTTGATGACTGGACGATTAAGAGTAACTACCACGGTGCGATCGCAATGCAATACGCTCAAACTAAATATATGCCTGCTCGTTTGCGAGTCTTCATTGACTACGCAATCAATAACTTAACTCACAAGCTTTACATCGACCAACAGTAATCTCTCGTTCAGATTATGATAAAAACCTGAGTTCACTTTGCAGCGGTAAACTCAGGTTTGATGCCTTAGATTTAATCGAATCCGCTAGTTAAGTGCCGACTTTAACTGGCTTACACGCTGAAAGATAAGCCAGTCAATAATGAGCATAACAGCAATCGTTCCGCCCGCCATTGGCATTACCAACCCCAAAATAATGATGGTCACAATACCTGCCTTCCATAAGCCATCACTCTCAAAACGAGGTGGCGCACCGATTCTCATTTGTCCTGTCGGTCGACGGATCCACCACATGACACCCCCCGTAACAGCAATGACAATAAAAGCTAAGCAGAAAACCACATTCAAAATTTTATTCAATATACTGATGTCACCTTGATGAAGTGCAATACCTGCCGCCATTAATTTCGCGACTACGCTGTAATCATCCCAAGTCACATCCGCTAAGATTTTTCCTGAATATTGATCGATATGAGTCGTTCTATCGAGCCTTGGATCAGTAACATCTCCGCTCATGGTGTTTGCTGTTAAGGTGTAAACTCCGGTTTCTGAGCGCGGGAAATTCAATTTAAACTGCGTAAAACCTAACGCTTTGGCTTGGCTCAACAGTTGATCGATATTCACTGCTTGTAATTCCGCATGCGAGCCCAATTCATTACTGTCATTCTGGGCTAACATCGCACTGTGATCGTGAGATTCAGGCAACAATGTCTGTTCCAAATTCCATGGCACCTCCTCTTCACTACCATGATTCATGGAAGCATGAGTTAACGTTGACAGTGGTACATCATCCCACTTCTGTGCAGGAAAACTGCTCCATGGCTGAACAAATTTACTTCCCCACACGCCCGCCCAAGCTAATCCCGAAATTAGAAAAAGCAACATCACAATGGACAAGACACCACCAAGGTTCGCATGAAGATCACGCATAAAAATACGAGAACCACTTGCCCACCTTAAGGTCAGAAATCCGGCTTTGCTCGCGGCATCTCGTGGTAACCAAAGATAAATACCACTAACAAGTAGAACCACACTCAAACTCGCAGCAATTTCGATCAAGTAATCTCCCCAATCTCCTATTAATAAGGTGCCATGAATATCATTGGCAAGCTGATACCAGCTATCACTTCGATCTATACTTCCTAAAAGTTGCCCATTGAATGGATCAACCGTAATAAATCGTGTCTCTCCTGAATCAAATTTAATAGAGAAACGGTTAGCGAGATCAGGCGTTGGGGCGGGAATAAATTGCGTGACGACGGCCTCTGGATAGGCCGAAACCACCTTGTCTAACTGGGTCGATACCTTCAATCTTGTCTCTTGCGGTGTCACTTCAAGTTGTGTTTGATAACGATTAAATTCTATTTCATCATCAAAAAGCATGACTAAGCCAGTCAGGCTCAAAATCAACATAAATGGGATCACAAAAAGGCCAGCGTAAAAATGCCAACGCCAAGTTAAAAAGTAACGGGATTTTGAATCATTTTTCGCACGTGATGCATCCATGGGCGCAGCCGAAGCTTTATCGCTTTGCATTGTTTTTCCTTTCTTCCAAGCAAAGAAACCCGTCCACATCAATGGCGAGTTCATTCCTTGCTTACTTTGACTTTACTTCATACCAATTCAAACATAAGGCTTGATTGGTTCATTATTTTTATAGTGTTCAACAAATTTTCTAAGAAAGTATCGTCGGAGGGGCGCGAGGAACTTGCCATTGATAACGAACACTTAGAGCCAAAAAAGTGTATCGACTTTCAATAGCGAAACTCAATCGTTGGAGTAAAGGTGTGGTTGAAAGATCAATTTGATGGAAAGGGGAAAAATGACTAAATGGGCATGGTTTTCCGTTGTGAGTGTCCGCAGTTCCCTCTTCAATTTGTACTAACTCAAAACCATTGAGTGTACACAATGTTGCCCACACGCCAGCACTATTACCGTGAGCATTGATAACAGGCATCAGCGCAACTAAAACCCAACTCAGGGCAGTCGCTAGCAACATTGATCGATTAAAGATGGATAAGCGTTTCATTGGTTCACTCTATAGTTTCAGGGCAAGAGTATACAATCAAACAAAACTTATCAAAAAATCATAACACTATTTTAACCCAGTTCACGAAGTTGTATCTTTGTGAACCACATACAAAAACACTCTGCTGTAGAAGCAGAGTGCTTTAAATCGGCAAAGGCTTAGGATATCGAGAGGTGAGTAAAGCGGTACATTGCTTACTTGCTTGCTCACCCCTAGCTCAATTTAACCAAACAATCGGCTCCAAATGCTTGGGTTTCGCTTATCATGGTATTCAATTCTTAACTCATCAATCTGGCGTAGCGTTTTTTTAGCTTCTTCAAACTGACCTTGCTCGACTTGTAACTCCACATCACTCACCACGGAAGACAGTTTATTGAAGCCACTCATATAGAGCGCCTCTTTCTCTTTTGGATAACTGCCATTTTGGGAGATTTGAACCAACTCATCTAACCTTGCAAGGGGCGCTTTCATCTCTTCAATGCTTTCCGCTTCTGCTGCTTGATTAAACGCTAGACGCATCTTTTTCATTGTGGCGGTTAGATCGATACTTTCTGCCGCAACATTTCCCGCAAACAATAAGCAAGCCAATAGCAAAGACAATTGCTTCATTTTTATCTCCGATTCATTAATAGACAATTTCAAATTCATTTCTGTGCCGCGAGTGTATAGCAATTTGAGCCTAAATAGACACTCTTTATCCGTGACAATTTATGTCGACCTCTCAAAATAAAAAAGAGGCCAACCTATTCGTTGACCTCTTTCCACTGTGATTCTGTTGGCTTTCAATCTCTAATCAAAACTCGCCAAAGAGGCGTACTCTTCAATCTGGCTGCGACCACGTAATGCTAAAAATGAAAGGAATTGCTGAGGCGTATGAGTGATCACTTTTCGGCTATCCACACCGACTCTATCCAAAAGCTCGCTGACTAAATCTAACCGCCCCACGTCTTGACAGAAATGCGCATCACTTCCGCTGGTAATATAAGCACCGACATCTTTAGCCACTGTCGCAATGTCAAAGCAGCGATCCACACTGCCAACACGGCTATTACCTTTCAGCGTGGTGTTATTGATTTCTATCGCCACATTGTACTCTTTGGCACATTGGATGACGGCTTCAAAGTCAAAATCAAAATTAGGGTTTCCTAAGTGGCCTAAAGCATCGACTCTGCCGCCCTTGATGACATTGAGCAAGGCTTCGGTATGCGTCGCTTTATCTGCTGGTCGAAATACTGGTTCATGAAAACTGGCTATCGCCCAATCTAAATTCGAATCAACTGAGGGATGAACATCGATCTCGCCCTGAGTGTTCATAATGTTCGACTCTACACCACGAATAATCGCAACGTCTTCAATAAAGCGTGGCAACACTCTCTGATTGCTGAAAAACCAATAGTGTGGCGCTCCAGGCATCGATTCTGAATGGTCAGTGGTGCAAAACATCTTAAGTCCATGTTCACTTGCCGACTTAGCATTTTCAATCAGTGTGCTGTATGCGTGACCGCTTGCATAGGTATGAGTGTGTGTGTCAACTTGTAAGATCATTGCCCTGCCGTTCTAAGTAAGTAGAAGTGATAGTTAAAACTAGTTTAACAGCGAAGCCATAAATTGACAGTATTCAAACTTAGCTTTCACCTTTTTGTCACAAGTGCAGAATAGTTTTTCAGGCTTTAAAAACGTCAGCGCCTCACAATAATCCATTTTCAAGACTCTAAATTGGAAGCTTTTTTTGCATCATTCGTATATTGGTCAATAATTAAAATTGTCATTAGATACGGATTTCTTATGAAAAAACATCGCTACCCTTTGAGCATCCATATTACTAGTCTGTTTTTGGTGCTGACGACTATTGTAGGCATAGTCTTAATATCAATGAGTTACCGACACTCTCAAGAGCTTTTGTCAGGTACCGCTCATGATGTGAGCCAAGAGCATAGTCAAAAACTACGTTCGATATTCAAACAGAATATCGCCCCAGTGCTCACCACTATGAATTTTATGGCACTGACTTCGTTTATAAGCCATCAAGATGATACTGAAGAACAAAAACCGTGGTTGGAGTCAATTGATCTAGTATTCAAACAAAATAAAGGGCTAGTGGCTCTCTTTTATACCAATGAGAATGGTGATTTCACCCTCTTTCGCCCTTTGCCTACCCATAAAATTCGTACCCAATTCAACGCGCCTGCAAAAGCAACCATGTTAATTAATAACGCCTCACTTTCAGGTAAAAATGAATTTATTTATCTAGACGGGAACCATAATCAGATTGGTTACAGCAACACCGAAGACAATACCTTTGACCCTCGGATAAGACCTTGGTTTACCAATGCTCATATCGATGGAGAAATCAGACTCTCACAGCCCTACTCTTTTTATTTCTTAAAAACGAATGGCATCACACTTTCTAGACGCTCATCAAATGGTGTAAATGTCGTTGGTGCTGATTTCACTTTAGACTCTATCTCCGAACAGATAAGTGATTTGGCCTATTCTGATAATTCCAAATTGGCACTATTTGATGATCAATTTAACCTACTTGCTAGCCATCAACTGAATATTGATCACGAAACGGGTATGGCCAATCAGCAGCAAAGCTTAAGTCGTAGTGTTTTCTCGTCAATATTAGGAGAGCCTACAGAGGCATCTATCATTAAAACCGTCACTTACAATGTTAATAAATGGTCTTTAACCGTCACCCCGGTAAAGCTAACCGATCATGTCACTTTACTGCTTGCCGAAGCGACACCGCAAGACGATCTCTTAGCTGATCTGCTCTCAATGCGAGACAAACAGGTCACCGTTGCCATTTCAATGCTCATCGTCTGTTTTTGCATTGTCTGGTTAGTTGCCAACCGTCTGGCGCGTCCATTGCAGAACTTGGTATTACTCACCGATAACATTGCTCGTTTTAATTTTAAGAAAACCCGTTACCCGAAAAGTATGATCAAAGAGGTCGCCAACCTCACTCACTCAATCGAACTCATGGAGCATACCCTGCATGATCTCCTGAACTTGTTACGTGATACTGCCAGTAATCAAGATTTTGGTCTGCTCGCAAAAACCATCGCTCACCAAAGTTACTTAGTCACCAAAGCAGAAACGATCGTTCTCTTTATTCAATCGGATGAAGAGGATCAATTTTTAACCGCTGCGAACCATGCCATTATTCCTTTTAAAGCGGATATCAACGAATTTATTAAGGAGACACCATGGCTACATGCAAAACTCAAAGAGGGGGAAATCATCCATATCAATCGTGAGGACAACGCTCTGAAACAACACCAAGACACCATATTCAATAGTGACCTTTATCTTTTCCCATTATTGAATCGTGAAAAGCAACTTGTTGGCATTCTTGTTCTTGGTTACGAACGTTCAATCACCACTAGCCAGGCAGATAAACACGCGTTTCTACGCGAGTTGCTGAGTTTTGCTGAAATAGCCAAAGACAATATCGACCAAATGCAACAGCAAAAGGACATGCTAAATGCGTTTATCGAACTCATTGCCTCTGCGATAGATACTAAGTCCCCTTATACTGGCGGGCACTGCCAAAGAGTGCCTGAGCTAACTAAATGGTTAACGGAAGCTGCCGAAAAAGATAACCAATATTTCCCTCATTTTTCGATGGATGCCAAAGAGTGGGAAGAGCTGAACCTTGCCGCATGGCTACATGACTGCGGCAAAGTCACGACCCCAGAATACATTGTTGATAAAGCGACAAAACTTGAGACCATTTACGATCGAATACATGAAGTGCGCATGCGTTTCGAGCTGATCAAAATGCAGGCTGAAATTGAGTATTGGCAAGGCATAAGTCGCGGTGAGAATGCTGACCAACTCAAGTTAAAATTGCACCAGAAGCATAGAGAACTTGACGATGAATTCCTCTTTGTTGCCGAGTGCAATGTAGGCGGTGAGTTTATGGAAGACAGCAGTATTGAGCGTCTGCATAAGATAGCTCAACGCCAATGGAAGCGAACGCTTGACGATCAAGTCGGTATTTCGTGGATCGAAAGAGAGCGATGTGGAAATAGCGCGCCTCTTCCAACCATGGAGAACTTACTTGATGATAAGGTGACCCACAAAATCCCATGGCAAGAAGGCAATCGCCCACAAGACATTTGGCAAGAAGACTTCGTTCTTGAGCCGCCAGAGCTACGTTATGATCGTGGTGAACTGCATAATTTAACCATTCGTCGCGGCACTCTGACAGATGAAGAACGCTTCATGATCAATGACCATATTGTGCAAACACTCTCGATGCTTAAGCGACTGCCATATCCTGATAATCTAAAAAATATTCCTGATATCGCCAGCGGACACCACGAAAGAATGGATGGTAAAGGCTATCCGAGAGGCTTAAACGAAGAGCAACTTCCGCTCCAAGCACGAGTGATGGCAATCGCCGATGTGTTTGAAGCCTTAACGTCTAGTGACCGACCTTATAAGAAATCAAAAACACTGTCGGATTCCTTATCCATCATGACGGAGATGGCAACCTCCGGGCATATCGACCCTAAATTGTATGTCATCTTTCTAGAGCAAGAAATTGATCAGCAATATGCCGACGACTTCCTTGACCCGAAACAGCACTCTAAGGTAGACAGAGAACACCATTTAAAATTGGTCAAGGAGTACATTCGCTCACAGTTTTAAAAGCGGTGAGCCACCTTCTGGTGACAAGCTCACAACCTTAGCTGCCTTATAACGAATGTAATGAGCCTGCACTCTAGGCATAAATGTATTGATAATACTTGCGGTGATAATGAGTCCAATACCTTGCAATTGGTGAGTGCTAAATGTGTGTTCCAAAAATTGCCACTGCCAAACAGAAGTGAAAAGTAAATTAGTGAAGATCAATGGTGCCAATTGCGAGCCGGAGTCCACCAGCTTGTAAGCTTTTGCTCTAAACACTTGGGTATTAATCACGAGCAGAGCCAAACTAACAATCACCAGCCAATGAAATACATGAGTATCGGCACTCGTCAATGACAGAACATCCTGAGCTAACACCCCTTGCCCTTGCATCATCATTGCTGGAATCAAACAAAGGCTCGCAATCAAGAATGTCCAAGCGTTTAACTCGATTGGTGTCATGTTACCTTTTGTCGCTCGATACAGACTTAGCTGTGAACCAGAGTTAAACACACCAGCCATAAGCCCAAGCAAAAGCTCTGGTTTAAAGTGAATACCCGACACATCTCCTGCCAACAGCAACACGCCACTAAATGTGATCGTTAAGCCAAAAACAGTTACGATCGAAACTTTCACACTAAATATTAACTTTTCTAACAAAGGAATAAACAAGGGACCCGTGCTAAATAACACTACACTCTCAACGAGTGACAGAGACTGTAATGAGATAAGAAAACAGATCTGACACGCTGCAATACACAGTGCTCGAATCACGATAGGAAAGTGCATCGACTTGGGAGGAAGCCACTGTTTAGAGCCTGATCGTTGATGCTCTTTTGAGTGTTGATCTAGTGCATTCCGACCCACAAGATTCGTCACTATGACAAATATAAACAGCAAGATACATGGAATGGAAAAACGTAAAAAACTGAGCACTGCTGGGCTAATTTGTTCAGATAAGTGCTTAGCTAATAACCCTGTAATAGATAAGCTAAATGTGGACAACAACATAAATATTACGGGCTTAAATTGATTCGGCATACTACTCTCCTCTACCTGCCGCTAGTTTAGCGATCTGACAAGCAAAGAAATAACGAGTATTATTAACCAGTCTTGTAAGAAAAACTTACCAATACTTTAGCCAATTGTATGGTTTTTAATTAATAACTCAGGCGATATTGATTATGCGCAAACTTGTCCCACTTAAATCCATTTACGCGTTTGTCGCGGTAGCAGAAACCGGAAGCATGACAGACGCTGCGCGAATGTTAAATGTCAGCCACTCTGCAATCAGCCAATCGGTGAAATCTCTTGAGTCATTAATCAACACTCCCCTGTTTCACCGTGTTGGTCGCAGAGTTGAACTCAACTCAGCGGGTAAGAAATATTATAAACAAGTGGCTCCGGCGCTGGAGTTAATTGTCGAGGCCACCGAGTCAATGATTAGCCAACCTCAAGATAACCGAATCACTCTAAATATGGTGAATTCGCTTGCTTTGCATTGGTGGATCCCAAGAGTACAAAGCTTGCAAGATTTTGCGCCACAACTGGATGTTCGGATCTCCAATCGCGTTGGCAGTTTCAACCTCAACCAAGAAGGCGTTGATGTGGCTCTGATCCACGGCAAAACAGATGAATGGCAAGACTATTACTGTGAAAAACTCTCAGATGATGAACTGGTTATGGTCTGTAGCCCTGAGCTGATCAAGTCCATCCCTGACGCAACCCCTGCTCAACTAATGGCCAAATATCCTGCAATTCTTGTTGCCAATGAAAGACGAAAAGAGGATTGGCACATATGGTGCGATGCAACAGATAATAAACTGCCGACCTACCGCAATAACTTAACGTTTAATGCCTCTGTTCAAGCCGTACACGCCACTATTCGTAAACTTGGAGTGCTTGTGACGCATCGTCTATTTGTCCGAGATGACATTAAACACGGCTTACTGACTGAAATAGAAAAACCGGTTCCAAATCCAAAGCAAGACTTCTATTTCACTTGCTCGCCAGAAAAACTTAAGCATGAGAGTGTATTAACTCTTAGAACTTGGCTACGTGAAGAATTCACCCGCTAATGGTTCAGCGGACCTATTTTAGGCAATGACCAGCAGCGGTAATTCATTTATCAAAATGTGGCTCACAGATTGCTCGTTCATACAAATAAATGATTGAAGCGAGCACCGCGACGACTTATAACTAAAGCTAACGTTTGAAATGTAAAAATAGGACAGTCCAATGATAGTCACCACCACTCAAAGTGTTGAAGGAAAACGAATCGTTGATTACAAAGGCGTAATTGCAGGCGAAGCGATTTTGGGCGCAAACCTCTTTAAGGATATGTTTGCTGGTATTCGAGATTTAGTCGGCGGTCGTTCAGGCACTTACGAACGTGAGCTTGAAAAAGCGCGTACCATCGCATTTCAAGAATTAGAGCAGAAAGCCCGTGATTTAGGCGCAAATGCCGTCGTCGGTGTTGATATTGATTATGAAGTGTTAGGGCAAAACAATGGCATGTTGATGGTATCAGCAAGTGGTACTGCGGTTGTCGTCGCTTAACGCCTAATCATTAGTTACTTAATAGCTAATGCTTAATAGCTAGTGCTTGATAGTTAGTATTGAATAATTAGTGCTTAATGCCTAGTTGGCTCATATCAAAAAGAAGTTGTGGATTTAACTCTCGCTGTGTTTCGGAGGTTTAATTCCCCTAACTGTAATGAAATAGAAAGCTCAACCTTGAGTTAAGCTTTCTATTTTTTAATGCATCATTACGAAAAAATCACAACATCTCTTTCGCCACTAAGTGCAACAAAAATGTTTCCCGCTCAATACTCATGCCCTTCTTCGAGCTCTCAGCCATGGTCTTCTCATTGTGGGCAATCGCGTCATGGATGTTGATCCACATCGGCTTCATTCCATTCTTGATTTCGTAATCTTCAAATGAGGTCTCCCCCAATTCTCGATCAATTTTACAGGTATAGCAGTAAGAGATCATATGCATGATGTCCGCATCATCTTTATACCAAGGGCGGAACTCTTCAAAAATGCCAAATGGCTTAATGCTGTGAATATTCTGTGCGCCTGTCTCTTCTTCTAACTCACGAACCATTCCTGCAATAACATCTTCACCTTCATCTAAACCGCCACCAGGAATGGTGTAATCATGATAACGAGCGGTATAAAGCATTAGGATATTTTCACCATCAATAACAATGGCACGCGCAGCATTGCGCTGATAGATGACTTTCCCATCCAGATGATCGATATCAGGATGCGTTGTCGTTTTTAAGTGTCTCATAATGATCTTGGAACTAAGGAATTTGGCGCGAATATACCACACCTTGGTGTAAATACTAAAAAGCCCCGCAACGGCGAGGCTTCTGAATTTTAATTGTTAACCATCACGACGACTAATGAGAAATTAACCATCAGCAGTGATCGCATTAATCAGTTCTTGTTGAACCGATTCCGCTTTATCAACGTCTATCTGACACGTGCCTGCTGCGATATGACCACCACCGCCATACTTAAGCATTAGCTCACCCACATTGGTTTTTGATGCACGATCAAAAATAGACTTACCAGTTGCAAACACAATATTTTGCTTCTGGAAGCCCCACATTTTATGAATCGAAATATTACATTGTGGAAATAGCGCGTAAATAATGAATCGGTTACCCGCGTAAATGGTCTCTTCATTGGTTAAATCAAGCACCACAAGATTTTGGTGTACGGTTGCACAGCGTTGAATTTGTTCTTTGAACATCGTCTCATGCTCACGGTACAAATCGATTCGTTCCTGTACATCAGGCAGAGCCAAGATCTCAGTTATCGTATGATTTTTACAGTAGTCGATAAGGTCCATCATCAGTGCATAGTTGGAGATTCGGAACTCACGAAAACGACCTAGCCCTGTTCGAGCATCCATCAAGAAATTCAGTAGGTTCCAATCTTGAGAGTCCAACACTTCATCACGATTAAACTGCGCCGAATCGCCTTTATCTACCGCTTCCATCATTTCTAGCCAATCGGCTGGGAACGTCTCTAGACCGCCATAATAGTCCCATACAACACGAGCGGCTGAAGGCGCATCAGGATCGATAATGTGATTAGGCTTTTCACCTGTATTACGGATGGTTTCTGATAAGTGGTGATCGAAAGTGAGGTGAGAATCTTTCACATAAGGAAGGTTAGTCACGATGTCATTGCTAGTGATCGCTACTTTGCCATCTTGCATATCTTTAGGGTGCACAAATTTAATATCATCAATGAGGTTTTGCTGTTTTAGCAATACAGCACACACCAGCCCATCAAAATCACTTCGAGTTACTAATCTAAATTTTTGTTCTGACATCTGTCTTCCTTTTGCTACTGCGTGCTATCTACAATATCGAGATTTTATATTGGTACAAAATACCAATTATCTCGCTCAAGTGCATAGTCTTAAAGAATAATTTTGAGCTCGGTTGCTTATTTAGTGATAATTATAGTTCGGTTTTAATAATAGAAGCCCTATTTAAACTTTTGAACCAGCCTCACACTTAAACATAACCTAAACTCACACTGATAACTTGTACGTTTACAGCCCCCAATCAACCCTCTATTTATCCACGATATTGAACCCGCCTGATATTGAACCTATCTTCTTTTTTACATTTATCTGAAGCTACATGCAGCTAACTTGATATACTCATTTTTCCACCTAATTCCAAGCTAGCTTTTATGAAAATTGATGATCTAAAATTGTTTATTCGCATCGTTGAACTCGGGAGCTTTACCGCTGCCGCCAATGCACTTGAACTCCCTAGAGCGAATGTTAGCCGCAGGATCAGTGAATTAGAATCCACGCTTAACGTACAACTTTTCTTTCGTACCACACGCAAAATTTCCCTCACACAACATGGCGAGGCATACTACTCCGAACTGTTGAAAGCACTTGAAGCACTTGAAAAAGCCAACCAAATTGCCATTGATTCCACTGTATCTCCAAAGGGTGTCATCAAAATTGGTTTATTGCCTGAATCCGATGAAACCCTTCAGCCGTTGCTGCTTTCATTCCAAGATAAATATCAAGATATTGAGTTGGATATCAGAAGTATCAACAATGGCTTCATTGATCTTCAGCAGCAAGGTTTGGATGTCGCCATACACGGCGGTAAAATTCACGATGCCAATATTGTCGCTCGTAAAGTTCTGGAATTAGAACGACATCTTGTAGCGAGCCCTGAATATCTTACTAAATATGGCTCACCCACTGATCTTCCTGATGTGATGAACCACCAAACGATCTGCTTTCGTTGGCCTGGTGGCGAGCTTGATAATCGATGGCAGATCGCTGAGCATGAACTGGTCGTTAAATCAAAACTCAGCAGCAACAACATTGGTTTTGTTAAACGCTCCGTTATTTTAGGACGTGGCATTGGTTTTCTTCCAACAATTCTAATATCTAAAGAGCTTGAAGATGGCTCACTGATGAAGATTTTACCGGGTTATAAATCAGAGACTGAAGACGTTTGGTTACTTTACCCTCAGCGAAAAACCATCAGTCACGCCACTCATCTATTGATCGATTTTCTTCTAGATGAAATGCCAAAACTTGTTTGATTGTCATGTTTATCGTGACAAAGTGTTTCGACAACGCCTGATTATTTGAACACTGTTCGATTGTAGAATACTCGCATATTAAAGGAGTATTCTATGAAAGACACATTCAAATTATCTTTACTTGCTAGCTGCATTTTTCTACTAGTCGGCTGTAACCAGACAGACACCAACAGCGCAGAAGATGACCAAACTGCATCTTCACCATTCACATTTGAATCAAGACCTGTAAAGCACACTCGTCCTATTCAGGTGATTGAATTAAGCCCAAATCAGTCTATCAATGCCAAGCATTTCACCGGCGAATTACAATCGGTAGAAACGGCAGAGATAGCCTTCCGAGTCCCTGGAACCATTGATGCGATCCTTGTAAAAGCGGGGGAACTAGTGAAGAAAGGACAAGTTATTGCAGAGCTTGATCCTCACGATTACCAAGTGGCTCTCCAAGAGCTAGAGGCCCGACTGCTTGAAGCTCAATCAGCACATAAACTTGCACAATCAGAATTAAAACGTATAACCCAAGCGACGAAAGACAACGCAATCGCCGATGTTAATTTAGATAGAGCAATTAGCGGCTATGAGCGCAGTGCCGCTATGGTAAAAGTGGTTGAGAAAAATATTCAACGCTCACAAGACTCACTACGTTATACAAAGCTAGTCGCTCCTTTTGATGGCGTTATTGGCGCGACTAAAATCGACCAATATGAGCAAGTATTGCCCGGAATCCCTGTGGTGACCCTGCATAAACCCGATCAATTGGAAGTCACAATTGATGTCCCTGAAAATCTCATCCATGAGTTTAAGATTGGACAAAAAGCACAAGTAAAATGGTATGGCTCTCATGAAGCCATCTCGGCAGAAGCATCAGAAATCAGCTCAGTTCCTCACCTCATAAAACAGACCTATAGCGTAACGTTTTATCTCAATGGCTTCGATGAACAGTTGCTGCCGGGGAAAACCGTCACAGTAACGACCCACTCTTCAGATAAAAAACAAGAATATTGTGTTCCATATTCTTCTCTTGTCGGGATAAAAGAGACACAACATATTCTAAAAGTGAACACTCAACAGATCACAACGATTCCCGTTGAGCTCATTTCAGTGGATGCAGAACAAGCCTGCGTTTCTGGAGATTTGAATACCGGTGATCAGATTGTTATCAGTGGAGCCGCATATCTAACAAAAGGTGACATCGTCACTTCAATTCAAGTAAAAGCGTTATAGGGCCCAAAAATGAATCTAGCTGAATTTGCCATACGCCAACGTACCTTCATTATCTTTTTTACGATAATTAGTATCATTGCAGGCTTAGTCTCTTACTTTGATCTAGGCAAACTAGAAGACCCGAGTTTCACCGTAAAAACGGCAGTTGTCGTTACGTTATACCCCGGAGCTTCAGCTGAAGAAGTGGAAAAACAAGTGACAGATACCGTCGAAACAAAGTTGCAAGAGATGGCTTCACTTAACCGCTTACGCTCACTCTCAAAACCCGGCGTATCCATGGTATTCGTTGATCTTAAAGAGTCGTTGAATTCAAAAGTATTGCCGCAAGAGTGGGATCTAGTACGCCGAAAAGTGGATGATATGAAGCTACTGCTCCCAAGCACGGCTCAAATCAGTATCGTTCAAGATGAATTCTCTGAGGTCTATGGCATGCTATTTTCAATCCATAGCCAAGATGCCCAACCTGTTGAATTAAAGCAATATGCAGAAGAGTTACAAAGAAGAATAAAAACCGTTGATGGTATTAAGAAAATCGAGCTACACGGAGTGCAACATCGCACTGTTTATATTGATATGCCAGATGAAAGGCTCGCTCAATATGGCCTTTCTGTAGCCCAAGTTTGGAATCAACTCACCACTCAAAATACGACTTTTGAAGCAGGAAAATTCGTTGCAGGTCAAGAGCGCATTCGAGTAGAGCAGAGCAGTGCTCTTCAATCTTTGGATGACATTAAAAATTTAGTCATTAAAGGTGGCATCAGTAAGTTTGGAACCAGTTTGATTCGATTAGGGGATATTGCCGATGTGACGATGGGCTACCAACAGCCTTCAATGTCAGAAAATCGCTATAACGGCATTCCAGCAGTCACTCTTGCTGTTAGCCCAGTCAGTGGTATTAATGTTGTTTCCTTAGGGGATGACATTCGTCGAGTTATTGACGAGTTTGAAGCTTCGCTACCTTTAGGCGTCAAGGTATCCACTGTTGCTTATCAACCTGAAGAAGTTCAAAAATCGATTGATAACTTCGTTAGTAACCTTTTAGAAAGTGTGGCTATCGTATTCGTCGTGCTTCTTGTGTTTATGGGCTTTAAAAGTGCCAGCATTGTTGGCAGCAGCCTTCTCATTACGATTCTTCTTACGCTAATTTACATGAATATTGCAGACATTGATTTGCACCGTGTGTCTCTAGGCACCTTTATTCTCGCATTAGGAATGCTAGTAGATAACGCCATTGTTATTACCGATATGATGATCGTAAAACTCAATAAAGGCGTTGAACGAACACAAGCCGCAATCGAATCCGTAAAAGAGACGGGGTTACCTTTATTTGGAGCGACGGTTATTGCCATTATGGGGGCAAGTCCGGTTATTTTCTCAAAAACAGATGCGGCTGAATTTGCCAGCTCTGTATTTTTAATTATCGCGGCATCCCTGCTTTTATCTTGGTTAGTTGCCGTAACGTTAACCGCATTGATGTGCTGGTTATTCATTAAACCAAACAAAACAAAAGCCGAAGAAAAAATTTCATTATACAAGAAAGCAGTTTGTTGGACGGTGGACAATCCAATCAAAGCGCTTTTGTGTTTGATCCCATTAATTTTGGCGACCTCGTTTGCCGTACCTAAAGTCGCGATTAACTTTATCCCACAAGCGGATAGACCTATTTTCTTCCTAGATTACTGGCTACCAAATGGGGCGGCCATCGAGCAAACCTCGCAAGATATGAAGAAAATTGAGGCTTGGCTACTCAAACAGCCTGAAGTGAAGAATATTTCATCTTACGTTGGAAACAGTGCACCTCGATTTTCTGTCACTGTTGAACCTGAACCGATTGATCCTGCATATGGTCAGATTCTGATTAACGCTATCGATTACCCTTCAATAACGACACTTATCGCCCGAGGCGACGAATGGTTAGCAAAAGAGTTTCCAAATGCAGAGCCTCGTTTCAGAGCTTTGAAACTCGCAACATCGGATAAATACAGCGTCGAAGCTCGTTTTTCAGGGCCAGATGAAGCAGTACTTCATGATTTAGCAAACCAAGCAAAAGCCATATTCAAAGATCACCCTGATACAAAATACGTACGTGATGATTGGCGTCAACAAAGCAAAGCTCTGGTACCGATGATCAATCAAGAGAAAGCAAGACAAGCAGGAATTAACCGCGCAGACATCGCTTTTGCAATGAAGAGAGCATCAGAAGGTATGCCATTAGGTCAAATGAACCTGAATGATGAGCTGATTCCAATTCAATTACGTGGCACCGAACGCTCAATGGCTTCATTAGAGACGCTTTCAGTTCGCTCTTTGCTTGGCGCACATAGCGTACCTTTAGGACAAGTTGTAGATGGGTTTGATCTCAAATCTGAAGAGAGCATGATCTGGCGACGCGATCGAGTCAAAACCATCACAGCGCAAGCAGGCGTAGGCCGATATACCACTCCAGCAGCAGTAAGAAACGCAACCCTACAAGATATTGAAGCCATTCAATTACCTGCAGGTTATTCCTTGGAATGGGGAGGTGAATACTATGACGAACATAAAGCCGTGTCAGATATATTCAAACAACTTCCAAAAGCCATGCTACTGATGCTTATTATTTTAGTTGGCATGTTCAACGGCTTTAAACAGCCAGTCATCATTTTCACTATCCTGCCGTTAGCCGCTACTGGCGCAACATTCAGCTTGCTGGCTTTCGATAAACCATTTGGGTTCATGGCACTGATAGGTGCGATCACCTTAACTGGGATGATCATTAAAAATGGCATTGTACTTATGGATCAAATTGAGCTTGAACGCAAAAATGGTCGCGAGCTATCGGATGCGATAAAAGAAGCAACCGTTAACCGCACGATGGCGATTTCTATGGGGGCCCTAACAACAGCATTAGGAATGATTCCACTTCTAACCGATCTCCTATTTGACCAAATGGCCGCCACTATTATTGGCGGGTTAGCTGCCGCAACCGTTTTATCTCTATTCGTCATGCCAGCACTCTATCGTTTGTTCTATCGCGAGAAAGGCATTAGCAAGTGCGAAAATCATTCACTAGCAGAACAAGGTGTCTAAAATGAACGTTTTCAATCTATCTACGTCATTCACTCCAATTGTATTAGCTACCACGATGCTGCTAGGAGGCTGTGCTATTGGCCCAGATTACAACGAACCACAAACCGCCATGGCCGATGTTTATTTGAATGCTGTTGATCACGACACAGAAATCAGCATGACTCAAACGCCATACTGGTGGCTTCAACTGAATGATGAAACACTCAATCAATTAGTCCATGATGCTCAGAAGCAAAATATACCGCTAAAACTCGCTTCTGAACGAATCAAGATGGCACAATCTTATCAAGATATGGTTGAGTCATTCAAAGTGCCAACGGTTAATCTTGGGGCTGGTTATTTCAACTATCAGATCAGCCAGAATGACCCACTCCTTGGCACTGCAGTGTCTCCCATCGGAGTACCCGTTGGCGCACAACCAATGTTAGGTCAAAGCGTCACTATCGCCGACAAGCAACAAAGCGGTGGATTCTTAGGCGCAACAATAGCGTGGGAAGTTGATCTTTTTGGACGTATCGACAAACAAACAAACGCTGCACAAATTCGCAAAACTCAAGCTGAGATCTATCAAAGCGGTTTGAATACTCTGATCACTGCAGATGTCATTCATAACTACCTTCAATATCGAGGCGCTCAAGAGAGAACTCAGTTAGCCCTCGACAACATTGCAGATCAAAGAGAGACATTAAATTTAGTCGAAAAGATGGTCAGCAGCGGTTATGGTTCAGAATTAGATCTTGCCCAAGCAGAAGCAATGCTTGCGGCCACCGAATCTGTCATCCCACAACTGGACATTGCAAAGCAGGTCCATAAACACCGACTCGCCATTTTACTTGGCGAACCACTCACCAAGGTGGATATACGCTTATCAGGTGAAGGCGGTTTGCCAAAGGTTGAAGGCATCATTCCTGTCGGATTACCTTCTGATTTGCTCACTCGTCGCCCTGATATTCGTATCGCAGAGCGTGAAATGGCGGCCATTAACCAAGAATTAGGGGTAAGCATTGCCAACCGCTACCCTAAGTTTTTCTTGACGGGCTCGCCGGGTCTCGTTGCAGGTGACTTTAGTGATCTATTTAGCAGTGATTCCTTCTCTTGGGTAGGGAGTGCAGGCATCAGTTGGAATGTGTTTGACGGGGGGCGTGGAGAAGCGATGGTCGACATCAATGAATCTCGCTTTAAATCCGCAGCTTTGCGCTACCAGCATACTGTTGATGGTGCTTTTGCCGAAGTTGACTCAATGCTATTCACTTATGGTCGTAGCCAAGAGAACCAACGGCGTATTGATGAAGCGAACCGCTCTACTGACAATGCAGTCATGAAAGCAAAATCACTCTATCGAGCGGGGCTCATCAATCATTTAGCTGTACTGGATGCTCAAAGGCAACAGAAGCTGATGCAAGATCGTCAAATAGCAGCCAAGCTACAAACGGCACAAGTCACTGTTGGATTATATAAAGCACTAGGTGGAGATTGGGACTTGACCTCTCGCTCTGAAGAAATCTCTCAGTAAACGTTCAATAGAAAGCTTAAAGGTTAATTGAAAGATATTTGGTTGGCCTTTAAGCTTCCCCTCTCAATCGAACAGTGTTCATTATTGCATTTCCCTGACATGAAATATGGGTTTGAATGTCATATTGTGAGGGTATACATCGAACTAAACCTTAACTTCAAATAAGTCAGCATTGTATGAAAACATCAACTCACCATAACTCAAAAAGCACGGTATCCATCGAAAGACCAGAATTCACACTGTCTAATTCCACGGCAACCGTTCTGTTCAAAAAATGTCAGACCGCTCTCATCGTGCTTGCTATTAGCATTGTCGTCAATTTAGCATTACGGGTTGATTTCGTACTATTAAATATCACGCTGGCTGAGTTTTCAGTTACTGAAGCTCTTCAGCAGATTTTACTTCTAGTTAGCTTGCTAAGCTTTGCGCATTTAGCACAGAAACAACCAAGCCTTAAACATGCAGCACTGCTAATTAGCGCCTTCTTTTCCGTGTTATTTATACGGGAATTGGATTTCTTATTTGACTATATTACGCATGGTTTTTGGGCGGTTCCTGCAATAATCATCGCGAGCAGCGTGCTTCTATATGCAATTAATAATGGAAAGCGCACACTTGATCAGCTTGCTGCTATCTTATCCTCTCCTCACATGAATCTATTGATTACAGGCGTCATGCTGCTCATTGTTTTCTCACGTTTATATGGAATGGGAAGTTTCTGGAAAAATATTATGGCTGAGAATTATATTCGAGACGTGAAAATTATTGCCGAAGAAGGCACAGAGCTTTTATGTTATTCACTCATAGCCTTCGCTTCTCTTAAAACGGTGTCAGGATTCACGAAGAAACACGCTAGCGCCACCAGCGAAACGTGATCTCTTGCTCTGGGTCTAAATAGCGATTAAGTAAGGTAAGATTGGTATCTAGCAACGCTAAATACGATCTTACCTGTTCTACACTCGAATCAACGACCGTATTCTGCACACTTGACTCTAAAACCCCTAACAGCTCACTCACCAATTGTACATTGACCGATGACTCTTCCGTCTGAATCGCTAATAACTGCTTAATTTCGACCAAGGCACTAGCGGCAATACGATAGGGTTCTTTTCGAACTTGTTTCAAGTCTCTCAAAAAAACACCACTGACTACCCCTTCTAGGTACACTCGATAAGTCGTCAACTCATCCATGAGCAAAAACAATTGGCCTCGAATATTACGGTGCGGGTAAGGGATCGCAAGATGATCGTCAAGCTCATATGAAATATCTAATTCAGCCCCAAATTCAGAACAGCGTCGCTTTAAGACTCTGAGTAAGCCTTGCTCATCCATCAATTGTTGAATTTCGAAAATCCGCTTTAAGTGGTAGTCATTGGAAACAAACGTTACTTTTATGCACTCACCAGAGGATAGAATGTTCTCATCAACCATCTTCTTTGCCACATTTTGAATATTTTCGATGGTATTCACTGACTCTTTTTCAAGCAAAATATCTAGCCCTGATAAATCTATGCTCCCATTACTTTGCAGCGAAGCAAAATACTCATGCATGGCTTCCGCCTCAGAACGCGTCTGCCCAGAAGTGATTCCCCCACAGAAAGTAACCACAATGTTTTGGCGGCTGGATGTCTCCAAATGTTCCACCAAACCTTCAACTCGGCTTTTACCTTCAGCAGTCAATGTATTTTTATTTAGCCGCTTTCCTAGCACAATCACTACGCGTTTATTGTTCATTTATTGCTCAAGTCTCGTTTTTGAAATGGGATATAGTGAATTCTGTATACAATCATATCGGTTACCCGTAGCTTTACTAAACCTCACTGGCTACATGCGTCGCATTTATGCTCACAAATGCAGAGAAGCGTATGAGACAGTGTGAACTATATTTATAGCATCCATTTTAAAATTGGAATGACATTCAATACACTGAAATGATCTACACGACAAGAGCTTGTTTTATCAAGCCAAAGCCTCACAGGAAGTTTCTATGCTGTCTATCTTTGACATATATAAAATTGGAGTGGGCCCTTCTAGCTCACATACGAATGGACCTATGATTGCCGGGTACAATTTTACCCAGATAATCGCCCCCTACCTAGAGAATGTCACACGGGTACAGATTGATCTCTACGGATCTTTATCTTTGACTGGTAAAGGCCACCACACTGACCGCGCTACGATTTTAGGCTTGCTTGGCAATAAACCTGACACGATTAAAATCTCCAGCGCTAATGCTGCGATGAAAAAAGCAGTGGATGATAAACGTTTAAGCCTATCTGGTAGCCACGAGATTAGCTTCGATACTGAAACGGATATGCTTTTCCACACCTCCAATTTACCCCTGCATGAAAATGGCATGACGATCTCCGCGTTTGATGCAACGGGCACACAGCTCGTCATTGAAACCTACTACTCTATTGGCGGAGGCTTTATTGCTACGGCGGCACAATTAGAGAATGGTATTGCCGAGAGCGATACTCAGGTCGAGTTTCCTTTTAAATCGGCAGAAGAGTTACTCAACCTTGCCGACAAAAATGGCCTCAGTTTGGGTGGGCTTGTCCTCAGAAATGAGCAAGCATTCCAATCGATGGAAACCATTGATAGCCGAGCGGACCAAATCTGGAAAGTGATGTCGCTGTGCATGCAAAGAGGTTTTGAAACCGAAGGGATTTTAGAAGGGGGACTTGAAGTGACTCGTCGCGCCCCTGCTTTGCTCAAAAAGCTCGAAGCCAATGCATCCATTGAAAACGATCCTATGGAGATCATGGATTGGATTAACCTATTTGCTTTTGCGGTGAGTGAAGAAAATGCCGCAGGAGGCCAAGTGGTGACTTCTCCTACAAACGGAGCGGCAGGCGTGATTCCAGGAGTGCTGATGTATTACCACCGCTTCATTAAAGAGCTCGACACTAAGCAGTTAAAAGACTTTTTAGCTGTCTCAGGAGCTATTGGCATTTTATATAAAACAAACGCATCCATTTCAGGTGCCGAAGTAGGTTGCCAAGGAGAAGTTGGCGTCTCCTCCTCCATGGCGGCGGCAGGCTTAACCGCCCTTCGAGGTGGAAGTAACGAGCAGATCTGCATGGCAGCAGAAATTGCGATGGAGCACTCTTTAGGCATGACTTGTGATCCGATTGGCGGCTTAGTTCAAGTCCCTTGTATTGAGCGAAATGCGATGGGCTCCATGAAAGCAATTAATGCTTCAAGAATGGCGCTCAAACGAACCAGCAAATGCCTCATTTCTTTAGATAAGGTTATCGATACCATGTATCAAACCGGCAAAGATATGAACCGCAAATATCGCGAAACCTCTCTTGGCGGGCTTGCGCTGATACACATGGCACCACCTTGCGAATAACTTAAAACGAGTAGCTTGAAACGAGTAGCTTGAAACGAGTGGCCTGACACGAATTACTAGTCACTAATCTCTGATAAAAAAGTGATCGCATATAGTGCGATCACTTTAACTATCTAGCCTTCATTTCTAACATCGAATTATTATCAGCAATACTTAATCACGGTATTGGAATTCATTGTTTGCATCTTTATAAGACAGCATTATGTGGCTGTAGTTCGCTTTAGTCCAATCGTCGACAGTGCCTTGAAAAGTAACTTGTCCACTGATCTCACCGCGACAACCATGATGCGCTTCAAAAGATGTGTTTCCCGCTTCCTCATGAGTACCAGTGAAGGATACGCCACCATCAACGTATATATCTGCAGCATGACATTCCATCGCCAGAACTGAGAGAGGAGTCGTTACGCCATCGTTATTTTCAATAGCAAAAACAGCACCTTCATTTAATGCAACAAAGCCTGTTGAAGTATATTCACTCGCTTCAAATGCTGATGAATTGCCCATTTCAAAGCTACCCGCACTTACTTTTTTACCTATAAATGAACCATTACCAAACAGGGATAGCACACCTTTTATATTGAGGTTTGCTACTTTACTATGAAGCGATGAATTAAGATCAATATTGATTTGCTGTGGACTGCCAGTTAAGCCGCTGTTGAGCCGTACGTAAGAGTTAAATGTACTCGCCAATGATAAGTTATCAAGGCTACCCGAATTAATGCGCAATGATGATGAACGCATGGATACGTTCGGGGCGTACCATCCATCATCCGCATCTTCAAGGGTTGGCGTTGGTAACGTCACGTTCTCAAAACGCACATACGATTCTCTTACTATGCTCACCGAACCTGAATTGATCTTCACATCAACAAGCTTAATGTTCGTCCTACCCGAAACAAACATCGCTTCTAATTCACCATCGACCTCCGTCCCTGTAATTTCACCGCCGCTGATAATGACATCATTTTTCTTGATATTAATTGGGCCATTACAAGCCCCTGTGACATTCAAAGTGAGCGGGCCTGCATAAGTTGCGGCATCTAATGTTGTCTTCAAAGATTCAGGAGAACTGCTGCAATCAATATCTAAGGATGTGGTCGCCTTTATCGCATCAATCTTCGAATCTAAATATGCAAAGTTGCCATTAACTTCTTCCGCCTTCGCCGGAGTTCCTGCAGTAAACTCGACCAAACTGTCTGCTGCGACTGCATTTGCCGTAAGTCCAACGGTAATAAGGCTAGCAAGTAAGCTCATATTATATTTATTCATGTTCTAATCCTTAGGCGAATTTATTGCCAGTTTGAGTCATTCCAGTTAGTTGTATTCCATACAGCATTCATGCTACCGCTGGTATCGCACGCATCACCAATGCCATCCTTATCAGAATCAGCTTGGTTCTCATTGCTCGTATGTGGGCAGTTGTCTATCAGTGTATCGATGCCGTCGTTATCATGATCTCCAGCACGGTCTTTATCATCTGGAACAAGGTCCGCTTTATTATCTCCGTAGCCATCACCATCGGTATCCGCCCACTCATCCCCATTGTTTGGAAACTTATCGGCTAAGTTATCGCCATACCCATCATTATCGGTATCAACAGATTCGCTTTTATCATTAGGGAATCGGTCATCGATGCTATCAACACCATCCTCATCATGATCGCCTGCTTTTGTTGCGTCATTTGGATAGGCATCATTCAGGCTGTCGTAGCCATCTTTATCGTGATCACCTGCTCGGGTTTTATCTAGCGGAAAACCATCTTGTGCATCAAGGTAACCATCCCCATCGTCGTCGGTATCCGCTACGTTTCCAATACCGTCTCCATCGGTATCAACTGACTCCGATTTATCAAATGGAAAAGCATCATTACTGTCTTCTACCCCATCATCGTCATCATCTAAGTCGGCATTATTACCCGTTCCATCTTGGTCATAGTCCAACCACTCCTTTCCATCATCCGGAAAGGAGTCTCGCCCATCGATGACACCATCACCGTCTTTATCAACATTTTCTATCGCAACAAAATCTCCAGATTCATCTTTAGTAATTCGTTGGTCTGGAGTCAGGTTTTGTATCAGATCTTTATAGGCAGTTAATCCTTGATCCAAGATCGATGTATCTTTAGAAGCCGTCGCCAACTCATCTTCTGTTGTCGGAAGCAGCTCAAGTTCAACAATCGCATTTGCCTTTGCTAAAATGTCTTCTTTACTCTCTTGCTTGTAATCACCCAGTACATCTTCAGGGTCGATCCCAAGCTGAGTCGATACTTGTTGAACCGCTTCATCTTTCTCAATATTTCCAGCATCCAACTTCAGGTGAACAAGTGTCGAAAGAGGGGTGACCATAGCTTCGCCTGCAGGGGCAGACATCATGAATGCATATTGAATAGGAACGCCATTTGGGTTGGATTCCGATTGAGTATCTTCATCAATAGTTACGTGGGGAATCGCTTTTACGATAACCGCATGATCGAGATAATCAGCGACGCTTGATACATCTAAATTGGCCACTCCATTTTTAAGTGATATAGCAGAAGGTTCTCCTTGGTCATGTTTGAAGTTCCCGTTAATGTCTAACCACACAAAAGCATCGCGCAGATAGCCATCAATGGCTTTTATCGTATAGGTCGACGAATCACTCGACGTATTTGAAGAGTCTCCACCACACCCCGATAAAGGTAAGGCAATAGCACTCATTGCTATTACCAAAGGGGAAAGTTTCATATACAGCTCCTTTCATTAATCATATTCTGAGCATCTAGTACATTTGCACTACTACTTCATAAACTAATCAAAAGGAGGTATTAAACTATCCCCAATTGGGGACATTTTATATTTATTGATGCATAAAAAGATTTATATCAACACTGAGAGCTATAAATCACTATGAAAAGAAATTATTTTATAAATTTGATATAGGTCAATCCAAATAAAATCAAACAGTAAAGAAGGAAATAGATCTGCTACCGTTATTAATAATAAAGATAATTAAGAGATTTCATAATATGAGCCATTACTGTCTTGATACGTTAATTCGATCTCTATATGAGTCTTTAGTGTCTAAAGATGGCTTTAGTTTTTTTTTAAACCTTTTAGTTAAGCAATTGAACTTATTATCCGGCGCTGTAGTCATGACGAATGACATTAGCAAAAAGTCACGCTTGGTATGGGCTGCCGGGCTCGATATTGAAGATGCCTCTGCTTTTATCGAACTCAACAGCCAAAGTGATCCATTGATCTCACAATTAAACCTCAGCCCTTCTGGGAGCCTAATTACCATGGGGGATGTTGATGCAGATAAGATGCGAGTGCAGCATCCTGAGTTTTTTTCTCAACTTAATGATGACCTGGATATCTACTATGCGACGGGCGCTGTTTTATCCCAAGACGGCACCTGGCGTAGTTTGATTTTCTTTCATCGAAGTAGAAATCAACATGAATTCAATCAACAAGAATGCCTACTGCTAAAGCGGTTAATCCCGCATATTCAACACGCAATGCAACTTTATCATCAACAGCTTAAGCAACAGCAACAAGCACACCTTACCGAATTATTATTTAATCAAATCCAATTACCTGTCATTTTAATTAATGAGCAAGGTCAGGTCTGCCATGCAAATACCCAAGGATTCGCATTGCTTGATAACGGAAAAATATTTCGACAAGTGAACCAGAGCCTTCATTTATGCCCTCCGTATAACAAACTACTATTCAGCCAAGCATTATCTAATTGTTTAAATAACCGTACTGTCGAAACCATATCTTTGGAAAAACCAAACCATTTTGGGTATACGATAACGATCGCACCATTAATATCAGATAGTTACTACGATAGTAAAAATTCAATTCAAGAACCAGCCTCAAGCCGGCCTTGCATCGAAGGTGGAGTCGCCATTTTTATCTATTCACTAGATCAGCCCCCCAAAGTCAACTTAAACGCTCTTTGCCATGCGTTTGGACTGACTGATAAAGAAGCAGTGATATGCCGTGAATTGCTCAACGGACACTCCCCCGCAGAGATTGCAAAAATGCACCACCTATCGTACGAGACTGTTAGAACCTATATCAAACGAGCAATGAAAAAAACAAACACTCGTCGCCAGAATGAATTGGTTGCAAAAATAATCACCAGCCCCGCGTACTCCAATACGCAAACTATGCCTCAATACTAGCGTTTATTAAATGTTAATTTTTTATTAAATATCCAAATAAAGTACTGATATGAATAAGCATATTTTGACAGCACAAATGCTCAATTAAGATTAAAAATACATTAATTAGGGTTATTTTTTCTAATGCAACCTCTAACAGATATGCACGCGATTACATACCAGTCAATTCATTATCTATACATCCATCAGCTCTAAAAACACGTCTAAAACCAGTAATCTATGTAGTTAGTTTGTTAACAAAAACTCTGGGAGCACTGGGAATCCACATCATTTACTGCCGACCACAACTAGCAAACTAAAAACACTGCATACTATTTAATCACGCAATCATTTGCATTGGCTACATTTTATACCCATTAGAATTACCATCCCGATACATTAGAAAATGTATTGCTTTAAGATTTATTTTTGCGATAAATGTTTCAATTTATGTCCATCTAAAAATGATAGTATAATCGCGTTTTTAAACTACACCTCACCCACAACTATGAGATTAATATAATGTGGAATAAACTGAATAAATCGATGATGTTCTGCCAAATGATGTTTGGCTTGTCATTTTACGGCGTAATGGTAATTCTGACTCGTTTCTTCTTAGAAGATCTGGGTTATAGCGAAGCTGACACTATGATGGTTGTTGGTGCTTTCTCTTCAATTGGTCCACTATTTGCTATTGCTGGTGGTTTCATTGCAGACAAATTTTTAGGTGCATACCGTTCACTCACTATTGCATACGGCACTTTTGCAACGGGTTACGCACTTCTTGTACTTGGCGCATCTGCAACTAACGTTCCGATGGCACTGGTTGGTATCGCGTTAGCAAGTTACGCTCGTGGTCTAATGTCTCCTTCTTACCCAAGTTTATATAAACGTACTTTTGCTACTGAAGAAGATTTTGAGAACGGCTACCCTGTAAACTACTCAGTGAACAACGTTGGCGCACTATTAGGTCAATACCTATTCCCAATGTTCGTACTAGCAATCGGCTTCAATGGTAGTTTCGGTCTATCTGCTGCTCTTGCTGCACTGGCTTTCGTTACACTGATCATTTTCCACAAACCACTTCTATCTGTTGGTGCAGAAATTGACCAGAAGCCAGTAAGTGCTAAAAACTGGGCTGCGTTCTTCGCGCTTTCTCTAGGTATGGTTGGCTTAGTATTCTTCATGTTCTCAAACATGGATATCGGCCAAAACATCGTTTACGCAATTGGTGCTGCAGCAATCTTATACTTCATCTCTTTGATGATTAAGTCTAAGAAATCTGACGCTCTAAAAATGGGTACGATCCTTATCATGACACTGCTGACGACTTGTTTCTTCGTTTACTACGGTCAAATGATGACTTCAATGACTATGGTTACGATCAACACAATGCGTGGCGATCTATTCGGTCTTATCCCAATTGCTCCTGAAGCATCTATGGCGATGAACCCACTATGGTGTATCGTTGCTGGTCCTGTTATTGCGATGACGTTCTCTTCTCTTGAAAAACGTGGCATTAACTTCTCTACTGCAACTAAAGTTGGTTTCTCATTCGTTTGTACAGCAATCGCATTTGGTATCCTTACTCTAGCAGTAATGAACATCGGCGAAGACGTAATCATCCGTCCGGAAATCTTCCTCGCTATCCACTTCTTCCAAGCATTTGCTGAAGTAATCGTAGGTAGCCTAGTAGTGGCATTCATCCTTTCAGTAGCGCCTAAGCACATTGAGAACTTCTCTGTAAGTCTATTCTCTGTTGCTATCGCTCTAAGTGGTATTGTTGGTGCAGTATTCTCTACTTCTATCGCGCTAGAGAAAGGCCAAGAGATCACTCAAGAAATCGTTAAAACAGTTTACGGTGACTACTTCCAACTTCTTACTATCCTAGCGGTAGTTATGGTTGTGATTGCACTTGGTGCCTCTGTTGTTGTTCGTAAGATGCTTGAAGCGGCAAAAGCGGAAGATGAAGCTGAACTAGTTGAAGCAAAAACTGAAGCTTAAACCTCACTCTAAGTTTTCGCTTAGAACAAGGTTCAATACAATAGTTTTTAAACATCGATAAAACAAAGCCCTTACTGAGTTAATCAATAAGGGCTTTTTATTATCTCTAGCACCGACAGCCAATAAAAAAGCTCCCATTATGGAAGCCTCAATGAAACCGTTTGATACAAGTCAGGAAGTTTTACCCTTCACTAGCTTCAAGCTCTACGATGGATTCAATGCTGATTGCATCGTGTCGCCAATGCTCAATACTGCAATCGATCAATTCACCGTTCTGGTTATAATTAACCTTTTCAACCACCATTGTAGGTGTTCCTGAAGTCGCACGTAACGTTTGAGCAGACTCCCCCAACAAAGACGATGTACTCACGCGGAGTTTCGTTTTTTTGTATACAACACCAAAATGCTCTCGGTAAATATCCGTTAATGATGACGACAGATCAAAATCTAAAAGATTAGGAAATAACTCAGGGCGAATAAAGTGCGTCACATACACAACAGGCCTATCTTCTAAGTATCTGACTCTATCAACTCGATAAATATCTGAGAATGGTGCAAGGTTGAGTAATGCTGTCGCTCTTTTCGTTGCAAGTATACTTTTGGCTGCTAACAGTTCGGTTTTCGGTTTTCGCCCTTGAGCTTGAGCTATGCAGGTGAAGTTTGATGTTTGAACTGGGTCGTAACGAAGCGGCGCAGGCGAGATAAACCAGCCACGGCGATCTTCTCGAAAAATTTTGCCTTCTGATTCCAGTAAAGAAAGGGCTTCACGTAGGGTGACACGAGTGGTATTAAAAGATTCCGCAAGCTTACGCTCTGATGGCAACTTTTGACGAGCCGCCAGCATTCCAGAGTCGATCTGTTCTGCTATTGCCTCTTTAATTTTCACATATTGCACGACAATTCCTTTCGCTTAACTCATTAAGCCATGGCAAGTAACTTAGCAATAATTGCCAAGTTACTCTCATGCAATATTTATACGATTTCCCAAGAGTGGGTCATCTTAACGCCCTCACCTAACATCAGGCAGACAGAGCAGTACTTCTCAAGCGAGTTTGCAGCGACTTTAGCGACAATGTCACCGTCAAGATCTTCACCTGACACTTCAAAGTGAATGTTAACCGCTGTAAAAATACGTGGGGCAGTATCACGACGTTCTGTAGTCAGTTTTGCATTACAAGCCGACACTTTTTGCTTTGCTTCTTTTAAGCCATCGACTACATCAACCGAGCTACAGCCACCAGCCGCCATCAGTACCATTTCCATTGGACTTGGTGCTGTTTCTCCACCATTACCATCCATTGCCACGGCATGGCCAGATTGCGATTGACCAAGGAATTTAAAGTCTTCAACCCACTTAACTTCAGCTTGCATTTTACTACCTATGATTTAATCAATTTCGATGCTCACAAGGTACTACTGTGGCTATTTTTGCGCAATAAAAATTGATCGAAGAGACCTCTGTAACACACGTATTATAGCTTTCAATACCTTCAGCTCCCCGCCCCGAAGTCACTTTCCTTAAGGTGCTTCGGAAATTATTATCTCTATTTTTGAAATTTTTTTTGGGGCAATCCTGTCTTTATATCAACATTAAACAACATATCCACACGACAACACGTTCATTAACTATGTTGATCCCACATAAAGAGGTGTTTATGAAAAAGTTATCTAAGATATTGGTTTCTATAGCGGTTGCACTGCCGCTGTTTTCACTATTTATTAGCCAATCCGGTTCTGCTGATACCATGGACAAAATCGCAAAAAATGGCCAATTTGAAGTCATCACTTTAGCGGGTGGTTGTTTCTGGTGTACTGAGTCAGATTTAGAAAAACTTGATGGCGTGGTTGATGTTGTTTCTGGTTACTCTGGAGGCTCTCTAGAAAACCCAACGTATAAGCAAGTATCGTCAGGAAAGTCAGGTCACATTGAAGTCATCGAAGTGACATATGACCCTAAATCAGTCGATTATGAGCAAGTATTGGATTATTTTTTCCGCCATATTGACCCAACGGATGCTAAGGGATCATTCGTAGATCGTGGGGCACATTATCGTCCAGCTATTTTCTATACTAACCAACAGCAGTTCAATACCGCCAAAAGATTTATTGCCGAAATCGATGAAGCTAAGATATACGACAAACCACTCGCCACTGAGCTGATTAAATTCGAAAAATTTTGGCCTGCAGAAGAGTACCACCAAGATTACTATAAGAAGAGTAAAGTTCGTTATAACTACTACCGTTACGCATCTGGCCGAGATCAATATCTAGATGGTGTATTCGGTGATGATAGAAAAGAGAACCCAAAAACGCTCAGACAGCTGATTGATAGTAAAAATATCGCCTCAAGCGTAAAGGCATATACAAAGCCATCAGATGCAGAGATCAAAGAAAAACTGACGAATCTTCAATACGATGTGACACAGAATGATGCAACTGAACGTTCATTCAGCAATGAGTATTGGAACAACAAAGCTCAAGGTATTTATGTAGATATTGTCACAGGCGAACCTCTATTCTCATCAACAGACAAATACAAATCAGGTACAGGATGGCCGAGTTTTACTAAACCGATTAACGAAGCTTACATTGTCACTAAACCTGACCATAAACTGTTTTCTACCCGAACAGAAGTGCGCAGCCGTTTTGCTGACTCTCATTTAGGGCATGTGTTTAAAGATGGCCCAGCGCCAACGGGCTTACGTTACTGTATGAACTCTGCAGCAATGCGATTTATCCCAAAAGAGCAGCTAGTTGAAGAAGGGTACACCGAATATGTCAGTTTGTTTGATAGCTAATAGATAACACTGATTAATAGCAAGACAGTCTACAGGATCCATCCATTCTGCTAGCAAGTACAAGCCACCTCCTCTTATTGGTCGTGGCTTTTTTCTTTCAACTTTTGTCCTGACTATGATGACATTAATGTTGAAATAGGCACACCGACAAGGTTTACCTCTCATTTAGCCCACTAACCTACTGCATGATGGATGTTCATTTACGACATAAGCACCTATAATTCAGCTAATTAAAATTAACTATATTGACTTAAGTCGTCGTAATGAATGAACTTTTAGCACAGATACAGACTCAGCTCTCCGCTTATCATCAAGATTGGAGTAACAGTGTTTTACTCATCACTGCCGCCAGTTTTTTCCTCTGGATCACTTGGCGTATTTTGTACAGCCGGTTAGCAACCCTTGTAGAAAAAACCGCCTTTCATTGGGACGACCTTTTACTGCATGCTCTCAAGACACCCATCAGCACTTTGATTTGGTGCTGGCCAGCCACCGTTTCTACAGGGTTAATTCTTGCACAGCAGTTCGGTAATAAGATCAATTGGTTAAGCAATCTTAAGCTTATTTTGCTCATTGTTGTTTTTGTATGGGTCACGCTGCGTCTTATCAGCAATGTAGAAGAGTATATTTTGTCACAAAAGAAGCGTGACGAAACGACGGTTCAAGCCATTGCTAAAGTAGCGCGTCTATTCTTTATTACCATTGGTCTACTGACGGTAATGCAAACCTTTGGCTTAAGTTTATCTGGCCTGCTTACTTTTGGTGGCGTCGGTGGCTTGATTGTCGGTTTGGCTGCCAAAGATTTACTGTCTAACTTCTTCGGCGGAATGATGATTTATTTCGATCGCCCGTTTAAAGTTGGCGATTGGATCCGCTCCCCCGATCGTACGATTGAAGGCACTGTGGAGAGAATTGGTTGGAGAATGACCATTATCCGCACCTTTGATAAAAGGCCGCTTTATGTACCAAACTCTGTTTTTAGTAATATTGTTGTGGAAAACCCTTCTCGGATGCTCAATCGACGCATTAAAGAGACTATCGGCATTCGATATGATGATGCCAGCAAACTTGAAGTTATTATTACTGATATTCAGACCATGCTAGAGAACCATCCTGATATTGATACCAAGCAGACATTGTTTGTCAATTTCAATGCCTTTGGCCCATCATCACTAGACTTTATTATCTATACATTTACTAAAACGGTGAACTGGGTCCGTTACCAACAAGTCAAACAAGATGTGTTACTGAAAGTACTGAAAATTATCCATCAACATGGTGGCGATGTAGCCTTCCCAACACAGACGCTTAAGATGGAAGGTACCTTTCAAGATAGCCGCCTACTGAGAGTAGAAACCGACTTATAAAAAAAATGCCCAGTTAATTCTGGGCATTTTTCTAACCGTCTATAACAGAAAGTCTTCCTATTTTACGCTTGACGCCTTGCAGTCACAGCATCCGCTAATTGGCGCAGAACGGTTTCGGTGTCTTCCCAACCGATACAAGCATCAGTGATAGATTGACCGTATGTCGCAACATTGCCATCAACAAGATCTTGGCGACCTTCGACTAAATGAGATTCAATCATTACACCAAAAATAGATTGTTCACCCGCAGCAAGTTGAGCACTGATGTCATCTGAAACAACCATTTGGCGTTTAAACTGCTTAGAGCTATTTGCATGGCTGAAATCAATCATAATTTTTTTCGATAAGCCTGATGCTTCTAGCTCTTCTTTAATCGCACCAACATGTTCAGCGCTGTAGTTTGGCTCTTTACCACCTCGCAAAATGATATGACAGTCAGGGTTACCACTTGTTTCGATAATCGCAGAATGTCCATACTTAGTTACAGACAAGAAATGGTGCGGCGCGCTTGCTGAGCGAATCGCATCCGTTGCAATTTTGATATTGCCATCGGTGCCATTTTTGAAACCAACTGGGCATGAAAGACCAGAAGATAACTCACGGTGAACTTGAGATTCAGTTGTACGCGCTCCAATTGCGCCCCAACTAATTAAATCAGCAACATACTGAGGCGTGATCATATCTAAAAATTCACTCGCCGTTGGCATTCCCATATCGGTAAGATCAAGAAGTAACTTACGACCGATACGCAAACCGTCATTCAACTTGTAAGTATCGTTCAGGTACGGGTCATTAATAAGACCTTTCCAACCAACCGTTGTACGTGGTTTTTCAAAGTAAACTCGCATGACAATTTCTAGACGATCACCAAGCTCATCACGCAGAACTTTTAAACGTTTGCCGTATTCAACGGCTGCTTCTGGATCATGAATTGAACATGGCCCAACAATAACAAGTAGACGATCATCCTTATCTTCCAAAATATTGTGGATCGCTTTACGACTTTGAAATGTGGTAGAAGAAGCAATTTCAGTCGCTGGAAACTTCTCTAAAACCGCAACTGGCGGTAATAATTCTTTTACTTTATTAATTCTTACATCATCAGTTTGATACATTGCTTACATCTTCCTTATTCTTATCCCTGTGCTGTGCTTATCCATTGCTGATTACTATTTATACAGCACACTAATTTCTGCTTCCTTGTAACTTATCGACTAAAAAGTAGAACTTCAATCACTATTTAAGATAAAAGGCAATTAATTTGCACATTTACACTTTACAGCCGGTGTAATAAAAAATTTACAACAATGCTATCCTATACTTTCTAGACGTGAATAAACTCTCAAAACTCACTTTATGTTTCTCAATTGTAAGACTATTCTTTAATCAGTTGTAAAAAATCTGTCTGGGACCAATTTCATCAATGATAATTACTTAAGGAAAGATACACATGGCAAGTAACATGAGTCTCAGCAGTGGTGCTTGAACTCATAGAATGGAGTTAATGCTATCAGCCCATCATTAGCTTCATGACCTACTAAAGATATTAAATAAAAAGGAATGACTATGAAAAAGCTCGCTTTACTTGTTTCGGCCGCACTACTATCTGGTGGCATGGCCTCGAACGCAATCGCTCAGCAAACCTACGTTGGCGCTAAAGTTGGTACCACTTGGATCGATGATGGCTGTGACCAAAGCTCTCCTTGTGATGACGATACTTACGGTGTTGGTTTGTACCTCGGATACGATTTCTCTGATTATGTTGCTCTAGAGCTTGGTTATGACTATTTAGGTGAATTCAAAACCAACATCAACAAAGGAGGAGCTAATTACTTCTCCGAACAAAAACTTACGGCACTTTCACTTGCTCCTAAGTTCTCATTACCACTCAATGAAAAGTTTGATCTGTTCGCCAAGATCGGTGGCGCTTACATGGATTTTGGTGACGATAATGACACCGTTTTAACCGGTGGTGTGGGTGCAGAATATAGCTACACAGATAACTTTGCTGTTCGCATTGAATATCAACGCTTCCAAAATATGACCGACTATTATGTGAAAGATCTGGATGCAAATTTCTTAAGTCTCGGTCTTACCTATCGATTTGGTCAATCTGCTCCAGCAGTATATCAAGAACCAGTAGTTGCAGAGCCTAAAGCGGTTGAACCTGAGCCAGTGAAAGAGATGGAACCCGCACCGCAGCCCGTTACGACCACTCAGATGATCAGCGAGAGCTTTAACGCTGAATTATTTTCTAACAATAGCTCGACGCTCACTCCAGCAGCCGCAGATTCATTTAAACCTCTTCTGAATTTGCTTCTCACCTACCCGCAAGCGAAAGCGGAGATCGTAGGATATACTGACTCTTCAGGTGCAGCCTCTTACAACCAGAAACTGTCAGAAAAACGTGCTGAATCTGTTGCTGACTACTTAATTTCTGAAGGTGTTGACCCTCAACAAGTAACCGCGAGCGGTAAAGGAGAAAATAATCCTATTGCTTCAAATGCAACGGCTGAAGGACGTAGTGAAAACCGTCGTGTTGAAGTGACAATCCCAAGCTTTGAGCATACGGAAACTAAGTAATATTTCGACTTAAAGGCCGTCGAATAATCGCCTATATCGAGGTTCATTAAGAGTAAATCAGAAATATAAGAAAGAGCATGCTAACTGGCATGCTCTTTTTATTGGCAGTAAATAAATTCGGCGAAGTTATAGAGCCGTCGCTGTTTAGAAAGTCATAGCTTTGGATAATCAAAGCTTCGGGGTATAACTGCCAAGGATTGAGTCAACCTCCCCACGGTTCTGCATATCCATAAGTACACGATCAAACTCTGCAACAAAATCATCTTTAAATGGATACGATTCAAGTTGCTGATTCGTATATCCGATATACCCACGCTCAGAGCTCACCTCTACCGCCAGAGTAAAAGCGTCTTTTGAGATTTTTACTCCCTCCTCTCTGAGTTTTGCGATTTCCCACTGAATAGACAATCTATCATTAATGTAACAATCTATTCTTTTCGCACGTAACTTAAGTATGTTTTCGCGATTATTGCTCGCGGTTTCAACTCGCAGTTTGCCTCTCTCTTTTGCTTGCCAAAATGCCGCACCACCAATCGAAAAGGCTTCATTTATACCAATAGTTAAGCCATAAAAATCACCGGGCCAATTTGGACGTGAGCGATCTTTCATGACATCAGAATGGCAGTACACCACCACATCTTCGTCCAAAATAGGCATAGAGTAAGGAGAAATATAAGGTCGGCGATTGGCATAATAATATGGGGGAAATATAGCAAAACCACGTCCAGCTTCAATCAGACGCAAACCACGCTTAAACGGGACTGGTTTAATGGTCACGTGATAATGTTCCATTCGTTTAAATACAATATTTAGAACATCAACATACACCCCCCTTGCCATTCCGTCTTCAACATAGCTATATGGAGGGTAAGCATTATCAGCGTATATTGTCACTTCAATTAAGTGAGCATAGCTACGCTGTGAAAAAGTTAAAAGGAAAACAACAGACAAAACAGCCAGAAATCTACGCATTTATGTACTCTTATTGTTAGTACCCTTTTAACTATAGCTCCCTATTTCAAACACTCAGGCTCAAACACCAGTTTATTCCTATCCAAGATGTTCCATGTCGCAAATCGACACCATTACGACAAATAGTGGTCTAGAAGCAAGGCGACAAACAACAGCATCAAGTGGTAAATAGAAAATTTGAATGTGTCGATGGCAGACTTATCATTCGCTCTAAATTTCAGCTGCCATGCATGGTAGATAAATGCGCCACTCAAGAGAGACGAACTCGCAAAGTAAATCAAACCACTCATCCCAACAAGTACAGGAAGAACACATACTAGCGCCAGCAAAATGGTATACAACAATATTGATGTTTTGGTGTATTCAACCCCATGAGTCACAGGAAGCATAGGTATATCAGCTTTGGCGTAATCCTCTTTTCTGTGAATCGCCAACGCCCAAAAGTGCGGAGGTGTCCAAATGAATATAATCATGACCAACAACCAAGCGTGAGAGTGCAGTTCATTCGTAACCGCCGTCCAACCTAGCAAGGGAGGCATTGCTCCGGCGATCCCCGCAATAACAATATTTTGTGGTGTGGCTCGCTTTAGATACATGGTGTACACCACTGCATATCCAAGCAAACTTGCAAAGGTGAGCCAAGCCGTCAGTACATTCACGCCAGCAAATAGGATCGCGAAGCCAAGGCAGCCAATTCCCAATGCAAAAAAGAACACCTTCCCGACTCCGAGCTCCCCTGATGGTAATGGGCGCTTATGTGTCCGCGCCATAATGGCATCAATACGGCGATCAATCAGGTGATTAAAAGCCGCCGCAGAGCCCGCCATTAGCCCGATCCCTAACAACCCTAGAATCGTCTCTTTAAGCGGCAAACTCCCCGGAACAGCAAGGCACATCCCCACCAGTGCAGTTAACAACATAAGAGCGACGACTTTCGGTTTGGTTAGGGTCAAGTAGAGCTTCCAATTCGATTTTTCGGCCATATTACCTGTGGCTAACATCACTGATTTATTCATTTGAAATACTCCCTGACAAATCCACCACCGAATGCGGCTTCCAAAGCAAATAGTTGATACTTACGACACCGACTAATAACAATGCAGCCACGATGTTATGTGCGACAGCAATGGGTAAAGGTAAATGAAGCACGACATTACTTATCCCTAATGCGAGTTGTAATGCCAAAACCAAACCGAGCCGGCGGCCTGCTAAGTTCAAAACAGAATCAGACTGACTGGCCAGTTTAAAAGCCAAAGTAAACACAACGAGTGCAGTGATCATCGCGCCGATACGGTGAGTAACATGAATCGTCATCCTTGCTGAATAGTCGAGAACACCATATTCGTAGCTTTCAAAACCAGGTTGATAGAGCTGGAATGCGCGATCAAAATTCAATAATTCTGGCCAATTTCCTTCACAAATAGGCAGAGAGGTACACATAAGAGCGGCGTAATTAGATGAGGTCCAGCCTCCAAGCATGATTTGAAGAATAACCACAATAAGCGCGACGATTGCGATTGGGCGCAGTGCTGGATTCACATTATAGTGATCGATCAAGCGCTCTCTTTTTCGCAGTCGACAATAAAGAAGAGTAAGAAGACTGAAAAGAGCGAAGCCCCCTAACAGATGCCCCATCACCACAATTGGCATGAGTTTCATCGTCACCGTCCACATTCCCAGCAGCGCCTGAAATATGACAACACCACACAGCATCATTGGCAAACTAGGTGGAATCTCTTTGCTACGAATAGATAGAAATGCGATGGCAAAAATAACCAGCCCTAATGTGCCAGCGAAATAGCGATGGATCATTTCAAGCCAAGCTTTGTGAGAGTCGACAACTTCATTAGGGTACAAATTTTTAGCATCAAGCAGCTGAGATTCACTTGATGGTGCACCTATTTGTCCATAACAACCGGGCCAATCAGGGCAACCTAATCCGGCATCCGATAACCGCGTATATGCCCCCAACATGATCACAACCGCAGTCAGTATCAGGCTAAATTTCACTAACACAATCAACTTCATGTTCTTACTCCTTGAACACTCACCATTGAATCTTGTTACGTCTCAACTTTAGGTTATCACTACCCAACTCGAGAAAGCTTCAATAGTTTCCTTAAATCCGCAAGCAGTCCTTTACTTTGAGAAGCAAGCGCCTCTTCAGACTCCGCTTTCGGGTATCGCATCACCAACTGACCAAGTGGATCAACAATCATATAATCAAAGGCTTTCGCTGTAGCGTCTAATGCTTGTCCCACTTTAACCACTTGGAAATCCGATAGTGCAGAAACTCGATCGAAGTCCTCATCAGAGCGCACATAAAACACAGGAACAACTCGCTCTTTATACTTTCCAAGAGCGGTATGGCTTTGAGTTAGTAGGTGGATTTGACGTTGGCAAAATAGATCACAACGTGCAGGCACGACATATCCCAAATGCCAAGCTTGGGACTCAAACGGATTATCGATTCCCAGAGAAACCAAAGAGGTAGCAGGCTCAATCAACACCCCTTGATTTGTCACTCCTGACTGATACCAATGATTATCCAGCACCGTTTTTGCCATTATGGCGGGTAAAGTAAATACAAACACTAACCCAATCAGCATTAATCGACCTCTTAGCTTCGTACTCATTTACCCCTCCTTGGATTAAGCATTTTTATCCATAACCAAATACATAAACTTAAAAACACAGCCGCCATAACAAACCACTGAACCGCATAACCAAAATGTTTCTGCGATGTCATGGGGAGTGGTTTCCATGGTTGAGGATAAGCCCACGATTTCGCATCTAACGGTTGAATTGGTTGGATAATCAATTTAATTAGGTCTAATTCAGTATATGCACTCAATTGTGAAAAACTCCAATTTTGAATGCGATAAGGAAATGTATCTTCAAGATAAAGCTGATCACTTAATGGATTGATTGATGGGGAATACAGCCTCCCCTCAAGCATTTTTATCGTATCTGGCAACACCCGAACCGAAGGAAGTTTATCTCGCGATGATGTGCCGGCGATAAAACCTAATTCAATAGCAATCCACTTTCCATTTAACGAGGCATCCTTTGATTGGATCTGAGCAAGTTGATACCCCAAGTACCCCACTCTGTTTTGATACGTTTGATTATCAAGTAGGAAAACTTGATCACTATTGGGGATCACCGTTACCACCACTTTTGTACCAACTATATTTTTCGCATCTGAACGCTTATGTATGTCTAAATCGTTTCTTGCAGCTAATTCATTTGCTGTACTTAACTCATTTCTTGTACCTAAATCTCGTCTTGTAGCTAAAAAAGTGGTGCCATCATCCGAAACGAGAATAGATTCCAAAGGCACGTAATCTCGGTTAGCGCGATCAGCAATTGCTCTTTCAAGCTGTTGTTTTTCTTCCCCACGAGATTGCTGCCATAAACCCAATTTGACCAATACAGTAAATACGACCACAGTTATTAGCAGTGCCAACCAAAAATAATAAGATTCAGCTAGACGTTTATTAGGAGAAGCTATGTTGCTCCCACTGCTGTTTAAAATTGCTTTAGTGCTACTGTTATTCTTCATCATATTTAATCTTATGCGTGCCCTACTTCATATTTCAAAAACACCACTTGAATCGAGCTCTCAAAAGAAACCAGTTAGCCATTTTTTAGGCCGTCGAGTTTTCTTTTCCGCCTTGGTGGTCGTGCTCCTTTTAATTGCATTGCTGTCCGGGTGGATCGAGCCCAACCCCCGCCCTTATTAGGTTACAAGACATAAACAAAAACAAACAAACCTAACCAAACCACATCAACAAAGTGCCAGTACCAACTTCCGGCTTGAAAGGCGAAATGATCGTGAGGGGTAAAGTGATCAAAGGCGACCCTCGCCAGCAATACGATCAAGAAAGTCGTTCCCAGAAAAACATGGAGACCATGAAAACCCGTGAGCATAAAAAAGGTATTACCATAAATTCCAGACTGAAGCGTTAAGCCCATCTCTTGGTAAGCATGTACGTATTCAACCACTTGAAAATAGAGGAAAAAAGCAGCTAGCACGATCGTCAGCTCTAACCATACAATCAGAGCCATACGTTTATTCTTCTCTAAACTGATATGCGCCAAGTGCAAGGTAACCGAAGAGAGCAATAGCAATATGGTGTTTTTAAGTGGGATCCCTTGCCAAGACATCGCCTCCGTTTGTTCACCACTTGGCGTTTGAGTCAAAGGCCAAATAGCTTCAAATGAAGGCCACAATACTTCATGAGTCATCGCGTTATTATCAGCGCCACCGAGCCAAGGTATGGATAGCATCCGAGCGTAAAAAAGAGCGCCAAAGAATGCACCAAAGAACATGACTTCAGAAAAAATAAACCAACTCATCCCCTGACGAAATGAGCGAGATATTTGCTCAGAATACAGACCTGATAATGATTCGGAAATGACATTACTGAACCAGCCAGCGAGCATATAGAGCAACACCCCAAAGCCAATGAACAGCACGATTTTTCCGCCAATACCACTTGAGTCAGTATCAAGGCTTTGCACCGTTAGACCAGCCCCGACAGCGACCAAGAACAGAGCAATCGCACCAACAATCGGCCAGTGACTCTGGGCAGGAACGTAATAAGTTTGATGTTTTGAACTCATGGTGAGACTCCTTGAGCAGCGTGGCTGCCAATATTACTCAGCTCAATTTGGGCAGGTAATGATAGCTTTGCCAACTCGCTGGCATCACGCGTATCTGTGCTCTCTTTATTTGCATCGACATTGTTACTTTCTAAATCTGAATTTTCTTTCGTGGTGATGTTGAAAAGGGTGTATGACAAGGTCAATGTGTGGATTGAATCGGGAATATCCGGTTCAATGTAAAATATCAATGGCATCTCAGCTTGCGCATTCGCTTCTAACGGTTGTTGATTAAAGCAAAAACACTCTATTTTATTAAAATAACTGGCCCCAAGGCCCGGAGATACCGACGGTACAGCCTGTCCAACTAAAGGAGAATGTGATTGATTTGATGCCAAATATGCAGTTTGAATGACTTGTCCCGGGTGAACATCAATCACTCGACTTTGCGGAACAAACGTCCATGGCATGTCTGGTGAGATATGTGCCATCAATTCGACTCGTATGGTTCGAGAAACGTCAGGTTGCATCCCTTGAGGTTGAATAGCTGAAACGGTATTGGTCTTTCCGTTGATACCTAAAACGTCACACATCACGTCGTACAAAGGGACAAGTGCGAAACCAAAGCCAAACATTCCAATCACGCTTGCACACAGAATCACAACCAACTTTCGGTTAGACTGCTTAAGGTTTGAAATGTCACTTTTCTTCACCATCACATCACCTTAATCATCAATTTTCGGAGGTGTGGTAAAGGTATGATGAGGCGCGGGACTCGGCACCGTCCACTCTAACCCTTCAGCCCTATCCCAAGGTTTTGCGCTCGCTTTTTCACCGCCCCGAGTGCATTTGATCACTAACCATAAGAAGATCAATTGAGATAAACCAAATGCAAAACCACCGATTGATACGACCTGATTAATATCGGCAAACTGAATCGCATAGTCAGGGATCCGTCTTGGCATGCCAGCTAAGCCAAGGAAATGCATTGGGAAAAATAGAACGTTAACCGAAATGACCGAACACCAGAAATGCCACAAACTTAATCTTTGGTCATACATATTTCCTGTCCACTTCGGTAGCCAATAATAAGCTGCCGCCATAATGGAGAATACCGCCCCCGTCACCAGCACATAATGGAAATGAGCCACCACAAAATAGGTGTCATGATATTGGAAATCCGCAGGCACAATGGCCAGCATCAGTCCTGAAAATCCACCAATGGTAAAGAGCACAATAAACGCAATAGCAAACAACATCGGAGTTTCAAACGTCAGAGCACCTCGCCACATTGTCGCCACCCAGTTGAACACTTTTACTCCGGTGGGCACTGCAATTAACATGGTGCAATACATGAAAAAGAGTTCGGCAAAAACGGGCATTCCAGTGGTAAACATATGATGCGCCCAAACTAAGAAAGAGAGCAGTGCAATACTGCAAGTGGCATACACCATCGAGTGATACCCAAACAAACGCTTACCGCTAAAGGCTGGTACTATCGCTGAAATAATCCCAAAAGATGGCAAAATCATGATGTAAACTTCGGGGTGACCAAAGAACCAGAATATATGCTGAAACATCACCGGATCCCCACCACCAGCAGCATCAAAGAAGCTGGTTCCAAAATATTTATCGGTGAGAACCATGGTGACCGCCCCGGCTAAAACAGGCATCACCGCAATCAAAAGAAACGCAGTAATCAGCCAAGTCCAAACGAACATTGGCATTTTCATCAGTGTCATCCCCGGCGCTCGCATATTGAATATGGTGACGATGACATTAATTGCCCCCATGATTGAGCTTATTCCCATGATATGAACGGAAAATACAAATAAAGCGGTACTGTCAGGGCCGTAAGTTGTCGACAGCGGCGCATAAAATGTCCAACCGAAATTAGGTCCACCACCTTCTGTAAATAGGGAAGCAATCAAGATCAAAAAGGCAAAAGGTAAGATCCAAAAACTCAAATTATTCATTCTTGGTAACGCCATATCCGGCGCACCAATCATCATCGGAATCATCCAATTCGCTAACCCAGTAAAGGCTGGCATTACGGCACCGAACACCATGATAAGCCCGTGAACCGTGGTCATTTGGTTGAAAAAATCCGGCTCAATCAGCTGCAAACCCGGTTGGAATAGCTCCGCTCGGATCACCATCGCCATGGCTCCACCTGTCAAAAACATAATGAAGCTGAACCATAAATAGAGAGTGCCGATATCTTTATGATTAGTAGAGTAAACCCATCGCGCTATACCACTTGGAGCGTGATGCTCGGAATGATCATCACTCATGTTTCCACTCGCAGAATGGTTCAACTCATCATCAACAGCGGCAGATTGTTTCTGTTTCGACTCTATTGACGTTTTCATAAATCACCCTTCGCTGTCTGCTGTTTAAACGAATTCACATCCGAAGCTTGAACCAAATCACCGGTATCATTTCCCCATGCATTACGTTGGTAAGTCACGACGGCTGCGATCTCTTCTTCCGTTAACTGATTTACAAACGCCTGCATAGCGGTACCACTTCGACCGTTCACAATCACATCGATATGGGCAGATCGATCTCCCGTTGCAACAGCGCTGCCTTTAATCGCTGGAAAAGCGCCAGGAATACCCGCGCCCGAAACTTGGTGGCAGACGGAACATCGGGCCAAGTAGACCGCTTCGCCTGTCGCCATTAACTGCTCCATTGAAAGGGATTGGTCTAAAGCACTTAAGGCCGCCTGTTTTGCCTTAACTAATGCCTCTTTTTTCTCTGCCAACCATGCTTCATAGTTATCCTCTTCCATTGCATGCACCACAATCGGCATAAACCCATGAGCTCGTCCACACAGTTCGGCACACTGGCCTCGGTACACGCCTGGCTTATCTATTTTTGTCCATGCTTCGTTGATAAAGCCCGGGATCGTATCCTTTTTGACTGCAAAGTCAGGGACCCACCATGAGTGAATAACATCATCAGAAGTCAGTAAAAATCGGATTTTACGGTTAATAGGCACAACAAGTGGGTTATCGACTTCGAGTAAGTAGTGCGCTCCTTTCTCCTCTACGCCTTCAATCTGCTTTGAACTGGTCGCCAACAAACTAAAAAATTCGACATCTTGTCCAAAATAGCTGTAATGCCACTTCCACTGTGATCCCGTGATCTTAATCGTCAAATCTGACTGCGACGTATCTTCCATCGCGATCAATGTTTTGGTTGCAGGGATCGCCATTGCGATAAGAATGATGATGGGAATAACGGTCCAGAGAATTTCGACCTTAGTGCTTTCATGAAAATGCGCAGCAACCGCACCTTTTGACTTTCGGTGATGAAATATTGAATAGAACATCACACCAAAAACAATCAAAGCGATCGCACAACAGATATAAAAAATCAGCATATGTAAGTCATAGACTTTGCCACTAATGTCAGTGACCCCTTTCGTCATATTCAATGAAGAATCACCTGAAAATGCGAGCGCGGAGTGAGACCCAATAAAGATAAGGACTAGTCGCTTTGCTATCATCAATAGTTCTTTCAAAGGCCCCTCCTGGGTCATCTCTCGCCATAGTTGGTCGATGCCGATCATCCGTGCAATCTGTTTCCTAGTAACATGACTAAAAATCAATTTGTTATATTTATGTTAATAAAGGCTAGTTAGAGATCTATAATTGTTCAAGGGACAGAATATAAAACTCATCCAGTAAATGAGAATCGATAACAAATCTAGGTTTAGCGATTGCGCTCAACCAATTGATAATGAATATCGTTTACATTAAGCTTATTAATGATGATTAAGAACAAGTACAGGGTTCAGACTATGATGCAAGCAATCACTCACTGGTTAGAAAGAGATCCAGATCCTAAAACTCGCGAAGAACTTCAATACCTCATCGATACGCACGAACACGACGAACTAGAGAATCGCTTCCACTCTAGACTTCAGTTTGGAACCGCAGGATTAAGGGGAATGGTCGGGGCTGGCCCCAACAGGATGAATCGCTTAGTGATCCAAGAAACGGCGACAGGTCTTGGCCATTACCTTATTGATCACACCAATGACACTTGCAAGCGCGGGGTTGTCATTGGCTATGATGGGCGAACCGATTCCAAGCAGTTTGCTCACGATACCGCCAGCGTATTAACCTCTCTCGGAATTAAGGTCTACCTAACCAGTAAAGTGGCCGCCACACCGATTGTCGCTTATGGCATTGAACACTTTAATGCCGCCGCGGCTGTGGTCGTTACAGCAAGCCACAATCCTCCTGAATACAACGGGTTTAAAGTTTACTGGGAAAACGGGGCTCAAATCATTCCTCCTCATGATTCAGGGATCGCCGCAGAGATCGACATTGCTGCGACAAAACCTATTCCGCAAATGTCACTAAGTGACGCCCATGCAAAAGGCTTACTCGTTTGGCTAGAGGATGATTACTACCAAAGCTATCGCCAAACCATGAATTCTAACGAGCTGCTCTCTAATCATACTGACCCGCTCTCGATTTCTGTTGCGTATACGGCAATGCATGGCGTAGGCGCTGAAATGGCAGAAACTCTGCTGCATGATGCCGGGTTTAAAAAGGTCCTCAGCGTGTCAGAACAACGGGAACCCGATGGTACATTCCCAACCGTGAACTTCCCTAATCCTGAAGAAGCAGGAGCCATGGACATGGTAATTGCCCTAGCGGATTCTGTGGGTGCTGAACTCGCCTGTGCGAATGATCCTGACGCCGATCGTTTCGCCCTCGCGGTTCGAACACCTGAGGGAGATTATAAAATGTTAACAGGCGATCAGGTTGGGATTCTATTTGGTGAGTATCTGCTTCGACATACTGACGCCACCAAGCAACTGGTAGGGAATACCATTGTATCGTCAAGACTGCTGCAAAAAATAGCTCAGGACAAAGGCGCTGAATATTTCCAAACTCTAACGGGTTTCAAATGGCTCACCAATGTCGCCATGCAAAGACAGAGTGAAGAGAAACAGTTCCTTTTTGCTTATGAGGAGGCGCTAGGCTACACAGTTGGCAGCAAGGTATGGGACAAAGATGGTCTTTCTGCCTTGGTCGCTTTCGCGCAACTTGCAGCTGAGCTATACAGCCAAGGGAAAACGATATGGGATCAACTTGAAAGTATCTATCGTCAACATGGTGTCTATGTGAATGCTCAGCGCAGCATTGCTCTTGCGCCAAACTCTCCATCAATGGGAGATAAATTACGCGAGACTCCACCAAAAGAGATCGCGGGCTTTAAAGTACTGATCACTGAAGATCTTAAAGCATCATTGAGATTTACGGCAGATGGAAAGACAGAAGAGATCAACCTACCCGCGAGTGATGTACTCATTTACCACTTAGACAATGACGCGCGGATCATTGTGCGCCCATCAGGAACAGAGCCAAAATTGAAGTGCTATTACGAAGTCATCGAGCAGTTTAAAGAAGGCGATGACTATCAGTTTGTACAAGAGAAAGCCAATAATGCAATGGCGCAGTTGATCGCCCTACACCAATCAAGCCTTAGCATTTAAATAGGTACAAAAAAGCCAGCAATCCAATGCTGGCTTTAACTTTTCTTTTCCAATGATCACTCAAAGCTTGAAAATAATGTCGAATCTAACGACTTACAACGATGTCACGAATGAGCTCAATAACCAGATGCCGAGGAAGACAAAAATCGCGCCCATGAATTTGTTCTGATAAGTGCGAAATTGAACATTATTCACCAACGTCTTACCCAGAGTCCCCACTAACGCGACAATAATAAAGTTGAACAACAACCCCAGAACGTTTAGCAGTAAACCTAATGCAAGCATTTGCTCACCAGAAGAAGCGGCAATGTTCGTTGATACAAACTGAGGCAAGAACATAACAAAGAACAGTAATGCTTTTGGGTTTAGCAAGTTACTGACAAGAGCACGCTGATAGTAAGTCGTCGCCATTTTTGATGTTTGATCCAGTTCAGGAGCAACATCAGCTTGAGCACGAACATTATCCCATCCCATTTTCAGCAAGTACGCACCGCCAAGAAGAGTTAAACCTTTCAATGCGATTGGGCTCATTGCGATAAGAGCTGAAACCCCTAACGATGCGAGTAAGGTTAAAATAATCCCCGATGTCGCATTTCCCAAACTTGCAAAAACGCCCACTTTACGGCCGTAACTGATACTTGAGCTTGCGATCAAAAGCATGTCTGGCCCAGGCAGCAGTAGCAACGCAACGACAGCGGTTAAATAAACCGGAAGAATTGAAATATCTATCATTATTATATTTTGCCTTATAAATTCAGCGGCGAATTTTATACCAACATAAGGACCATTACCATGACCGATAGACTGCAAATTAAGTAAATGGCGATAGATTAAAATACAAGCACATCAGGCAGCGATATTTTTAACAGTTCAAGAACATAGCATGCGCAATTTTGTACAAAATTCTTCCTGTTAATTGCGTTACACTGATAAAACTCATTCAAGTCTCAAATGGAACTCATGTGGCTCAGGCGAAAACCAAAAAAGAGATTGCTCACTACCAAGTAGCGGAAGAGCTCGGTGGGCTGGAAATTTTGGATGCTCAATACGAGAAACAAAACTTCTCTCGTCACAGCCATGAGGGTTACACGGTAGGTGTCATTGAGAGAGGAGCTCAGAGTTTTTATCGAACTGGAGGCAATCATATTGCACCACAAGATAGCATCATCTTAATTAATGCAGATGAGGTGCATAGTGGCCACTCAGCAACAGAAGGTGGATGGGCATATAAAGCCATGTATCCTCTTCCTCAGCAGTTAGAAGAGATTAGCCGAGAGCTGAATCAAGCCCATGCTGGTGCTCCATATTTTCCCGAACCTGTCGTCTATGATCCAGAACTTGCCAACCAGTTTAGACTCGTATTCAACACTCTCGAACACTCAGATAATCGCTTATTAAGAGAAACCTTGATTTATGCCTCTCTCGTCAAATTGATGGGAAAGCATGGTAAGTCTAGACACTCAATAAACCATGAAGGTAAAGCGCAAAAGCCACTTTTGCTGATCAAAGAGTTTCTCGATGATTTTCCACAAGCGGATGTATCTCTTAGTGATCTCTCACAACTAAGTGGCCTTAGCCCATACCACTTAGTCCGATCATTCCAAAAAACGCTTGGTTTGCCTCCCCATGCGTATCAAATTCAGTCTCGATTACGCATGGCTAGAAAGCTAATGAGGCAAGGGCACTCGTTATCTGATACGGCGCAAGAGACAGGGTTTCACGATCAAAGCCATTTGCATCGACACTTTAAAAAAGCCATGGGAATAACCCCGGGGCAATATCTAAAGCTCTATTGAGCAATTTTATACAATCACCATCATTTCAACAGTGGCTAAATAAATAGACCGAATACTCATTGAAGAAAAATGATGCATACAAAGACAATGACCGACACCATGACAGATTCTAACACTCGACTTTTTTTACAGGGCATGGTTGTCATGATCCCATTAAGCATTGCCGTCTTACCGTGGGGGTTACTAGCAGGATCATTTGCGATTGATATTGGATTACACCCTTTAGAAGGGCAAGCGCTGTCAGCCATTCTATTTGCTGGCTCGGCACAATTGGTCGCAATGGGAATGATTAAGGCGGGAGCAGGGTTAACGACGATGCTGTTGACCACCTTCTTCATTACTTCACGCCACTTTCTTTATAGCGTGTCGATGCGAAGTAAAATCAGTCCTCTTCCCTTACGGTGGCGGTTATCACTAGGTTTTCTATTAACCGACGAGCTATTTGCTGTATGCGGGCACCAGACAGATAAACAGTTTAACCGTTGGTATGCCCTTGGCGCAGGGTTGAGTTTCTATCTGTTTTGGAACCTTGCCACCTTTGCTGGTATTGTCGCAGGAAGCTACATTCCTGCACTGAATGAACTCGGGTTAGAGTTTGCGGTTGCCGCAACGTTCATCGCAATCGTGATCCCGACCATCAAGAACATCCCCATATTAGTCTCTGTACTAGGTGCACTCGTGCTATCCGTTGGCCTCACTTATTGGGAAATTGAAGGCAGTCTCATGTTCGCAAGTGTGGGTGGCATGCTGCTCGGTTATCTAACGGAAAAATATTGGGGGGAACAGTCATGGTAATCCTCTCTATTTTCGCAATGACCGCTTTAGTCTTTCTTAGCCGGTATCTATTTTTAGAGCCCAAATTACCATTAAGACTCAACGCGCAAGCGCAAAAGTTGCTCAGTTATTCAAGCCCTGCGGTTCTGACTGCGATTTGGGGGCCAATTGTATTTATGCCCGACAGCACCTTGTCCCTTTCCGTTCAGAACCCTTATTTATGGGGCGCTGTGATTGCGGTTTTTATTGCATGGAAGACGAAAAATGTTCTCCTCACAACAATAGTGAGCATGCTGCTGTTCTTAGTGCTTAACGTATTCGTACTAAACTAGTCTTCGTTTAGCACTGGTTCCGTTATCTATTACAAGTAGACTTAAATGAAATGGCAACTAAGCAACTAAAAGCTTTACTTTGCTTGCCATTCAATTTCTATCAGCGTTTTGTCTCCACTCTTTAAACGCCCAAGAAAAACGTCTCCAGCATGAACTTCTCCAACGCCTTTGGGGGTACCGCTCATGATGATGTCGCCATCGTAAAGTGTCGTGTAGGTTTCAAGCTCAGCTAAAATAGCGAGTGGTGGATAGAGCATCTGTTCGACTTGCCCGCACTGTACGCGAACACAATTAATATAGAGTTCGATCTGCAATGTTTTCACATCAATGTAATCAAGGCTAATAAAACGACTCATCACCGCCGAACCATCAAATGCTTTGGCCCTTTCCCAAGGTAAACCTTTGTTTTTGAGATAAGACTGCAAATTACGCTTGGTCAGATCAAGACCAATTCCTACCGCTGATAATCGTCCCTGTTCAACAAGAAAGCAGATTTCAGCCTCGTAATGTAATGGCTCTTGATGGAACGAAGAGAGCGTCGACGTTACGCAGTTATTAGGCTTATTGAACACGACCATCTGTTCTGGTATCGGATTATTTAACTCTTTTATGTGATCGACATAGTTTCGCCCAATGCACACTATTTTAGTGGGTATAATTTCCCTTTCTCCGACTCGAACCGCGTTCATGTCCCTTTCCTTGGTTTAAATATGAGCGCAGAGTCTAACCTATCATTCCAGGTGGAGATAAGAATCACGCTGACTTTTCTATCAAAAATCAGATCTCTAGCTCAACTATTCTGAACTAAACCGCCCTTAAATTCCTAACTTTGAATGTGCAGAGCCCTGCTCGAATGAGAGCACACTACGCAAATATGCCGAGGCAATAACATCGATATGAAAGAAAAACGCTAGAATACAGGTCAATATAGATGGAAGTGAATTTAATGGCGTTGAAAAAATGAAAATAGATAAAAGCAAACACGATTCAGAACCAGATAAGAAACCCAAGAAAATCAAAAAATGGGCAAAAGAGCTGATCTCTATTCTGTTGATTGTCAGCCTATTTTCGTTCGCATTAGATTACTACTACAGTGCCAACATGCCATCAGGATCGGCTCCGCACATTGTTGGAACAGGGCTAAATGGTGAAATCTTAGATGTTAACGAACTCAGTAAAAATCAACCCGTTGTGGTTTATTTTTGGGCGACTTGGTGTGGCGCATGCAGCCTTGTGAGCCCAACGATCGAACGTTTTTCGCAAGATAACCCTGTCGTCAGCGTTGCTCTCTCGTCTGGAGATGACGCTCAGATCCGCCAATACATGCAAGAAAATGAGTATCAATTCTCTGTTTTAAATGATGTCACTGGCACACAGAGTCAGAATTGGGGAGTACGAGTCACTCCCACAGTTGTGATTATTCGAGATGGCGAAATTAAAAATATTACCACCGGTGTTTTGTCACCGATGGGACTGTGGTTTCGAGTTTTTATGAGCTAAAGCCAATCCCGGCTCAAGTTCACGAGAAGCATATTTACCAGAAGCATGTTCACCAAAAGCAAGCTCTCCAGAATATAGATAGTTACGATAACAACCGCACCACTAGCCCACCCGGTTCGCGCATCGCATCAGTATTATGACTCAACACGACACCGTGTGATGGTGAAAGGTATCGCATCGATTCTTGCCCAAACGCATCATACTGAATAGCCAATAGTTGATCTGGTTTTACCTCATCCAGAAGAGCAACCTGCGGAATAATAAACCCTCCGCTTTCCGCTCTGACTGTTACAATTTTACTCCCTTCCACGCATTCTCTGCTTGGTGGTTTCACCGTGCCGGTAATCATTTGATAGTGACTCAAAACATTGATTACGCCATCGACCGCACGCTGAATCATATCAAGTTGGGTCACTTTCCCCATCCCCACTTCAACCGTGATACTTGGGATCCCATTACGGTTCCACACGGTTTCCAAGATGCCCGGGTCTCCAGGATCATCTAATATGCAGTCAGGATCCATCAATCTCGCCATTTCCACCGCCGTAGGCAATCGAAAATCAGCGAACGCATACAATGGGTAAATTGCTCCACTGGTTTGAGTATGGAGATCAATCGCGAACGTAGCATTGGGTTTCAATAGCTTTTCCCATAAATTAGCCAAGAAACGTTCTGCTGTTGAACCGTCGTGGTTACCCGGAAAAAAACGATTCAAGTTAACGGAAGAAGCATCTGGTGCCGAAGTAATAAAATCTCGACTATGATTCAGCATTCCCGTTAAATTGACCGTAGGGACAATCGTCACACACCCAAAAACAGATTTTCCAACCAATTTTCGTGCCACTTGCTGAGCGGCCAAAACGCCATTGAGTTCATCGCCATGGATACCAGCAGTGATCATTAATAGAGGTCCAGACTGCGTCCCTTTAAACACTCTCACAGGAAGCAACTGTTGCTGAGCAATGCCACAAGTTGAAGCCTGAAACCAAAGTTGGTGTTCACCACAAGGTAAATCACCAACATCTAATGATTGGACGACTCGATGACCTTGTATCACGTCATCAAGAAATTGAGTTGTCATTTATTCATTTCTCCCACAGATTGCTGGTTTCTATACTTACTGAGATCATGTTGTCCAAAGCTTGCCACCATATATTTAACACCAGAGTAATCACAGCAATCATCAATCGCTACATATTTTTCACTTTCCTCGTGTTTATTGGGGGATATCTCTTTCCTTCAGATTTTTTTAACAACATCATCAAAAGGATATGATTGGCTTAGCCCGCGATAAAACGTATGATTTACTAACATCTTTTAACAAATTCTCTTTTAAATGACCCAATCAAATCATCACCCAATCCAAGGGGCAAGTTGGATGCTCACAGCAGGCTTAGCTTTCGCCATTGTGAATAGCCTTGCACAAGTCGCCAGTATTAAGTTTGGTCTCCCTTCCACAACTGTCGCACTTGTACAATATGCGATAGCTTTAGTCGTGATCTTGCCTTACTTAAGAACATTAGGGATCCGTCAATCTCTCAGAACCAACCGCCTTGGTATGCACCTTTTACGTGTTTTCCTTTCCGTTATTGGGATTCAACTGTGGTTGTGGGCGCTCGCGTACCCTGTACCCATTTGGCAAGGTATCGCATTGCTAATGACATCCCCTTTGTTTGCAACGATCGGCTCTGGTCTATTTCTAAAAGAGAAAGTAGGAACGGCACGCTGGGGAGCCACGCTGACAGGCTTTATCGGTGCTATGATTATTTTGGAACCATGGGGGGATACCTTTAACTGGGCGACATTACTCCCTGTTGGCGCGGCTTTTTTCTGGGCATGCTATTCATTAATGGTGAAGCGATTATCTTCCGATGACTCACCGTCAACCATGGTGGTCTATCTTCTTGTTTTAATCACACCATTCAATATTCTGCTCGCTCTTCCTGATTTTAATATGCCAACAGGTGGGACAATCTGGCTTGTATTACTTGCTGCTGGTGCGATGACAGCTTTGGCTCAATGGGCAATTGTTAAGGCTTATGCAGTTGCTGATGCTTCGTTTGTACAACCTTTTGACCATGCAAAGCTTCCTCTTAATGTATTAGCTGGCTGGATGGTATTTGGCTGGGTTCCACCTGGAAGACTGTGGCTTGGAGCGTTCATCATTATCGCGTCTGTTGCTTTTATCACTCATTGGGAAACAAAAAAGCCTTCTAAACAAAAAATAAAAATTTAATTTGAAATAAAAAGCTCGTTCATTAGTTCTTATTATTAAACGGAATCATGAAAGGAAGTGCCGATGTCAAACCCAATAAAAATCACGCTATACCGCTGGGGTGGAAGCTGGGGGCCATTTAAAGTCAATATCCCTTGTGGCGAATGCACTTTGACCAAAGATATTTTAAAAGATACCTTTGAGAATGAATTAGCGGATGTTCCAGTAGAGTTGGAAGTGAAAGATTGGCTTTCTTACTGGTGGGAGCCCTTAAAATTGGGCGCTTGGCATGCTCCAATTCTTGTCGTTGAAGGTAAAGTGATCAGTCAAGGGGAAGCTCTGAATCGAGGTGTTTTGGTTCAGTCGGTAATCAAAGAGTGGACCACACGAGACTCGCTTAAAGGAAGCATTGTCTATGGCAAAGCGACATGTCCATACTGTGTTAAAGCAAAACAGATGTTGGACGATGCAGGCATCCAGTATCAATACCATGATGTTGTCAAAGAGAGCGCCGCACTTTACCGCATGATTCCAGAAGTAAAAGCCATCATTGGCGAAAAAACACCGGTAACGGTTCCACAAATCTGGATGAATGGTAAATATATCGGTGGCGCAGACAACCTTGAAGCTTGGATTGGTGAGAATGGTCTCGATTCCATACCAGATAACGTCGTCGATTTGGCAAAGCAATCGGCAAGCTAATCATCGGAAAATTAGTCTCGACAGACATCAATTACAAACTGCTAATTTTCTTTCATTACTTAAAATGAAAAAGCCCCAGACATGACTGCCTGGGGCTTAAAATATATGCTAAAGCTTAATTACTTAGACATCTTCTTCATCATTTTTTTGATGAAAGATGTTTTCTTTGCTTTAGTCTTGCCATAAAGCGCTTGGTGCATCATGTCTTGAGCGATCATTTGACCAAGATAAGCACCGCCTAATTCGTTACCCATGTTATCTCTCCACATCAATATAGTTTTGTAATTAACTTTCTTTATGTGGCGATTTTACATTAAACAGAACCAAAAACAAGACTTGCATCACATTTTATTGTAATTAACTTTCATGATGAGTATTTAATAAAAATCAGTCGTATTTGACTCATCTATTTTCTTTTACTGTTCGAGGTTTATTCTCTTATTAGCTGCGCTTAGGTTGCTTATAGGTTTTACCTGCGGCTTGATACGTGTCTTTTTGCTTCAATTCAAACATTGATTCAAAGAACCAAGCCGCAAATTTGACAACGTCGTCTCCCGCATTCATTACGTGTTCAACAAACTCTTCTTCTTCACCTGCATCATTTTCTTGTAACGTTACGTGATAAACTCGCTTCTCACCTTCAACGTCGGCTAGCGCAAATTGACCCACTAGCGATTTTGCAGCTTCAGCAATTTCTTCATCTTCACAAGCAATTAATACCTCAAGCGCCTTTGGTAAATCGTCTTGCGCACATACGTTTTTAACTAAAACTTCAAATTCATTCTGTTGCATTTCACTTTCCTGATTATAGGATTCTCAATTGAGCGCATTGTATCAGTGAGCTTCTAACACGTCACCGCTTAAAAACATTGGTTAAATGCCTTTCGCTATTGCTTTCTATTACTCTCATCAACTCAGATGATAAAAAGCATAGTGTTCATTCCACGACATAAAACAAAGAGTGTAGGCCAAACCTCTGTCCCCCTAACCTAGTGGAGGAAACCACAATAAAAGTTAGTCCAAAAGTTTGAAATTTGCGCAAACATCGTCAATAGTAATATACATGCATATAAGAATAATAATTATCAGTTGGCTCAGGTAAAGGTAAGTGATCATTATGAAAAGATCATTAGCTAATCACACTATCGATATAGAACAGATCACCTCAACATTGATGCTAGATAATGTTGAGCTTTTAGAGCAGGTCTCACTGCAACTGCACCAAAATTTCAATTCATATTGTTCATGTATTGTGGAAATCAACAAAAGCGAGAATATTGCCCATACCCTTGCTTACGCCTGTGGTGGCGAAGTCATCAATAACTTCAACTACTCCTTAGAAAATACGCCTTGCGAAACCGTGCGACAGGCAACAAATGACCACTGCCTGTATACTGAAAAAGTGTATGACCTATTCCCAGAAGATGCCTTTCTACGAGAGTGCGGTATCGAGTCATATTTGGGTGTACCTTTAAAAGCACATAACGGTGAGATCATGGGGATTTTACTTTCAACCTTTGAGGAACCATTAGATGACACCGCTCAACTTCTTTATTGTCATCACGTTTACGCCAATATTATTGTTCATACTCTCAGGGAACGCTGGCTCTCAGAGCGCTCAAACCAATTATTCAATCAACTCAGCCACGAAGTCTCGCATGACAACCTAACTGGACTTTTAAATCGAAGTTGCTTAGCAGATAAACTTGAGTTGATGACTCAACAACTAGACCAACCCTTTTCATTAGCCTTTGTTGATATAGATAATTTCAAAGCAATCAATGATTTGTACGGGAACTATATCGGAGACCAAATCATAAAATTCACCGCAAAGAATTTATTACGTTCCGTGCCTGACCCCAACCTAGTATTTCGTATTGCTGGTGACGAATTTGCTTTCATCACCTTTTCAGATTCACCTATCGAAATGAGTCAAGAATTGATTAGCTCTATCAGTCAAGGCTATACAGACTCTGCTCACCAAATCAACTTTAGTGTGAGTATCGGTATTGCCAGAACATCAAATAACCAAGTAAGTGCCGATCAACTCATACTAAATGCAAGTCTCGCGCTCAAAGATTGCAAGCAATATCGAGATACACATATCCAGTGCTACGACACCCACCTGAGCGCTCAGTATCACCGTAAAACACAGATCATCGAAGCGATGAGAAACGAACTAGAAAAGCCAATTGAGGAAAACAGCGAGATCTACGTAGTGGTCCAGCCAATTGTTAACAACAACCGGACAGAATGGAATTACTTCGAAGTGTTATGTCGTTGGGATAGTGCCGAATACGGTTCCATCTCGCCGGTAGAATTTATTGAAGCGGCGGAACAGTCAGGACTCATTGTGCCATTGGGCCAAAGGATCATTGAGTTAGCTTGTCAGGCGAAGCAAATTTTAGAGCAAGGCCTAGGATACAAAGTAAAGTTCGGGATCAATTGCTCTGCAAACGAGCTTTCTGATTCCAGCCAGTATCTCTCAAATTTGCTTCACACCATCCGCAAATACCACTTCACACCGCCAGAATTCACTATCGAGCTCACTGAAACCGTCTTACTCACGCAAAGCGGGGGAATTGAACCGATTCTCAATGATATTCGTCACTCTGGGTTTACGGTTGCACTCGATGATTTTGGTACAGGCTATTCCAGTCTCAATTACATTCATAGCTACCCTATCGACTGCATTAAGATTGATGCAAGTTTCATCCGTAATATGATGACCAATAAATCCTCTGAGCATGTCGTGTCACTCATCATTCAACTTGCTCGGCATCTAGACGTTGACCTTGTCGCTGAAGGGGTTGAGCATTTAGAAGCACTGAATAAACTCTATTCGATGGGGTGCCACCAAATTCAAGGGTACTATTTCTCCCGCCCAGAGCGTCCACTGACGATTATTGAGCAGTGGAAAAACTTAAATCAGATACGTCGAGCATAAAAAAGCCGCTAGTGTGCAATCTCTTTGATTACATACTAACGGCTTCAATTTTATACATACTCATGCTGACTTAAAACAACCGATTCACTCCGCTTTAAATCAAAAGCATTAAGATCCGTTTTCCTGTTGTGATAAGTGATTCGCTAGCGTTGATGATCTTATCTGCTCTGCTTCTTGAGCTGCCAGTAAATTATCAAGCTCATCCGTTGTCGCTTTAAATTCGGCTATATCTTTCTTTGCCACAGAACTTGCCATTGGAATGTTCGCTTTCATTGCATCGACAGCTCGACCGCGCTCAATCAATTCATAATGCAAATGCGCACCCGTTACTCGTCCGGTTTTTCCAGAAAGGCCTATTTTTTGACCACGAGACACTTTCTGCCCTTTACGCACTAAAATTTTGCTTAAGTGCAAATATCTCGTTTTGTATGTGCTGCCATGTTTAACAACAATATAGTTACCAGCATAAGGGTGCTTGCGAGTCATGATAACTTGACCATCACCAGTAGAATATATTGGTGTCCCAACAGGTGTAGCAAAGTCCGTTCCGTTGTGAGGGCTAACGCGACCAGTAACAGGATGCAGGCGTTTGGGATTGAAGTTTGAACTTAAACGCCACTTTCGACTTGTCGGATAGCGCTGAAATGCTCTTTGTAAACTATCACCATTTTTATCGTAATATTGACCATCTTTGTGTAAATAAGCACTCAAGACTCGGCCACGATTAAAGATTTTGATCGCTTGGATCTCACGATTGCCACTTGCGATATCTCCAACAAATTGACGACGCTGCACAACTTCAAATTTATCACCAGCGCGTAAGTCTCGTGAAAAATTGATCTTATCTTTTAAAAGCCCGACAACATGATCTATCTCTATACTGCTCAGCCCCAGTTGATTCGCTGAAGCTGAAAAGCTCCCGTTAACCTCTCCGACTAGCGGTATCACTTTCCACTCTCCAGGAATGGATATGTCTTGATATTCAAAACTACCATCGTCTAACCTCTGGTAAGCCACTTTCTCTGCGATATTAAAAACCAACTCCATTTTGTCTAGTGCGCCCGTTGATTCATCTCGCCAAAAACGCAGTTGGTTCCCTGGCTTAAGGGTATCTAATGCCAAGAAGTTGAGATCTGTCTCCATCACTTTCATCATCTCTTGATAAGTAAAATCAAGCTGAGTGAAGATGCTACTGAGATTATCGCCAGGTTGAATTTCATATTCGAAATCAGGCGGAAGTGCTGCGGTGTTAGTTTCGGTAAAAAAAGAGCTAACTAATGAAGATTCAGGTAAGTTCAGCTCGATCGTCCGTTGCAGTTGATGATCAGGGAAAGAGGCGGAAAGCCCAAGAACAGCACCTAAAGGGAGACAAAAAACCAACGATTTTTTGTAAAGTGACCATTCAGAGAATCGGGAAGTAAGTATTTTTAAAGGCACAATCTAACCAATATCTTAAACTAATAAAGGAAAGAGAATATGCTTTTCTGAGCCAGAAATCATCATGGCATTGTCATCTTTACACTTAAAAAGGGCAACAATGTGCCCTTTAAAAGCTTAAAAACCCAGTACGACAAGAACTTAGAAAAAGTAATTATCTACACTTGTGTTGTTGATACCAGGCAATTATCTTCACCATATTCGTTAGGAATATAGCTATCCGCTTGCCCATCATTTACCCACTGATTTTCATTTACCAAATAACGAAACTCAAACTGGCTATCTTTCGGCAGTCGAGTTTTAAATTTGAACGTTTTTGTTTTTACTACTTTTTTCATTGGTGTCGCTTCCCAATCAAGGAAATCGGCAACAATCGCTACGGACTGAGCATCAGCGGCAGCAAGTTCAAAAGTCACTTCAACTTCATCTTTAGTCTTGAAAAAACGTTTGTTAATCATAGCAAGCTCCATTTGTTTAAAATTTATCAACGTTTATGTTTTAGTTCACAATTCTATACTTCTAATGACGATGATATGTAATTTGGCTCACATTAACAATATTGAGTTGCATATTATTCGAACACAAACCGATCATTCGCTCGCGATAATCTTCAGTTGCCCCGAAATTACGACTCGCTGTTTTTTCTCCACGGTTGGAGTATCTGCCATCGCGCTATCATCAGTTCTATCGAGATACTGAAGCTCAATAGAACCCTCTTCGATAGCCGTTAAACTCGTGATAGAAATACGATCCCCTACATAAAGGCTATCGGCTAAAACAACGCGGCTCCTTTGCGTATCAAACTTAAATAACGCCAGATAATAGAATACGCCAGAGCCTTGATTGGACACGCTCATAGGGGCTAAATAGGCGGCATAGTCTACTTGAGGAACGGGTAACACTTTACCAATATCAACTCGAACGGTTCCTCTTTCCAGACCCGAATCATAGTGGCCGTAGGCAATATATTGTTCGCTGTCCAGCTCATCAATAAACGAAAACGCACTCGTTTCTGGAACCTCTATCGTCCAAGGGTTGACTGACTTAAGATCAAAAACAGCCTTAACAACAGGATCGAAACTCACTGCACTCGAAGGATATTTCGCCAAGATCTCTTCATCGCTTAAACTAAAGCGATAGACACCACCAATGACCACGATGATCAACAAGAGGATGGGAATAAGTAAAATAAGAGGTATGGGTAAAATACGTTTCTTCATTTTGGATCCTAAATGACGGGTAATAATATGCGCTAAACTATGAATAATACCTTGAGATTCATTAAGTAACCTTACATTTATATTTGTCCGTTAGAAAGGGGATGTTTATGAGCCAAAAAATACGAACCACAGAGTGCGAATGCGGGAATGTTACCCTCATTTGCACAGGAGAGCCCATTCGTACTTCTATTTGCCATTGTTTTGAATGTCAAAAGCGAACAGGCAGCGTATTTGGTGTGCAAGCGCGTTTTCCCGCTGAGCAAGTTTCAATTCTTGGTGAAACTTCACAATACACGCGAATAGCCAATAGTAACCATAAAGTGACTTATCAATTTTGTCCTCACTGCGGCACGACAATGCAACTCACCTTGAGCGCGTTACCGGAATCAAGTGTCATTCCATTAGGTCTATTTAAAGAACAAGATTTCCCTGAACCCAGTTTCTCAGTATATGAAGAGAGAAAACATGGCTGGGTAAAATTTGACTGCCAAATGGAACATCTTGAGTAATATGCATCTTTTTGAAACGCTCAAGAATAAACCAATCGTTTTCTTCGCTTACTTTTGAGTAAGATCAAATGGAATAGCACAATTTATTTGTGTCTCTTTACTTAGCCTCGTTATAATCCAGCCCTTGGTATACAGAGGGCAACATCGTGATTTCAAAACTTCCTCGCTGGATTGAATATGGTGCATTCTTACTTGCGGCTCTTGCAGGTACCGTCAATGCAATTGGCTTAATGGGATTCCAGCATCAATCCATCTCCCACCTTTCAGGTACTGTGACACTTTTGGGCTCAAGCCTTTACAACGCTAACGACCTAACTCTACATCTACTGTTTATCGTACTGAGCTTTATGCTTGGTGCTGCCATTAGTGGTTTCTACATTGAAAGTACCGCTTTAAAACGTGGGCGTCGTTATGGCATTGCTCTATGTACCGAAGGAGCACTACTATTTACCGCTCTGTATGTATTGGTCAATGGCTCATTAACAGGGCACTATTTTGCTTCAGCCGCTTGCGGACTACAAAATGCGATGATCACAACCTATAGTGGCGCGATTATTAGAACCACTCATATGACCGGTCTCATCACTGACCTTGGGATAATGATCGGAGAGAGATTAAAAGGTCGTCCTTTTGATCGCAGAAAGGCAACACTATTTCTTTTCATTATTGCTGGCTTTGTTTCAGGAGGAACCTTAGGAGCAGCATTATTCAAACATTTTGATTTATATGCACTTGCTTTTCCGGCTACTTTTGCATTCATCATTGCATTTTGCTATTCCATCTTCCTGTATGTTAACAAGCTCACATCAAAACCATCGAAAAACAACACCACAAATACACTTGTAACACAAACAGAACAAATCGCTCAAAATACGAACTCTATCAATCTTTAATCTTGAATATTTAGCCAATATTCCTGCATAGTATTGCAATACTATGCAAAGCTAGGTAATCTCTCTTCCATTGAGTAAATACGGATGTTTAGTGAATATTTATGCCAAGGATTCGGCATTTGTTGACTAGTAGTAATTGAGATTATGATGATAAACGATACGCAAAATACGGAAGCACCAGTAAAAAAGAGTAATTTTTGGATGTTCTTCATCCCTTCACTAATTGGTTTGTTCCTTTTCATGGCGCCAATTAGTTATGATGGGGATCTCACCATTCCTGTTGCAGTATTAGCCAAATCAATCCAAGCCCTATTTGGTGACGCCTTAGTACCGATGATAACGATGATCATCGTTTTCATGTCTATTGCCTCTGTACTGACCAAACTGATTAAACCATCATTCATTGTTAATCATAGCTTTTTAAACGGTCTATTTAACCCTTCTCTATTATGGCTAGCAGTTAGAGTGATCGGTGGTGTTGCGGTTCTAATGACTTTTTTCCAGTTTGGTCCTGAAGCGATCTGGGAAGAGAACACTGGCGGGTTGGTTCTTGAAGGGTTGCTACCTACTCTATTTTCAGTCTTCATTTTTGCTGGTTTGCTCCTTCCACTTTTACTTAACTTTGGTCTACTAGAGCTGTTCGGTACTCTACTAAGCAAAATCATGCGTCCTGTGTTTAACCTTCCAGGTCGAAGTGCAATCGACTGTATGGCTTCTTGGTTAGGTGATGGCAGCGTTGGTATTCTTCTAACTAGCAAACAGTACGAAAACAAATTCTATACTCAACGTGAAGCGGCGGTTGTCGGTACCACATTCTCAGCGGTTTCTATTACTTTTAGCTTAGTTGTTATCGCTCAAGTAAACTTAGAGCACCTTTTCTTACCATTCTATGCGGCAATCTGCTTAGCGGGTTTCGTGGCTGCAATCATTATTCCTCGACTGCCTCCATTATCAATGAAAAAGAACACTTTCATTGATGGATCTGTACCAGATAAAGACGCAGACGCTATTCCTGCGGGCCACACCTCTTTCTCTTGGGGATTAGAGCAAGCATTAAATAAAGCAAGTAAAGTCACTTCAGTTAAATCTGTATTCGGTGAAGGCATACGCAATGCTGCTGATATGGTATTCGGCGTACTGCCTGTGGTGATGGGTTTAGGTACGATTGCATTGGTTATCGCTGAGTACACTTCTATTTTCTCTGTACTTGGACAACCATTTATTCCCTTCTTAGAGCTGTTAGGCATTCCAGAAGCGGTTGCGGCATCTGAAACCATCGTCGTTGGTTTTGCTGATATGTTTATTCCCGCGATTCTTGCGGCGTCGATCGACAACGAAATGACTCGATTTGTCATCGCTGCAATGTCAGTAACTCAACTTATTTATATGTCTGAAGTTGGTGCCCTGCTATTAGGTAGTCGTATCCCAGTCAATATCTTTGAACTGTTCATTATCTTTATCCTGCGTACGTTGATAACTCTTCCTGTTATCGCTGGTGTAGCCCATTTCATCTTTTAAATGAAATATGGCAAGTAAGATAAATAAATAGTTAGTTAGTTAGTTAGTTAGTTAGTTAGTTAGTTAGTTAGTTAGTTAGTTAGTTAGTTAGTTAGTTAGTTAGTTAGTTAGTTAGTTAGTTAGTTAGTTAGAGCCTCGCTTAATGCGGGGCTTTTTATTATAAAAAACAAATTTATGGCCGAAAAAAACCAAATCACATCTCTAATGGCTAGTATCCGTAAAATGTTCTATAAAGACTAGTTCTCGCGAGCTATAAACACATCTAAAATTTCAATTAAGTAACTGCATATACGCATAAATATCTCAGTTAACTAGGTATTTATCGTAACAATCACATCTTATTCGAACGAAATTCACATATTAATAGTACTCCATTCAGAGGCGTAGCTCACACATGCTGTTATTTCGTGGAATTGATAGCGATATCCAATCAAGTTTCATTCATACTTGCCGATACAATTACATAATAAGAAGAATAACGGATTACTTACTGGCTTATTTAAAGAGGGATTTTTATGAAGTTTAGTCACAAAGTTGTAGCGGCCTCATCGGCATTATTACTCGTTACCGTCTCCTTGCTGTCAATAAAACAGTTATATACCGTTCGCGCGGAAGTTGAGTCAAGTGTTAGCTCCAGCCTCAATGAACTGGTGGCAGGGGTCAAAAATACGGTTGTATCAGAGATGGAAGCAAAAAAATCTCTAGCCCAGAGCACAACCGAAATTCTAGAGATCTCTCCAAACGATCACGACTATGTTCAGGCGATTCTTGAAACACCAAAGTTAAAAAGCAGCTTTTTAGCCATCGGCTATGGCTATGAAGAGAATGGCTTTGTAATAGAGAACGACGATAACTGGGACGCTGGCTCTGATTACGATCCTCGCCAGAGACCGTGGTATAAAGACGCCAAATCAAAAGGGCACCTTGTTGTCACCGCACCTTATGTTGATGCATCAAGTAAAAACGTAATCATTTCAGTCGGGACCCCTGTTAAGAAAAATGGTCAACTTGTTGCTGGCATGTTCTATGACCTAGAATTAACAAACCTTGCAACTCTGGTCAATCAAGTCAATTTATTCGACGCTGGGTATCTATTCCTTGTAACAGACGATGGCACAACCATTGCTCACCCAGATGCTAAAAATAATGGTGAAAAACTATCAAGTTACCTTCCTCAGGCAACACTGACTGAGCAACCTCAAAACGTTGAGATTGATGGTAAAACCTTCATGATAAGTTTTACATCTATCCCAAGTGAAAATTGGTATGTTGGGGCAATCATAGACCAAGACATCGCTTTCGCATCAATCAAAGAGATGCGCGATAGCTCAATTCTGTTCACTATTATCGGTTTAATTCTAAGTATCATCGCGTTGACCTTACTTATCCGATTCCTTATGCGCCCATTGGATGCCCTAAACGCTGCAATTAATGATGTTGCGTCAGGTCAAGGTGATCTAACGAAGAGACTAGACACCAACACGGATCAAGAATTTTCAGATCTTGCACAAGGCTTCAATACTTTCACCGAAACTCTTCAGCGCCAAATCACTCAATCTAAAGCGATAGGTGAAGAGATCATGCGCGGTACTGAAATGACAGTTGCAGGTTCGAAAGCCTCAGCAGAAGCGATGAATACTCAGCTTCAAGAGCTTGAACAACTTGCAACCGCAATGCATGAAATGGCGACAACCTCATCAGATGTAGCCAATAACGCCCAAGGCGCAGCAGAAGCCGCCAAAGTGGCAGGTGAAGCAACTCAGGAAGGGACATCAGTAGTCAGAGACACGACTACGGCTATCGACGCCTTATCGAGCCGTATTGATGAAGCCGTATCGGAAGTACAAGTTCTGGAATCAGCGACGGATAACATTGAAACAATTCTAAAAGTCATTAATGACATCGCCGATCAAACCAACCTACTTGCACTCAACGCTGCAATTGAGGCTGCTCGAGCGGGAGAATCCGGACGTGGCTTCGCCGTTGTCGCAGATGAAGTCAGAACATTAGCGCAAAAAACTCAACAATCGACGACTGAAATTAAAAGTATGATCGAACAGCTACAAGCGGGTGCTAGTTCAGTTTCCAATGCCATGAATCAAAGTAAAGATACGGCATTTGAGGCTGTTGAGCGTTCACAGCAAGCCAATGGGGCTTTAGATAAGATTAGAGATGCGATTCACCAAATCTCTGATATGAATATTCAAATAGCATCAGCAGCAGAAGAGCAAAGCTTGGTGGCAGAAGAGATCAATAACAACACAGTGAAGATCAAAGATCTATCCACACAAGTTTCAGAAGCCGCAGATGGTGCCAATCTTGCGATGCAAGTTCAAACTGAAAATGTTCGAGAGCAAGATTCAATCATGAACAAATTCATCGTTTAGTTTATTGGCTAACTCACACAAAAAGCGAGTCATTCACTCGCTTTTTGTATTTATAACAATAATATATGAAACAACAACCAATCATTACTCATATCAAAGAACTCAACTAAAGTTGTAACTATTTCTGGCTACTCTTGAGTTTTCTAACTATAACACTGATAGAGAATGAAATTTCAGAAGGACATGACATGAAATTCAGCCACAAAATTGTTGCCGCTTCATCCATCTTATTATTGGTTACCGTATCGTTATTAACCGCAAAACAATACTTCACTATGCAATCTGAAGTTCAATCACAAGTGAACGAAAGTGTAATAGAAATCATTGATGGCGTTAAAAATACCGTAGCTTCCGAAATTAATAACCGTAAAGCGATCGCCGCCTATTCCACAAGCATGCTTGAAGTTGATTTGTCACCTCAGCACATTTCCGATGTGATTACCCGTCCAGTAGTCAAAGATACGTTTCTCCTTGTTGGGTTAGGATTTGAAAATGATGGTTCCAATATTAATAATGATCCTTCCTGGAATCCTGGTAGCAGTTGGGACCCAAGATCTCGCCCATGGTACAAAGCAGCACAGCAAGCAAATAAACTGATCATCACCGCCCCTTACGCAGACTCCGCCACCAATGAGATCCTCGTATCGATTGCGACTCCTGTACGTGAGAATGGTAACTTCATCGGGTCTATTTTTTACGACGTAAGCTTGGCTGGACTTGCAGAAATAGTAAATAAAGTGACCCTATTTGATGCCGGTTACCTATTTTTAGTATCCGAAAATGGAACCACCATTGCTCACCCTGAAAGCAGTATGAATGGTAAACCGATGAGCGAGTATTTACCAAATGTGAGCATCAAGGAGTCACCGCAATATGTCGATCTTGATGGTAAAACCTTTGCTGTCGATTTCTCTAAAGTACCCGGCGAAGATTGGTACGTCGGAGCAATTTTAGATGAAGGTATTGCTTTCCAAGCAGTTTACGACTTACGTGATAGCTCCATTTTATACACTTTAATTGCGCTTGTGCTCAGCATTGCAATACTCCTAATACTGATCAAATCATTAATGAAACCATTAGAAGTACTGAATGATGCAATCCAAGACGTTGCTTCCGGTCAAGGTGACTTAACGAAACGCCTAGATACCAATACTGACCAAGAATTCTCTCAACTTGCCCAAGGTTTTAACACCTTCACCGAAACGCTGCAAATGCAAATTACTCAATCTAAAACGATCGGTAAGGAGATAATGAGCAATACGGAAATGACAGCAAGCGGTGCTGAACAATCGGTATCGGCAATGCAAAATCAGCTTCAAGAGCTTGAACAACTTGCGACTGCGATGCATGAAATGGCCACGACGTCATCAGATGTCGCAAACAATGCTCAAGGTGCCGCCGCCGCAGCGAAAGACGCTGATGAAGCAACCATTGAAGGCAATACCATTGTTGGTGACACAACGGTCGCAATTGATAACTTGTCGGCTCGTATTGATGAAGCCGTTTCAGAAGTACAAGTATTGGAATCTGCAACAGATAACATCGAAACCATTCTTAAAGTAATCAATGACATTGCTGACCAGACAAACTTACTTGCTCTTAATGCTGCCATTGAAGCCGCGCGAGCAGGAGAATCTGGCCGTGGATTTGCTGTTGTAGCAGATGAAGTGAGAACTCTTGCTCAGCGAACTCAACAATCGACCACTGAAATTCGCAGTATGATTGAACAGCTTCAAGCAGGGGCAAGTTCAGTGTCTAACGCGATGAATCAAAGTAAAAATACAGCCATTGAAGCGGTAGAGAAGGCACAGCAAGCCAATGGTTCTCTTGAGCGAATTCGTGGTGCAATCGAGCAGATTTCAGACATGAATATCCAGATTGCCTCAGCAGCAGAAGAGCAAAGCTTAGTTGCGGAAGAGATAAACAACAATACAGTGAAAATTAAAGATTTATCCACTCTAGTAGCTGATGCAGCAGAAGGGGCAAATGCTGCAATGCAAGTCCAGATCAGCAATGTCAGAGAACAGGATGATCTTCTTAATAAGTTCATTGTTTAAGTAAAGCTAGCTGGATAGAGAGATAAAAAAACGAGGCTTAATGCCTCGTTTTTTATTAACTATTAACTAGCATCATGCAGGATTTTGCTGGAATATCGAAGCTTAACTTTCCGCCAATATTCTCTAATGTTTTACGAGTCATTAAATCGGTCACATCAGCGCCCCAAGGAACAAGTAGACTTTGGCTTCGAACCGACTTATTGATCACCACCAGGCCTTTCTTCCCTCTAGAAAATACAATCATGTCGTCATTTGCTTCGATCACTGACATTTTTTCACCATGAACCTGGTTATGAAACCCGATCATATTCATCATTGCTTCTGAGCGCCAAGCATCCTGCCAACGTGGTTTTCCTTCTGAATTTACGATACCACTAGTATCTAAATCAGTGTAGACAAGTGGGACGCCCCCATCACGACCTAAAATGTATGCATAAGCCAAGTGTTCACTTGCTTCATCCATCACCAAATCAAGGAAGACATCGTTGTTTGGAATATCATGAGTAACCGTAAACGTTATCGCTCGACGATGTGACAACGCCTGGCCAAAGCAGTATGGGTCAATCAAAGCTTTCAAACTGCCTTTCGGAGCAAACGCATCATGAATGGTTTTAAAAAGAGGGAAATCATACGCCCCTAAACGAGTCTCTTCTAAATAAGGTTTTAAGAAAATCTCGTACTCTTCTTCAGTCGCACCACCATCTGTGATTATTTCACCAAAAATATGAATATCTTTAGTTATGTCCTCAGTCCATACTCTTTTAAGATGCTCAATTGACATGTGCTTAGCCGCATCAATTCGGAAGCCTTTAACACCCATAGCTTTTAAAGCTTTAAGGTAATTCTGCTGTTGAGTTACAACATAATCGCTCACGCGCAAAGTCGGTAAGCCGGGATCTTGTGGTCCGCCTGATATACGACCATTTTGCACTTCCCACTTATCTTTCCAATTCTCAATACCGAACGCTTCAACAAAATCATCTTCATCAAACAGCGGCTTAGAGAGATCGCCAAATAGTTTTAATTCCTCAACCCGTCCATTGCTCTCTTCATACTCCGCCATATCCGCTGCATTAGGGTATTGCAGATCTAATCGCTGCTTAGATTCGTTAGCCATGTGATTGAAGACCACATCTACATAGGTTCGTATGCCTTGTGCTTTTAAAGCATCAACCATCGCCTTAAAGTCATGTGTATTGCCAAGTTGGTTGTCAATAATTCGGTAATCTTGAGGCTGATATCGTTGCCACCATTTCGTACCTTCAGCCGTTCTCGCTGATTTCATTGGCGGTGAAACCAACACTGATTTGTAACCCAAAGAATGGATGGTACTAGCTTGAAGGGCGATGTTTGAATAAGTCCAATCGAATGCATGTAAAATCACATCACTACTCTTCTGCTTCGGCACTACTGAATGCGTCATAATTTCTCTCCTATCTTCTTGGGCTTCAACCTATACATACAAGGTTAAAAATGAATACAAGCCCAAACAATGCAACGATTATATGATCAGCAATGAAATCTCCCTCCCCCTTTTGCAATGCGACCCCGGAGGATACCTTAGGGCGTAGAAGGTTAACGGAATGAAATTCTGGATAATTCATGCTTCAGCTTTCAACTTACCCCTATGCACACTCTAAAAAAAATAGACATAACACTTTGATATATTGAAAGAATAATTAATTTCCAGCACAAACGCCCTTACTCCATTCCTTTTCATGATGTTTATGAAAACCTCTTACTACCACGTAAAGTATTTTAGGGATCAGTTAATAGCCAAAGCCAAAGCTGTGATCTTTATCACTCATAGCAGTAGTCATAAATGGGGAAACATAAACAATCAAACAACACGTCGGCAAAAAAAAGAGCATAGAATTACCTCTATGCTCTTAAGTTTTCGTTATAGATGACTTCAATCAAATTACGTTCGGTATAAAACCTTAATAACATGCCAACCAAATTTTGTTTTTACCAATAGTGGCGTTAAGATTTCACCAGTGAATACGGCTTTATCAAACTGAGGGACCATCTGCCCTTTTTGAAATTCCCCTAAATCCCCTCCTTTTTTACCTGACGGACAGGTGGAGAATTTTTTTGCAAGCGTCTGAAATTTTGCGCCTTTCTTTAACTGTTTGATAATGTCTTCTGCTTGTTCTTTATGCTTCACCAAAATGTGAAGCGCTGCTGCTGATCTAGCCATAATTAATCTCAAAGTGTTGCGATACGCCATTTTACCTCATCAATTCTAAATCTTCACTCATCGTTACCTAGCCAATTTGAGTAGACGCAATAAAAACACATAAATATTAAGACTTAAGTTGCCGTTAAGCTATGATCAGATAAGATTGCATAAGAATATTTTAATGTAGGTGGATATATATGGCTCGACCAAAGAGTAAGGCTAACCAATCGCAAGGCATGCTAATGTTTAAGCTATCATTAAAGCAAAGCTTTGCCATTGGTACGCTTAAGGTAAGAGAAATTGTCCCTTATATGCCAACGACAAAAATCCCATACTCTCATCATCATGTTATTGGTACTATCACCATCAGAGAGCTAACCGTGCCTGTCATTGATATGTCCGCGGCGATTGGTTTTCGTCCAATAGAGCCAGAAGAGTATGAAAATTGCTTCCTAATTGTCACCGACTGTTTGCGAACTGTGGTTGCATTTATGGTGCGATCTATCGACAAAATAATAGAGTGTGATTGGAAATCTATTGAGCCGCCACCAACCGTAACTGGACATAATGTCTTTGTTACCGGAATCACCCGATTTGAAGACAACATCGTCCAGCTGTTAGATGTAGAATTATTGCTATCTAAAATCTACCCACAGTATGACTCAGCTCGAATTCCAATGCTCACCGATATTGAACGAGAAAGACTAAAAGCGCTGCATATTTTGCTGGTAGACGATTCATCCATTGCCCGCAAGCAGCTTTCCGATGCCTTAGATAGTATTAATATTCCATACAAAATTTGTAATAACGGCCTTGATGCTTTAAAAGTCATGAAAGAGCAAGCTGAGAACAATACCCCTATTGAACTTCTCGTAAGTGATATAGAGATGCCCGGTTTAGACGGCTATGAGCTAGCCTTCGAAGTACAAAATGATCCCTCTCTAAACCAATCTTACCGCATATTACATACATCCCTTTCTAGCGAAATTTGTGTCGATAGGGCGCAGCAAGTAGGAGCACATGAAGCGTTAGAAAAGTTTAATGCTGGTGAACTAATTGAAGCGATGTTACGAGGCGCTAAGAACTTAGAATCCGCAGCAATGACAAGCTAATCATTCGATTTAATGTTCAACAAAATAGCCTTAGCCTTTGTTAAGGCTATTTTTTTGGCATGCTATAACTACGGCTAACAAACTCAACTTCTGGCGACTTTGTAATCTGATTGGTGTAAGAGGCAAGTGCATACATTGTATTCGCCAATAAGTTAGCGTATTTAAATAGAATAGGATCGGGGCTCTTACTACTAGTATGCTCGATCTTAACCAGAGCTCTAACAATCTTTTTTGCCTGACATCGGCAAAGGTGCAACTGGCTTGCGATTGGATGACCACCTGGTAACACAAAGCCTTGAAAGCCTCCGTCTAATTTTTCTCTCAGTTGAACATAATCTTTTTTCAACTCTTCCAGCTCATTTACAGAAATAGCCAGTTTTCCACGGACAGAACCATTCAAATGATAGATATTAGGTTGAACCCGGCTCAATAAATCACGCGAATAATCATCAAGCTCCATAGAGAGCACAAAACCAACACGACTGCACAGTTCATCTGCGATTATTTCGAAATCACAAACAGGACTCTCTTCGTAAATAAATGGATAACAGAATTCATCCCAATCACGGCTTACAGGTTTCACCTCAAGAACTCACTTAAAATTCAATGACTATAATAACAATAACCAACTACTTAAATTGTATATGCATACACAAATAAGTCATACACTCACAATTTCTAGCCAGTATCCACACAACTCATTTTATTGATAACAAGTTAATTTCAATATAACTTTCTTTAAATAGAAAAAAAGCCTCAATATATGAGGCTTTTTTAATATGTAATCAGGCTTATTTGCTCATTTGAACCAGAGATTTACCCAATAGCCACTCTAGCTCTTTAGAGCTTTCAGAACCAAATTGTGATTCAGCAAGTTTGTATAAGCGGTCAATACCATTTGCTGCAAATTCATGAGCATTTTCTGATACAACTACATGGTGGAAAAGCAAGCGTAAAATAGCTAAGAATTCTGCATTTTCCAAAGCAACAAGCCAGCTTTTTGAAAAGCCTTCAAGATCTTTATCGAACTCAATATGTTCCATAAACATTTTAAAAATGCGACCGTCTAATGCTGCGGTAAAGTCAGTTTTCTTAGGAAAGTGATGGCTAATACCAGTGCGAGAAACGCCCGTCTGTTGACTTAGAGTTGTGTAAGACATCTTGTCATAACCCAATCTCAATAGCTGGTCGATAACAGCATCCATAATCTTCTGAATTGTGATTTCAGTATCTTCTTTACTACGCTTTGGCATGGTTTAACGCTCTTCTTTTTTGTAAATCCATCTAATTCAATTGCCTGAACCAGCATGAAAGTAATTATCCGTATTATGTTCTTTATAGAATAAACTGCAAGCTTAAATTTACTACCTGCTTTTCAGAAAGTAACAGCACAACATTAAGCAGTATTACAAATAAACCCTAGAATCAATATGAGAAAAACATTTCTATCAGCGATGTTAACAATAACATTATTAACATTTAAAACAAACTTCGTAACAGAGTAATATGTAATCAATAAGTTTCATATAAATAAATTACATTATCGATCACAATATAAAGCCATAATATTAATTCGTTTTAGAAATACTATTCTGCACATAGATAATCTTATAAAATCCTTCATGAAGCAACTAACTGTCTAACATTCTAACCTTTAGGTGACATAGCTCCATTCAGTAATGTGACTAAGATCACACATGTATTAACCACAAACCGACTATGTACAGAAAGCCACCGCTTTAATAAATAACATAGCATACGATTCATTAAATAGACAAGAATCATTCATTTCTCTAGATGTCGCTCCATTTGCTCGTTAGAATAGCCTCATATTTTGTAAGAGGATTTGTTATGAGTATTGATCTAAAAGAAACTGAAGTATGTGAAGCATGTGGCTGTGCGGGCGAAATCGGTTTTATCATTAAAGAAGGCGATGATGTATCTGAAGTAATGATTAGCGCAACTAGCCAAGAACTACTGGACGCTGAGTTTGCTAAGTACTTAAGTTTAGCCCAAGGTGTATGCAAAAATGTACAGCATGACATTTTGAAATCTACTGATGAGTCAACAGAGCTAACAGCCCGCTTTAAATTTGAAGTCAGTGCTGAAAAGCTTATCTTTGAATTAAAGACTCGTTCTTTAAGACGTTAATTCTGAGATCCACGAATAAAACGAGCACTATTGCTCGTTTTTAACGTCTAACTTCACCCATTTCAACGCTCCATTGGTCTCAAAACTCTTCTCAGCAACACACTCAAGTAAAATATCTGAAACCTGAATAACAGCACCTATGGTATAGGCTTTATCTTCGAAATAGCAGACTCTTTGTCCCAACTCTTCAGTTATGATGAGAGCGGCGCTGGGAGTTGAAACAGTTTTGGCCTGCACTGCATTGGTACATAAACTGATCCCAGTAAATAGTATGATTTTGTTTAAAAACTTCATTACACTACTCTATATAGATATTTATTGCTTACAGCCAATAGCGATAGCAACCGAAAAGTAGGCTCCCCTGATGTACAAAACGATATTACTTGCCAGCACGCTGCTTTTCGCATCACAAGCGATCCATTCCGCACCCTTAGATTCCTACCAACTGCTGAACCATTTAGATAACTATGGCAACCTTTACCTGCGCAATAAACCTTACACCTCGCTACCAAATGATTTATTAGTTAAGGGTAATCTTAATATTGCAAAAACCAGTATCACTCGCTTGCCTGCTGGTTTAAAGGTTCTTGGTAGCTTAGACGCTTCAAATAGCATGGTAAAACAAATTAAAGCTGGTACGTCTATAAAAGGGTACGCCAATTTCATTGGAACACAAATTCAGTCGTGGCCCAAAGGCGTTAAAGTTGGCGGATACCTCAACCTAACCGATACACCGCTAACCAAATTACCGAATCGACTGAAAGTAAAAGGTGATTTAAGCCTAATCCGAACGCCTTTGACCGCATTACCTAACGGATTAGAGGTAGATGGAGACCTGTATATTGGGGGATCCGGTCTTACCGAGTTTCCAGATATTATGACCGTTAAAGGCAACATATTTCTGGGTGGCAATCGCATTTCAAAATGGCCATCAAAACTCAATCTAGGTGGCGCCGTTGCAAAATAATCTGTCTCAGATATGAAAAAAGGAGCGTTTATCGCTCCTCTCTTTCTTATGCTTGATTCTTCACCGGGTTTGCGTAGCTGTCAATCAAATACTGATGCGCCCCCAATGGAAGTTGCTCCAATTTTGATTCAAAATCTCTACGGGTCGCCTCTGTTATTGAGCTATCTTCCTTACCTTCAGCCAGAAGGTTAATCGGGAATAATTTATAATTGTGGTGTATCTGACGATCAATTTCCGTTGCTAATGCTTCAGGCGTTTCGTAATCATCTTCGATCACTTGGCCAAATGCGACATGTACACGAGATTTACGTCCAATGATCCCTTGAATGATACTTTCAATATCTTCAAACTCGCCTTTCTCATAAACGCCATGTGTCGCTTTTTCATATAGCTCACGGGCTTTAGCGATATCACACGGATCATTTTCGTACGATATTGAAACTGGCACAATTTTCAGTGATTTTACATATTCTGAAAAAGGCGTCTTTTGCTTACGCCCTTCCACATGAAACATTTTTAGGATCGCAGGATCGGTAAAATCATTCCCGTCCTTTGCTCTCCCCTCTTTTTGCGCTATCCAAATAGAATTTCCAGTCTCTAATGAGTGCTTGATGTATGAAGAAAGCTGCCCAAGCATTTTCATCATTTCACGAGGTCCTTTTGCAGATCGTTTCACAATAAAACTTTTATTGATCCTCATGAGGTCTGCGGCGCACGGTTTTTTTAATAAATTATCACCGATAGCAATACGAACTGTTCTGTGTTCCTCTTGATACAAACCATAGTTGACCAAAGCGGGATCCATCGCGATATCTCGGTGATTAGACACAAATAAATAAGCCGTATCTTTATCTAAAGCATCAAGCCCAGAGTAAGTCACCCCATCCGTTGTCGTATTCAGAGTATTTTTTAAATACTTTTTCACTTCAAGCTGGATAGCATCAACAGAACGGTATTTACTCCACTTAACTTTCAGGTAAACACGCAAAACAGGACTCATTAAAGTTTTAAACCAAGTCGCATGATTTGAAAATCGATGTTCTAGAATAGCATTGATAAACTCTTCGTCATTAATGAGACGATTAATTGCAGCTGGGATCTCATCATCATTGTAAGGACGGATATCAGCATAAAGATCGGTATTAGAAGTCATTTTTCACTACATCAAATAAAAAAGCTTCTTCATTCTACGCATTGTTGACGACACTCGCAGCTACATAGTCCATACTTTTGACAAGGTCAGACCAGATTATCTCCAAATATCAGACTTATAGTTGGAATTTTTGATCATAACCGTTAATCTTATCGCCCCATAAATTTAGGTTTACACTATGAATTACGCGATTGAACACCAGAACACTAGCTACCCTTACTTGGTCATTACCCCAAGAAAAAAAGTGCTCAAGCATAGTTTAATCACCGTCCAAAGTGGCCTGCTCTTAATTAAGCTTGGAAAAACTGAATACGCTATTGAACAAGGGGAAACCATCTGGGTGCCATTTGATTGCCTAACTTCAATCACTTTTTTTCCAAATACTCATATTCAACGTGTTGATTTTTCAATTCGGCTTACTGACAAGTTCCCAACTCAATCGGGTTTAGTTCGCTTATCAGAACTCTCTCGTGCCGTATTAAATAAGCTAACTCAAAAGAAGCTATCTCCACAGCATGAGAAAGATCTATTAGCGGTACTTAAAGAGGAAGTTCTCTCCCTTCAGCCAACGTTAATTGAAACTCAGCTAAGTCGTGAGTTTAATCAATGGGAGCCTGGAAAGAGTTCTGATCTAGAGCAGATAAATATCTTAGTCATGACAATGCGCGAGAGCAAAAAGCGTCTTCAATCTGGTCAAAAGAAAGCACTTATTATTGAGCAACTTTTCTCCGGTAAAGAAGAAGAGTTTGAGCAGTTATGTCTGCTTGTATTTGGAAGTGAGCTTTAAACATTCCTTTAGTTTAAGCATTCCTTTAGATAGCAAAAAGCCGCTGAGATGCTCTCCTCTTAGCGGCTTTTTTAGATCATTGAAAGTCTAAAATGGCAGTTCGATCTGCATCATGACATCGCCTTGATAAACTTCATGCCAACGGTAATCAAAACGCATTCTAGGCTCACCGCTTTTTTTCTCACCCAGGCCAATACTGATCTGTAAACCGTGATTAGTCAGCCACTCTTCTGTGGTCATTTGGTTTTCATTTTCAGCCAACTCATCTGGCATCCAAATGCCTAGACCAATGTAATTACTAGATATATTTTGCGTTAAGATAGGCTCATCTTCTGGCCTTAATGCCCACTCTGCCCAGTAAGTATTCGGCATTTTTTCTTCTTCAAGCAAGCCTCCTAATGTAGAGACTTGTGAGCTAATCATATCAACACCATTGGCTATTGAGTCACACCAACTGGATTTTGACTCCAACATGACGGATTCATTACTAAAAAAGTCACACCCAGCATAAATCGATGGCGCATAAGCCACAGTTAGCATAGAAGCTATGAACATCTTTTTTAGCATAGTCATCGGACCTCATTAGATTAGCGCTTAATTATCTAATACAGCTTGCTGTGTTGCAACTTTTTACTAACCGAAACCGTGGTTAGATCATCAATTGCCTCACCTGCCATTAATCGATTACGGATATCCGTGCTGCGAACATTGACTGTTTCAGGGCACGCCATCACACACCATCGATGCATTATTTGTTCCGCTTTATAGAATTTTGAAAACTTGAAAAAGTTATCTGGTCCTATAACAAAGGTTATATCGGCATGTGGGTACAATTCTTGAATTCTATTTAAGACCGCAAAAGTGGTGACACTTTTCCCCGGTAGGTACAATTCTTGCTCAACGGTTGAACGCAGTACATTTGGAAGTGCGAGATCAGAGATAAAATCATCCAAAAGTTCACAACGTATATCATAGTCCAGCATGGTTTTGCCCCATGCATGGGCAATACTAGGAACCAATAAGGTGCAATCAAAGTGGGTTAATGAATCAATAACGCTCTTATGGCCTAAACTTGGCGGATTAAACGCACTCCCAAACACTGCTATTTTCTTCATGCCTGACTTTCGCCTATTAAATTGAGTTTTTTAATCAAATGAATTCGGTATGATACTACTAATTTCACTATTTTTTATATTGCTTGCAGAAAAGGAACTCTAATGGAACAACTCATCCGAGATGAAATGCGTGTTCTCCCATCAATTGATGCTCATTTTGAAATTGATCGCCGCGTCGCATTCATCAAGAACAAGCTACAACAATCGGGTTGTAAATCGTTAGTACTTGGCATCAGCGGTGGGGTCGACTCCACAACCTGTGGCCGACTTGCGCAATTGGCAATTGATGCCCTAAATACAGAATCAAACTCGCAGGCTTATCAATTTATTGCCGTTCGCCTTCCGTACGGTGAACAAAAAGATGAAGATGAAGCACAACTAGCGCTCTCTTTTATTCAACCGAGTCACTCTGTTTCTGTCAACATTAAAGCAGGCGTTGATGGGTTACATTCGGCTTCTCATGTTGCTTTAGAAGGCACGAACCTTCTTCCAACTGACTCAGCAAAAATCGACTTTGTTAAAGGCAATGTTAAAGCACGAGCACGGATGGCAGCGCAATATGAAATCGCTGGCTATGTTGGCGGCTTAGTAATTGGTACTGACCATTCAGCTGAAAACATTACTGGCTTCTATACCAAGTTTGGTGATGGCGCTTGCGATATGGCGCCACTGTTTGGACTAAACAAGCGCCAAGTCCGTGAGTTAGCCGCAACTTTAGGTGCTCCTGAACAGTTAGTAAAAAAAGTGCCTACCGCAGATTTAGAAGAACTTGATCCACAAAAAGCGGATGAAGATGCTCTGGATTTGTCTTATGAACAGATTGACGACTTTTTGGAAGGCAAGCCTGTTTCACAGGATGTCACCAACCGTCTAGTGAATATTTATAAAGCGACTCAACACAAGCGCCAGCCAATTCCTACGATCTATGACTAGCTCTAAACTCTAAACTCTAAGCTCTAAGCTCTAAGCTCTAAGCTCTAAGCTCTAAGCTCTAAGCTCTAAAAAGCATAAAGGCTAACAACACTCGTTGTTAGCCTTTTTTAAATCACAAGAGATGAACACGAAGCTTAATCAATCACTTCGATATCCGTTTTAGGGACGCAGCAACAGGCTAAAATTTTCCCCATGCTCCTCTCTTCATCTTGTATAGCAGGAGCATCAAAATGATCGACCTTGCCAGACTCTAGCGTCATCATACACGCACCACAGATGCCAGCACGGCAACTATTCATAATCGACAACCCAGCGTTTTCGGCTTGTTTCAGTAATGTATCTTGGTTATTCCCTTCAAACAGATAGCCATTCACACTCAATTGCAGCGCTTTTTCTTCTGCCGCGACTAATTGAAGATCGTCAACGCCTTCATTTTCACCAACATTCCCGCTTGAAGTATCTTGATAGAACTCTTTCTCATTGGTTTCTAAAACTTCGATTACATCTCCGGCTTGGATCAATCCTTCATTTTTTGCCACTAGGTTTTGCCCAAAGAAAACACCGCCACGCTCATTAGCGCGAAAACGAGATAGTGTATTCAGCGGCTCTTTCGTTGTTCTGAATTCGCCTTTTTCCACATCGACTGTAGTCAGAATGCAGCGTTCACAAGGCTTTACTGCTTCAAACTCTACTTCACCGATACGAATACGCTTCCAACTATCTTCAATGAATGGCTCAGAACCAGACACCACTAAATTGGTTCTAAATTGATCCATTGAGTGAAATTCAGGACTACGTCTGTTCAGCTCATCTAATGATTGTTGGCTAATAATAAGCACAGGGTAACCATCAGCAAAACTGACATTATGGCCAAGTTTTTCGCGCACTCGATTAGACTGCTCCCCACAAAATAGAAACTCTACTCGCAATCCGAGAACTTGGCTAAACCAATCATCAGCACAATCCGTCGTGGTATATGCAGTAAAGGTATCTTTCCATACTTGTGCTGGTGACTCTTGCATTTTGAATTCCGAATACACCAGTTTTAGGGCAGGCATTCCGGGGTACGTAAACATAACGCCATCCGCGACTAAGCAAGATTTCACTTTCACCATCTTTGGGTATTTTCTAGCGGTCACCATGCTTCCATCAGACAGCGCAATCATAAATCGACGATCGAAGCTTAAACCTTGCTTCTCTACCCATGAATTTGAAAGCGAGATCCCTCCAACAGATTTAGCAGGGTAAACATTAATTTGAGTAAGTGTTGGGGTGGAGTCTGCGTGTTGAGTGACTTTGCTGCGAGGTGTTGTATTTTGAGATGACATTACTAACCCTATCCTTTGTGTTCAGTATCTAACATTTCTATTTTGCCATGCTAACAAACTTCTGCTTACAAAAGAATTCACCGTCATCCCAGAAATACGAAGGAAAAGTCAGAAAGAAGATGAAATCAAATAGTATTTCCTCTATCATCCTGTCGCCTAAACGGAAGCGATTGCATTCACACTTTTCGCTCTATTTAGGCTCCAATCACATAACTATTTTAATTGGTGGGAGCTTATAAATGACAACACTTACGATCACTCGTCCAGACGACTGGCATGTTCACCTTCGTGATGGTGACGTTCTTGCGGACACCGTTCGAGACATTAGCCGTTACAATGGCCGTGCTTTGATCATGCCAAATACCATCCCACCCGTCACTGATACTGAAATGGCGTTAGCGTACCGCGAGCGTATCATGGCAGAAAAGCCAAGTGCTCAATTTAAGCCTTTGATGGCGCTTTACCTAACAGACAATACCACTGCTGATGAAATTCGTACTGCAAAAGCATCAGGTGCTGTTGTTGCTGCAAAGCTCTACCCTGCTGGCGCGACAACCAATTCAGATTCTGGCGTCACTTGTGCTAAAAATATTTATCCGGTTTTAGAAGCGATGCAAGAAGTTGGTATGCTGCTCCTCATTCACGGCGAAGTCACTGCTCATGATGTCGATATCTTTGACCGCGAGAAGGCATTCTTAGATACCGTTCTCGCTCCAATTGTGAATGACTTTCCGAACCTAAAAATCGTGTTAGAGCATATCACAACAGCCGATGCCGCCGATTTTGTTAACCGTGCAAACGACAACGTTGCTGCAACTATTACTGCTCACCACTTATTGTATAACCGCAACCACATGTTAGTTGGCGGAATTAAACCTCACTTTTACTGCTTGCCAATTTTAAAACGCAACACCCACCAGCAAGCTTTAATTGCAGCCGCAACCAGTGGTAGCAAAAAGTTCTTTCTAGGAACCGACTCTGCCCCTCATGGTAAGGGTAAAAAAGAGGCCGCTTGTGGCTGTGCTGGTTCATATACCGCTCACGCCGCACTAGAACTGTATGCTGAAGTTTTTGAACAAGAAGGCAAGCTTGAGAACTTAGAAGCATTTGCAAGTCACAATGGCCCTGATTTTTATGGGCAAGCGCGTAATACCGATACAGTCACACTCGTTAAAGCAGAGTGGACCGTTGCATCAACCATGCCTTTTGGACAAGATATTGTTGTGCCAATCCGAGCTGATGAGACCATTGCTTGGACGGTTAAGTAAATATTCGTTGTGCTAAATTAATCTAGAATTCAACTCAGACATAACGGCAATGAGCGATAATGTTCATTGCCGTTTTTATTGACTTAGCATTCACCTGAGCGGAACAATCAATAGCTATCATCTATCAAGATTCATCACCTCTACGCACCGATTCGCCCCTGAAATCTATTCACTTTAAAAAATCTTTTGCTCGATTCATTTCCGCTGTTACTCTCATAAAACAAGCATCTCAAAAACAAGGCTCAGCAATGCAAAGCTCATACTTTTATCCAATCGGAACCGCTGGCGTCAAATGGACGCAGAAAGAGAAAGACGCATGGCGTGAACAAGTCACAATTAAACGCTCTTACCAAGAAGAAGTGGTTTCAAAAATCACAGCACTAAACGCTGATTTTGACATCGAACAATACGGTGCACTGAGCTACGACCCTGACCGCTACCCTCTTTTTGCGATTAAAACTAAAAATTGGGATCCCTCAAAACCGACCATTTTAATCACTGGCGGCGTTCACGGATATGAAACCAGTGGTGTTCAGGGGGCTTTGACCTTTCTACAAACTCAGGTTCACCACTATTTAGACCGCTTCAATTTTGTCGTAACGCCGTGTATTAGCCCTTGGGGTTACGAAACGATTAACCGTTGGAACCCACTTGCTATCGATCCTAACCGTTCGTTTTATGCCAATAGCCCAGCAGAAGAATCCGCATCAGTGATGCAGTTTGTTAACGCTCTCAACATTGATTTTCTCATGCACATAGACCTGCATGAAACAACAGACACGGATGAATCTGAATTTATGCCTGCACTTGCTGCTCGCGACGGTGTGGAGTATATCGAAGAAGAGGTGCCTGATGGGTTTTATACCGTGGGAGATTCGGAACAGCCTGTTGAAGCCTTCCAAAAAGCAATCATAGACTCAGTAAGAAAAGTGACTCATATCGCTCCGCCAGATTCTGACGGCAATATTATTGGCTCTCCAGTCACTCAAGAAGGAGTCATCAACTACCCAATGACTGAGCTTTCTCTTTGCGGTGGAATGACGAATTGCCAATTTGGTTCAACAACAGAGGTTTACCCTGATAGCCCGAAGGTGACAGATGAAGAGTGTAATAAAGCTCAAGTCGCAGCCATTGTGGGTGGGTTAAATTACCTGATTGAGCACTCAGTGTAGGGTAATTCAATTTAACTAATTATGCTTTTAGCTGCATCGTCGCTAAAAGCATAATTTATTATCACTTATCAGTAAACGAAGCCGAAGCGATCCAATCGTGTTTCTAGATACTGAATCGATATTAGGCAAAGATCAGTCTGCGGTTATGTACAAACAATTTTTATACCTATCAGTATAAGTGTCACGCCTCCAAGTAATTCCATTTTACTTTCCAGCCAAGTTCCACATTTAGAACCGATAAAAATTCCCCCCCAGCTAAATCCGAAGGTTATTAGCCCGATAATCGTACACGCTATCATCGGATTAACATCCAGAACCGAAAGAGTGAAGCCTGCTGCAATGGCATCAATACTGGTTGCTATCGCGAGAAAAAACATCACTTTATGGGTTATATCACGGATATTTTTCTCTGCTCCGTCCGACATCGATTCGTGAATCATTTTGCCACCAATCACGACAAGCAGGAGAAAAGCAACCCAAGGTGCATATGACTCAGCAAATCCTAGAACGCCCTTTCCACCTAGATAACCCAAGAGCGGCATCGCGCCTTGAAAAGCACCAAAATAGACTCCCGACATAAGCGCTAAAGCTCTAGAATTTTTAATATGTTTTGCTCCAAGACCAATAGATACAGCGAACGCATCCATACTGAGAGCAATGGCTAAAATAACGACATCAACCAAGGACAATTTCCTGAGGTATAAAATTTTGGAGTGGCATTATAGATAAGCGAGCCTATTTGTTCCAGTTCAATCCGTACAAGAAGGTAATGTTTAAAGCCAACACTGTAAACATCACTCTCATGTGCTTACATCTTACCCTTAATTGCTTTGATCGTTGGGCGAATATGGGGCTAAGAATGTCATAAGTCACACATCAATCTGAGACCCATTGTTATGTGACTGACATCGCAGACGTCCGGAGAATTTACAGATATAACGAATATGCAACCCATTCAGTAATTAAGGGATTACGATGAACACCATTTCCACTCTAATTTACGATACCCTGATAGACCTTTCGAATAATGAACCAGAACAACACGCCGAAATTCGACAAAATTTATATAATCAATTAGATCTACCTTTAGATAAGCAAAGAACGTTATATTCAAACGCACTCGGACCAGCAAGCTCTGGAAAACTAGAGAAAAGGGCAGATTTCGACAATGCATTAAACGTCGCCATCAGAGCACTAGAAACGCCTGAAAAATAAAAATTAGCGGCCATGATCCCCCATAGGCCGCTAATTCCATGAACGACTAAAAGAACGTTCTTCTCCGCCAACGCCTCAAGAATACCCATTGCTTTTTCTCTAAACAGATCTCTTAATAACCTGACCGTTGGTGTAATCCCTTACAGCAAACGGTTTTTGTATTGCTCCGGCGTGAACCCCGAATATCGCTTAAACATTGTGATAAAAGGGCTTGCTTGGTTGTAACCTAGAGTTAAGGCCACCTCTTTAACCGACTGACCGCTGCGCAGTAGCTCCATCGAATGTAGATATCGCACCCTTAATCGCCACTCGGTATAACTCATCCCTAATTCGCTTTGACAATAACGAGCAAGCGTTCTTTCCGTGGTGTGAACTCTGCTTGCCCAATCTGCGAGTGACATATCATCGGTTGGGTTCTCCTCTATCGCTGCAAGAATAGGCGCTAAGTATTTATGATTGCTAGACGGTAGAAAGTGGTGTTCAACCTCTTCCGTTGCCAGTTGATCAAGCAAAACTTGAACCAATCGCTTGTCAGATTCCGATTGTGCAATGTTGACATCTCGACGTCGTAAGTCATCAATAATGGCAGACACAATTGGGGTGACTTTTATCAAACTAGTCTGGTTTGGAAACGACGCGGTTAGCTGATGAGCGATATTCAATGAACAGTAGTCGAGGGGCTTACGATTATAACTGCAATGCATCACATTTGCGGGAACCCAAATCGCTAAATGGGGAGGAGCAAGGAAACGGGTTCCTTCAGCTTCCATTTCCAAAATCCCGCCACTGATCAACTGAACTTGCCCCCATTCGTGGCTGTGAGTTCTTGTTTCAGTATTCGACAAAAACGCTTCAAAATTCATAAACACATCTGATGGTGCGTTTTCCGTTGATAAGGATCGGTGCAGCTTTCTCGGCGTTTTTTTCAAAATTGTCTTCCTATCACGCTGAATGTCTTTCTGGAGATATTTATAATTATAGCGACCAAATACACTAGCTCCAACGATTAATTACTCGATGGATATCACATGAATTATCTCTTACCTTTCTTTACCGTAGTGATCTGGGGCGGCAATTCCATCGTAAATAAACTGGCGGCATCAGCAATAGAGCCTAGTGCTATGAGCTTTTTCCGCTGGTTTTTTGCCATGGCTCTTTTAACGCCTTTCTGCTTACCATCGCTCATTCGCCAATGGAAAACCATAAAACCTTATATCCGTAAGATCGCATTTCTTGCTCTACTCGGCATGGTATTGAATCAGTCACTAGGCTACTACGCAGGACTTACCACAACTGCATCAAACATGTCTCTTATTATCTCTTTGGTTCCATTGCTTAGTGTCTTCATTAGCGTCCCGTTATTAGGTAAAAAAGTATCAGGCTTAAGCATTGTAGGTGGGGTTTTGTCGCTTTTAGGCCTAACTTTCATGCTCGGGAAGGGTGATATGCTGTTTTTCACCCGCCAAGAAATCACTCAGGGTGACGGCTTAATGGTGATCGCGGCATGCATTTATGCGGTGTATTGCGTTCTTCTAAAGCGTTGGAAAATGCCTTTCTCTAACTGGCTTTTCATCTACATGCAGGGGCTATGTGCTGTGATTATGCTGACGCCACTCTGGCTGACCAGTGACCAGTTACTACCCACACAAGCGTCTTATAGTTTGATCGCTTATGCCGCCATTCTGGCATCGGTCATTGCACCTTGGATGTGGGTAAAATCGATTGCAATCATCGGGGCTGATTCTACTGCGATGTTCATGAATCTTTTACCTGTCATAGCGGTCACGTTAGCCTCGACGCTGCTTGGAGAGACAATCCAGAGCTATCATCTGATGGGCGGTATTTTGGTGATATCTGGCGTTATTCTTTCACAAATTAAAACATCTAAGCAAGTTGCCGTTATTGCCAAGAGTGCAGCTTAACATCAATGTAAATTTTCTTTTTTGCTTTCGTTTATGTGAATCCACGTCAAAGACGAGCACAATAGCCTGTGAATTTGTTCGAAGTTATTGAAATTGCGCCTTCACAGCGTACACTAAAATGAATATTCGCAATAAGGAAGTTGGTTAGTGAAAGCAGTTAAACGCCATCAAGAAATTATTGAACTCGTTCAGACTCATGGTTTTGTTAGTACCGATGATTTAGTCGAACGATTCAACGTAAGTCCTCAGACAATCCGTAGAGACCTTAATGAGCTCGCAGATGACAATAAGCTACGACGTAATCACGGTGGTGCAACACTAGCATCAAGCTCTGAAAACTCATCTTATCAATCTAGGCAAGTCTCCTTACAGCCAGAAAAAGAGAAAGTCGCTGCCGCTTTGGTTAAACATATCCCCAACTGCGCCACTCTATTTATTGATATTGGTACAACGCCGGAAGCTATCGCTAGAGCACTTTTGGTGAACCATGAACAGTTAAGGATCGTCACCAATAATATTAATGTGGCGACAATTCTTATGACCAAGCCCGACTTTAAAGTCATTCTCGCCGGTGGTGAAGTCAGAAATATTGATGGTGGTGTGACTGGTGAAGCGACACTGGATTTTATCTCTCAATTCCGCTTAGATTTCGGTATTTTAGGAATAAGTGGCATCGACCACGATGGTTCGTTGCTTGATTTTGATTATCATGAAGTTAGAGTCAAACGAGCTATTATCGAAAATAGCCGCTGTGTATTACTAGGGGTTGACCATACTAAATTTGGCCGAAATGCGATGGTAAAACTGGGCACAATAGCTGATGTCGATATCATCATTACGGACACACCTCCCCCTGAAGAGATCGATGCCTTTGCAAAAGAGAACTCCGTTACTATTGAAGTCGTCTAGTACACCACTTAATGCTTCATCGATGTCACCAAGTAAGAGCCAGTGAGTGTCAATATGGAATGATTTTTTATCAGAACAGGTGCATATACTGTATATTACTGATATATTTATATTTAATCAGTTCTGATATTTGGCACAAGGTCTTATTTATTGATGAAGAAAATACTTCGATTAATAGAAGAGAATCGAGAGATCTCAAGTCATGAGAAACTGGAAAGTGTGTTATTTGATCTAAATAACATCATTGATCATGAGTATTTTTTATTTGGGTTATCCTTAAAACCAACGCTGACTACCTCTGAAACCTTACTCACTGACAACTATCCTCCTGCCTGGCGCGAACAATACGATCAATCTGGTTTTATGCACGTTGATCCTATTGTGAAATACAGCATTCATAACTTCTTGCCAATCCAGTGGGATAGAATCAAAGAACTGACCAATAGCGGCGACGAGATATTTGAAGAAGCTCGCTGCAACGGGCTCAAAAAAGGCTTCAGCATCCCTGTTCATGGACTACGAGGTGAGTTTGGTATGATTAGTTTTGCAACATCGGATGTAAAATCCTACTCACTGCAAAACCGTAGCATCGAAATATCGCAGCTTATTGTTCCCCTTCTGTCTAATAACATCCACAACATCGCAAAGTGTCATAATGATGCAGCACCAAGAGCGGTTCTCACTGCTAGAGAAACCCAGTGCCTAACATGGGCGGCGGAAGGGAAAAGTGCTTGGGAAATTGCGACCATAATTGGTTGCTCTGAACGTACGACGAAATTCCATATCAGTAATGCCTGCAAAAAACTTAATGCGACCAACCGATATCAAGCCATCACTAAAGCCATTTTAGGTGGTTATATCAACCCACTACTTTAACAATATCCTCTGTTAACACTATCCTTTAAAAATGAGCACAAAGCGATTAATCACTTGTGCTCATGCTTTGTTTCTTTATCACCTAACTAAAGTGACGATTCATTCACCTATCTAGATGACTAAACACACGTCGTTTAAGCGCCTACACTCTCCCGGTAGTGATTATTCATTGGTATATGCAAAGCGACCGATTTTGTGTCACCCAACATATGAACCTTTTGGTCGCCAATTCGAGAACAAGGGATCCCCATACGTTTAATCAGCTTTTCTACTCCTGCAGATGTCACTGTGACATAAGAATCAATCTGTTTGTCTTGTGCATGGTAATAAAGAGATTGGAACATCTTCAGCGTGATATTACTCACACCTCCAACTTTGCGCGAGAAGTCTTTATCAACCGCGAAACGGCTTAATTCATACACCTTCTCATCAACAGGCGCACTGATCCCCCCCAACAGTTCGGGAAAGGTGTTCTTCAACATATAGTCCGTTGTGGTCGGTAAGATCCGCCAGCATCCCACCATACTACCTTCGTCTTCCATTGCGTATAAATAGTGAGCTAATTCAACATCATACTGGTCTGTTTCCATCTCTTCGCTGGTTTCTAAATCCCAGTGTAAACGGGCAGAAAAAACTTTGTAGCGCAATTTCAGTAAGTTGATGTAATCATGCTTTGGTATTGCATTGAGGTTGTGTGAATGGATTTGTATTGTCATTGTTGTATCTCCTTGTATGTGGAAATACAACAATGCGCAATAATCTCATTCTACAAACCTGTCCGATCGGACAGTACCGCATTCTCAATATCTAGACTAAAATCGAATGTAAATTGATAGAATAACTAACTGTCAGTTGGCTTTTAAAAGGTACACCTTAAAATAAAATACAGTACCGAATCGGCTTAAAAAAACACCTAGCATTAGCTAGGTGTTTTTTTATGTTTAAAATAAATGGTTTATTTATCAAACTATTAATTTCTATACTGGTTATCCAAAACACTTACCCCTAAGCCACTTTTTTTCGTTACTTTTAATTGAGTAGGAATTCGCTCTTTCATCGCTTCAATATGACTAATCACCCCAATCATCTTGCCAGATGCGTTCAGGTTATCTAAAGCGTCCAAGGCAATATCGAGCGTTTCTGCATCTAAAGTACCAAAGCCTTCATCTAAGAAGAGGGAATCAATACTGGTTTTATGGCTCACTAAATCAGACAGCGCCAACGCAAGTGCCAAGCTCACCAAGAAGCTCTCTCCTCCAGAAAGGGTTTTGGTGTCTCGTGATAAATCACCTTGCCAGGTATCCAGAACAGCAAGTTCTAAACCGTCACTCTCTTTGCGTTGAAGTAAGTATCGACCATGTAAACGATCCAATTGCTTATTAGCAAGGTACACTAAGTTATCCAGCGTTAACCCTTGAGCAAATTTGCGGAATTTATCCCCTTTCTGCGAACCAATAAGCGAATGTAAATACTGGATATCATCATACTGCTTTCGATAAGCGTCAATCTGTTCAAATAATGACTGTTGTTCTTCTCGTCGAAGCGCGTCTGAATGCAGTTCATTGCTGATTTCACCTTCACGCTTAGTCAACTGTTCCACTTGTTGTTGAGTGACTTCGCATTCAGTTAAGACTACAGCAAGCTCAATCGCGCTCCATTGTGTAGCTTGCTCATGACGCTGTAAGGTATCCAATCTCTCTCGTGCAGCTTTCACCAGTGCCCCAGCACCGTCAAATCGCGCTGTTAACCCCACTTTGAGATCGGTCAAACGCTTGACTTCATCTTCACTTAACAAGGATTTTTCCAAATCTGCTTGAGTTGAAAATGGGCTCTGTTGCAATAATGCCTCCCACTCTTTCTGCTTACTCTCGACACTCACAACGGACAATTTATGAGACTCATCTAGAGAGTTCACCTCACCACTAATGGTTGAAAAACGCTGCGATAAGTCACTATTTGTCGCCAAATGTTGCGAAAGCAGATTTTCAGAATCAGAAAGATTGCGCTGCAAACTAGAGCGCTCTTGAGAGACCGATTTGTCACCAAATAGGGTATATCTCTGCTGCGTCGCGACTTTCTGATCTTGTGTCAGCGCTTCTGATTTTTTGACCAGTTGTTGAGTTTCAGATATCAATTCAACACTGCGCTGTTGGCCATGCTTCTGCTCCATCTGAATAGCGTCGATCTGCTTTTCTAACTCAAGCTTCTTATCTTGGTTTTCCTGCCAAGATTTAACGTCTTGCTCTTTATTCACAAACCAATTCGCAATTTTCGATACATCATCAATGCGATAGCCTAAGCTTTCTATAGCCTCTAGCAGCACTGCTATTTGCTCTTTTGATGTTACGTCGAATCTCTGTAACGATTCATTCGCATCTGCCTGCGCTTGCTGATGATTTGCAAGAAGTTGCTGGTGCAATTGAACTTGGCTAACACAGCGATTGTGCTCGTTCTCCGCTTTTAACTGAGCTTGGCTAGCTTGATGACACTGCTTTTCTAATTGTGATAGCTGTTCAAGTTGTTGGGTTATCTGCTTATGCTCCTGCTCTAACACCGAACCTAACTCTGCGACCTTATCCAGCTGTGTAATGTCTAACTCAAGCTCTAAACGTGCCGTTTGACTTCGCCACTCTCGCTGAACGTTATCCAACTGAGTACTAAGCCATGCTAGACGTTCAAGGTTGTCTTTCAGCTGCCTAGCAATGGAGTCTAATTCAACGGCCACCTCTTTCCCTTGCTGTTCAATTTTTTCAAACTCTGCAACGACGCTCCGCTTTTGCTCTAATAAATCTGACGTTTGATCCGGGTTTGCATAATCCACATTCGGGTGCTCAACAGAGCCGCATAGCGCACACTCCATGTTCGGCTTAAGTAATGAACGGTAGTAAGCTAAATGTTCTTCTTGCCCCACCTGTTGCTCAAGAGAAGTGATTAGCTGCTTCTTAGTTTGATATTGCGTTCTTAGATGTTCACGAGTCGAATTTAACTGCTGTTGCTTCGCCTCTAGTGTTTGATTATCAGCTTGCTTGTCGTTGCGTTCTTTATTGTACTGCTGCCATTGACTGTTTAAATTGGTCAACGTATGGCGAGATGTTAGCTTTTCACTAATTTGACTTAAATGACGCTCTAAAGATGTTTTATCACTCGATTGAAGTAATACCGTCCACTGTTGATTCAGGGCAGCATGATGCTCACTCGCCTGCTTCAATTCGAGATCGGCTTGCAACTGAGCCTTTGTGCTACCCTCTAGAATTTCCTGTTCTGAAGCAATCGCAGCTGCGAATTTTCCTTCTTGCGCCGCTTGTTCCAGCTTTTGTTTCTCAGTCTCTTGCCACTGCTTATGTTGCTGCTTCCATCCAGTGAGCTGCTCTGCTACGTCACGATCACTTTGATGTTGCGCTTGGTACTGCGCTGTCACTTCTAACGCACTCTGACAATCCATCAACTGCTGGTTTAATACTGTGGATCCTTGAGTTAAGTGTTGCAACTGCTGCTCTAACTTCGCCTTCTCTTCTGCAAGCTTGCTGAGTTGGGATGCCAACGTCGCCAGTTGATTATCCAAAGGGATCACTTGATCATTAAGCAGTTTTTCTTGCGTTTTATGTGCAGATCGAAGTTCTTCGTGTTTCGCTTTCACCGTATTGAGTCTATTTTCAGCAAGCGTTTTCTGTTGATTGATCTGCTCTAATTGCAGCTGCTTGGTCGTAAGTTGCAACTCAATTTTGCTCTGTTGCGATTGAGCGTCTTGGAGAAGAGTAAATGGCGTTCGCAATTTTTCTGCTGGTTCACTTTGAGCCAAACGTAACAATTCAGCCTGCGCTGCTACCTTATCGTTTTCTGCCCCCTTTAACTCAAGTTCTGCGTTAGTCAGATTGATTTTCTCTTTCTCAACTTGCTCCCACCAGGCTCTATGCGCTAGCCAGTTTTCCACTTGTAAACGAGCTTGAGCGACTGAAGCTTGAACCTGACTCTGTGACTTCTGGAGTTCGCTCTTCTGTTCTTCAGTCAGAAGCTGTACGCCTTGAGCTCGTGACTCTAACTCAGCCAGTTCTTGCTTGGCAGTACTGAAATGTTCATGGACTTTTTCTGATATCAGTCCGTAAATTTCAGTTCCCGTTAGCTCTTCTAATAGCTCAGCTCTTTCCGACTCTTTAGCATTTAGGAAGGCGGCAAATTGACCTTGAGACAGCATCATAGATTTTGTAAATCGAGCGAAATCGAGCCCCGTAATAGTTTCTACCAGCTCTGTTTTTTTCTTAATCTGATTAGCCAGAACTTTGCCACTTTCAACTTCAGAAAGCTCCACTTGTGCGGCTTGTAAGTTACCATCCGCTTTTCCGCGTGAACGACGCATGCGCCAAAACGAGCGATAAGCCACGCCTTTTACTTCAAACTCTACTTCTGAAAAACATTCCGCAGTGCCACGAGTCATGACCTCATTATTCGATGTCGATAACGGCCCTAACCTCGGAGTGCTGTGGTACAACCCTAAACAGATAGCATCTAAGAGCGTGGTCTTTCCTGCACCCGTTGGCCCCGTTATCGCGAACAGGCCATTATCGACAAATGGGGACTGAGTAAAGTCGATCTTCCATTCGCCCTTAAGGGAATTTAGATTGCCAAAAAATAAACTTAGAATTCTCATTAGTCTGCCTCCTTATGTTCTACTTCGGAGACAATTTGGCGGAATTTATCTTTCATTCGAGCCAACCTTGCCTGCTCCTCTTCCCCTTCAAACGTCTCTAGTTCAATTCGTTTACCAAACACATCAAAAGGCGTGAGTTCAGCTAAGGTTTCACTCTTCTCTTGGGTTAAACCCGCCTGTTTTGGACCACGAGCTCGACGTAGTTGCAGCACTTCAAAAGGCTTACCTTCAACCATGCTTTGTACTCGTGCTTGTAGATCAGAGAGATAATCTTGCTCTTTCACTTCGATAGAGATCCACATGCTGGCATTCTCGGCAGTGTTCGCAAGGTCATCCAATTGGGTTTCAATTTCTACGAGATTGCCTTTTAGCATCGCCATGGCTTGAAACATGGGTACTTCAACCGTTGAGACCAGTGCATTGCGGCTAGTGTCAAATTCAACTATAACCACCTGTTTTTGAGACTTCAGTTCATCAAAGCTAAGAGGAATAGGCGATCCGCTGTAACGAATATGCTCTTTTTTAGCCACGAGTTGAGGGCGATGGATATGACCAAGCGCAATGTAATCGGCTGGCGGAAAACCTTTAGCATCAAAGCCATCAAGGGTTCCGATGTAGATATCGCGAACAGAGTCACTTGCTGTAACACCAAGGGCGGTTAAGTGGCCCGTAGTAATGATTGGAACATCGATCTGTTTTTCTGATCGTTGTTCAACCGCGAACTCAAAAAGTTGGTGGTAATGTGATTCTATCGCCTGACCCAACGCTCTCTGCTTATCCGTTCCGCTCGCTCCAGATTGGCTGACAACAACATCTCGCGCCCGCACAAAAGGGACGGCACATAACAGTGCACCTACTTGATGATGCTCATCTTTCAATTCAATCAATTGTTCAGACAAGTTATCACTGGTATTGGCGATAACATGGGTATTTAAACACGCTAATAATTGTTTAGATTCATTCAAGGTTGAGACGGAATCATGGTTGCCACCAAGAACCACCAGCTGACAATTCAACTGACTGAGATCCACCACGAACTGATTGTACATTTCTCGGGCATAACTAGGAGGCGAACCAGTGTCAAACACGTCACCAGCAATAATGATGGCATCGATATTTTGGCTTTGAACTAACTGTAATAACCAAGCAATGAACTGTTGATGTTCCTGTTTACGGCTCTTAGTGAAAAAATTTTGCCCTAAATGCCAATCGGAAGTATGAAGAATGCGCATAGCGAGAAAGATCCCAATATAAAAAAGCTCTGTCATCGTCATGAAACCAGAGCGGAGATGGCATGATTGTGCCAACTTAGATGGCCAGATAAAAGCACAACTCATCTAATTATCTGTATTTGCGTATTAAAGCGAATCTATAGCCAACCAAGCCACTGTTTGTTGCATTAACTTTGCACTTTTGTTGCGTTGATATATCGCGTACTATCAACTCACAAGTAGTTCAAATACAAATTATTTAAATACAAATAGTTTAAATGCAAATAGCTCAAGTGAGGATGGCTAATGAGTGGTGGTCAACGAGATGTTACGTTACGTTTTTTAGCAGAGCCTAGCGATGTAAACTTTGGGGGCAAAGTACATGGTGGTGCCGCCATGAAATGGATCGATTTAGCTGCCTATGCGTGTTCAGCAGGTTGGAGTGGTAAATATTGTATTACCGCTTATGCTGGTGGTATCCGTTTCGTCGCGCCGATTCATGTGGGCAATTTAGTTGAGGTCAGCGCGAAGGTTATTTATACCGGCTCTTCATCTATGCATATTGCGATTGACGTGCAGGCCAGTGATCCAAAAGATTTAGATAAACGCCTGACAACGCACTGCATTGTGATTATGGTTGCCGTTGATGAAAACGGAAAACCAACCAAGATCCCGGAGTGGGTTCCAGTAACAGAGGAAGATATTATGTTACGAGAATCCGCAATCAAACTGATGAATATGCGTAAACAGATTGGTGAAGAGATGGAAGCGCATGTAAAGCTACTCAAGTAATCGCAATTTAAGACAACACTTCCCTCTAAATCCACCGCTTTCTATTTTCTGCGGTGGTAAACCTTGCTCCAACGCCTTTTTAATCCAACAATTTTTACTGATTTGTCATTTTTCTTTCATCTTGATTTGTTCTAATTCGCTGTAACTAAAGTTATTTATCTTCAGGCGGAATAAAAATTGGGCATACATAAACCCACTCTTAGTGAATCGACCATTATCGACACCAGTGCCGTTGAATATCAGTGGGTAAGAACCATGTATGTTGAGGGTTATCCGAATGAGGAAATTGACCATTACATTCAGACCTGCTTCGGTGGGGATAATACGTTTGCAAACCTCTTTCGAAAAGTCGCATTAAAGCAAGAAAGCATTTACGTGTTACTGCAATATTTAGGCTACGCCCCTTCTAATCGCGAACTCTAAATTTTATGTAATAACGTGAACGGTTGCAGTTTATTATTTGAGGTCTCACGCACTCGTTTAGTCACTCACTTTTGAGACACCGTAAAATCTCTATACTCAACCACTAACGAATACGGCATGTTACCGATACAAAAAAGCCTAAGCAGATGCTTAGGCTTGAGTTACAAAACTGTTAGTGTAAACGGCGTAAGGAACCTCACTAACAGCCAGCTATGCGTAACGCCAGTGTTCGTCTTCTACTACTGATCAGCGGCCAAACCAAAAGTGTAATAGAAGTATCGATAAATGAGCGATCTAAAGATCGCTCTATTATTATTCGAACTGTTCTTAACCTTTCACGCCACCAGCTGTCAGGCCACCAACAAGCCAACGTTGTGCAAGTAAGAACACTGCGGTAATTGGTAATGCTGACAACACTGCTGCTGCCGCAAAGTCGCCCCAAAGATAGTTCTGAGGGTACAAGTATTGCTGCATACCTACTGCTAATGTATAAGAGTTTACATCAGAAAGTAGTAGTGACGCTACAGGAACTTCACCCACCACACCGATAAATGACAGAATAAATACAACCGCTAGAATTGGCACTGACAGTGGAAGCAGAACCAAACGGAATGCTTGCCATGGGCTTGCACCATCCAGAGCAGCGGCTTCTTCTAACGAGTTATCAATCGATTCAAAGTAACCTTTGATTGTCCATACATGCAGTGCAATACCACCAAGGTAAGAGAAAATCAGACCGCCATGCGTGTTCAACCCTAAGAAAGGTATGTACTGACCCAATTTATCAAACAATGCGTATAGTGCAACTAACGCGAGTACTGCTGGGAACATTTGGAAAATCATCATCGCTTTCAGGATAGTTTCTTTACCTTTAAAGCGCATACGAGCAAATGCATATGCTGACGTTGTAGACAGCGACACCACTAAGATAGAAGTAATACCTGCTACTTTCACTGAGTTCCATAACCACGTTAATACTGGGAATGGAGGCGGTGTTACTGTGCCATCTGCATTAGTGACTGCAATACCTAACGCTAGTTTCCAGTGTTCCAGTGATGGGTTTTCTGGAATCAAGCTACCTGTCGCAAAGTTACCTTCACGGAATGAAATCGCGATTACCATCAATAACGGGAAGATAATCATTGATAGGAATATCCAAAGCGCAATATGGGTCGCCCATACACGGTATTTAAGTGATTGACCTTGTACCATTGCCATTATATTGCTCCTTAATCCTGAGATAGCTTAGTGAAACGAAGGTTGAGTAGTGCTAGGCCACCAACAAGTAGGAAGATTAGCGTTGCAATTGCACTTGCCAAACCAAAGTCTTGACCGCCGCCGCCTTCAAATGCGATACGGTAGGTGTAGCTCACTAGTAAGTCTGTGTAACCAGCTGGTTCAGAGGTACCAATCATGTTTGGACCGCCGTTCGTCAATAGCTGAATCATTACAAAGTTATTAAAATTAAAGGCAAAACTTGCGATTAGAAGTGGCGTTAATGGTTTAATCATTAGCGGCACAGTAATGCGTTTAAAGTTCATCAGAGGACCAGCACCATCAATGGCAGATGCTTCATACAAATCTTCTGGAATCGCTTTCAATAGGCCCATACATAGAATCATCATGTAAGGGAAACCAAGCCATGTGTTAACAATCAACACCATAACACGAGCCATGACAGGGTCTGAGAACCAGTTCGGACTAAAGCCAAACATACTCTCTAGTACCATGTTAATTTCACCAAAGCTTTGGTTGAACAAACCTTTAAAGATCAGGATTGAAATGAACGCTGGTACCGCATATGGAAGGATAAGAAGTACGCGGTAAATAGCACGACCCTTTAACTCTTCCCATTGCACAACACTTGCTAGAATCAAACCGATAACAAGCGTTAAACCGACACTGACTGCCGAGAAGACCACTGTCCATACAAAGATGTTGATGAACGGTTCTTTGATGCCGTCATCAGTCCATACACGCTCAAAGTTATGAGTACCAATTTGAACCACAAAACCTGGAGAAACAGTGCTACCAATGAATTCACCAGTATCTGAAATTGGCTGGTAGTAGCCCACTTCCATATTTGGTTTAAGCGTTTCGCCGGATTCGTTGTTAATTAATGTTTCGCCATCGGCTTGCATTGTATATAACGAATTAACAGCCGCAAATTTACGCAGGCCACTCATTCGAATTGCTTGACCAGAAGGCGTATGAAGATCAATCGCACCTAGAATAGGTCGACTTTTGATGATCGTCTTAATTGACTCTTTCTTACCAGAAACCGATGGTACTGGAGCAAGGTCCAGATTCGTACCTGTAAAGCCTTCAAGTACAAACTCTTTCGTTGCTAAGATTTGATCACCGGTATCAATAGATAGGCGGTGCCCATTATCTGTTTTATAAAGGGTGAAAGGGAAACTTTCGCCACTTTGGTAAGTTCTATCTAAAAGGACCGATTGAGTTCGCTCTAGCGATAATTGGTTTTTGGCACTGTAGTTAGTGAATGCAAGACCGACTGTGTATGCAAGAGGGAAAAGAATGAAAAGAATCATCCCTGCAATACCAGGGTAAATGTAACGGTGCGCGTATGTCTTTTTACTACCGAAAATGTAAAGCGCTAGAGTGGTTAAAATCACCGTAAGCATCGCAAATGCGAGCTCACCGCGAGAATACATTAGGATGGTTGCATAGCCATTAATAATACCAACGGAGCCAAGAAGTGCCCATTTTATAAATACATTTTTGCTTGTTGGTAGGCTTGGTGGTGCTGACACAGCATCTGTACCTTGAACTGACTGCATAGAAGAACCTGCTAGCGATATATAAAAAAATTGAAAAGTAAGGAGAGGTTACCCTCTCCTTAAAAAGGTTTATGAAAAACCGAAATTATTTAACCATTTGCTTTTCTGCATCTGCAAGAGCTGCATCTACAGTTTGACGACCATCAACAACGTTCACGATAGTGTTTTTCGCAGCACCCCAGAATGCATTCATTTGTGGGATGTTTGGCATAATTTCGCCATTCATTGCGTTGTCCATTGTTGCTGCAATACGAGCATCGCTATCAAGTTCACGTTGGAACGAGTTAAGCGCAACAGCACCTAGTGGCTTATCATTGTTTACTTTACGTAGACCTTCATTAGTCATTAGGTAGTTCTCTAGGAACTCAACTGCTAGATCTTGGTTTGGTGAAGCAGTGCTGATACCCGCCGTTAGTACGCCAACGAATGGTTTAGATGCTTTACCTTTAAATTTAGGAAGCGTAGCCACACCGTAGTTGATGCCAGACTTCTCAATGTTGCCCCACGCCCAAGGACCGTTGATAGTCATTGCCGTGTTGCCTTTGTTGAATGCCGCTTCAGATACTGAGTAATCCATATCTGCAGAGATCACGCCTTTTTCAATTAGGCTCTTAATGAAGTTCATAGACTCTTTAACGCCTGGTTTGTTGATACCAGCGTCTTTAATGTCGTAACCTTCAGAAGTGTATTTGAATGCGTAACCGCCATCAGCAGCCATTAGTGGCCATGTGAAGTAAGGTTCTTTTAGGTTCCACATAATTGCAGACTTACCGTCTTTTTGAAGTTTAGTATTTAAAGCTTCAACTTCTTCCCATGTTTTTGGTGGGTTAGGCACTAAGTCTTTGTTGTAGATTAGAGATAGAGATTCAACAGCAATTGGGTAACCAATTAGCTTACCGTCAAATTGAACTGCATCCCATGCAAAATCAACAACGCCTTCTTTAATCTCTTTAGAAGGTTTGATTTCTGCAAGTAGACCCGCTTCTGCATAACCACCGAAACGGTCGTGAGCCCAAAAGATAATATCAGGACCATCGCCAGTCGCTGCAACTTGTGGGAAACGAGCTTCAAGACCGTCTGGGTGAGCCACTGTCACTTTAACGCCAGTGTCTGCTTCAAACTGTTTACCTACTTCTGCAAGTCCGTTATAACCTTTATCACCATTAATCCAAATGGTAAGTTGTCCTTCTTCGATGGCAGCATGTGCACCAAAAGAACCTAGAGCGACAAGAGTGCTTAGCGCAACAGTGCTTAGGGCTTTTTTCATGTTCATATCCTTTTTATTTTTTTTGAGTAGGGTCACCACAGAGGATGAGCCGTTATTTCATGTATATCATCGAAGAAAATCATAATTTACTCATCATCCTACTGGCTACGCCCTTGGTATTATGGCGCATTTTCGTGATCACCATCGATTAAGGTTAGAGACGCCAATCACAAAAAAGAATCTTTATGTGACCAATTTCACTCTTTGAAGCCTATTTTTTTTGAAGTTGATCCAACTACGCCTTATTTCCTCTTTTCTTGCTCCTCCCCTCCTACTCCCCCTCTAAAATATTTCTATGGGAGGATGACGCTAGAAGACAAATAATAGAAACTTTAGTCATCCAAGAGTGGATAGTAAGAACCCTTTTCCAGTATTACCTTTTCTAGAGTACTGGTTTTACATTGCCGGGCTAGTTTGTTGTCACCAATTGAATTGCAAGTGGTAGTTATTACTCACGGGGGAGGCATTTCATTGGTGTCGGGGGATACAAACTTGTCCTTGGCTTTGATGGGTGGTGCATTTCTACGCATTTCGTAGACACCACCCATTTTTTCTTACTCTCTTTCTCTAAAACTTACCAATTCCTACTGTCATTGCCTGCAAGAAAACTCATATAATGATAGGCAGTGATTTATAAAAAATTTGATATTGTTCGAGGACGAGCTAAATGGCGAGTGTCACGTTAAAAAATGTTTGTAAAGCGTATGGCGACGTACTAATTTCTAAAAATGTTGATCTGCATGTCAAGGAAGGCGAATTTGTTATCTTCGTTGGCCCATCGGGTTGTGGTAAATCAACACTTTTACGTTGCATCGCTGGCTTAGAAGATATTACGTCAGGTGACTTATACATTGGCGACGAGCGCATGAACGATGTAGAGCCATCCAAACGTGGCGTTGGTATGGTATTCCAATCTTACGCTCTATACCCTCACTTAAACTTATATGACAATATGTCATTTGGCTTAAAATTAGCGAAAGCTGACAAAAAAGAGATCGACAAACGTGTTGAACACGCAGCTGAAATTCTTCAATTAGGCCATCTACTTGACCGCCAACCAAAAGCACTTTCTGGTGGTCAACGTCAACGTGTTGCCATTGGTCGTACTCTTGTTTCACAACCAAACCTATTCCTACTTGATGAACCTCTGTCTAACTTAGATGCTGCACTACGTGTTCAAATGCGTTCGCAAATCACTAAGCTTCAACGTCAACTTGGTTGTACCATGATCTACGTTACACATGATCAGGTAGAAGCGATGACAATGGCTGACAAAATTGTTGTTCTTGATGGCGGTTATGTTTCTCAAGTTGGTCGTCCACTTGAGCTTTACCACTACCCAGAAAACCGTTTTGTTGCAGGTTTCATCGGTTCACCAAAAATGAACTTCATGAGCGTTCTTATTATTGAAGCTGAAGCAAAACAAGTAAAAGTTCAACTTTCAAATGGCTTCTCTTTCTGGACACCCGTTGATGGCACAACAGTTAATGTTGGCGACCGCATGTCTTTAGGTGTTCGTCCAGAGCACTTGGTTTCGTCTGAAACAGGTGATGCAACCATCGAAGGTGAAGTGATGATTGTTGAGAAACTGGGTAATGAAACTCAAGTTTACCTAAACCTTGAAGGTGCGGATGCTGATGTTATTTACCGCCAACCAGATACTCTAACGGTTGAACCTGGTGACAAACTGGCGATTGGTATTCCAGCTCATCGTTGTCACCTGTTCCACAGTGATGGTCGCGCATGTCGTCGTATGTTCGACGAGCATGGCGTAACAAGAGACTAAGCTGACCCACTGAGCAAGCTCAAGAAACAATCCCTCCAACGCAAGTTAGAGGGATTTTTTTCTTCTATCTTCTATCTTCTATTTTCTATTTTCTATTTTCTATTTTCTATTTTCTATTACGGTATTTGAGACAATTCAGGCTCAATCGTAATATGCAATATATCGCTATAATCGCCTCCGGGCCTTTGACTTATATCTCCAATAACAAACGCCATAGGTAATGCTTTCCCTTGCGTAGCATGGCTGGATCGCCACTGTTTACTTGTATTCACCAACGATATTTCCTGATTATTGATCAAAAAATCGTAAGCCACATCCCATTGAGTATTCAATGATTCATGACGAAGGTATCCACGATTTTCTGATTCAATCGAAATGGCATACTCACCCGTACTTTGAACCCATAAATTAGGCGCCGATTGGATAACTTTATGCGAGTCTAATTTCCCTAAGTCCAAATCGTAATACCGCTGAGATAATCCATAAAATTGAATTTTCGCACTGGGTAAAACATCGACTTCTGCTTCTAGAAAAACCTCTTCTTCTGAAATAGGCTCATTTGAGTTATTCGGCTGTATCGAAGCTGTCATTTGGCCATTAAATTGTCCCGCAGTCGCCCACTGATCTGAAGGGAACCTCAACTGAAATTGCACATTTGGTGTCGCATCCGTCAAAGTGACATACCAGCGCCCTCCTTTTTGGTATCCATTACCACCGGCCCACTCAAAGCGAAGCGCTTGCTGAGAACTTCCTCGTAATACTGTCGAGCCGTCGTCGACATCGATCTCCACAACAATGGAACAGTTTTGCCCCATAACATCCGCCCTCACTTGATATCCTTTTACTAATGGGGACGTCGCAGTCGAAAAAACATCATAAGTCGACTGAGCGGAAACAGGATCTAAGCTGATCAAACTGGCGGCGCACGCTTCATTCGCCCCAGAACTATGAGTCATTGTCGTACCATTTGCAGAGCCTGTCATCACGCTAAGCGCCAAGCCCATCACGCTAATAATAGGGTTATTCAACATAGAGATCTCCTACTCGAATCAATACACCACCATCTTCTGAGATCACCAGCTCAAGCGATCGTTTTGGTTTCATGTTCAGTTCCAATCGATAAGCTCCTGGACGCATTCCGGAAATAGCAAACCGCCCTGTCCGATTGGTAAAAAACTCAAGTGGCTTGCTTTTGTTACTCTCACCGCTAGATTCATCGCCAAGGTACAGAGCCACACCTGAAATTAAGGAAATGGGCTCTTTAGTCTGCGCATCAAATAGGTTCCCCAGTATGGTGAGTACCGCATCTGAACCTATTTCTAGCTGATAACCTCTTTTGTATCCTGGATAAATAGAGAATGCCCCATCCCCAAGATCATAACCGGGTGGCAAATCCTCCACATCGTACCCAATCAACTGTGGGGTATAAGCCACAAGATCCGATACCAACATATTATGATCGGAAACGCTAAAGACGCGGGCATAATCAGTGTTTCGTTCAGGGTCAATCGCAATCTCATTCTCAGCTAAGCTTTGGTGTTTCTTAACCACGGCAAAGGCCTCGCCAACCTTACGTCCAACCGCGACAGAAGTACCTGCGAACGCAATCGCACTGGAGATCTCAAGTCGAGTATTATGGTTTCGTTTGTCTTCACTGAGATCTTGATAGCGCGTGGTATGATCGGCAATCACTTGAAATTGATTAGCGGTATAATTCACGCCCGCGTCAATGTTTGAGTCTGTCTCTCTTTCGGTTTCCAGCGTAGCAAAAGCAGAAATCCCTCCCGTGTTCCCAATTCCTTTCTTATAACTCATATCAAGAGAGCCGAAATCCTTATCACTCTGATAACGACCAACCAGCCGTGTTGCTCTACTCAAAGGCCAACTGAGCGTTAGGGTCGTATTGTACTCGTCATCACTATATTGGTAATTACGGTAATTGAAGCGAGCACTCCAAGTGGCTGGAGTACTAAAGAATGGGCCTGAAAAGCTGGGACTTAGTGACCAAAAATTATCGGCATCTTCTCTTCCTGAGCTATACGTCCCAGAAAGAGCCGTTCGCAACCTAGGGGTAACATCCATAGAGCTAAACAGTGACACATAATGCTCGACCGAGTTCAGGGGCAGAGTGGCAGCCATATCATCATTTACACCCGCAAAATTTTCCGATTGATAGTCATAAATAACACTAAACTGAGGGTTAAAGTCGAGTTCGTCAGAAAACTCTGCATCGTAAGCAACACGAACCGCATGCCCATCACCTAACGTAGGATGATGACTCTGAGATACAATAAACTCCGTTACACCAATATCACTCGCCAGCAAGCTGGATACGCCATATTGATAGAGTTTTTCTCTCACTTGGCCATTAACACCAAGAGTTAGCCAAGGCGCGACACCCACATCTAAATAACCATGAATAAGCTGTTGATCCGTTAAATAATCGATCTCATTCGCTACCGTTTCACTTGGTACCCCGAGCATAACGCTATACTCAAACTCTCCGCTGTCTAATAGGTCATTCCCCGTCGCCACAGAGAATTGAATACGTTCCTCTTGACCGCTAGAGTCCGTAATCACCAATTCGACATCGTTCGTGCCTTGCGCCAATGGGATATCACTCAAACTATAGCTACCAGCATTCAATGTAAGCCTCTGAACAATCGCACCGTCTACCACCACATCCACATTTGAAGTTCGCTGTAATGTAAAGGTTTGAGTGGCTTTTGGGCGCACATTTCTGGTTGGTATCAACGTAAAATCACGAGTAAGACCAAGACCTAAAATATCCGTGCCATCTTGCAAGTTTTTTCCAGAGTTGAACATATCCCCCACAACCAAACGCGTGCCTTGAGATGGGAAATCAAGATTCATTCGAGTCCCACGCCGAACGTAGGCTGAGTCCCCTTCAACATCGTCATAAGCAGACTCATACTCAAAGTTCGCCGATCCTATGTTTAATGCCGATTCAAAGCGGTGATTAAAGCTTGTGATATTTTCGGAGGTATCCTCAACCGTCTGAGACTGAGTCCCCGACAGAGAGACATTCAAATACCCACTGATCCATGCTGGTGATAAATAATTTTGACCAAAAGAGGGGGAAGAGACGACGGACAACTGTTGAGTCCGTCGATATTGCGCAGGAACCGTCACCACACACTCTAGTGTCGAAAAGTCAAAATTTAAATCTAAACCTGCACGACGAAAATCCTCTTGTGATAGTTTTTCAGTCTGGTTGCTTGCCTTTAACACTTCCATTGCGTCCTCTGTAATTAAAGGGATAAGCAAGGCAAGAGTGCTCTCTTTGGGAAGTAAGATCACATCATCTGCGGTGATCGTCACTTCGGCCTCACCGACGACGCTATCACTGATTTTTAGCAGGGAGATCAGCTCAATATCTCGACCGGTAGGGTTTATTTTCGGTTGTTGTATTTCTTGAATAGTTTCCTGCGTTGCTTCAACGACCGCTGTAAAACTGAACATGACACAGACAATAAAACTTAGAAACCATCCTTGGCGTATTTTCATTGTTGGACTCCTTGATAAACACCAGGTTTCAGCAATGAATTCGAAGGCAGTTCAATAGAGCTAAATGGTGGAAGAAAATGCTCGCCTAGCGATGTCATCATCTCAACGCGGGTAAGCCCAAACTCGGTCGCACTTTCTTCCGCGGGCAGAAACTTGGTTAAGCTTAAATAGGTGTAACGATTACCACTATTCTTAACCACAGCCTCGCCACTGTTGGTCACTTGCATTTCAACGTTGGGTGCTTGTTCTGGAGAGAACACATGAATAATAGCGTTGTAGTGAATTTGAACCGCAATCCCAGATTGGCTCCCCTGAGTAGCCAACAAAGAGGGTTGGCTAAAACGAAGGAAATAGCTTTCCGATTGAGCCGAGCTATCGTCACCAATCCACTGCAAACGAAATACTTGAGATTGGCCAGGTTTTATCATTGCCGCAGGTGGGAATACCATCAACTGACTGTCTATCACGTCCTGTGCGACAAATTCACCACCGCCTTGAAATACTAAACGGCGCAAACTGGCCTCGATGGGGGTTATTTGAGTGGTGTTATTGGAGACGATAACTTGAGACTGCCCACTTGATTGACTATCGATTTCCAAAACCGTGGGGGAAATAATAACAGCTTGAGCCTCTGCGCCGCTCAACAACACGGCAACCACCATTAAGAGCATGCGACGAGTTATCATGGTTCACTCCGTGTCTACAATCTCAATTGAGAGTGAATTAGCATCAAACCCATCCAGTGGATCCATAACAAAAATACGTTTAGATTTCGGTAGCACCAAAGTCCCCGCAATTCTTTGACTCACGTCGGTACCTTTTAGAAACACAGAGTGACTTTGATCTGAAACGGTCCAATTAGTATTCGTTAACCGACCATAACTTTCTCCATCATTGGCGACCTCAATCATCCATTTCCCATCTTTCTTTTCTATATTCTGAACACTTAACTCTGAGTATGTATTTTTAGGCCTAACATTAAGCAAGGTATTGAATTGTAGAAGAATACCTAAGCTTGCTGCATCTTTCTCTGCATTCTTAACTTGTACTTGTTTAACCGAAATTCGATAGGTTTTTGATTGAGTAATTGAAGGCTCACCTAAGTAGCGCACCATCACCGATTGCGATCGTCCTGGTTGAATAATCGCAGTAACTGGAATCACCAACAGGTCATCTTCAGCGGGCGAAGTGGTTTCATTACCAAATTCATCCATCACCATGGACAGTGGGAATAGCTCCACCGTTAGCGGTTGATTACTCGTATTATCAATTCGCATCGACATTTGGGAACCTTTGCCAATCGGTGCCATTTCAGCCACCATCGGCTGAACCTTATAAGCAAAGGCTGAAAAGCTGATTAAACATACACAGATTAAAGAGAGCCTTCTAAACGTGTTCATCTCTATACCCCTCAAAAATAGATGGGAGGACGATTACTATCCTCCCATCTTTTGTTTTTATTATTCTTTAGTTCGCTGTTACTTGAACGGTTAGCGTATCTGAGTAACCACCAGACCAACCCATGGTTTCATTAGTCGTTACAGACAAGCTAGTAGGAACACCACCAGCTAAAGCAAGCGAACCAGAGTAAGACATACTTGCACTTACATCATTCGCGCCAGGGCCGCCTAATGTCGTCAATACGAGATCCGCATGACTATCTGGTGATAATGTCGCGGTATAACCGATGGCATAGTCTTCTTTATCATCAGACTCAAGACCACCTTCGGCACTCGTCAGTGTTACGGTTGCCCCATCAGCATCATTACATTGGATGGATAGGTCAGTTGAGACAGACTGGATACTAGAGACTTGTCCAAAATCGAGTAACTGCGTATATAGCCCAGAAACTTCACATACTGGGGCAACAAACCCAACTAATTGAACATCACCAGCATTCGCTTGAGCGGCAAATAGACCCGATACCGCAACTGCACATATTGTTAGCTTTTTCATGAATAGATTCCTTTATATAGTTTAAGACGTACTTGTCATGGCCCTGTTCCAAACTGGAGCCACACTCTGCAACTAGCAGATGATTTACTTTCCACTGCCATGGATTGACGGAAATACATCAATCTCAATGACATCTTCGTAGTACCCCGCATAAAGCAGGTTTTCTTCCAACGTCACTCGCATCACACCATCAGTGTTGAATGGAATAACATTTGAACTGTTAATAATTCTTGGTGACGATATTTCTCGGCTTAATAGTGTTTGGCTCAACCCCAGTGATGTAATGTCAATATTGACTTCATAAGGGGTTAGATTCTCCTGTTTACTTTTCAATAACTGCAAACCACCATTTCGAGAGTAAACCGACATACTTAACGGTTGGTTACATTGAATATCAAAAGGAAGCACTTTCTGAGCTTCGTTTGAAAAGTCCATTTTCACGCCATCAGTAAAATCGATCTCACAATAACTTTCGATATGCCCTGAAATAGAAACAGATAATTGGCTTCCTTGAGTTGCCAAACTGGAAAAAGATAATGCTGCTATAAATAATAAAAAAGCATGAATACTTTTCATTATATTATTCATGAGTCATCCCTTCGTTCCGTTAACTTGTAAGTAACTATAATGCTCAAAAAAAACCTGTGAGTATTAAACAAGCATGAAGAAAATAAAAAGTAGTAGATAAGTTGTAGGAAAAAATAGGACGTAAATACTAATACTTATCAACAATATAGAGAATAAGTAAATGTATATTAATGAGTGTATCATTTTAGATACAACTCAAATTATAAAGAACTGCTATACCTAACTAACTGTTAGTTATGTTATTAGTCCAACGTTAATATGTGTCAGCTGAGGTTTACTATGGAAGGGAAAGTACTAGAAAAAAATAAAATATTATTACTAAGTCGTACAAATATACATTCTCGATTAATCCAACGTGAGTTAGAAAAATCTAATAAATTTGTAATACAGCAGAAAACAGATAAACAGTTTTCTCAACCTTATTCGGTTGAAAATATTTCTGTTATTTTAATGAGTTACCACTATATAAAAGATGGGCTTTACACTGATTTGCTTTCAGCAACTACCTTTGATTTTAATCTTGTCATTTATGACGTGCCTGTCGATCTACTCTGCGACACCATTGTCTCATGGTGCTGTCTGAAAGGGATTTTATATGAAGACGCGCCTGTGGATCATCTCACACGTTGCGTTGAGGTTGTCGCTAAAGGCGATCTATGGCTACCACGCAACCTAATGGCGCAGATGCTAACACGCTGTAGACCCTATGCCCCATCGACTAAAAATAGCATAGGTGAACTCACAAAAAGGGAGCAACAGATCTTAGATAGGTTGGTTTGTGGACAATCTAATTTACAAATCGCCAATGAACTTTTTGTTGCTGAAAGCACCGTCAAAACACACATCTACAAGCTCTACAAAAAGATAAATGTAAACTGCCGTAAAGAGGCTATCCGGTTTGCACGCCAACAAAATCAAGACAACAAAAAACAACAGGCCAGCAGTTCAGGTATGCCAAATCAGACAACACCACCCACCTTAACACTAACCAGTTAAATCGAATTCAGTAAACGGGTACCTAGTTTCAATGAGGTACCTTTTTCTTATCTATCATACAAACTCTTCTGAGCCCACATTCTCTTTGACCCAAATAAGTGCTTGTAAACGATTCTTCACATTAATCTTCTTGAACACATTATGTAGATGAGTCTTAACCGTGTTTTCACTCACAAATAAGCTTTCAGCAATTTCTGAATTTGAGGCACCGTTACCCAATAGTTTAATGATTTGTTGCTCACGGTTTGTAAGGAGTGAATAGCTAGAACTGGTATTAGAACATTCTCTTTCTCGGTAGAAACGAATATATTCATGTGCTAATTTACGACTAAACCACATCTCACCGTCTAAAACTTTCGTAATACCTTGAATTAACAGTTCTAACGTATCATTCGTATAAAAAACACCCACAAGATTTTTCCATTTGATTAACTCTCTATATTCAATTTCATCTTTGCAATTAATCAAAACTTCATAGCAATTAGGAAATTTAGCATTACGAACTTGAAAGTAGTGAATAATATCTTGCTCAGACAACGAAGAAACATCAATAATCATAAAATCTGGTTCTGATATTTCATTATGATTTATATCAAACAGATTGCTTATTGTAACAAGCCTAAACGCTAAATTTAGTTTCTCTTCTAGTGAGTCTTTGAGTAACCCAGACTGTAAACTGTTTTCAGCAATAAAAAATGCTGAGCCTTTAACTTTTGAGTGCTTTTCCATAATTTACTCCAATAGCCAACGTCTTTTGCAGTTAATAATGTGGTTAACTCTTTCAAATCGTCAAGTTTTGTAATAGCCAACCTAGACAAAAGTCATAAAGAATATACTTCGCTTTCATACGCTTGATTAATAATTCTTATATTTAAGAAGACAGCGTAATTATTTCTATCACGAAATAGTGCAAATAAAAAAGGCACCAATAAGGTGCCTTTAAATTGAATAACTTAATCGCTTTACTAGTGAATCGGTGCATCGTTATCAGACTGAAATTTACCAAAATGCTGCTCTAGCACTTCTGGTGTAAGTTTACCTTCCGCTTCCAATCTCTTTAGTTCAGCAACTACCGCTTTTTGCTCTTCTAGAGAAGGTAGTTTTACTTCTGGCTCGTTACTCGCTTGCTGTGAAAACTCAGCCAGTTCTTTTTCAAAATCGCTCATTTTACTTACCTAATCATCATATCTGATTTGAATTTTACCTATTTATAGTTTTAGTTTCTAGAACATAATAGTTTTTCTAAACCAAACCGACTGATCACTGTAATCAACATGACTCGTGACAAATTTGATCGAGTCTTATTGAGTGACAGTGCGCGGCACTGCGACCTACGCACCTCTACCACTCATAACCTAAAATTTAATAAGGTTATAAATCACTTATAGCTTAAAGCTACCGACCATATTATCTAGACGAGCGGATAATTCACGCAGTTCTTGGCTCGCTTCGGCTAATTGCTCAGCCGTCCCGGTCGTCACTTCGTTAATCGCGTTAATCTCTTCGATATTCTGATTAATGGTGTGTACTACCGTTGACTGCTCTTCTGTTGCGGTGGCAACTTGAGTGTTTCTATCTGAAATATCAATAATTCGCTCTGAAATTGTCACCAATACACCAACGGCTTCATCAGACGAAGATACACCTTCTAATGTAATGGCTTTCCCTGCTTCCATCGCTGAAACCGCATCTTTCGCATCGCTTTGCAGTTGGTTGATCATCTTCTGAATTTCTTCAGTTGAATCAGCCGTTCTACTCGCTAGGTTGCGCACTTCATCCGCGACCACCGCAAAGCCACGACCTTGCTCACCAGCACGTGCCGCTTCAATCGCCGCATTGAGTGCCAACAAGTTAGTCTGTTCAGAGATCCCACGAATAACGTCAAGAATAGAACCGATATCTTGAGTAGTTGATGCTAATTGCTGTACCACTAAGCCCGTGTTCTCAATATCGGCCGCCAAACGGCTGATCGCATCTTTCGCTTGAGTCACGACACTACGACCCATTTCTGTATTGTCTGATGCATGGTTCGCGGTTTCTGCTGCCGTCGCCGCATTAGACGCGATTTCACTGATCGTCGCCCCCATCTGATTAACAGCGGCAACAACTTGAATAGTTTGATCTCGTTGCTCGTGGCTATTATCACGAGTAATGTGTGCTTTATTCGAGACGCCTTCAGAAGCAGACTGCAATGCTCGACTGGTTGAAGCGACCTCTTTCATCGACTCGTGAATTTTTTCTATAAAACCATTAAAGCCTTGAGATAACTGGGCGATTTCATCATTGCCTTTCACTTCAATTCGTTGCGACAGATCGCCATCACCTTTGCCTAAATCAGTGAAGCGTTCCGATATCAGTTTGATTGGGCTTGCGATGCTATTTGCGAGTAGAACACCCATCGCAATGAAAATAAGCGCCACAATAATGGTCGTCATCAGCATTTTTTGTGCTGTGGCATTCAAATCGGCAAAGACTTCATCAACTGGTACTACGCCAACCACGAACCAATCCATTGAAGGTACGTAGTTACTTGCGATAAACACATCTTGTCCATTGTATTCCGTCGTAATCAAATTAAAGCCTGATTTATTCAGTAACTGATTGGATGCAGAGCCATACAGTGAATTTAAATTAGACTGGCTTTTGTCTGATTGACGATGAATTTGAACCGCACCTTTTGAATCCGTTAAGAAAACAAAACCTGTCGATTCAATTTTGAAGCCATTAAGTAGACGCACCATATCGTCCATCGATTTCGATAGCCCAGACATTGTTGTGCCATTGACCTGTTGGAAATTGGCAAACATTTTCACTTCGCCACTCGCCTCTTGGAACATGCTCACCATTGTTTGCTGTCCAGATTGAGTAAATCCAAAGAACCAACCATCTTGCTGTTGGTTCAATTGGCGCAAAAAGCCACCTTGATTCCAATAATAAGCAGTTTGGCGGTTAGCCACCGACGCATCGTTTAGTTTATATTGGCTACGGATATTATTCAGCTGCTTAACCAGCATCGCTTCGGTACTTGGATCGCGATCGGTTGATGAGACAGCCTCTTTGATGAATTCGTTATTAGCGGTTTGTTCAGCAGCAAAAAGTAGGGTTGATACTTCTTGGTCGATCTCAGAATTAACCTTCTCCAACATGGCTGGTAATTCAATATCAATTAAACGATGGGTAAGAACTTCACGGGCTTGGCGCTGAGCCATAACACCGACAATGACAGTGGAAGCAAGTACGGCAAATGTCATGCCTAAAACAACTTTTTGTTTGATACTCATGGAGCTCAATTTGAACATCATTATGCCCTTCTGTTGGGGGATTAATCACTTGATCTTTTTTTATCGGCAAAAGTATAACTAACTTTAGTTTGTCTGCGGCTTTTTGAAATTGTTTTTTAAATTTAATCTTTCAATTCTGAATGGTTGGATCGCTTAAATCTGGCCCCATAATAATAGACATGAAAAAGTTGGCCGATTTAAGGAACTTTTCCCTTTTAATATCAACCAATAGATGTATTTTCGAGCACAACGTAGCTCATGCTACAAATAACAGAGAGAACACTCATGCAGTCCGAAGCCTTCACTCAACTTAAGCAATATTTAGAATCTCAAATCATCGGTCAAACTGAGCTAGTAAAACAACTGCTTGTCGCTCTACTAGCAGACGGGCACATTTTAGTTGAAGGACCACCTGGCTTAGCGAAAACTCGTGCGGTTAAGTCTTTGGCTGACTGTATTGAGGGCGATTTTCACCGTATTCAATTTACACCTGATCTCTTACCTTCAGATTTAACGGGTACTGATATCTTTAGACCTGAAACGGGCGAGTTCATTTTTCAACCTGGGCCGATCTTTAACTCATTAGTCCTTGCTGATGAGATAAACCGAGCGCCAGCCAAAGTACAAGCTGCGATGCTTGAAGCGATGGCCGAAAAACAAATTTCAGTCGGTAGAAGTACTTATAAATTACCTGAACTCTTTCTGGTAATGGCCACCCAAAACCCTATTGAGCAAGAAGGGACTTACCCACTTCCTGAAGCTCAACTCGACCGTTTTTTACTGCATCTCGATGTTAACTACCCAGATGCTCAAAGTGAACTAGAGATCTTACGCCTTAATCGAGGCGAGGCCCTTGGTACGACGCCAGTTCAACCTGCACACCTGAGCCAGAAAGATATCTTCCAAGCCCGTAAAGAGGTGTTGGAAATTCATATGGCGGAAAGTGTTGAGCAGTACATTATCCGCTTGGTCATGGCGACCAGAGAGCCTAAAGCTTACTCCAACAACACTGGCGCAGAACAGTTGGATCAGTGGTTAGAAATGGGGGTTAGCCCACGAGCAACGATCGCCCTTGATCGCTGCGCACGCGCTCATGCTTGGCTGTCAAATCGAGATTTTGTGACGCCAGAAGATGTACAAGCGATGGCATTTCCAGTGTTAAGGCATCGCCTGCTTTTAAGCTATCACGCTCAAGCAGAAGGCGTTCACCCAAACACTGTCATTTCTCAGCTTCTGACCCTTGTTGGTAGTGCTTAAGGTGTGGATAGTGCTTAAGAAGTAGATAGCGCTTATGAAGTAAGTCGAGCTTAAGAATTTGAGTATTTCTATGGATAACCAATTACCCCCACATAGTGATGGTGTGAATCTCTGTTTAGATGAACTCCTGCACTATAAGTCTCAAACTGTACGCTGGTTACCCCCAGCGAACAGTTTATGGTCTCAATTAAGTGGCCAACATCAAAGCCGCCAAAAAGGTCGAGGGATGGATTTTTCTGAAGTCCGCCAATATCAACCTGGAGACGACATCCGCAGTATTGATTGGCGGGTGACAGCACGAACAGGTAAGCCTCACACCAAGCTGTTTAGCGAAGAGCGCGAGCAGCCAGTGGTGCTATATATTGATCTCAATCCAAGCCTATTTTTCGGTTCTCAAATGGTACTTAAGTCGGTACAACTTGCTCATATCGCGAGTCTAATTTGCTGGTTAACCGTAGCGCAGAAAGACCGCATCGGAGCCATTATAGACACAGGCGAACAACGGTTTGAGTTTCGCCCCTCTTCGCGTACCAGTAGCCCTCTTCGCATCATGCAGCAATTAGTTACTGCGCATAACGAATCGCTACAGGAAAACAAGCTGAATCAACGTGGCTCAGACATGCCGTCGATGGCTTCTGGGTTAAAAACATTGCACCAGCTCTGCCCCAAAGGAAGTGAAATCATCCTATTAAGTGACTTCATGCGCTATCAAGAGTCAGATAGAGCATTACTCACTCAATTACGAAAACACAACCGACTTCGTCTCGTTCATATTTACGACCCTTTAGAAAAAGGTCAAACCCATTACCGCGGAAGTGAAAAAGTCTCAAACGGATTCAAAGCGCTATGGCTTGATTTTTCATCGCCGAATACCCGTCGTAATATTGAAGCTGCTTTTCAACAAGAACAGAATAAATTGAACGATTTATGTTGCTCTCTCGCAATCAATTACACCTCTATCTCAAGTGCAACATCTTTAGTTGAGCAAATTACTGGAACACATTCATGACACAATCAACAACAACCCAACCCCCTACGTTACCATTAAACCCGGCTTTACTGCCTGACGCTCCAAGTTGGTGGCCGCTCGCATGGGGTTGGTGGTCATTAATGGCTTTGGCCTGCTTTACGGTGTTACTTGTTGTTATTTATTTGCGTTGGCGCAAGAAGAAATTAGCACCCAAAAAAGCGGCTCTGAAAATCATTACCAACCAAGCTTTGGAACATACCCCATCAGCAGCGATCGAACTCTTGCGTCAAGCGGCTCTCAGTTACTACCCAAGAGAGCGTATTGCTATGCTGTCTGGCGAAGAGTGGTACGCATTTTTGGACTCTCAAATAAGCCAACCTCGCTTTACCCCAAATAGCGCTGTATGGCAGCAAGCTCTTTACCAAAAACCATCCTCAGAAACACAACAAAGCTTGATTGAAGATTGCCAATTTTGGATCGAACAAGCTCTGCCACCAAAGAGAGGTGGTCGTGAGTAATTGGTTTAGTCTTGAATTCGTTTGGTGGGGAGCGTTTTTCATCCTCCCTTTGCCTTTTTTAATCTATATTTTTGCCCCCGCAGTAAAGCAGCGGGCAGCCATTCAACTGCCTTATTTGCCTGAACAATCAACAGCCAAGACGCCAAATATTTTATTGGCAAAAGTGCTTGCTTGTGCCATCTGGCTACTGCTTGTATGCGCAAGTGCTAGACCGGTTTGGTATGGTGATCCTGTTGATTTTCAACCTAAACATCGTGACATGATGCTAGTGGTTGACCTCTCCTACTCCATGAATCAGCAAGACATGAAGCAAGGTGATGACTTTATCGATCGTTTAAGTGCCGTAAAAAATGTGCTGTCCGAATTTATCGATAAACGTAAAGGCGACCGCTTAGGTTTAGTTCTTTTTGCTGATCACGCTTATTTACAAACACCACTCACCTTAGATAGAAACACCATTTCTCAGCAGTTGAATCAAGCCGTTTTGCGCTTAATTGGGACTAAAACGGCCATTGGTGATGGGATCGGGCTTGCAACGAAAACCTTTGTAGACAGTGATGCGCCACAACGAGTGATGATTTTACTCAGTGATGGCAGCAACACCGCAGGAGTGTTAGACCCGCTTGAAGCGGCAACCATTGCTAAGAAATTCAACACCACGATTTACACCATTGGCGTAGGCGCAGGTGAAATGGTCGTCAAAGAGTTCTTCATGACTCGCAAAGTGAATACCGCTCAGGATCTCGATGAGAAAACGCTGATGGAGATTGCTCGCATGACGGGTGGGCAGTATTTCCGAGCTCGCAATAGCCAAGAACTCTCCACCATCTACGATACAATAAACCAATTAGAGCCGATCAGTGCCGCGATACAAACTTGGCGACCTCAAAGTGAATGGTTTGGCTTACCCTTGTCATTCGCACTGCTTCTTTCTCTGATATTAATCATTCTGAGGAGAAATCATGGCTAGTTTCGTTTTTCTCTATCCCTACTGGCTAGTAGCGATCATTCCACTTTTCATACTTTGCCTTTGGCTATTTCGACGCAAAAATTCAACAGGACTGATTGCGCCACATTTAGCCAATCAGCTCGGTTTCAATCAAACTAAAAATCACAAACCACTCTCGATTGGTCTTGCACTAAGCGGTATTGTGGCAATTGTTGCTTTATCTGGGCCTAGTTTTCAAAAAGCAGAGCAACCGAGTTTCGACTTAGCGACGGCACGTGTTCTCGTCATGGATATGTCGATGTCTCTCTATGCCACCGACATTCAACCCAACAGGCTAACCCAAGCACGCTATAAAGCTTTGGATCTACTTCCGCTTTGGAAAGAGGGGGCTACAGGGCTCATCGCTTATGCCGGTGATGCTTATACGGTCAGTCCACTCACAAGCGATACGAATACATTGCATGCTCTCATTCCTAACTTATCTCCTGATATCATGCCATATCAAGGAGCCGATGCGGCTTCAGCGGTGAAACTCGCCATCGAGATGTTAACCAATGCTGGTAATCATCAAGGTCAGATCATTCTTATCAGTGACGATATTGATGACCGTGAATATCAAGAGATTCAGGAACTTACTTCTAGCCAACAGTGGGAACTCTCATTTCTAGCCATTGGAACAGAAGAGGGAGCACCAATAAAACTTAGTGACGGCAGCCTACTCAAACAGAGCTCAGGGGCTACCGTTATCGCGAAATCTAATCTAGGTAACATGCAGTCATTAAGCCAGTCAACGGGTGGTGTTTTTGCGCCTTTTCAGCATTCAAGCAGTGATGTAGAGCTGATTGCAAATCAGAAACTTAGCAACCAAGGCCGCGCTAAAAAGCACAGTGACCAACGACTGACCGAACGAGTCAATAATGGTTTCTGGCTAGTTCCTCTACTGTTGATCCCTGGCTTATTTCTATTTAGAAAGGGAGGTATCTGGAGTGTCGCATTACTGTTTTTACCACTTGCTTACCCAACGCCAAGTCAAGCGAACCCTTGGAAAACCGATGATCAACAAGCCTACCAGTCATTTGAAAATGAAGATTTCCAATCTGCCGCTCAGCAGTTTTCAAATCAAAGTTGGAAAGGTGCAGCTCAGTATAAGGCGGGAGATTATCAATCTGCGATAGAGACTTTAACGCCTTTAAGCAGCGAAGATGATCAATACAACCTTGCCAATGCGTATGCTCAATCCGGTCAACTAGATGACGCTATTGCGCACTATCAAAAGCTGCTAAAAAACAATCCAAACCATGCACTTGCAAAGAAGAACTTGGACATTGTTGAACAAGCTAAACAGCAACAGCAACAGCGACAGCAACAGCAACAGCAACAGCAACAGCAACAGCAACAGCAACAAGATTCTAAACAGAACCAAGAGCAGAATGACAACGCTTCTCAGTCACAAGGATCGGACAAAGACCAGTCATCTCAACAGAATAAACAGAGTGGTCAGCAAGGTTCAAAAAACGAATCGGCACAGAATGATCGTTCTGAGCCTCATAAAGGAAGCGAGAAATCAGATAGCGAACAAAAAGGCGATCATTCGGGCTCGCAACCTAAACCGGAACCTAGTGATGAGAATGATACACAAGCTGGATCTTCACAAGCTAGGTCTCCACAGGCTAAGTCTCCACAAGCGGAGCAGTCACAAACTGAGCCTTCACAGGATAAGCCCTCTGAAGGTACTCAATTGCCTGAAGAGAAAGACCTGACCGATCCCCAAACAGCCAACCGTCCATCAACTGACTCCTCTCCAGAAGAGAACAGTAAGGTACAACAGGTTGACCCAGATGTTAGGCGATTAGAACAAGTCGAAAGTGCTCGCGATCCTAGTCGATTATTACGAGCACAAATGTTGTTACAAGCGCAACAAAGAAACGCCCCTCAACAAAACAATAAAAAGTGGTAAATAGAATGAAACGCACCTATCCATTTTTCATAAGAGTACTCTCCACGATGCTCTTTAGCCTAGTGCTAGGCCTAAGCTCAATCGCTCATGCTGAGTCCTTAGTCGCAAGCGTAAGTAAAAACAGAGTCGCCAAAAATGAAGTGTTTCAGCTTAAAATTGTCGCGGATCATAAGCTCAGCTCTGAAGACATTAACTTTACATCACTAGAGTCCGATTTCTATCTAGGTCGCCCAAGTTTCGGTTCGGCGATTAATATCATCAATGGTGATCGGAGTGTTCGCAGTGAATGGACAGTCTCTCTCGCAGCACTCAAATTAGGAACACTGACAATCCCTAGTTTTTCTGTCGGAGGTGTATCAACTCAGCCTATCGTTATTCAATCAAGCATCGACACATCGGCTCCTAGCCAAAACGACATGGTTGAATTTCAAACTCAGCTAGAGAAAAATGAGCTCTACCCGAATGAAAGTACACAGTTTCATGCCCGACTGATTATTAAGGCGGATCCGCGACGCTTACAAAACCCACAAATAATCCAACCGAAAGCAACCGGAGTCCGTATCGAAGCAATTGGGGACTCCAAGCAATATCAAAGCGTTATCGATGGAATGGAAGTGACGATTGTCGATCAGAGCTATCACATAACCGCTGATGATAATGGGCACACTAACGCGACACTGTTAGGTCCAAGTCTGAAAGGTGCCGTGGTTTATGGAGGGAACCGCAATGGCTCCACACGTCTAATCCAACTGAATACCAAAGCCGATTCCTACACGATCAAAGTATTAGCCAAACCCGATAATTACCGTGGGTTTTGGCTACCAACACCATCGCTAACACTCAAACAGACTTGGCAAGATGAGTCTGGTAAAAATCTCGATCCTGCCTCGACTTTCGATACCAAAGTTGGTGAATCACTCACTCGAACCATCTCTTTAACCGTTGATGGATTGTCTGAAACTCAATTGCCTAATTTGAATGTAACGTATCCAGACTCTCTTAGAGTCTATGATGAAAAGCCTCAATTTGACATCACCGATCAGGGTCAAACCGTAATGACAGTGAAGCAAGTGTTGATCCCGAAATCGACAGGCAGTGTGACACTTCCTTCTGTAAAAATCCCATGGTGGAATACTCAGTTAAAACAACAGGAAACAGCGAATATTGATGGACTAACCTTAGAGGTAAAACCGGGTAACGAAACGGCTCTGACTTTGCCAAGCGCGCCAACTAAGGCTGTGCCTGTTGAAACACAAACCATCACGGTTATTGATGCTGGCATTTGGCCATATCTGACTTATATGTTTGCCACGTTATGGCTAATCACCGTGCTTATGGCCATCAAGATTTGGAGAACCAAGCCAAAAAATGTCGGTACACAAGCAAGCAAAGCCGAGATCGCCCCTCAAGACCTTGGCCTACTGCAAACCATCGATGCCGGTGATCCGATTCGTATTCAACAAGCCGTCTCTAGTTGGATGTACTCGCAAGTCAATTTGGACACAGATGTTCGCCATGCGATGGAGAATGAACTCCAGCGAATGCATGAAAGTCACTATGGGGAAACTCGGTCTCAGTGGAGTAACAAGTCATTGCTTAAATTGATTAACAAAGCGATGAAAATCAGCTCTACAGCACAAAAGTCGAAACACAAATCAGTGCTAGCGAAACTTTAAATGAAGATAACCATCACGACTGCGGCATGACTGATTGGCGTGAGGAGGTCGCTTTTGAGATGAGATAGTTATTTATACGAGATGGTTATTAATATGAGATAGTTATTAATACGAGATAGCCGTTAAAGTGAATAAAGGGAAGGGAGCCAAATGAATTTTTGGCTCCCTTTTATCTGATTCATTAGGGTAATTGAAATTACAGATACTTAATAAATAACTGATCATCCGCGTCCGAAGGCAGGAACCCTACCGCTTCTAAGTAAGTACGGTGTTCATCACTATTTGCGTGCGCGTGTAACGAGTTGAACCCTCGGCTTTTTATCACATCAGGATGCGTTTTAAAGTAATACTGACCAATTTTAAAATCACGATACTCTAGCGTGACATAATCAAGTAAGACGTTCAGTACTCCATTTTGCTCTCTCTTACCCACCAGCAACCCTGCAATACTGTTATTCCTAAGCATATAAAAAGCAGTGTCTGCTGACTTTAACTCTTCTGTCGATATTTGCCGCTCGATATCTTCGCGGTTTGCTGTAATGAAATGCTCAAAATATTCAGAACCAACCGACGCTGAAATCAGTTTAAACTTCTCTTTAGTGTGGCTAATTTTGTAGAGGTAATACACATTAATCCCCGCAATGCCGAGGTTCATTAACATGGTGGGGTATGAATCGATGAAATAGGCAAAGGCCGCAAATAACAAGCAACCAATAAAATTAATCACCCGTAATTTAATAATCGACGTCATGGTTAATGAGACGAGTACTACAAGCGAAGCTAAATAACCAAACCATTCAACCCAATCAAATTCCATTTTGATGCCCTTATGCTTTTGATATTTAATAAACCTGATATTTATTAAACATAGCAGAAGCAAAACAAGCTACCTCGTTACATCCCGAAACTCTGACCTTCTCGACATTCCAACTAAGATAAATCAAATGTTTCTATGTCAGCGTCACACGACTAAGTATTTTCACACGACTAAGCATTTTCACTCGATAGGTCCAAACAACTCACACAATTTCGTCCTGACCTTTTGGCATGATATAGAGCTTCGTCAGCTTTATTGTATAGCGAGTCAAAATTAAAGTTCGCCGATGTCATTGTGGTCCATGTGTACCCGATGGATACCGTTAAGCATGTATTGTCAGGGTTATCAATGTGCCTAATGTTCTCATTCTCGATACCTTGACGTATCGCTTCCGCTTTCTCTTCCACTTCTCTTTCGGTGGTATCTACAAGTAATAATGCAAACTCTTCACCACCAATGCGGCAAAATGTTTGATCTTCACCTGAAGCATATCGCTCAAGGATATTGCCGATTCGAATCAAGGCGATATCCCCTTCAAGGTGACCATAATAATTATTGAACAGCCCGAAATGATCGATATCAAGAATGATGACCCCAAAAGTGAGTTCCCTCTCGCTCTCTATTTCACATAATTTTTCCAAGTGATAATCCAACATTCTTCTGTTGCCTAAGCGGGTCAGAGGATCCATTTTTGAAAGCACCTCAAGCTGCCTATTCACTTGTTCTAATTCATGAGTTCGTTTAGAGACCTCTTGCTCTAAGTTTTCGTTCAGCTCTCGGATCGCCTCTTGCGCTTCCGTTCGCTGAAGCACTTCGGCTAAGCTTGATGCAAACATACGGATCATTTCTCTCAACTGGGACGTTAATGGACTACGAGTTAGCAAATTATCTGCGGCGATAAAAGCGATAGGGACACCACTATTACTGGTCAGCATCGTCATTGATGTCCAACCAAAACCTACAATTTTACAGTCATGGTAAACAGGAACTGACTCTTCAAAAGCCACTTCGTTTGGAACCGATCTCGCTTGATTCACGATCGATTTATTCGTGGTTTCACTTCGATAGTAGGATTCATCCACCACATTGCCTTGAGTATCAGTCCCCCATGTACCTTGCATATAAGAGCATTTTTCATCGGTTAGAAAAACGGCTAAACGATCGATACCTAAATGTTGAATCGCAAAGGTGACGGCGGACTTACAAACTTCACTTACCGTCGCGCACCTCGAAAGCTCGACAATACTAGAGTGCAGCATACGAACGCTCTGCTCTTGGCGCTTACGGATATATATTTGCGCCAGAAGCGAACCAAAAGACTCCAACATCTGTTTCTGATAATCAGTAATTGCATTGCGATGAACCAAATTATCCATTGCGATCCAACCAAAAGCCTCTCCCGCTTCTCTTAAAATCAGCATGCCATTCCACCCCTGCCCGACCACTTTACCAGCCGTGTAGAGAGGTGCATTTTCGATCACAACCAGATTCTTTTTTTTACTGAATAACCCTTCAATGTACTCTTCTTCTAGCTGATGAATATCATACTGGGTCTGATGTTCACTGTTTGTTTTCCCAAATTCGTCCGTTCCATAAGTCCCACTGAAGCATCGCTTCTTCATATCAAGTAACATGAATACCGCACGATCAAAGCCAAGCTGATCACGTACCGCTTCGACTGCTGCTTTATATAATTCATCAAGGGATTTTGGATTAGACAGCTCTAAGGCGACCTTTTGTACCAACTTCATGTTGTTTACAAACTGTTCGCGCATTTTAATCTCATCGAGGTATTGCGCTTCACGTACATCTCGATTTTTAATCTCTAAAGCCGCATTTTTTTCAGCTCGCACGCATTGCCATTTTGCCGCCGCAATTTGTAAAAACTCAAATGTAGATTCAAATATTTTTTCGACACTCTCATCTTTAATACCTTGAATGATAATGTAAGTTCGAGAAGCCGTTGAATTATCCAGCATCATGACATAAGAGCATTCATGCTTTGGTTTCTCATCCCATATACAGCTATTCATGGCGATAGGTATGAATCCTTCCGCAGTATCAAACTGTGCCGCCCACTTCCAAAAAGTAGATGGATAAGAGATGAGTGATGAAAAAGTACCAATTGAGAATAACGGGACAGTTCGTGGACTATAAATAGGATCACGAAAAATGAGCGCGCCCTCGATACTTAGCTCCTCTTGAAGGTAAGCAAATAACACCTCAGCCAACACTCTATGATCTCTTACTGCTGAAACTTGTTTTGAGAACGTTTTTATATACACCAAGGGACCCCAATAATGTCATCTAATGGCTGGATCATTGCTCAAAAAACCATATGCAATCAATGGCGTTAAATGTCGATTGTTAAATGCACCGCATTTTTGAAACTCTATTTACAACATCCTAGAGTACTTAGACATTATTGGGATTTTGTTTCCAAAAAAAAGCCTCACATAAAGTGAGGCAAAATTCATCGCATATATTTTTATAGTGATTTCTTAGAATTTACTACTAGCGCATGATTGCATATCAACCAAAATCACCATTAACATAGCCTTTTGTTCTGTCATCTTTAGGTTCACTGAAAATAACGGCAGTATCATCATGCTCCACTAGTTCTCCCATTAAGAAGAAAGCCGTACGATCAGAGATACGTCTTGCTTGCTGCATTGAGTGAGTCACGATAACGATCGTATACTCTTTTTTCAGCTCCTCCATCAGCTCTTCAATTCTATGGGTTGCAATAGGATCAAGCGCGGATGTTGGTTCATCCATTAAAATGACATCAGGCTCCATTGCGATAGTACGAGCAATGCATAATCGTTGTTGTTGACCGCCAGATAAACCAAAGGCATGTGATTTCAATCGGTCTTTTACTTCATCCCAAAGCGCGGCACCACGTAGCGAACGCTCAACCACGGAATCGATATGCTTCTTATCTTTGATGCCTTGAGCTCGTAATCCATACGCGACATTTTCGTAAATGCTCATAGGAAAAGGGTTCGGTTTTTGAAATACCATGCCGACTTTGATGCGGAGATCGGCGACATCAATGTTGCCGTAAATATCTTCACCATCCATTTCAAGTCGACCAGTGATCTTCACGCCTTCAATTAAATCATTCATTCGATTTAAGCACCGAAGTAATGTTGATTTTCCACAGCCCGACGGACCAATCAATGCCGTAACTTGGCGCACTGGTACAGGTAAGTTAATGGTTTTTAGTGCCTGATTTTCACCGTAAAAAAGATCGAGGTCTTGAATATCAAATTTGTTCATATTTTAAGTTCTCTTAAATTCTGTTGTGGCTGATAGCGACTATGTACTTGAAGTACTCAATGTTTAATACGTTGCAGTATTAAAGCGACTGGCTATCAGTTTGGTCAGGGTGTTGATCAGTAACACCACTACAATCAATACAGTTGCCGTGCCATAGGCTTGGTTCCACTCTTCAATAGAAAATAGTTCCGTGGTGAGCTTATACAGGTGAACCGTTAACGTTCTTCCTGAATCCAATAAACTATCTGGGATACGCGCCACCATACCTGCGGTAAGAAATACAGGTGCCGACTCTCCAATAACACGGCCAATACTCAAAATGACGGAAGTCAAAATCCCAGGCATGGCACTTGGTAGAATTAAACGCCAAATCGTATAAATTTTTGGAGCGCCTAGCCCATAAGATCCTTCTCGATACGTTTGCGGCACTGCCATTAGAGCCTCTTCCGTTGTTCGAATAATGACAGGAAGAATCAAAATACTCAGCGTTAATGCTCCCGACAAAATGGAAAAACCTAACCCAAGTATTGCCACGAAGAAAGTCATACCAAATAGACCAAATATGATCGATGGAATTCCCGCTAATGATTCGGTACAGAAACGGATAATCTTAACCAATTTACTGCCCACTTTGGCGTATTCCGTTAAGTAGATTGCCGTCATGATCCCAAGCGGTGCGGCGACTGAAATCGACGCGATCACCATATAGATCGTCGAGATAATCATCGGGAAAATTCCGTGTTCATCCCCTGTTCGTGTGTAGTCATCGGTAACAAAATTCCAATCAACATGCTGCAAACCATTTGAAAGGATGTACCACATGATCCAAAACAGGAAGCCTACGGTTAATGCTGAAGCGCCCCAAATAAAGACACTTAATACATTATCTTTGAACTGACGCTGTTTTTTAAGTTTTGTACTTTTCAATTTATCGGGTGCTGTTGACGCCGACATCGCTTTTTTCTCTGAGGTGGTCATATTTTGTGAAGTCATGATAGTTACCTCGCTTTTTCACGATTTAAATACAGTAAAACAGCGTTTAATGACATGATGAAAACCAGTAATACAACGCCAGTCGCATACAATGCATTCGCGTGGATCCCGCTGGCATAAGACATTTCGATTGCGATATTGGCTGTCAACGTTCGAGCAGAGTCTAAAATCCCTTCGGGCATCGCAGGCGCATTTCCCATCACCATAATGATGGCCATTGTTTCGCCTAGCGCACGGCCAATGCCAAGAATCACACCCGTCATGATCCCAGAACGAGCGGCAGGAACTAACAGTTTGAAAATAGTAAATATCTTTGATGCCCCTAGCGCCAAAGAGCCCTCTTTATAAACACTGGGAACAGCACGTATTGACGTCTCCGATACCGTTATAACGGTTGGCAGAATCATGATGCCCAATACAATAATTCCAGCCAAAATCGTATTACCCGCAGGAACTTGGAATATGTTTTGAATAAGAGGGACGATGATCACCAAACCAAAAAAACCGTATACAACCGAAGGAATACCTGCTAGTAACTCAACCGCAGGGCGAATAATATTAGCCAGTGGTTTTGGTGCAATTTCAGCAATAAAAATTGCAGTCAGTAAGCCAATGGGAACCCCAACCACCACAGCACCTAATGTTGAAACCACTGAGGCAACAATCATTGTTGCAACGCCATAAAGTGCAGGTGGGAGCCAGTTTTGTCCGAGAACGATGCCTGAAACACCTACCGCTTGAAATGCAGGGATACTCTCTTTAAAAATGAAATAAGCGATAACTGACAATGACACAATGCCAATAACCGCACTGGTTAAAAATAAACCGTGAAAAATACGTTCTTTCCAATCAACCCGCTTTTTCGTCCGTAATCCACGTTTCATTGAGATCGATGAGCTATTCATAAGCTTTTCACTATTTGTTGCGATGGTCATAACCAAATACTCATATGTCGATAATTCGATATGGGTAAAAAAGGCTCAGCCCGAAATGTGGGCTGAGCAATAATGATTTGTTTTAGTTAACTGAGATGTAACCTTTTTTGGCAACCAATGCTTGAGCTTCATCGGTAACCATCCAGTCAAGGAATTGCTGTGTTGATGCTGAAGGCTTACCTTCTTTGTAAAGAACTAGGAATGGACGTGCCACTTTGTATGAACCATTCTTAACATTACTCACTGTCGCGTCAGTACCGTCGATAGGGAGCGCATGTACTGAGTTATCCACTGTACCTAAAGAGATATAGCCAATCGCATATGGGTTAGAAGCGACCATTGTTTTCAGTGCGCCATTACCATTAGCAACTTGTGCTCGTTGCGAAATAGCCGATACTTTTACACCTGAAATTTTCTTTTTCAATTTCATGATATCTTCAAATGCACCGCGAGTGCCTGATGCCGTATCACGAGTAATCGCAACGATTGGTTTATCTGCACCACCAACTTCTTTCCAGTTGCTCACTTCGCCTTTATAGATTGCTGTAACCTGTTCAGCCGTCAATTGTTGAATGCCGTTTTTAGGGTTTACTACGACCGCAATACCGTCACGAGCAATTACCAGTTCTTTTAATTCAGGTTCCTTTTCAGAGCTTTTTAGATTTCGAGATGACATCCCTAAATCTGCAGACCCATTTTTTGCCGCTTTAACGCCTGCAGAAGAGCCAGGCCCCTGCACTTCAATATAAACATTTGAATTCGATTTCATGTATGTTTCAGAAAACACTTCCATAAGCGGTGTTACACTACTGGAACCTACCGCAGAAATAGTTTCTTTTGCTGAAACTGAAGTCACTGTTAAAGCACCGAATAGAGCGATTGCGCCGATTACTGTTTTTTTCATCACAAATTCCTTTAGTGGCCTTATTGCCGTTGTGTTTCATTTGACGATGCTCACTTTAGGCAGGTTATGTGACAGTTGTGTTTCAGTTCGTTGAAGCCTCTATGACAACGATAACCTCTTCACCCTCTTAATTATTTTTTGTATTTATAGACCGAAACGAAAAATAACGAACATGAATGCGTTCAAATTATTGGGTGGTGGGATAAATAGTGTTAGTCTGAAGATTACCTTCAAGTGGAAGCAATATCACAGAGTTATCATCTACTGAGACAAAGATTTCTGAGCCGATAACACTTTCGTTTCCAAACATTACAAAATATTTTTATTACAACGTTAAATAGAGGCTTTTATGCGTCAACTACTCAGTAATCTATCCATCAAGGTACAGGTCATTGTTCCTGTCCTTTTCACAGTTGTTCTCCTACTTATTGGCATCACTTTTGGTGGGCAAAAATTAGAAGAAGCTTTCAATGACGTTACAACATCGACTGAAGATGTCATCGTGTTTAAAGATGGGCTTAGTACCATTGTCGACAATACTTACGCAATGCGTATCAGCGCAATTTACAGCTTATTTGATCCTAACGAGGTAAGCCTACTCTCAGGAAAATTAAAGACAAACCAGCAGGCAAACTTTGAGCAACTTAATGTTCTAGACCGTATTTCATCTTTGAAATCAGAGGTTAAAGCTGTGCGAGAAGCGATGAATGCCTACGTCGATTACTCACAAAACACCATGATCCCTCTATTAAAGACCAAGCATTCCGCGACAAATTTATCGGATAGTTTCCAACAGCAATACAACCAAGCTTCTGCTGAATATCGCGATGCTGGTGCGAAGATGGTTAACGCGATTGACGCACTTTCAAATAAGTTAAACAAGATCTCTCTTGATGATTTACGCATCAATACCGAAAAACACACAAGTACTCTTAGCGCGATCACTATTGGCTTGATTGTTGTTCTTACCATTGCATTGATAAGCGGCTGGTTATTAGCAGGCATCATTGTGACTCCAATTCGCAAACTCCAAGATACGATGCGAGAGATCGCCAAAGGTAATCTTCGAGTGAAAGCCGATGTTGACGGTAAGAATGAAATTACCGACCTATGCCATGATGTCAATTCAACCGTTGAACAGCTACGTCATACCGTAGATTCCCTTATCCGCATCAGTGTTGAAGTAGCGTCTGCATCAACAGAATTGGCGGCGGTCATGACTCAATCAAGTGCCAATTCAGATCAAGAAAAGCAAGAAGTGGAACAAGTGGCTTCTGCGGTCAATGAATTAGAAAGCACGGCATCTAACGTAAACAGCAATGCCGTAGATGCCGATGCAGCATCAAAACGAGCCGATGAAAGTGCTTCACACAGCATGAAGTTATTTGAAGAGAGTAACCGCGCAAATGTGAAAATGGCAGACCAGTTGGGCGACGCTGCGGGTGTTGTTAGCTCATTGAAAGAACAGTCTGAAAAAATTGGCAATGTGATTGAAGTGATTCAAGGCATATCAGAACAGACGAACTTACTGGCGCTTAATGCGGCAATTGAAGCGGCTCGCGCAGGTGAAAGCGGCCGTGGATTTGCTGTCGTTGCTGATGAAGTTCGCTTACTAGCAGCAAGAACTCAATCATCAACACAAGAAATTCAGGCCATCATCGAAGAGCTCCAACATCAGTCTGGCTCAGCTAACGAGAGCATGATTTCAAGTTTAACCACGTTAGAAGAGAACCAACAGCTTGCAAATCAAGTGAACCACGCACTATCTGAGATTAGCGAATCAGTCGGTGATATTGCTTCGATTAATACTCAAGTTGCAACGGCAGCAGAAGAGCAAAGCCATGTAACAGCAGATATTAATCGCAACATTTCAAACATTTACGATTTGGTTAGTCAAAACGTAACTGGCGTCACTCAAGCAGCAGCGGCTAGCCATGAGCTATCCAACCTTGCTGAGAAGCAAAAACTGGAACTTGATTACTTTAAAGTTTAAGTAGTACACATAAGAAAAAGCTAAACACTAGAAACAAAAAAACCGCCAATTTGGCGGTTTTTTTTAATTCAAACCCTACTCTTCTGCTGGTTTATCTACCGCAGGCTTCGCAGGTTTTTTCTTTGGAATAAAGACAGAATCACCCACTGCAACATTCTTATGGAAGCTCTTATCACGTTGAGTTGGTTTTTTCGGAGTCTGTGCTGATTTCGCTTTCGCTTTACCTTTTGCAGGGCCACCTTTCTTAAAGGCAGGCTTACGCGGGCGAAGACCTTTGAATTTACCTTTCAATCCTTCTAGTACAGAGAAAGCTAAATCTTGTTGTAGGTAGGTTTCTACACGCTTGAAGCTATCCCAATCTTTTGGTCCAACTAGAGAGATAGCATCCCCTTTATTACCAGCACGGCCAGTACGACCTACACGGTGAACATACTCTTCCGTATGCTTTGGCATATCGAAGTTGATAACATGGCTCACGTTTGGAATATCGATACCACGAGAAGCGACATCCGTAGTCACAAGGATCTTAAAGACTGCACGCTCAAATTGGCTCATGATCGCATTACGTTGAGTTTGGTTTAAATTACCACTCAGAGCGACGGCTTTAAGCTTCTTCTCGTTTAGCTTTTCAGTTAAACGATCAGTATCCACACGAGTTGCTGTAAAAATCATGACCTGACGGTATTCAGCTTCTTCAATAATACGGTCGAGGATTGCTTCTTTATGATCTAAGTGATCACAAAGATAGAATTTTTGAGTAATGTCTTTATGTTCTTCGTTCGAAACACCAACAGAAATACGTTTTGGTGAATCAAGCATTTCAGATGCAATATCATTAACTTCCGCGTGATCCAACGTTGCTGAAAACATTAACGTTTGACGACGACGGTGTTTTGCCGCTTTATGAATGCGTCGTAATTCAGGTGCAAAGCCTAAATCTAACATACGATCCGCTTCATCAAGAATAAGCGTATCGACACCATCTAAATGCAAAGAGCGGTGCTCAAGGTGATCGGCAAGACGACCAGGAGTAGCCACAATAAAGCGTGGGTATTTGCGTAACGCTTTAACTTGATCGTTAAAGTTTTCACCACCAAGAATTAGGGTCGCATCATAAGACAATCCACCCAGCATTGAGCGCAACTCACCGTAAACTTGTTTCGCCAGTTCACGTGTCGGAGCCAAAATCACACCACGAGGATCTCTTGCAGAAAATGCTTTATTTTTGAGAGCCTTATGCAGCATAGGTAAAACAAATGCTAAGGTTTTGCCTGATCCCGTCTTTGACGAAGCCAACAAATCTTTTCCTGCAATAACAACAGGAATCGCTTGTTGTTGGATCTTTGTCGCTTTTTTAAAGTCGTAGTGTTTCAGATTTTTAAGTAAGCGATTGTCTAGGCTTAAATCTTTAAAGTGCAATGGACTCTCCAGTCTTAATGATTCGATATAAAAATTGGTTAACACGATATGATAACGCAAAAGCAGCCATTATAGATAGAGATCACATAAAAATTATATGGAATTGAAAGTACCGCCTTCAGCCTCCCTCTGTTGATTCTCAGATATAAGAATGTTCAATATCTGAACGATACTTACTTCAACTATTGAACTTTTTATCATCAGATAACTAGGTGTATTGATAATTAGTCGCTACAATCAAGGTGATGCGACTATATGATGAAGAATGTATAGCGCGCGATTCGATACTTATTGAACAAGGAGTTCCTATGAACAAAATGTTACTTGCTGCTGCAACAACATCAGTACTACTTCTTGCTGGGTGTGCTTCAGGGCCAGATGAAGCGAGCATGGCAAAGATGGATGAACTAAATAACAAAGTGTCTCAACTAAGCCAAGAAGTGGCATCTCTTAAAGGTGAGCAAGCTGACGCTGAAATGAAGTCAAAAATGGCAGCGGACGCGGCAATGTCTGCACAAGAAGAAGCGGCTCGTGCAAATGAGCGTATCGATAACATTGCACAGTCTTACACAAAATAAGCGGCCTTATTTTGTTCCAGCACCTGCTATTCAGTAGGTGCTGCTATTTCTACAGGCAAACCGTTTTGCGCCAAAATGACAGCCTTCGCTTTACTATCTGACAGTTGAAACTCTTCCAACCACCAATTTAACTCAATAGGAAGGGTAAGAGGTTGTTGCGTTCCATCACTGCGAGTTAATGGCTCATGAGCCTCAATAAACACGCTCCGATCCGGTTCAAGGGCGATTTTAATCGGCTGATTAATCACTTTCACTTTCTCGCCTTTACTTACCTTTTCAAAAAGCCACTTGATATCTTGAGGTTCCATACGAATACAACCAGAACTCACTCTCAAGCCAATACCAAACTCTTTATTAGTTCCATGGATCAAATAATCTCCAGCGCCATACCCAAGTCTCAAAGCAAACTCCCCTAACGGATTGTTGGGACCTGCCGGCACAACCGCGGGTAGCTCAACGCCTTTTGCTAAGTACTCATTGCGGATTGAGGTGGGAGGAGTCCAAGTCGGATTCGCTCTTTTCTGACTAATTTTCGTTTCCATTTCTGGAGTGTCGCGTCCAACCCTGCCAATACCAACGGGGAAAACATGGACTTGATTCAGGGAAGGTTCAAAATAGTAAAGCCTCAATTCAGCAAGGTTAATGACAATACCTTTTCGCGGAACTTGAGGAAGAATCAATTGTGAGGGGATAGTAAGTACATACCCTTCAAGGGGAAGGAAGGGATCAACGCCTTTGTTTGCAGCCATTAATGATAAAAAACCAACATCATATTGCTTGGCCACTTTGGCTAAGGTCTCACCTTTTTCAACAACATGCAGTTGCAAACGACCAACGATATGGCTGTCATCTTCAGGTAACTCAAACGTGGCAGCATGGCTTCCATTTGTCACGCCTAAAATGAGTGTTAGTAGTAGCCCTAACGGTTTGAATCGCAGCATTTATCGTTATTCCTTAGCACTTTATCTTTTACAAGGTTATCTCTCTTTCGACTGTTTTATCAACTATTGAGGCGAGATAGTTGATCTTACAAAGTGCTTCCCTGCATCCATACTGCTTAAATTCAGTCACTGCTCGCTATTTCTTCGGATGACAGATACAGCTTATCAATAACGTCAGATACCGAGACTTCCTGCTCAGCGTGACTCATCCACGCTGTCAATATTGCGACTTGTTTATCTGCCAATGCTCGATTAGAAAAAAAGTGTACATGAGAAAAGCTGGTAACGGTTTCATGCTTGAGTAAAGCAGATACACTTTCTACCCCATCTAGCATAACCATGTAAAAACCCATTTCACTCAATTTCAAGCACGAAAGCCATGCCGGTATACTGCCAATCGGATCCAAATTGACAAATAAACATTTCCCTTTATGTGCAGCTTTTCTCTCCGCCTCAATAATTGAGATCAATCGCGTGAGCATAATTGACTGAAACAGGCTTTTTTGAATGGTTCGCTGCGGGCCTTTGACAAGCTCCAGCGCATCCAAAATAGGGAATACAAATTGCTCGGTCACGATGTCTAACGGGTACTCTTTTAATACCATGCTAACGATCGATTCTGCCTTCCCATTATTTAAAGAGGCTAGTGCTGAGATCAATGTATCAACGTCTTCTAAAACCGGTGAGGTACTTGCTTGAGTTCCGGCCCCGGCATTATTTATCAGCTCAGATTCAAGCAGCGGTTTAACTTTCCCTATGGAAATGCCTTTCGCCAGCCAGCTTTGAATCGACTTAATCGTCTCTATATTACCCTGCGTATAAAGCCTATGCCCCTTTTCGGTTCGTTGGGGCTTAATTAAATTGTAGCGTCGCTGCCACGCCCGAAGTGTCACGGGTTTAACTCCTGTTAACTCAGACACTTCGCGTATGGCATACAATTTATGATCTTCTGTCTCACATTTTTCATGATCAGATTCATAGTGCATAGCGTAATCCTAGTTCTTGCGGATACGGTTGGAGATACTTTTGCTGTAGTAAATACGAGTCAGGAAACGCCTCTAAGTAGTGATTAATTAGAGTTAACGGTGCAAGGATCGGAAGCAAGCCGGTTCGGTATTGATCTATCACACGGCACAGTTCCGCTTTTTGCGTCCCAGTAAGCAGTGTTTTGAAATAGCCTTGGATATGCATCAGAACATTAGTATTGTTTTTTCTGCTTGCTCGATTTCTTATCGCTTGCATGAATTCAGTACGATAACGTTGGTAAAACTCATTCTCATCGTAATCTTTAATATGTGCCACCAAACGACCTAGTGATTTATATGACTCAGGATGGTGAGCCATCAAGCTCAATTTATAGCGAGAATGAAAAGCAACTATTTTTCCGGGCGTTGGATCGCCCCCCATCGAATCATAGAAATCTCGCAAGCTATAGACTCGTGTAATGAAATTCTCGCGTAATACAGGGTCTTGTAACCTTCCATCTTCTTCTACAGGCAACCACGGCATTTGCTCCATCAACTCTTGTGTAAATAAGCCAACACCATTTTTTTGCGCTTGGTTACCTTGGTAAACTTTTACACGCTCCATGCCGCATGTCGGAGAGTTAGCGCATACAACATAACCGCACAGCTCTTTTTTACCAAGATCTTGAACTTTCTGTTTCGAAAACTGAATCATATTGTCGGTATGGTCTTTCGAACTGTCTTGACTTTGCAGTAAGCGAATTCGCTCTTCGTCAGAAACCAACCGTATTGCCGGTCTTGGTGTCGGCATACCTATAGAAACTTCAGGACAAACGGGCACGAAAGAAAAATAGTCAACAAGATCCCGAGCAAGAAAATGATTTAATTTACTTCCTCCATCAAATCTGACTGGATTTCCAATGATACATGCACTCACTCCGATCTCAATATGCGACATAAACACCCCCAAAACTATACAAAATTAACCTACGTATAACTTATAGCATGCCAAAACTGATTGTACAAAAAATATTTTCGTACAACCACTATTAATAATTCACATAGCAAATCGATTGCCTTACAACTTTCAACAAAAAGAGTTATCAATATTGGCAATGTAGTGCACCTTGCACTATTCTGTGATGAATGTCTCAAGGTAGGCCGTGATATCTAGCTATTATTGCTTCAACAGACAGAAACAGATTCAACAGAATTGGTGATTTGAATTTTAAATCCTTGTCACCACGATAAAAACTTTGGAGATACAACTATGGCAACCCCTCATATTAATGCTCAAGCTGGTGATTTCGCTGAAACAGTACTAATGCCAGGTGACCCACTACGCGCTAAATACATCGCAGAAACTTTTCTTGATGATGTAAAACAAGTATGTGACGTTCGTAATATGTTTGGTTACACAGGTACTTATAAAGGTAAAAAAGTATCAGTAATGGGTCACGGTATGGGTATCCCATCGTGCTGCATCTATGTTCACGAACTCATTGCAGAATTCGGTGTTAAAAATGTAATCCGTGTAGGTAGCTGTGGCGCTGTACGTGATGACGTTAAACTAATGGACGTTGTTATCGGTATGGGTGCTTCTACAGACTCTAAAGTGAACCGTATTCGTTTCAACAACCACGATTTCGCTGCAATTGCTGATTACGGTCTTCTAGAAGAAGCAGTAAGCCAAGCTCGTGCACAAGAAGTTCCAGTTAAAGTTGGTAACGTATTCTCTGCAGACCTTTTCTACACTCCTGAAGCTGACCTATTCGGCAAAATGGAAAAACTAGGTATCCTAGGTGTTGATATGGAAGCAGCGGGTATCTACGGTGTTGCTGCTGACTTAGGTGCAAAAGCACTGACAATCCTTACCGTTTCTGACCACATCATCCGTGGCGAAAAACTAAGCTCTGAAGATCGTCAAAAGTCATTCAATGACATGATGAAAGTTGCTCTAGAAACAGCAATCAACATCTAATAAAAATTCATTTTGCTGCTGAGGTAAAACTTGGCAGCCTGAATATCCCGAGGGGGCGATCGTGTCCAACGGCAAACTGCCAAAAGACGCAGATGGTTTACAACTCAACTTTTGTAAAACATTGGCGTGTGACAACTTTGGATTGAGCGACGCAAAACGTTACGTTTTGCAACATGCGAACCCTAAGCGTCCGGCGATGGTTTGTCGTGAGTGTGGAGCTTTCCCCCCCTTACTTAACAACCAAGAAGTTCTTAACGAGTTACATAGGTTAAGACAACTTCACAGTGATGGCCTTCCCGCTTGTCGTAACGGCGAGTGTGAGAACTTTGGTCTATCCGTTCACACCCACAAACACCTCTACCATGCTTTTGGTTTTAGTGGTGATCGTCAGCGATACCGTTGCAAACAGTGCCAATCCACGTTTGTTGACAAATGGTCTGGTATCAACAAAAAACTAGCCTTTCAAGAAAACTTACTTGGGTTGCTCTTTATGAGTTACTCCGTACGTGAAATCTGCCGAAAACTCTCAATCAACCCAAAGACGTTCTACGACCATGTTGACCATATTGCAAGTCGCTGCCGTCGTAAACTGGCGATGATCGATGCTCGTTGGGTAAATCATGCAGAATCATTTGAATTTGCTTCTCACTATATGCCACTGCAACCTAAAAGCAGTAATGGCGTATTATGGATTGCGACAGGCGAAGCGCACTCTGGCTACATTTTATGTCAACACGTAAACTACTCTTCTGGTGAAGAACCTGAAGGTTCAGTCGATCATGACCCTTACAGCACACCTTCACGGTTTGTCTCTCGAGACCACTCTTCAGAAGCGAATTTACCGACACCGGCACCTTCACCTCTATTACGTGAAAGAATAGACCAACAGTATCAAACCATTTTGGCTCGTGGAAATGTCGAGGACCCAATGGGGAACCTCACAATATTCAACTATCCATCAAAAGGGGCACTTATTCGACCGCCTTATACGTCATATGCACATTTTCTACATGTGCTAGATATGTGTAACGAAAATAAGCGCGTTTCGATTTATATGCCACAAGATCCTGTTCTTCGTTCTGCCGCTCTTAGCGTATGCTTACCGCGAATATTGAGTCAAAACGTTGACTTAATGTATGTGGAAGAAGATAACGGCTGGAGCAACGATACTGAATTTGAAAAAACAGATATCGTGCATATGGGATGGTGGCGAGATCGTTGGGCAATATCCAATCAAGGCTCTGCTCATAAAGGCATTTGCTATCTTGCAGGTGAAAACCATGCGCCAAAACATTGGCTTAGCAAGGCGTCAGTAAAACAGACTGAGTTTTACCAGCAACGCTTCCAACTTCTTTTTGATAACTTCATAAACGAGCCAAGACGCAAGCTGCGCCCTGGAGGATTACTTCCTCTTCTCGATATATTCAGAGCTTGGCACAATTTATGCTACCAAGATAAGCATGGGCTTACAGCGGCACAAAGATTAGAGCTTACAGAGCATCCTCTTACATTAAAACAGCTCCTGTCTTAATACTTTAAGGCTAGAATCTAATGATATGGCGCAAGATTGCCGCTATCTCAATTCGTCACTTTGCTGTATTAAGTGTGAGTCGGCACTAATTATTGTTGCTTAGACATCAAACTTTACCTTTATAAGTCCATAAATAGTGCTAATCGAGGAGCACGCTAATATAATGATCACATTATCAATATGTTCGGTAGTCATGGATATTACTTTTGGATAAAAATCAGTCTCTTTTAGAAATCGAAATAGAACAACTGAAATCACGCATTGATTCAGAGCCTAAAGATGCATTACGTATCGCTGAACAGTGCCTAGTTCGTTCAGAGCAGATTCTTTTTCAAGAAGGCGCTATCCAGTCATTAATGATTATGGCGCGATGCTATTGGTCTTTGATGGATTATAGGAAAGGCTTGAAAACCATCAAAGAAGCTTATTCTAAGCAAAGTCGCCTCGATACTGATAACTACCTCCCTGAAATCCTACACGTACATGCCTTGCAATATTGGGGGCAAGCCAAATACTACTCTGCGCAACAATTTTGGATTAATGCGTTAGAGCAATCTGCCCTTGTTGATGAAGTCGAAATTCAAATTGAATGTCTTATTGGGCTGGGCAACGTATGGCGAATCACTAACGAACATAAACTGGCCAGCTCAACCCACAAGCTTGCTGTCACCGTTGCAAATAGTGCTCGAATTGGCTGGCTTGAAGGTAAGGCTCGCATTCTTCTCGCATGGGACTATTACCTACTCAATAATTACGTTGAAATGCTATCAGTACTTGATGGTGCCCAGGATGCTTTGGAAGGTCATCAAGACAAAACATGGCAAGCTGAAGTATGGGATTTTAGAGGCTTAGCTTTACTTGGTCTTGAGCGGCTAGATGATGCTGAAATTGCAACGAAAAAAGCTCATGACCTTGCTCTGAAACACAATTTAACATGGATTAAAGCTCACTCATTTATCAGCAGAGCAAGGCTTGAACTATTAAAGAAAAAACCAAAAGAAGCTACAAAATTACTTTTGGATGCTGAACAATCGGCCTCTCTTTTTGATAATGGTGAACTTCTCAGTCAAATTTGCTTTCAACAATCTTTAGTCGCTGAAAAACAAGATGATTTTGAAGCCGCACTGATCGCCTTTAAAAAATACCGCCAGCACTCTATTAAAATGCTGAATGAACAAACCATTCGAGTCAGCTTAGATAAAGCTCGAGGTTCGAAGCGCCAACTTGAGCAGCGTGCACGTAAGCTAATTAACAGAATCCGTGGTCAATACGAATATGACCCACAGAAACATTATTCAAACGTTGTTTCTGAAACATTCTGGTGGGAGCAATTGGTTCTATTTAAAACAGAACTTAAACACTCCAATCACGCCATAATTATGCTTCAACACTCTGATCCGGCTTATTTAGACGTATGTACAGAGATTGCTCATACACTGTGTAACCACAATGATCTGCTCTCTCGCTTAAGTAGCAAGCGCATTGCGATGCTAGTCTCGGAGAAAGGTGACGCGGCACACCAGCTATTTCTCGTTCTCAGTCAAATGATTGAAATCTACCCTTGGCATCGTAAAGGTTTAACAGGCGAACTACCAAAATTGACACTACAAGACATTCTCACTTTTCCATTCACCCTCGAGCAATTAGAAGAAAGCCAATAGAAGGTACTATCATGGAAACGCTACTCAACAAAATTTCCGATGCTGGCTTAGATCCTTCTTCCGTGTCTGGTGAAAATGCCATTATATTTTGGGAACATATCTGTAAACATATCGCAACGACAGATAAAGAACGTGCTCATTGCTATTTAATCAGCGCAGAATACCGCGCAAAGTTAAAGCAACATAGCACCAGTATTGATGAACTTCGCCGTGCGCTTAACTTACTCAATATTCCCGAAGACGTCGATGATATCCTGACAATAAAAGCGAGTCTCAGTGAACGTTTAATGGATATTGGTGATTACACTTCAGCACTATCTGAATACATCAGCATCTCTAATATTGCTGTAGAACATGGTTTTATTGACGATTATGTCGCATCAATTTTAGGTATGGGGAACTTGTGCGATGCTTATGGTGACCACAGCCGCGCACTACGTTATTACCAAAAGATTGACAGTATTGATCATGCAATAAGTAGTCGATCATTGAGACTTCGATACAAACTTCATATCGTTGCCTGTTACATCGACCTAAAACGCATCAACGCAGCCAACGACTTACTCTTAGAGTGTGAAGAGCTCAGTATTCTCGTCAGTGACAAAATTTTAGCCGGCCAAATTCGTCTCTACCAAGCCAAAATCTTTCGTCAGAAAAAACAGTATCACGATGCATTGCTCGCCCTATCAAAAGTCCAATACTCGATTAGCAGTGCTTCATCTAGTTGGTTATCCTTGATGATTCGTTTAGAGTTAGCATTATGTTTAAACTGCATAGATGGTAAGCAACAACTGGCCACTATCGTATTGAATACCACTCATAAACGTATAAAAATTCAATCTTCATCGGCGGTTGTAAAGAAGTTTTATGACACATTAAGCCACATCAGTGCCAGCCAAAATGAGTATCAAGAAGCACTTGAATATGAAAAAAAAGGCTACCGCATTGAATCTGATTTAATGAAGCATATTCCTATCAGTGAACTGGGAGCGACTCAGTTACGAAGGCTGTCTCGCTTTGAATTACAACTCAAGTTGATTCTTTCTGAGCAAGAAAACCGTGAGTTAAAAGAAACCACTGAAAATCAAAAGAATGCCGTTGCTCAACTACAGCAAGATGTATTTACAGACCCTCTGACAAATTTACACAACCGCCGTTGGTTAGATGTAAAACTAAAAGATTTACTCCTACACGACACTACGTTTTCATTAATGGTTGTCGATATTGACCATTTTAAGTCCATTAATGATGAGTTGAGCCACTTAGTCGGAGATAAAGCGATCGTCAGTGTTTCTAATGAACTCTCCTCCTACTTTAGATTCAGCGGTGCATCATGCGTTCGTTTTGGTGGAGAAGAGTTCCTTGTGATTTTAGAAAACGTCAACATGCAACAAGCCGAAATGCATGCCGAGAACTACCGTGAACGTATTTTCCAGTATGGATGGCATGAGATCCTAGGTGAGCGAGGACTCACTGTCAGTATCGGCATTACCTCGCACCGTGAAGGTGAAAATACACAACGCACCTTCTATCGAGCAGATAAAGCGTTATACAGAGCAAAAGCGAATGGGCGTAATCAAGTCTGTTTAGAAGAATAAATGAATCTGGGCCTAGGACCAACTGAGTTCTAGGCCTTTCATTCGCATTGCTCCGTTTCACTGATTATCTCCATACTCCGCCCCCTAAGCACCCACTGACATATCACCGTTACCGTTTTTCTTCTACCCAAAATATGAATTAGCGCATATGTCACAGTTCTTTTTGTTGATTATTTATATTTTACAACAAATACTTAACTAATATTATGTGAGACGTTTTCTTACTGTTTCACTAAACACAAGGATGCTGTATGTTTTTAGACTATTTTGCCCTTGGGCTCTTAATTTTTGTTGCTCTTGTAATTTTTTATGGTGTCATCGTCATACATGACATCCCATATGAGATTGCAAAAGAGCGAGACCACCCACACCAAGATGCGATTCATGTATCAGGCTGGGTAAGCCTATTTACCCTACATACGATTTGGCCATTTCTTTGGATTTGGGCAACATTATGGCGCAAAGATCGAGGCTGGGGATTTGCAAAAATAAAAGAAGAGCAACAAGATATTCATCACCGTGTAGACGTGTTGATAGATCAAGTTGCGGCACTTGAAAAAGAGCTCTCTGATATCAAAATCGCCCAATTCGCACCCTCGCAACCTGACTCGCAAGAGCGAGCCCAAGATTCTAAGCAAACGACCTTAGCATCATCTCAAACCGCACAACAAAATCAGGAGGATAAATAATGGACTTACTTCTGATAATGACCTATGCCGCTCTGTGTATCACGATATTTAAAGTATTTAAAATCCCACTAAACAAGTGGACGGTACCCACCGCGGTACTCGGCGGTGTCGTATTAATCGGTACTCTAATTTTGTTGATGAACTACAATCACCCTTTCACCCAAGTTGGTAACCAAGTGTTCACCACCACACCTGTCGTGTCTGGTGTTCGTGGGCGAGTTGTGGAAGTGCCAGTATTGCCGAACCAAGAGCTTAAGCAAGGAGATGTTCTATTTAGAATCGATCCCATTCCTTTTGAGGCTGAAGTGGCGAAAATTGAAGCCCAGATAAAACAAGCAAGCCAAGGTGCTCTGGGGCTAAAGTCTGATGTCTTTGAAGCCGAATCAGCAAAGATCAAAGCCGTTGCTGAAAAAGACAAAGCCAAGCGGGAGTTCTTACGTTATCAAAAAGGGTACGATAAAGGCGCATTCACTGAACAACAACTTGATACCCGCCGCCAAGCTTATAAAGCGGCCGAAGCGGCTGTAAACGTCACACAAGCGAAACTTGATCAAGCTGAAATCGCGCTTAGCTCAGAGATTGGTGGTGAAAATACCGCTGTTGCAAAATTACTGGCCGACCTTCAGCAAGCAGAGTTCAATTTAGATCAGACGATAGTCAGGGCACCCACTGACGGATATGTGACTCAACTGGCCCTAAGACCTGGTGTAATGGCGGTTCCTCTGCCTTTGGCACCCGTTGCAACCTTTGTCCACACTGAAGACAAAATCTATACTGCCGCCTTTAGACAAAATTCATTGCAGCGCCTACAACCTGGTTTTACTGCTGAGTTTCTATTCAGAGCGCTTCCTGGAAAAGTCTTTCAGGGTGAAATTATTGATGTGCTACCAACTATCGGAGAAAGCCAATTTCAAGCTCGTGGAACTTTGGTAGGAACGGAAGCCTTACGCACCAATGGCCGCGTACTGGTGAAATTGAAAGTCAATGATGACCTGTCAGATTACCATTTACCACTAGGTACCGCGGTCGAAGTGGCTGTTTATTCCGATAGCTTTACTCATGTCTCCATCATGCGGAAAGTGTTAATACGAATGAAAAGCTGGCAAAACTATTTGTATTTAGACCATTAGTTGCATTTAGACCATTACTTGTATTTAAAGCATTACTTGTATTTAAACCATTAGTTGTACTTAGACATTAGTGACGTCTAGACCACTAGCGATGCCTAAACTACTTGCTACGCCTCTCGGTAACTCAATCGGTTTAAATACAAACATTCTGAAAAAATGTATACGGCAGCTGACATTCAGCTGCCTTTTTTTATTTTTAGACATCTAGACACATAGGTTCCCTTGGGTGTCTGTTGTCCTGTATAATGCGCGGCTTATTTTTCTATTTGTTTATTATTTAATCTCAATAGAAAAATGCAAATAAAAGCAGATCCATTCCGCTCTTTAAAAAGAACATTTTAGTAATTAAGGTTATCTATGAATCTTTCAGCAAAAACCGTGGTTGTTATCGCAATTGGCGCAGCCCTTTACGGTATTGGCGGCTTGCCAATGTTTGGCGTACCAGTCTTTGCCAACACTACACTTAAACCAGCAATGGCAGTTTTAGCCCTTTTCTCTGTACTTTTTGGGCCATTAGTCGGTTTTTTAGTTGGGTTCATCGGTCACTGGGTCACTGACCTTTTTGCAGGTTGGGGCGTCTGGATCACTTGGGTTCTTGGCTCAGGCATTGTTGGTTTAGTCATTGGCTTTTTCCCTAAATTGACTCAAAACCGCATTGAGAAAGGCGACTTTAATCATAAAGATTTCATTCTATTTGTTTTACTTGCTCTAGTTGGCAACATCGCAGGCTACGGATGCTCAGCATTCCTCGATACCATTTTATATGCAGAACCATTTACTAAAGTGTTTACTCAGTTATCGATTATTGCTGCTGGGAACACCGTTCTTATCGCTATCGTTGGTTACTTCATACTTAAATCTGTGGCGAAAAGAAACAAACAAAGCCGTAACCTAACTGAGGCGTAAACGGCAATGACAATAGAATTTTCGAACTTCTCTTTTAGATATGAGTCGCTGGATAAACCGACGCTAAAAAATATCAATCTACGGATAGAGCAAGGGGAGAAAATCGTCATTATTGGTCCAAGTGGTAGCGGTAAATCAACACTTGGCCAATGTTTAAATGGTCTGATTCCACATGCAATAAAAGGCGAGATCTCGGGCAAATTATCGCTCAATAATAGGGATACTCGTCATTTCGACATGCATGAATTTACCGAACAAATTGGAACGGTATTACAAGATACGGATAGTCAGTTTGTAGGGCTTAGTATTGGTGAAGATATCGCGTTTGCTCTGGAAAACCAGCAGATGGCGACCAATGAAATGCACTGTATTGTCACCAATACTGCGAAAATGGTCGATCTCGATGAGATGCTCGATCACTCTCCACATGACCTTTCTGGTGGGCAGAAGCAGCGAGTTTCACTTGGTGGTGTTCTCGTTGACGATGTCGACACGCTTTTGTTCGATGAGCCCTTGGCAAGCTTAGATCCAAAAACGGGTAAAGCGACGATTGAAATCATTGATCAACTGCATAAAAGCACTCGTAAAACCATCATCATTATTGAACATCGCTTAGAAGATGTCTTACATCGCCATGTTGATAGAATTATATTGATGGAGCAAGGTGAAATCGTTGCTGACTGCACACCGGATGAATTGCTTGTTTCACCTCTTTTAGAGCAACATGGTATCCGTGAACCGCTCTATTTATCAGCACTAAAAGCGGCAAACTCTTCAATTAGTGCCGACGAAAACTTATCATCACTCGCGTCATTCAATACCGAGAAGCATCAGCAAACATTGCACAATTGGTTTAATGCTCGCCCAGAAACAACACTTGCGCCCCACACTGAGCCACTCCTGTCGATTCAAGATCTGACTTACTCTTATGATGGTGAGAAGAACGCCCTTCAAGACGTTTCCTTTCAAGTCAATAAAGGTGAGTTTGTCTCTATCTTAGGCAAGAATGGATCAGGGAAGTCCACGATAACTAAGCTTATCATGGGGGTTATCGATCCAGATGAAGGCAACATATCACTTAATGGGATCAATCTAGATACGCTATCTATTTTTGAGCGAAGCCAGAAAGTTGGCGTAGTCATGCAAAACCCAAATCATATGATTTCGCACCATATGATCGTCGATGAAATTGCTTTCGGTTTACGTAACCGAGGAGTTTGTGAAGAGCAAGTTCAAGAGAAAGTCATGCACATATTAGAACTATGTGGATTAAGCAAATATCGCAATTGGCCAATTGAAGCTCTGAGTTACGGACAGAAAAAGCGTGTCACTATCGCGTCTATCTTGGTTCTTGAGCCTGAACTTCTGATTTTGGATGAGCCAACCGCAGGTCAAGATTATCGAAATTACACCTCAATGCTGGCATTCATTCAAAAGCTAAACCGTGAGTTGGGTATTACTGTGGTTATCATTTCTCATGATATGCATTTAGTTTTGGAGTACACCACCCGCTCTATCGTATTTTCTGACAGCAAACTGATAGCAGATGCTCCAATGACACAAGTGTTCAGCCAACCAGCGCTACTGGATAGTGCAAACTTAGCAACAACGAGCTTATACGAACTCGCACTTAAGGTGGGTATCACCCAAACGGACGCATTTATGCAGCACTTCATTCAACATGAAAGAGGTCAGCATGAAAGCATCTAAAATGAAATTTGGTATTAACTACATTAATACCAACTCCCCTCTGCATGCTCTAAATGGCATCACTAAATTCATCCTATTTTTAGCATGGGTAACGGTAGTTCTCACTACATTTGACTTGCGTATGATCACAGGCTTGTTAATGGTTGGATTGGGGTTATTAAAAATGACCAAGGTCCCAGTACAAGTATACAAACCGCTTCTGATAGGCACGGCGAGTGTATTGCTACTCAACGCCCTATTTATGTATTTGCTCGCACCAAGTCAAGGGACTGAATTCATGGGCAGTGAAACCATACTGCTTGCTCTACCGGGCGGCTATTCGCTGACACAAGAGACACTGTTTTATTTGTTAACGGTGACTCTAAAATACTTCAGCATGTTCCCTATCGCTTTGGTGTTTGTGTTTACAACCCACCCAACAGAATTCGCGGCAAGCCTAAATCGCTTAGGTGTGCCATACAAGATTGCTTATGCCGTGAGTTTAACGCTGCGTTATTTGCCAGAAGTAAAGAAAGACTTTGTCAATATTATGCATGCTCAGCAAGCACGTGGAGTGGAGTTATCGAAAAAAGCCCCCTTTTTCACTCGAATGAAAAACGTGGCCAAAATTCTGGGTCCGCTGATTTTTTCTAGTTTAGACAGAGCAGATGAAATATCGAATGCGATGACACTACGTGGGTTTGGTCGTCACAAGTCACGGACATGGTATAGCCTGAAAGCCATGACTAAAACCGACTATATTCTATTGGCTATAATCGGCATTACCGTTATGTTAGCCATTACCAAACGAGTTATCGAGCCAACCCTATTTTGGTATCCCTTCTAATAACCCTCGTTCCGTCAGCATAGAAATGAAAATCAGGCCGCCATAAACACGCGGCCTTTTTCATACGCCTTCACTTTGCATATCCCCTTTAAGACGGTTCAAACATCATCCAATGCTTACTCTTATTATTGAAAGCAAAACTTTCATCGCATTTATAAATGAAAAATAGAGTAAACAATCAAATTTTTACTACCTCGATCACTTTTTAATGTAACTAATTGATTTATAAAAACGCCATTATTAAATCAATAAGGTTCTCTGATGAAACTCAATCACACTCTTCTTGCATTATCTGTTGGCTTTTGCCTGCATGGCGCACAAGCTATTGCCCAAGACTCTTTTGAGCTCACTGTCGCGCACGTCAACGATACTCACTCTGCATTTGATGCGGTTAAATCAAGCTTCAAAGTAAATGAAGAACTTGTTTACAATGAATTTGGTGGTTACCCACGAGTTTACCAAGAGTCACTCGCTTATAAGCAACAAGCAAAAGACGCTAACGATAGCTTCCTATTTCTTCATGGTGGTGATGCATTCCAAGGCAGCGCTTATTTCAAGCTTAACCACGGTGCGATGAATGCCGATTTGCTTAACAAGATGGGCATCGATGCAATGGCTATGGGTAACCATGAATTTGATCTTGGTACTGAAAAGCTTGCTGAGTTTGTTTCATCTATCAATTTCCCAATGCTAGCAGCCAATATCGATATCGAAGGTGACGAGTATTTAAACGGCAACAAAAATATCCAGCCGTACCTAATTTACCAATTCGATGGTAACAAGAAGACTCAAATCACGGATATGGCAACCATTAAAAGTGGTGACAACTTAGTCGGTGTTATTGGCCTGGCTCTCGATGATATGAAAGATATCGCCAGCAAAACGGGCGGCGTTGAATTTTCAGACATGGTGATATCGGCTCAAGCAAGTGTCGATAAATTGAAAGCGATGGGCATTACTAAAGTCGTCGCGGTCACTCATATTGGCAATGCAAAGGATGTTGAATTAGCGTCAAAAGTTAACGGTATTGATTTAATTGTCGGTGGTCACTCTCATACTTTACTTGGTGATTTCACAAACCTAGGTAAAGCCGATAACGGAACATACGCAAACCTTGTTGCTAACCCTGATGGCGGTAAAACATGTATCGTTCAAGCGGGTGAATCAGCGCAGGCTATCGGTCTTGTGAAGGCAAGCTTCAATGATCAAGGTGCCATCACCAGCTGTAATGGCCACAATACTCTATTGAGTAACGATGAGTTCTATGGCGATAAATATCGCACCAACAAACTCGCGGCCAAAGAGACAAAAAAAGTTGAAACATTCATCGATAACACCAAAAACATTACGATCACAGAAGAGAACAGCGAATTACGTAAGCTGATTGATCAAAAATACCAACCTCACCTAAATGAAGCTTATGGTGATGTGATCACTTTTGTTCCAGATACAATTAACCACGAAAGACGTCCAAATGATGGCGGAACCGATGCTCATGGTTCAGATGTCGCACCGATTGTAGCGTGGGGTCAATACGCTTGGGCTGCTTCTGATGAAGTCGCTAAGGTTGCTGGCATCAAAGCTGATCTATCACTAGTCGGTGCAGGTGGCGTACGTCAGGACATCGCATTTGGGGATTTACGCGAAGGAAATATCTCTCTTGAACTGCTTCCTTTCTCTAATGCTTTATCTATTGTTCCAATGAGCGGGGAGAACATTAAGGCATTGATCAGCTCAAGCATTACAGCAACCCTTCCTGAAGGTGCACATGCTGGTAAATTCCCTTACGGCGGTAACCTTCGTTACACCTTCGATGAAACCATCTCTGGTGTTGAAGGAAAGCTGAGCTCAATTGAAATCAATACTGGTACTCCTTCTTCACCGAAATGGACAGCAGTGCAAGACAAAGAGACCTATAACGTCGCGATGGATGCTTACCACGCTACAGGTAATGACGGATGGGGCATTGTATTTGATTCTCAAACAGAGAAATCAGGGCGTGTTGATCTCGCTTACGTAGACGGCAACTTAACTGCTTTCCCTGTCACCAAACTAGAGCTTAAAGAGAAGATGAAAAAAGGCAAAATGGTCATGAGAAAGTCAGTCGTGTACCAAGGCCAAGCTCTTAACTGTAAAGCTGAGAACGTGAAGTGTAATACCGATGCTCAATCGGTTGTTGAAACCCTAACACCACTCAAATCATTAACGCCATTAAGCTACGAAACCGTAACTTTCAATCGCGCTAAATAACGATACAGTCACCGCGCGGAATAGTTTCATTTTCGCTATGCATTGACTGTTAGATACAAAAAACCAGTGGCATAGGTCACTGGTTTTTCTTTACTCAAATAGTAATTGAATCGCAGCCGTCCGATCGATTTAATTCCAACTAAACCGTCTTACTTCATTACCTGCTTTGGGGTGTACAGGAATATTCAAAGAAAGAATCAGTGACAAACCAGCCATGACCGCACCGATATAAAAAACACTTGATGGCGATACCAGCCAAATTAAACCAAAAGTGACAGGAATAACTACCGCTGCAATATGGTTTATCGTAAACGACACCCCTGCCGTCGAAGCCATGTCTGCTGGATCAGCAATTTTTTGGAAGTACGTTTTAATCGCTAAAGCCAAAGCAAAAAAGAGGTGATCGACCACATATAAGGCCGCAGCCCACTCAGCGCTCTTAACTAATCCATAGCCGATGAACACAAAAATTAGCCCTATATACTCAAACATTAGCGCTTTTTGCTCACCGACAATACCGATTATTTTACCGATTTTCTTAGCAAACAAAAAATTGAACAGGTAGTTAATCAAAAATAGAAGCGTAATATCAGCCGCGGAGTAACCAAACTTTTCGACCATCAAAAATCCAGCAAAAACAGTGAAAATTTGGCGGCGAGCCCCACTCATAAAGGTTAATGCATAATAGAGCCAATAACGCTTTCTCAAAACCAACTTCTTATTCTGTGGTGTTTCTGTTTTAAACTCAGGAAAACTAACGGCAATCACAACCACCAGAATGAACGCGATGCCACCAGTGATCATATAAACCCACTTAAAATCTAGCTGAAATACTTCAAGCATCACCCATAGCGCACCATAAGTGCATAGCGAAGCCAAAGCCCCAATAGAGATGAGCTTACCCAACATTTCGGGAGCTTCCTCTTTCGAGAGCCATTGCAGCGACAACGACTGTTTCAATGTTTCGAAATAGTGAAAGCCCACAGACATCAGTAGTGTCGTACAGAGCAACCCGGTCACCGATGGAAAGAGTCCTGTAATCGCAACGCCAACCGCTAACATCATCAATGCGATGATCATAAATTTCTGTTCACGTAGAAATAACAGCACAAACACTGCGGTAAAAGCCAAAAATCCTGGGATCTCCCTGACACTTTGCAACAGACCAATATCAGCGCCGCTAAAGTTTGCACGTTCAATAACAAAATTATTCAGCAGCGCCATCCAACTAGCAAACGCGATAGGGACAATAATTGAGATGATTAAGAGGAAATTTTGTGGCGTTTTCCAAGTGGCCAGTTGAGGAGGGCTATGCATGACTCTTCCTTGCTTTAAAAAAATGATCATACTCTCAGTAACGAATAATTAACAATGCTTATTTAACGCTATTCATTTCATCAAGTTACCGCTACATTATTGGTTGTTTGATCACTTTGGAGCAAGAATATGGAAATAATAATTCGTCCTAGCGACATCAAAGATGCATCTGGACTATGTGAACTTTACTCACAACCGCTTGCTCAGAGCCAAACCTTACAATTGCCACTTCCAACACTGAGTTCATGGCAAAAAAGGCTAACCGATATACCGGAAGGCGTTTACAGCTACGTTGCAGAAATTGATGGCAAGATAGTCGGTAATATTGGATTCCAACACTCCCAAAGACCTAGGACTAAGCATTGTGCGAGTTTTGGACTTGGTGTGCATGATGACTATCACGGCTTAGGGATTGGACGACAACTCATTGAAACCGTCATTGAGCTGGCAGATAACTGGCTCAATGTTCATCGAATTCAGATCGAGGTCAATACTGACAACGAGAAAGCCATTGGCCTATATAAAAAATTAGGCTTTGTGATAGAAGGAAAAGCTATCGATTCTTGCTTCCGTCATGGGGAATATATTGATACTTACTTCATGGCAAGAGTAAAGAACAAACTCTAGCCATACGGTATCCCCCCGTAGATCATCCTATCGGGGGGAGCACTCGTTTTTATTACTTCAGTTCTTATTACTTGGCTAGCAAATGAGACCACTGAGTGTGCTTATTCATATAATGAACCACATAGCTACATTCAGGAATCACCGTCAGTCCTAAACGCTCAATTTCCGCAAGTACACTTTCCATCATCACCTTGCCATACCCCTTGCCTTGTAGCTCATCAGGGACTCTTGTTGACGTGATGGTGATGACACTATTGTCTCGTTTGTACTTAACCGTTGCGTGCATTCCTTGCTCTAAATCGACCAAAAAGCACTCACCGTCAATATTATGTGTCACGTTATGCATGCTAAACCTCCAAGTTTTATAATTTATCGAATGCGCTTATTGTAAATATTCGTGTCAAAACTTAATATCAATCAGCTTGAGTATATAAAAATGATAATTAAAGCGCATAGCAAAAATGGAGACAGGCTAGATGAATTCACCGCTAATGAAACCGCAAGTTCACAACAAGACAGTATCAACACTCAATAGTACCGATGCGCTTGGGATGGTTGAACATAGCAGTGAATTAACGCTTAATATTTCCACCCCGGTTGGGACTAAGTTTCTTACGACCACCAGCTTCATAGGCACGCATTCGGATCAGTGTATCCTTATTGAAATACCCAAAGTGTCAGATGATGATTTAGAGTTCTTTTTCCAACCAGGATTTTGGGTCAACGTAAGAGCTCTTTCTCATCGTGGTGAAGGTGCGATCATTCATTTTCGCTGTCAGCTCTTGCATAAGATATTAGAACCTATCCCACTCATTATGCTCAGTATCCCGAATACGATGCAAGTGACTCAGTTACGAAAAGAGATTCGATATGACGTTAACCTTGCTGCTAAAGCGTTTGTAAGTGGACATAAAGTTGAGTGTGAAGTCCGTGATCTGTCGAAAAGTGGTTGTCGGTTTGTAACCCCACCGGTAGGAAGACCAATTCAAATCGGTGATGACATCTCAATAGAAATCATGGTAGGTGCCCGCAGAGGTCAAGTATTTGCGCCATTAAAAGGGCGGGTATGTAACTTACAAAAATCGACTCACTACTCGAAGTATGGCCTAGAGTTTGATGATAATGGCAAAATAAATGCCAAAAACCTATTGAGCCAGCTCAAGTTCGATGGGGCTAAATTAGTCTTGCGTAAATAACCTTCAGTTAAACGTCGTTAACGATTGATCGTGATAACGACGTAACTTCCCTATAGGAATAGCGATTCCAAAAGATCATTAACCCGTTTCAATACAATTTTTTCCTCGGCGCTTCGCTTGGTACATTAGCTTATCCACTCGCATCAAAATATCTTCAAAGCGATCATTAGGATGAAACTCCGTAATCCCCACACTTAGAGTTAGATTAATCGCGGAATCGGTTTGTATTAAACAACTATTTTTCAAGCTGTCTTGTATTCTTTTAATCTGTAGCGATGCGCCATGAAGATCAGTTTGAGGTAAAACAGCCAGAAACTCTTCTCCCCCCCATCGTCCATAGCAGTCATTTTTACGACAATGGCTTTTCGCAATGTCAGAAAATAGCCTTAATGAGTCATCACCGACGGTATGCCCGTAAGTATCATTAATTGCCTTAAAATCGTCGAAATCAATCAATGCCACCGACATATTGGATCCAAGCGACTGACAATATGATAATTGTTCATTAAGTACCTGTTCGATACTTCGTCGGTTTGCCAATCCCGTTAATTCGTCAGTGCTTGCCACTTTAACCAACTTTGTATTGGCAACTTCCAGTGCAAATAGATCTTTATTTCGTGCAATTTCATGTCCAATCCATTCAGAAAAAAGACGTATTAATTCGTAATCTTGACGAATAAACGAACGTGTTTTTGTCACGCTAGAGAAATTCAATGTACCGTAACGCTCCCCATCAACAAAAATGGGAGCCCCTAAATACGCTTCTAATCCAAAATTTTCATAACAAGGGTGTTTTGCAATGGAACTCTGCGCGACATGATGGAAGCCTTGAACATCATTTGCCTTAAATACGTGGCAACAATAGGTTCCCGTCAAATCGAAAACCATTCCTGCCGACAAGGCGTCATCGGGGTGAGTGGCATTTTGCACTTCGTAATGGTTGCCGGAAATCTTACTCACAATACCAATTGGCAGTTGAAAGTGCGTACACCCTAATTCCAAAATGGCCTGAACCCTTTCGGAATAGTTTAAGTCACGAGATGAGGTCACTTTATGCAGCTGGTTCAATGTCTCTTCAGCACTAAGCCGATAAGATTCATCTAAAATAATACCAATGTAGAAAGCGTTATTCCCTGAAATATTTTTTATCGCACCACCAGAAGTTTGCCCTTGAAAAATACGCCCAGACTTACAACGATACTGCACATGAGATGCTTCATTTTCTTTTTTGGCCGTTGGGTTAAAACGGTCTTTGCCTGTTTTGTAAAAATTACTTTCGTCTGCATAGAGCATCCGCGTACTTTGGTTTAGCAGCTCCTCCTCGGAATAACCAAAAAGCGATGTTGCCGCCGCATTGACCATTACAATTTTCCGAGAAAGATCCGCCACAATCACCGCAGAGTTGATATGCGCGAAAGCTTGATTCAACATAAAAACATCGAGATCATCCAAACGACTGCTTGGTAAATTTTCACTGATAGAACCTTTAAGCATTACAATTCCTTTTGATTGCTCAGCTATTATCTATAGCACACTATACGCATATAATGTAATTCACAGGCTCAATTATGCCGTCCCTTGCATTTTAAACCCTTTACTTTCTATTACTTACGCAGTGCATTGAGTTTGGCTTGTGCGATACCAAAGATTGTATTGATCGGATAGCTACCCTCTTCGCTTGCGATACCTGCTTCTTTACCAGTGAAGATCTCAATCGCTTCCGTCACATGCTCAATTGCCCAAATATGGAACTCCCCCTTCTCAACCGCTTTTACAATGTCAGGTCGTAACATCAAGTTATGAATATTAGATTGAGGGATAATCACACCTTGCTCTGCTGAACGCCCTTTGATCACACAAACGTCAAAGAAGCCTTCAATTTTTTCATTTACGCCACCAATGGGCTGAGACTCACCAAATTGATTCATTGAACCCGTGATCGCAATATCCTGTCGATTTGGCTGCTTTGAAAAGGCGGACACTACCGCGCAAAATTCAGCCATGCTGGCACTGTCACCATCGACTCCACCGTAAGACTGCTCAAACGTAATATTGGTAGTCAGTGGTATTCGTGCCGTTTTACCAAATACTGATGAAAGATACGCAGACAAAATCATCACACCTTTAGAGTGGATACTTCCTCCAAGATCAACGTTTCGCTCAATATCGATCACTTCACCCTCACCATAGGCAGTAGTTGCGGTAATTCGGTTAGGCGCGCCAAACATATGATCACTGGTACTTAGCACCGACAATGCATTCACCTGCCCTATCGCCTCGCCGGAGGTGCGTATAAGCGTTGTGCCATTGACAAATGTCTCCATCACGCTGTCTTGCAACCTACCGACTCGCAACTGCTGATTATCCAGCGCTTGTTCTACATGACTAGAGCGGATCAGATTCGATTTAGCGGTTTTAGCCACATAATTAGACTCACGCAATAGATTGGCAATGTGAGCAGAATGAAGTGATAACTTGCTTTGATCACCCGCTTGGCGAGAGCTGTGTTCAATGATCCTTGCGATAGCTTTACGATCACAATGCAGCATATTGTTGTCATGAACGATACTCGAAATGAATCGCGCATAGTGAAGTTCAGAATCCGGTGTACGCTTCATTTCATCTTCAAAATCAGCCGTCACTCGGAATAGCTCACCAAATTCTGCGTCATAATGTTGAAGTAATTGATAAGTGCGGTAATCACCAAACAGAATAATTTTCACATCAAGCGGAATAGGCTGAGGATCCAATGAGACCGCTCCAGTCAGCGTGACCTCTTTCTCTAATGAGGTAAAGCTTAGCTGTCTTGAACGTAGCGCGCGTTTCAGCCCATCCCATACATATGGTTGCTCAAGTACTTTGACCGCATCCATCAATAGAACGCCACCATTTGCTTTATGCAGGCTCCCCGCACGAATCAATGAGAAGTCGGTAAATACCGTCCCTTTAAACGTCGCGGTCTCAACATAACCAAACAGAGAATGATAATTTGGGTTCTCTTCGACCACGATAGGATACTTGCCTTCGGCCTGACTCACGAGAACATTCACCTTGTAGCGTCGAGGCAATTTCTTATCCAAAGAAGCGGTGGCAATTTCAGCTTGCTCATTCCCCTCTTCAAGGAAAATATCGGCATTTTCAACAATGTCTTTTTGCAGTTCAGTGAGGTGTTTTTTTATCTCTGGATACTGACTGTAATCGGCTTTTAGCTGCTTAATAAAATGGGTAATCACATCGAGCGTTACATCGTCATTCAGCTTTTGAATTTTTTCAGAGAAAGTCTCTTCAAGCTCCGTTAAATCACGAGACATATTGCGTAAGCTGACTTCAAGGAAATCAATGGTCTTATCAAATTCACTTTGCTGCTTAGGCGATAACTCATCGAAGCTCTCTTCAGTATGTAACTCCTCACCATTCATGGCGACAAACTGGTAGTCCCCTTGGTTCGTCAGAGTTAAACTCACACCTTTGCTTTTGGCTTCATTGCTGATCCCTTCAAGAGCAACTTGTTGTTTTTTATCAAGTTGTGTTTTCAGTTTATCCGCACGACTGAAGTACATTTCATTATCAAAAGCCAAAGGCATCGCCTTGACCAATTTGGTCATCAACTTTTCAATATCTTGTTTAAGCTTTTTCCCTACGCCTTGTGGAAGCTTCAATACTTTCGGCGTACGCACATCATCAAAATTAGTGACATAACACCAGTCAAACAGCTGCTCTGTTTCATGTGGATGACGATTCAAGTAACGCAAAATCATGGTGCGTTTACCGAGGCCATTTTGCCCAATTGCGTAAATATTATAGCCTTTCTCTTTGATCGACATCGCGAATTCAACCGCTTTTTGGGCGCGTTCTTGTCCTACGATTTCATCAATGGGGGCCAGTTCTTTGGTCGATTTACACGGTAGCATTTCAAGATCTGCTACTTGATATAACTGCTCTGAAGATAATTGTTTAATCGCCATTACCGCCTCCTACATCCTGTAAAAATACTTCATATAAGTTCAGTGTAGATGCAATTCATAAGTATTTTAGTGACTTAGGCAACATTCGCGTTTAACTGAACATTAATTAGACAATTCACTTTCAATAAATGTAATGATAAGCATTTGCAATTGAGATTAATTTGCATTCTAATAAGCGCAGAATGAACGATGGAGAGACTCAATATGGAATTGCAACAGTGCTGGACTCGCTACTTAAAAGCCGAGCAACTTATGGAACAGGGACACTGGCCCGAAGCCCATTATTTGTATGAAGATGTCCTACACCACCTGCCGACTCATATTCAAACTGCGGTGAATGATCACCATGTTAAACCTTGTCAATTTGCTTGTTTACTTTCAGGTTTAAAAGATGCCGCCGTGTCTCAATCCCAAATATATAATCAACTTGGGCGTCCTAATCAGGCCTTTACATCACTCAATCAATCCTACGCTCTGTTACAGTTTTTATCGATAGAGCCTTCGAGAATCATTGCTAGCGTCCACTCTGCCCTTTCTAAACATTGTGATGATCTACTCCATCATATGGCCGTGTTCTGCCATGCCCAACGAGATGCTCAATGGTTAGTGACGTTCGGCGAAATTGAACAGACACATCAACAATTTAATAAACTCAAAATTTACTCAGACCTACCACCCCGCTCATGCGTGATTAATTGATAAGGATATTCAATGCTGTCTCATGCTCTCTTAGAAGTTCGTAATCTCTCCGTAAGTTTTACGACTAATGGTGGTGTAGTTAACGCTGTAAATCAGGTCAGCTTCGACCTCAATAAGAATGAAACACTCGCGATCGTCGGGGAGTCAGGATCGGGGAAATCGGTGACCAGCAGTGCGCTTATGCGTTTATTGCCAGGTAATGCCATTGTCGATCCTGAATCGAGCCTTATGTTTGAAGGCGAGTCATTACTTTCAAAGAATGACAAACAGATGCAAAAGATACGCGGAAATCGAATTGGGATGATTTTTCAAGAACCCATGACATCACTGAATCCGTATATGCGCGTTGGTATTCAGGTTGCAGAGGCGATCATGTGTCATCGTTCAATCAATAAACGTCAAGCAAAGATCAAGGTCTTAGAACTGTTTGAACTCGTACACCTCCCTAGGCCCGAGCAGGCTTACAGTAAGTATCCACACGAATTTTCTGGCGGGCAGCTTCAACGAATCATGATTGCGATGGCCTTAATCAACGAGCCTGATTTACTCATTGCAGATGAACCGACAACGGCACTTGATGTAACGGTGCAAGCTGAGGTTCTTAATTTAATCAAAGAGATTCAGCAGAAAATGGGAATGGCGATTTTGTTCATTACCCATGACTTAGGCGTCGTTAAACACTTTGCCGATCGAGTGATCGTGATGTGTAAAGGGGATGTGGTTGAAGAAGGACACACTCAAACTCTCTTCCAAAACCCCACCCATGAATATACGGAGATGTTAATCAACTCGATCCCAAAAGGAAATAAATCTCCAGTAGAAACAGGGGCTCCAATGTTGCTTTCTGCTGAAAATATTCGAGTTAAATTTCTCATAAAACCTCATTTCATCGAAAGTAGAAATCAATATTTTGAAGCGGTTAAAGGCATCTCGTTAAATTTGAAGCAAGGCGAAACTTTAGGCATTGTTGGCGAATCGGGTTCAGGTAAATCAACACTAGGACGAGCTCTCATTGGCTTACTCCCCTCTTCAGGAAAGATTCAATTCAAGGGTCAAGATGTCAGTTTATTAACAGACAAAGAGCGTTTTTCTCTGAAAAAAGATATTCAAATGGTTTTCCAAGATCCATATGGTTCACTGTCTCCACGTATGACTGTAGGGGAAATCATCACTGAAGGTTTAATGGTTCACCAGCCACACCTGTCAAAATCGGATCGTCTATTAAGAGCATGCAAAGCCCTAGAGGAAGTTCGCCTCGAAACGAGTGCCATCAATCGTTATCCACATGAGTTTTCTGGGGGGCAGCGTCAACGAATCGCCATCGCACGCGCACTCATTCTAGAACCCTCTTTTATCTTGCTTGATGAACCAACATCAGCCTTGGATCGTTCCGTTCAACTTACCGTGATCGAGCTACTTAAAGAGATTCAATTGAAACACAATATTGGCTTCTTATTCATCAGCCATGATCTTAGTGTCGTAAAAGCACTGTCCGATCGTGTATTGGTGATGCAAAAAGGAGAGGTCATGGAGCAAGGAACAGCAGAAGATATTTTCAATACACCTCAGCATGACTACACCAAACGTTTAATTGATGCGTCATTTGATCTGGATGAAAGCACGAATGAGGATGCTGCGTAATCTAAATTTCTTGAATCTCGATCTTACCGAATTCTCGCCACTATTCTGTTAACACTCGGTTTGGCCGCCGACCAAACCACCGCATGGACGCGGTGGTTTTCTTTTACAAAAACTTAACTCAAAACGTAAACACATACCCGTGAGCACCCGCTACCGCGCCAACTACCGCCACTAAACTCAACGTCAGCAGTACCTTATGCATTAAATGCAGCATGGAAAATGATTTGTCGCTGTCAGTTTCTGCTTGTTTATGAAACCACTTATGCAGCACTAAAGGCTCCAATACAAACAACACCAGAGTGAAAATAGCCCAGACAAACGTCATAAGATGCATCCACCAAAATTGAAGGTGCAAATATCGGTCCCACGCATTCATCACTTCGAGCATGTAGTAACCCGATAGCCCAGTTAACAATGTGGTTATCTTAGCTTGAAAGCTAAACTTGCCTTCCAACTGTTCAAACAAGGCAAGTCGACTCTCTTTCTCTGGCATCTTTCTAAGGGCAGGGATTAAAACGGTAGTAACAAATGCTACGCCTCCAATCCAAAGCACAACCGCAAACACATGCAGCGCCCGAGCAATGACAAAGCGATCAAATTCATTCATTTCCTGTTCCTATATTATTACGTCAGTGAGGATATCAGAGCACCTTCGGCTCTCGACAAATCCCTATACCCTCACAACACACAAGGGTAAATGAGTATAATTATCATCTAAATGCAAAATGATAACTATCAACAAGATCAATAAACAATAAGAAACCACCTAATTTCTAGAAATAGTGCGAAATGGTGAGGTATCGTGTCCGTATATGCTCAATCAGTAGCTTTACCTTATTAGGCGGTTGTCGCGTAAAAGGGTATACCGCGTAAATCCCAAGTTTTTTACCGACAAGATCAGGAAAAATATCCACCAGCTGACCGTTACGAATGTCGTGATACACCAAGCATCGAGGTACGTACGCCACGCCATGGCCACCAAGTGCCGCTTTTCTTAGCGCAGTCGCATTATCGGTCGAAAAGCTTCCTGATACATGCACAATGTAATTGCCCTTTTTCCCTTTAAACTCCCACTCTGACGCTCCCGTGGTTTGATAAGCATATTGAAGGCAATTATGTTCCACCAAATCTTCTGGCTTTAATGGTTTTCGGTTCTTCGCAATATAAGAAGGTGAAGCACACACCACCCATTGAGAATCAATGATATGCCTTGCTTTTAAACTTGAGTCTTCCAAGTAACCTGTTCGAATCACTAAATCGAAGCCACCATCAATAAGATCGACAAATTTATTATCTAACGACATATCTACACTCAAACCTGGGTGCATATTGCAGAATTCAGCTACCGCATCCGCCAAGATCAAATCTCCCGAAATACTTGGGACAGACATTTTAATATGCCCTGTCACATTCTCCCCAAAGCCTGAAACTGCTTCCATAGCCTCACCAGCGGCGAGCTTCACAGTTTTCGCACCATGCGCCAGCGCTTTACCCGCTTCGGTAAGCGTTAATTTACGCGTTGTTCGGTATAATAATTGAACCCCTAAATCTTCTTCAAGCCGCGCAATTCTTTTGCTAACTACTGAATTTGTAAGGTTATTCTGCTCTGCCACCCTACTAAAAGTGCCCATCTCTACCACTTGGGAGAAAAGGATTAAGTCATCTGCTCTCATTCTATTACATCACTTTTGGAATCAATCTTTTTCATTATTTCCCTATATCAATAAAAAATAAAGGGGTAATGTCACCTGAAATTAACAACCCAGTCACATTTGTTAAATTAAGTGTGAATAATTCAACAATAGACATTTTGCCCATAACGACAAAAATTAGATCTACCCATAACGATAAAAACAATAATAGTCCGATAGGAAATGTTGTACGAGGAAGTACCCATGAGTGAAACAATATTAGCACTACTCGCCTTTTCGCCAATTGTCATTGCGGCAATTTTACTTGTTGGTCTTAATTGGCCAGCCAAAAAAGCCATGCCCGTCGCCTTTGGTTTGACGGTTATCATTGCCCTCGTCTTTTGGGACATGTCCGTTAACCGTGTGTTAGCGTCTGTCTTTCAAGGTTTAGGTATCACCGTATCAGTACTCTGGATTGTGTTTGGCGCTATCTTTTTATTAAACACTTTAAAACACACCGGAGCCATCACCACCATCCGTAACGGTTTTACTGATGTCTCAACCGACCGACGTGTTCAAGCCATCATCATTGCTTGGTGTTTTGGTTCGTTCATCGAAGGAGCTTCTGGTTTTGGAACCCCTGCGGCTATCGCAGCACCTTTACTTGTCGCGATTGGTTTTCCAGCTCTTGCAGCGGTATTGATGGGCATGATGATCCAATCCACCCCAGTTTCATTTGGGGCGGTAGGAACACCAATCATTGTTGGGGTAAACCGTGGGTTAGACACTCATGGAATTGGGGAAGTGCTGGTTGCAAATGGCTCAACTTGGGACATTTATCTGCAACAAATCACCTCTAATGTCGCGATGATTCACGCAACCGTCGGGACATTAATGCCAGTACTCATGGCAATGATGCTGACACGATTCTTTGGTAAAAACAGAAGCTGGACGGAAGGATTAGACATTCTACCGTTTGCTCTTTTCGCTGGTCTTGCCTTTACGATTCCATATGCGTTAACGGGCGTTTTTCTTGGGCCAGAGTTCCCTTCTCTAATCGGTGGATTGATCGGCCTTGCGATCGTCGTTACTGCAGCTAAAAAAGGCTTCTTAGTACCTAAATCAAAGTGGGATTTTGAAAGCGAAGACAAATGGCCAGCAGAATGGTTAGGATCACTTAAAATCGACCTTAATGATGACAAAACAAAGCCAATGAACATTGCTGTCGCATGGGCACCTTATGTTCTTCTAGCCGTCACGTTAGTCGCGAGCCGAGTCAGCCCTGAGTTCAAAGGATTACTAAAAAGTGTCAGTTTATCCTTTAGCAATATTCTTGGTGAAACAGGGATCAGTGCAGCCATTCAGCCGCTCTATCTACCCGGTGGAATCCTCGTCTTTGTCGCTCTTGTCGCGGTGATATTCCAAGCTCGTAGTGCTGCGCCACTGGCTAAAGCATTTGGCGAGTCGAGTAAGACATTGATCGGTGCCGGCTTCGTTCTTGTGTTTACCATTCCTATGGTGCGAATCTTCATTAACTCGGGTGTCAATGCCGCAGATTTAGCCAGTATGCCTGTCACAACCGCCAACTTTGCTTCAGGGCTAGTGGGCGAAGCGTTCCCAATGCTCAGTGCCACCATTGGTGCATTAGGTGCCTTTATCGCAGGCTCGAATACCGTCTCTAACATGATGTTCAGCCAATTCCAGTTCGAGGTAGCTCAAACCCTGTCTATCTCAAGTGCGGTGGTTGTTTCATTGCAAGCCGTAGGTGCCGCAGCAGGTAACATGATTGCAATTCACAATGTGGTAGCCGCATCGGCAACCGTTGGATTGCTTGGTCGCGAAGGTGCCACTTTACGCAAAACCATCATCCCAACCTTCTACTATTTAATCGCAACAGGGTTAATTGGTTTAGTGCTTATTTATGGCGTCCACTTAACCGATGCATTAATGAACTAATCGAGTAATTGACACATAAGCTGAGAAAATGACATTAGGGCCTGTTTACCCCGACACTTGTTTTGTTTCTTGCTTTAACCAAGTGAAGAAACAAGGCAGACCTTAGGCCTTAATGTCACCCTTTTGGACTTAACGACACGCGATCATCGGGGCGACTTGCGGGGCTCACGGATTTAACTCACAGACCGTGTTATTACTAGAATATAAATAAACAACAATCAGTCTTTAAACTGAGAAACCAATACACAGGAACTTAGCATGAACAAACCAGAGACGAATGAGCAACGAGATCGCTATTTGACTTTAGAAGCGTTGCTTGCCACGCAAATAGACTCTAAACGAATTATCACTCAAGAAGCGAAGCGACTCGCTTATGGCACTGATGCCAGTTTCTATCGTCTCATCCCAAAAATTGTTCTGCGGTTAACCCATTTAGATGAAGTTATTTTTGCTATTCAAAGCTGCCGTGAGTTAGACATCAGTTGCACATTTAGAGCCGCAGGCACTAGTCTCTCAGGCCAAGCTGTATCCGATTCCGTTTTAATCACACTAACTGACGACTGGCGAGATCACAAGATCCTCGACAATGGAAACAAAATTATCCTCCAACCTGGCGTTATCGGTGCTGATGCAAACAAATACCTTGCGCCATACCAGAGAAAAATAGGCCCTGATCCGGCCTCAATTAATACCTGTAAAATTGGTGGTATTGCAGCAAACAACGCCAGTGGTATGTGTTGCGGTACTGCACAGAACTCTTACCGAACGGTCGATAGTATGAAAATAGTATTTAGTGATGGCTCCATCCTAGATACCGGTTGCAAAGAGAGTATTGCCGCATTTAAAGCGATTCGTCCTGAGCTTATTGAAGGACTAGAAAACTTATGTGCGGAGACAGAAAATAATCCCGCGCTAACAGAACGCATTCGTCATAAATATCGTTTAAAAAATACTACGGGTTATGCGCTTAACGCATTAGTCGACTATAGCGACCCGATTGAAGTCATCGAACATTTGATGATTGGTTCAGAGGGCACTCTCGGATTTATCGCCGAAATCACTTATAACACCGTCATCGAACACTCTCACAAAGCATCAGCTTTATTGGTATTTTCGAATATAGAAGAAGCAAGCCAAGCCGTAACCAAACTTTCTCACGCCCCTGTCGCGGCAGTTGAGATGATGGATGGTCGAGCAATGCGTTCGGTAGCAGACAAACCGGGAATGCCAGCATTTATTCAACACCTAGATATAGAAGCGGCCTCTATTCTTGTGGAGTCTCATGCCAGTGATCAAGCAGAGTTGGATTTACAATGTAAATGCATCATGGAATCTCTGACTGAATTTTGCATCATCGAATCGATTCCATTTACCTCCCAAGCGTCAACGGTTGCTACCTTGTGGGGGATCAGAAAAGGCATGTTCCCTGCGGTGGGTGCAGTTCGAGAAGTAGGCACAACCGTTATCATTGAAGATGTTGCCTTCCCAGTTGAAAACCTCGCCAATGGTGTGCGCGATCTACAGGCTCTATTCGATAAATACCATTATAATGAAGCGATTATTTTTGGTCATGCTTTAGAGGGAAACCTACACTTTGTGTTCACTCAAGGCTTTGACTCACAAGAAGAGATCGACCGTTATGGGGGGTTCATGGATGATGTTGCTGAATTAGTTGCCGTAAAATATCAAGGCTCACTGAAAGCGGAACATGGCACCGGTCGTAACATGGCTCCTTATGTAGAATTGGAGTGGGGAAAAGATGGTTACTCGCTCATGCAGCAGATCAAAGCTTTATTTGATCCACAAGGTCTGTTGAACCCAGGCGTTATCATTAATGACGACCCGCATTCGCATATTCAAAACCTTAAGCCCATGCCAGCAGCCGATCCACTTGTTGATCGCTGTATCGAATGTGGTTTCTGCGAACCCGTGTGCCCATCAAGAACTTTAACTCTCTCTCCTCGCCAACGTATTGTTCTTTATCGGGAGCTTCAGCGCAGACGAACGGCAGGAGAGACAGTTGAAGCCAGTGAACTCGAAAAGATATTTGAGTACCAAGGTTTAGATACCTGCGCGGCGACTGGGCTTTGTGCCGAGCGATGCCCAGTAGGAATCAATACTGGTGATTTAGTCAAACAACTGCGTACCGCCAAATATCAAAAGTTCACACCCATTGCGAAATGGACAGCCGATCATTTTGAAACCACCACCACGTTAACGAAAGCAGGTCTTAAGAGTAATCAAATTGCGACTAAAATCATCGGCAAAGCCGCTGTTGGTAAGCTAACCAATGGTGTTCGCTCCCTCACCCAAGGTAAAACACCTGTTTGGCTGCCAGAATATCCTCAGTCTAACCCTCACGATATTGCAAAATCTGTGCTTCATCAAAAAAACACGACGGAAGAAAATGAAGATAAGAAAGTCGTCTATATGCCCTCTTGTGCGAGCCGAACCATGGGGCAACAACAAGATGCGAGTGATCAACGCCCCTTAACAAAAGTTACATTGTCACTACTTGAAAAAGCCGGCTTCGAGGTGATTATCCCAAATAAGCTCAATGATCAATGCTGTGGTATGCCCTATGACAGCAAAGGGATGAATGATGTCGCGCAGCAGAAATCTCAGCAGTTAGAAGCGTCGCTATGGCAAGCAAGTCAGCAAGGGAAATACCCAGTATTGATGGATACCAGCCCTTGCGCTAAACGTAGCATTGAGCAATTCACCCAGCCGATGACGGTTTTAGAACCCACAGGATTTGTCACTCAATACCTACTGCCACATCTCAACCTTGCTCCTATTGAAGAGACGGTGATGTTGCATGTGACTTGTAGTTCTCGTCGCATGGGGCTGGAATCTGACATGTTCAAACTTGCTAAAGCATGTGCCACGGATGTGATTGTTCCTGAGCACATTCAATGCTGTGGCTGGGCTGGAGATAAAGGATTTACTACGCCAGAGCTCAATCAAGCGGCGGTTCATCCATTAAAAGAGCAAGTGCCTGCACACTGTACGCGTGGGTTTAGTAATAGTAGAACCTGTGAAATTGGCTTATCTCACCACAGCGGTATTCCTTATCAGTCTATTTTGTATTTGGTCGATGAAGTCGCACAGTAAATAGAAAACCAACACATCAAAGCCAGAGGTCCTCACTTCTGGCTTTTTTATCTTCTTATCTTCTTATCTTCTTATCTTCTTATCTTCTAGAAAGCTATAAACCCGAGCGAAATCAGGGTTCAACGCCTTTCAGTTATTTCTCATCAAATATTGAGGAAATAGCACGAATAAGCCTAAATAATGCCAACAATCAAAAAAACTCAACTATTTATGATAAAAATATCAAGTTTACTTGAGGAAAAGCACAAAACCATTCACAACAACAGGTAAGATGTCGCCCATCAAACAGCACATATTAGGGAAGTAAGTGACTCATGGAATCGTGCTATAAAAATCCCTTAAGCAATTACAAATAATGCTTACTTTATGAAGGCGTCGATCATGAAACAAGAATGGCAACAGTACATTCAAATTATCAAGCAAGTCGTTAAACCCGCTCTTGGTTGTACCGAACCAATTGCTGCTGCTTATGCCTCTTCTTTAGCTGTTCAAGAATTAAATGGCGTTGTGCCAGATGCCATTGAAGTATTGGTATCGGCCAATCTCTATAAAAACTCAATGGGTGTATTTGTCCCTGGTACTGGGAAAATAGGTTTACCGATCGCGGCAGCGGCAGGTGCTATTGCTGGTAACCCAAATGCGGGTCTAGAAGTTCTCGCTGGAATAACACAAGATCAAGTCGATGCTGCTCAAAAGCTAATAGATAGCGGAGCCATCAGCGTAAAAAAAATTGATACGGAAGAGTTTATTTACTGCTCAGTGACCGCACGTCACGCCCAAAATGAAGCTTGCGTAACGATCAGCGGTGGCCACACTAACATTCTTCGCAAAACAGTAAATGGCACCGTAACCTTTGAAGCACCACTGACGGATAAAATAGCCACTGCATCGATTTGTGATGGGGTTGATATTAACATCAAAGCCATTTACGAATTCGCCCTATCGGCACCGTTTGCTGATATTTCATTTATATTAGATGCGGCCGATCTCAACGAAAAACTGGCCAATGAAGGGATGACCAATCCCTACGGCTTAGAAATTGGCCGTACATTTCAATCAAATATATCCAACGGAATCATCGGCGAAGATCTGATGACGAAGATTCAGATGTACACCTCTGCCGCTTCTGATGCGCGTATGGGTGGAGCCACTCTGCCTGCTATGAGTAATTTTGGCAGTGGCAACCAAGGGATCGCGGCAACCATTCCCGTTACGATCGCTGCAAAAGCCTTTGGTAAATCAGAAGAAGATTTAGCGCGCGCACTGATTTTAAGCCACCTTGGTGCGATTTATATCAAGTCACACTATCCGCCACTCTCTGCTTTCTGTGGTAATACCGTAACCAGTGCAGCGGCTTCAATGGCGATTGTTTATCTTGCTGGTGGATCATTTGAACAGTCCTGCTTTGCGATTCAAAACGTGATCAGTGATAGCTCAGGAATGATCTGCGATGGCGCAAAATCCTCTTGCGCAATGAAAGTATGTACCTCTTCTTCAACGGCCGTTCGTTCATTTATGATGGCGATGAATAATAGTTCCGTTCAGGGGCAAGGTATTGTGGCAAAAGAGGTTGAGCAGACCATCAAAAACGTGGGGTCAATGGTAAGTTGCGGTATGACAGCAACTGATAGCACCATCATCGATATTATGTCGGCATAGCACCTCGCTCGTCACTCAGCAATGGTCAGCCAGTGAAATAGATTGGTATAACAAGCATTTAAAGGTAATAACATTGGAAATCACGGCTTTTACTCAAAATGATTACGATATTCTTAACTCGATGTCTAATGTGGTGGATGGGATCGCACGGATGTATGGAGAATACACGGAGGTGGTACTGCATAGCCTCGACAGTGAGAATCCATCTATAGTGAAAATTGCCAATGGTCATGTTACCGGAAGAGGTCACGGCGCTCCCATTACCAATCTAGCCTTACTCAAACTAAAGGAAGGGAAAGATATCTCTGACTCTTACCTTACTAAAACCTCTTGTGGGAAAACATTACACTCAATCACCACGATTGTAAGGAACCCGCAAGATGTTCCCATTGGCCTATTGTGCATAAATGTGGACATGGATGCGCCAGTGCAATCTTTCCTACGCACGATGCTCCCTCCAAGCACTGCTTGCTGTGATATTTCACAATCGCCAGAAACCTTCGCGCAAAATATCGATGAGACCATCACCAGTACGATTAGCACCATAAAAGAAGAGACCTGGAAAAACGGCGAAATTGCACCTTCAAAGCGTAATCGCGAGGTCGTCACTAAACTTCACGGGCTCAACATTTTCAAATATAAAGACAGTGTTCAACTCGTCGCTGAAGCATTAGGAATATCTAAAGACACGGTTTATCTGTATTTAAGAGAATTAGAAAATAGCTAGGTGAGAACCTAAAATCAGCTGAGTCAGCACTAAGGAGATAACAGTTATCAGTTCGTCTCCTTTTTTATGTCTACTCCATTCCCTAAATCGTTTACTGCATTTCCATATATCTGTACCACGTCTCTATACCACTACGTAAAATAGAATTATCGAACGGCTAAAGCCTCTCCCCCCTCCTTCATGAGAACTTCATTGCACATAAGGTTACTACAATCACATAATTTTATTAGGGTTATTGCGAATAGCTAACACCTAGAGTAATTATTCAGCTTATAAAATAAAGTCAAATTATCACTTTTTTATATAAGGATGTAAGCGTGAAACATAGCATTGTACCAATACTCATCTTAACCTCTTCAATTGCAGGATGTGGAGGCGGCGGTGGCAGTAGTAGTGGTGGTAATACTAGTGGCGGTAATAGCGATACTTTAGCGCAGCTTTCTCAGCAAAATGCCATATTTGCAGCAAATAGCCTAGAAACCCTTGAACAACCCGTTGCGTTATCAAATGTTGTTATTAGTGTACTCCATCAACTCAATCTAGAAGATGGAACAACAACAGCAGAATGCCTTTTTGATAGCAACGGTACTGGCACCTATACCGCAACACTAAACAATCAAACACTGAGCATTACATTTAATAGTTGTAACGTTGAAGGGCTTGGCGATATCACAGGTCAAACGACAGCAACATTTAGCTCTCTGCAAAAAAACAATCATTACTTAGAATTTGAAGGGGATATTAGTACCGTTGATTTAAAACATACTGCCGATGGAAATCCATATACGGCAAGTTACGGTGCGCATATTCAACAAACAATTACTTCCGAAAATAATGTTGAATATAGGATGAGTTTGACTGGGGATGAGAGTATCTCCATCAACGGAGCCCACTTATACTTCAAAGATAACGAAATTGTCAGGAGCCTAAATTATAATCAAGGTACCTACAGTATGACTGCCAAGGCCAACTTATCTCAACCAGATCAGTTCGATGGCGATATTTGGTTACGCACAACCTTACCGCTTAGTGGTTATATTCGTAGCTACCCCACAGCAGGCCACTATGAAATACAAGGGGCGAATGGAGACAAAGTAGTGGTATCTCCTAACTATTCAAATATTGCTGAGATTGACATAAGCATTCAAGGGGTTCGTGACATACAAAATGTATCTTGGACAGATATGATGTTGGGATCCGCGATTAGTTTTCCTGCAAGGCAAGGCATTAAATCGGGTGATATTTTTGATAATTTCAGCAAACGTTGGTACTTCAATGAACAATCACCAAAGATTAAGCATACCAATTCAAACCCACTTCAACCAAGTCAAACCATTTTAGTCATGCCGGCTCCCGCACCCCAAGATCTAAAGAATATTGAGTTGCGAAAATCGAGTTTAGGAGAGTTACTGCAAGATGACATGTATACCATTTCGGCAGATGGCCCTTGGGTTACGATCAACTTCACCAAAGATCTAGAAGTCGACAACAGCTATAACGTAATGCTTTTTGATGAAAGTTATAATCATTATGCATCATTTGACTTTGATACCACGCTCGCATTCAACATTGAAGTAACGCAAGATCAACTCCTTACAGAAATGTCTCCATTTACTCTTGGCATAACACAAGCTTCTGATGCCGCAGCACCAATAACGATCGAATGGAGCCACTTAAGTGGAGGTATGCACTTCATTCCAGTAAAAAAACTCAGCGCAACGACTGCTTCAATCGATCCACAAGACATGGAACCTGGGGAAATCTACGTATTTCTCGCAAAAATAACTGACCCATATAATCGCAAAACTGAGTACCGAGTCAATTTAACGGTAAAAGATCCAATCAATGGTAATAGCTACTTATCTATTGAAACAGATTCAACTTATCCAAAACTGGCTAATCGAAATGTAACGATTGTCCAAGACTCGACCAGTGCCATTACAGCAACCAGCTTAAAAGTTGAAAATGCTTTTAACTCGAATGATGACAATGATTTCTTACTGGATGTCTCTGGTTTATATAACAATTATGTTAACACCAATATTGGAAATAAAATTGATTTAAAAACAAACAACCTTGATTGGGCTTATTACTGCAACACCAAAACAATGCAGCTAGAAGTGCTAGAAAATGAGCAAGTAGAGGAACAAAAAGAGACATATGTCGATTATTATCAAAAAGTGGCTCTAGACTTTACTATCAATTGCGATAGCGGAACGCTAAAAGGCAAATACCGTCACCGTTCAACCATCGAATAGACCAGCATAAGCTTAATCAGCTGAACCATTCAGCTGGTTAAGTTTTTACATGAACAACAGACACTCCTCCCAGATCCTTTTGATGTATTTAATCCATTACCAATCACCAAATCTCATTACTATAAATCAACCTCTTAGATGTAGATTGCCGTTCCATATGTAAGCAATTTATTGCATTAATGTGATCGCAAATGATACAAATTGCCTTCAACACACTACACTGAAATGATATGCCGTAAATCATTCGGCAGCTCTATCATTCAATAGAGAACAGGTTGTCATAGAACAATCGAGTAATATATCGCTAGGCTAGGAGAGAGTATGAACACAACGTCATTTGGTCGATTTCAGTATCTTCCAATATTCGCCTTGATTGTATCCATGGTTTTTGGCGGGTATTTATATAATCAAACCCTCAATAGTTGGCTCACAAAAATCGTCAGCGACTACATGTTCAGCTTAGTTGATGACGTCACTCATGAAATTAAAGAGAAACAGATCGATCTTTACGACATGTCAGAGACAGAGGTCGACCAATTTCTTAATACCTTATCTCAAGCGAAGACTGGCCGCCGTTTTACAATTATTCACAGCTCAGGAAAAGTACTTGGTGATTCACAACTGACTCCACGAGAAGTTTCACAACAAGATGATCACAGTAATCGCCCTGAGGTTATCTCTGCATTAAGTGGACTCAATGGGTTATCACAACACTACAGCTCAACGCTTAACCAAGAGATGTTGTACGTTGCCAAGAAAATTGAACTTCCATTAGACGACCATGACCACGACTCCAGCTATATTCTTCGACTCGCAATGCCAATGACGACGCTTTATTCAATGGCAAAAGATCTCGAATATATCGTTTTTGCTCTGATGGGAAGTTCATTTCTCACTCTGCTACTGTTCTCTTGGTACAGTAATCGGAAAATTCTCCATTTAGTCAAACAAGAACGAAGCAAACAAGAAGATAGGATCCGCCAAAGTACACAAGAGATTGAGCTATTACACCGATTAGCCAATATGCTTGCCGCTTGTAACAACATCAATGAAGCACAAGCCGTGGTTTCCGATATTATTCCTAGGATCCTTGGGGACATTAACGGCAGCGTCTCTATCATGCGAGAATCACGTAACCAACTAGAAGTTAAACTCGACTGGGGTGGCGAATGGCCAGCCAATAAAGTGTATGCGCCACACGACTGTTGGGCTCTAAGAAAAGGCAGGTATCATTTATCTCATGATGACTACCACCAACTTCCTTGTAACCATATGGATAATTGCCAACAAGAAGGACGAACACTGTGCGTACCTTTAACGGCTCATGGCAACACTATCGGCATGTTTCATCTCTATTTTGATAGCAGTGATGAGCTAATCCCTGAGGAAACCAAACAGTTAGCCTTTACTATTGCAGAGCATTTGGGCTTAGCGTTAGCCAACCTAAACCTACAAGAAAAACTCAGATCTCAAGCATTAAGCGACCCTCTTACAGGGCTATTTAATCGTCGATACTTTGAAGAAACCATCGACCAAGAGTGGTTACGCGCAAGCCAAGACAAAACACCAATGTCTTTGCTAATGCTAGATTTGGATCACTTCAAACGCTTCAATGACAACTTCGGACATGATGCTGGAGATTATGTTTTAAAAGAGGTTGCCAGTTTATTGAAAGATGATATTGCTCAAGAGCATGTAGCATATCGCCTAGGCGGAGAAGAGTTAGCGGTACTCAGCCCGAACTGTTCTGTTGAAGAATCCATTGAACTTGCCAATTCGATCGTTAAGAAAATCCACAACCTACATCTTGATATGAAAGGACTCTCTTTAGGTCAACTTGGAGTCTCGATTGGCGTGGTCACCTATCCAGATATGAATGCTCCCACAGAGGCACTTGTTAAAGCCGCAGACACCGCATTGTATGAAGCGAAAGCCAATGGTCGTAACCAAGCAATACATGTAAAGCAGTCACAGTCACCTAAAAAGAAACAACAGAACAATGGTTCAAGCTCATCCCCTGAATCTGGCTCTATTACTGAAATTTTACCTCAAAAAAAAGCTGACAAGGTGAAAGTGAAGAACGCTTAAATGCTTGAAAAATAATCACGGACAAACGTAACAAAGGTTTTCAATTTCAGTGATGGGTATATCACTTGAGGATAAAGTAAATAAAGATGGTTTGGCTCGGGTAGTGTCTCTAATGGCAATACCCAGCTTAACTTTTCTTGCTTTATCTCCTCCTCTACGTAGTACTTTGCAATCCGAACAATCCCCTTTCCTGCCAGTGCTTGCTTCTTCAATAGATGATTTTCGTTCGTCGAGATCCAACCATTGACCAATATTTCTTGATTTTTTAATGGCCAATATTTCTGATGTAACGTCGTCAAACACTGGTGGTATTCAAGATCACTCACCTGTTCAGGTATGCCATAAGTACTTAAATATTCAGGGGAAGCAACCAAAACATGCTGATATGGAAACAGCTTCACCGCCACCATATTATCAGGAGGCAGATTTGTCGCTCGAAATGCGAGATCAATTTCTTGTTGGTTTAAGTTGAAAGTTGTGTAGCTAGAATTTATTTCAAACTGAACATCAGGGTGGAGGCTTCGAAACTGAGCACACAGCTCAAATAAATAGGTCTCTGCAAACATTTTAGGAGCGGTCAGTCGCAGTAGGCCGCTAATTTGGTTGTGGTCTTGAATGATATTCCGTTCAAGATCGATGACCTGAGAACGAATCGCCAAGCCTTGAGCATAAGCATGCTCACCTTCTTGAGTTAAACGAACACTTCGCGTTGTGCGAATCAACAGTGGGCACTGTAACTCTTTCTCAAGCAACTTTATCTGCTCAGAAAGATACCCCTTGGATATACCCAACTGTTGCGCTGCCTTAGTAAAGTTAAGCTGCCTTGCGAGCTCCACAAACAGCATTAACCGTTGAATCCTTTTATGTTCCATTTTTTATATATACCTAGTGACACATCACTCCTACTTTCGTTGACCTAATATTACCACTCACAAAAGCTTTGTTCGATATACAAAACAATGAATTCTTTTTACGCCTCTTCACTTTAAATCACCGAACAATAGAATAACCATAAACCTCCGCAAAATGGACATGCCATGATGAACACTGAACGAAACATCCCACTAACAAACCCATTACCCAAAACCAGTCAAATTGCGTATGGCTGCATGGGGTTAGGAGGCGGTTGGAATAACAACCCTGTGACGAATGAGCACATTCAACAAGCGAATGAAGTTATTCATACGGCATTAGAGTCAGGTATTACTGTTTTTGACCATGCTGATATCTACACCTTTAATAAAGCAGAAATTGCTTTTGGAGCTGTCTTGAAACAAACCCCGTCTTTACGTGATGACATGTTCATTCAATCCAAATGCGGCATTCGGTTAGAAGACGAATCCGCCCCAGGACGTTACGATTTCTCCAGTGAATGGATAGCACATTCCGTCAATGGCATCCTAAAACGACTTCACACTGAAAAACTCGATATGCTACTTCTTCATCGTCCTGATCCATTAATGGATTTGCATGATCTCGCAACATCATTAGAACGTTTAAACGCTGACGGAAAATTTGATTACCTAGGGGTATCGAATATGAACTTGCATCAAATTCGTTTTTTACAATCCGCACTAGATCTACCAATTGTCGCGAATCAAATCGAAATGAGCTTGGCTAAACTTGATTGGCTTAACGATGGTGTATTGGTTGGTAACGAAGGCATGCAGAGTGTCGATTTCGTCAGTGGGACATTAGAACACTGCCAAATGAATAACATTCAAATACAAGCTTGGGGGTGCCTAGCTCAAGGTCGATATTCTGAAGCAGGACTTCATTCGGAAGACGCCAATATTCGTAATACGGCACAACTTGTCTTAAATTTAAGCGAGAAACATCAAGTGCCAAGTGAAGCGATTGTATTGGCTTTTTTACTTCGTCACCCTGCCAACATTCAACCGATTATTGGCACAACAAACCTTGACCGAATCAGAGCTTCAGCTCTCGCAACAGCGGTTACCCTTTCACGAGAAGAGTGGTACCGCTTATTTGTCACTTCTCGCGGTCATGCATTACCATAACCACAAAAAAAAGCACGAATACTATTCATTCGACAATGAGAGTATTCGTGCTTTTTAATCTCGATGGCATCCAGAACTCATGCCACCGAAATGCTATTAATAAGCTTTTGCTTCTTTTACTCTAATAGTGTTTTTCGCTATTTTAGTCATATTCAGCGCTTGCATCGCTTTTGTTGCTTCTTCAATTTCCGGCATTTCTACGAAACCGAATCCTTTCGATTGGCCAGTTTCTGCATCAAGAACTAGATTGCTAGAAACAACCGTGCCGTGCTCTTCAAAAAGTGCTTTCAATTCTTCAGCGGTCGTTGTGCGAGCAAGGTTGCGAACTAATAGTTTCATGGGTGCCATATCTTATTTAAGTGGTTATTTGTCCTCAAAGATTATCACAGATGCGCGAGCAGAAACCAAGTAGCGATTAACATCACAACTTAACGTTATTTTTCCACTCTTCACTGGTGCTCATAAAATAGTCATTTATAATTTCGCCCCCTTTATTTCCCGTGGAGTCACAGATGCATAAAATCAACGTGATTGGCACAAGTGGTAGCGGAAAAACAACCTTCAGCCAACAGCTTGCCGCCATACTCGACTACCCTTACCTAGAAATGGACTTAATTTACTGGAAACCACAATGGCAAGAGCCCAGCGATGACGAGTTCTTCGCTGCATTACGCCATAAATTAGATCAGCCAGCATGGGTGTTAGATGGTAACTACAACCGTACCGCAGCAACGAAATGGAAAGATGTGGATACGATTATTTGGATAGATTACTCTTTCTCCCGCACTCTCTACCAAGCGATTACCCGGGCAATCAAACGCACCTTAAGCGGAAAAGAGCTATGGCCGGAAACGGGCAACAAAGAATCGTTTCGTAAGTCATTTATGAGCTCAGATTCCATCATTTTATGGACGATTAAAACCTACGCAAAAAATAGAGATAGATACCTCTCAATGATGAATGACAAGCGCTATCAACATATCAATTTCATTCAGATCAGATCGCCAAAAGAAGCGCATCAGTTTCTTGAGCGTTATTCAAATAAGTAAACCGCGTTATAAATGAACACCTGCACGGTCGTTTCGCTCTTTTGCTTTGTCAACGTAACCTTGCACGTTATATTGAAGTCATCAACGAGACAGAGGTCAGCATGGCACAAAAATTTTATGTAGTATGGAAAGGACGACAAACGGGTATTTTTACCGATTGGGCAACGTGTAAAAGCCACGTCGATGGTTTCAATGGTGCTCGATACAAATCGTTCAAGACTCGATCAGAAGCAGAAAGTGCTTTTGGCGGTAAAAGCAGCCCTTCCAGCGCCACCAGCTCTCGAAGTAGTACAGCGAAAAAACCGGCAGCAAATAGCGTGAAAACCTATACTGCTCAAGAAATTTTGGCTTTAAATGCCGAGGTAAAAATATTCACCGATGGCGGTTGCGATCCAAACCCTGGCAAAGCGGGCTCTGGAGTGGCAGTTTATAGACAAAACCAACTTGAATCTCTTTGGCTTGGGTTATTCAATCCGAATGGCACCAATAACACCGCAGAGCTCAATGCGTTAAACCAAGCATTAATCATGGCTAAAAAAGAGACAGAAGCGAACCAAAGCACGGTGATCTTTTGCGACTCTAAATATTCAATCCAATGCGTTACTCAATGGGCAGCGAACTGGGAAAAGAAAGGATGGAAAAAGGCAGGTGGTGAGATTAAAAATCTAGAGCTTATCCAAGAGATGTTTGCGCGTTACCAGCAACTAAAAAGCAAAATTAAGATTCTACATGTCAATGGGCACGTGGGCGTTGAAGGAAACGAGCTTGCCGATCGCATGTCGATGCTCGCGATCAAATCGAAAGAAGTTGCTTTCTCTCAATACCATGACACGCTTGATATTGAAACCATTCTCGCAATGCAAGCAGGATAAACCGCCTTTAACCATTGCGCTCTCATAGGCTCAGACAATCGAAGGGAAACGATGCTAACCATTAGACATTACCGTGACGACGATGCAAAAGCGACATGGGCGCTATTCTTCTACACAGTCCGAAATATTAACTGCCGTGACTATTCTGATGAGCAAGTGAGAGCTTGGGCCCCTGACGATTTTGACTTTAAAATTTGGCAAAAACGCATGAAAACCTTAAAGCCTTTCATTGCCGAATACGACGGAACGATTGTTGGATACTCTGATTTACAAGAAAATGGATTCATTGATCACTTCTTTTGTCATCATGAATATCAAGGGAAAGGGGTTGGGCGCGCGCTTATGCAGCACATTTTTGCCCAAGGAGAAATACAAGGAATCGCTCGCTTCCATTCTGAAGTCAGTATTACTGCTCGACCTTTTTACGAACATTTTGGTTTTATTGTCAAACACTCACAAGTCATTGAGGTTCGTGGGCAGACCTTAACCAATTATGTGATGGAGAAGGTTACAGACCCCTCATCAGAACACTGAGCAAGAAAATAAATCATGCTTTATATCAATAACAGATTACAGAAAAGATAGGCTCGTCGGATTTTATAAATAAGCTTAACTCTTGTCCGTACAAGCCCTTTTCAATCCATTAAGTTGTATTTGTCTTTGCTACTAATGGATTGAATTATGTCGTCAATGGCGATTTCAAATTATCTCGGTTTGTTCATCTTACTCATGTTCACCCACCCATTTATGCTGGTGATACTCAACATGTTGATCTGGGATAAGGCTACCCGCGCTCGGTATTCAAGTCGATTTAATATCGTCTGTGCGATTTTGGCAGCGTGCTTGATGATAATGCACATGCAAACGGAAGTTGTGTATGGAAAAGAGTTACTTGATCGCTGGTATTCGATGAACCCGAATGGATAACATTATCTCCTGTCAGGACTCAGATCACTCTAAGCCCTGATCGTTCTTACTCTATTCGCTTCCTCTTCTACTCGCTTCCAGTCTTACGCGCATTTAACCACTCTAAATCTGATTTATAGGCGAGCGAGCTGCTGCTTTCTCTCTTTATTCACCACACAAAAATTACCTCGTTTCGTTCGACACTTTGAACATCGTTCACATTCAACGGGTGAGCGATCTCCCTCTTTCCAGCGTTTAATTAAGCTCGGTTCAGAGAGTAACGGTCTCGATAGTGCGAAATACTGAATACCTGTGTTATTGGCAATCTCTTCTATCGCATTAATATCGGTTAGACCTCCGACAGTAATAACCGGAATATCCACCTCTTCACTAATCGCATGACCATATTGGTGAAAATACCCCTCTTCTTGAATGGTATACCCATCAAAATGTTCGCCAATTAATGTGTTGGCTTTACCGTGAATATTGCCAGAAATGATAATGGCATCCACTCCGATTGATTCTAACTTCTGACAAATAAGCCGCGTCTCATCAAAAGTAAGCCCACCGTCAAAGAACTCTGAGGCCGTTAATTTCACTAGAAGAGGAAATTCATCGCCAACCAGTCTTCTTGTTTCAGCATAAATTTCAAGCAAGAATCGCATGCGATTATCTAGGTTACCACCATATTGATCCTCACGGCGATTGTAGTATGGGCTCAAAAACTGGTTGATCAAATATGTATGGGCAGCATGTATTTCTATGCCATCAAACCCTGACTCTTTTGCTCTTCTTCCCGCCTGCGCAAATGCTTGAACGATGTAACCTATCTCCTCTTGAGTCATCGCCTTGCCAAGAGTTTGGGTACCTATTTCGCATACTTCACTCGGGGCGTAAATTAGACGCTCACCAACGTTGTATGTGGTTTTCGTTCCGCCATAAGCAAGTTGCATCACTATTTTTGAATCATAGTGATGGACTAAATCCGTCAGTTTCTGGTATTCATCGATAAAGGAATCATTGTACATCCCCATCATTCCAGCGTTAGGCTTCTCTTCTTCTACAATATTGGCGTAACCCGTCACGATTAAGCCGACTTCACCTTTCGCTAACTCTTCATAGATCGCATATAACTTATCCGTCATATGCCCCTCTTCTGTCGCCATGTTTTCCCATGTCGCACTACGAATGAAACGGTTTTTTAAAGTCATGCTGCCAATTTGGCTTTCAGAAAACAAAGTGCTCAAACTCAACCCTCTCGACATTTATTGTCATAATTTCCGGATATTAAAAGGCAAAAAAGAACAGCCACGTATTCGCATAGCTGTTCTTTTTTGTTCATTTTTGCTGTGTCAATCAGCAAGCGAGGATGTTATCAATAATATTAATGATAAATGTTAATCCAGATTAAGAACATCACACATAAATACCATGAAACGGCGGTATCCCATACGTTGCATCATGGATCAAATATCACTAGGATGAATAACCATCGTATATTCCAACCACAAAAAGGATGATTAATATGCTCATTATTTTCAGTTGTAAAGCTCATGCAGATATCACCATGTTTGGTGACGTTGGATTACAAATGTTAAAGATGATGGGGCACAGTGGAACCGTTCCAGGAGCGATTCAGGCATCGGAAGTAGCCACTGCACTCTCTCAATTAAAAGCAGCAGTCGCAAAAGAACAGAGAGCATCTGAACTCAACGATTCAGAACTCGATGACAACGGTGATGACCTTGTTGAGCAGAGCGTTAGTATCAATAATCGAGCACTACCGTTAATTGCATTACTCACTGCGGCTGCCAAAGAAGAGTGTCATGTCATGTGGGAATCTGTCGGAAAGTAACCATGACAGCAGTCATCATGACAGCAGTCATCATGACAGCAGTCATCATTACAGCAGTTAGCCATCACAGCAGATAGCAACAGATAGCCAAATACAAAAAAAGGTAGCCATGGATAGGGCCACCTTTTGTTTATCAGCATAGTACCTTTCTGGAGAAGTAGTCCGGTAAATTATGCTGCTTTCAAGTCGCGTGTTGGGTAAGTTAATTTGTACCCATCAACTTGAACGTGCGTGTAGTTGCCACCACTGCTTTGACCCGTTACAACCATTGGACCTAATTCCACACCTTTAGTCGCGACAACTTGATCATCTATTGCAAACATTTTAATACCTTAAATCGACAGATTAAATTACAAAAAATATCTGCCAGTATTAAATCAGGATCGCCATTTATCGACTAATCAGGTTTTTAATCGTATGGATAAAAAATTTGCAGGTTCCCTTCGGACATCAAACCTTAACAACGTTTCCCGAAAACGTGATACTGCCTTTTTTGATCGCCTTTGATTGATACATCGCAGCATCGGCTTTTGTCAGTATATCTTTCTCACTTTGATTACCCGGTGCAATCATATGCACACCAATACTGCTCGACACCTTAATCGTATGCTGTTCATATTGGATAGGTATATTCACGAGCTTTTGCATCTTCAAGGCTAATTTCTCGGCCTTCTCTTTCGCTTGCTCCTCAGATTTGCCTAAATGTGTGTGCAATAAGGCAAACTCATCCCCGCCTAACCTTGCCAACACTTCATGCCTTTGGGCCGATCGCTTTAACCTTGCCCCAAGCTCCACAAGCACTTCATCACCAATATAGTGCCCAAGTTGATCGTTTATCGGTTTAAACCCATCCAAGTCAAAATAGATAAGAACACCAAAATGGCTAGTGTGTGCCATATAGTCCAAACCGTTCGTCAATTTAGTATCAAACATACGCCGATTATATAAACCAGTAAGAAGATCCGTATTGGATTCTTTTTCTAATTCAATTTGCGCTTCCTCTGTATAGCTCAATAACGTAAATACGCCAACGGTAGTACAAAAAGCAGGCCAAATGATTTGTGAATAGAGACTCGAACGCGCAAATAAATCTGGAGATACTTCAAGTAATATTGAGCGACCGATGATCACCACTGTCATGAAAAGGAAAGCGTAACCGACAATAATATCCGATGGATGACGTTTCACTTTCAATTTTAAAAACATATAACTAATGGCACAAAATGCGATAGGAAGAAATACGCTACTGACATGCAGATAACTCTTTAAATCTGAAACCATCAACGCATATATTTGAGCGAGCACTTGAAGACAAAACATGCCCACAGGAACAACCCAAGGCAAGTTGACACCACATCGCCTCGAACTAAAGACCACCATTCCCCACACAAAAATTGAAGCAGACACTGCCGCTAAGATTTCCAAAAATATATTTACTTCAAATACGTAAATAAACCAACTCACAAAATACGCAAGAAAGGAGATCATAAAAAATTGAATTGAATGGGAGTTGCTTTCAAGCTCTTTAACGCGAGTTCCAGCAAGAGCAAATACCAAGTTTATCAACGCAACACTGAAGTAATAAGCTTGCTCAACACTCATTTATTTTGGAACTCCTTTTTATAAGCCTTTTAGCTTCATTGCTATAAAATTAGCGGCTGTAATGTAAGAACACTTGGTTCTCTACTAATCTGACCAGTATCGCACAAAATAACCACAATATGGCAACCTACACTCAAACAAATTAACTATTCATACCTTTTTCTAGCCATAAAAAACCTTATTATCAATTAAAGTTCATGTTTATTGGATATCAAGCTTATTGGATATCGAGTTTATTGAGTAGAGACGGAAAACCCCAACCATCCTCACCCACCACAATCGGTTCTCCAGTTAAGTACTCATACAGAGTTGGCGCTAATGAACCATTCTCTTCTATCGACAGTGGTGTTGCTTTCTTGCCAATTGGCTTCCCCCAAAAACCAAGAAACGCATCTTTTTCGAGATAATCTTCACCAGCATGACGACCTGGCACTTTGGTATTAAATCCAATACCCGACTTGGGAAAAAGATTAATTGTGCCCGCTCGTGACTCTTCATAAATGGCGGCTAATTGATTCACAGAATCTGGCTTGATACTAAAACGGGTCAACTCACGCCATTGTTGCTGGTTACACCATGTCGTCACATCACTCTCTTTCGCACGATACAGACATTGATCCACCAATTGGGCATAGTGGTGAAATGCCTCTTTTGAAGGCGCTGGGATATATGGATTCAGCTGTTGGATGCCTAACAGACGAGGAACCTGAGCTGGCTCATTTTCTTGTGCATAGTAGTAACGCTTATCGCCGATCCTAGTGATAAATTCATCCACTCTTTTTCCATTGCGTGTTGCGACCAACCTGACTTTGCATCGGTTTAAATCGCACGGTTGTTCTCGTATCACCATATAATCAAGAGTCTCACTCAAGCGCTGAGCAACCTCGTTGACGATATCGATACTTTCACCATTGGGCGTATTAGCCGCTTGCCATTGAGTCAATTCTTGGTAAGTCGGTTGTACTTTCCATCCTTCTTGGGAATTGAAGAAATCCAACATAAAATTACCACCAGCCGTTGATGCCACAATCACATCATGCTGTTTGCTGCTTGGGTAATTCAAAGCATTGGTGAATTTAGGACCTTCACCTTCATCAGAAGATATTTTCATGATATTCAAATCGTATCCAAGATCTTGAGCCAATTCATCGAACACCACTTTCTCTGGATTTAAGGCATAAAATACTGGCGTGAGGCCATGATCGCCCGCCATTCCCCATAATGTTTGGTCATAAATACCCGCCTCTTGATAGGTTTTTTCAATTTCCGACAACCAGTAATCCAGACGATTCAACTCACCTGTGGGCATAATGACTTCATCACTGAAAGGTCCGGTAAAATGAGCAAAGTGATCAGGCCACGGGTTATAAATCAGAGTAAAATCAGGCATACCTTTACCATCTTGTTGCGCCAATCGTTTAATGCTCTGCTCAACTTTCCATTTCATGGTGAGTTTTGTATAAAAATCAAACGTCGAAATGCTTTCATATGCTTGAATATCTTCCAGTAACTCAGTTCGACCTCTGCGCAATTGAATTTCAACTTTCGACCGCTCTTGCAGCTCGCGAACACACCGTTTTTCTCCATAATCTCGTTGTGATTCCCCCAGACCAAGGTTCACCAAGCCGTCATAGGTTGTATGAGCATTCCAATCATACTGAGCATTGCAATTGAGGGTTTTAAGGTAATCCAAGCGGTCAAACATAGTTTTTACCTGATTATCCGCCATTAGCCGATCAAGCTGTAAGGCATCATTACCAAAAAAGTAATAGGCTCGATCTTGTTCTCGATCGACAAAATGGAAATTTGGGATCCCTGTGCCTTTATCTCCTGAAACCTTAGCGCCTGTTTTTATAATTGGTAAATTTCGCACGCTAATTGTCGGAGTAGATGAGACCCCGACCTGCACAATGGAATCACGGTAGTCAGTATATAATCGTTTAAAAAATGGCAAATAATTCGGATCTTGATAACTCTGCTCGGCCAATCTCTGCATAAATTTAACTTGCTGTTGATGCTCAGGTTCAATTGTTGGTTCTTTCACAGGTTTCATATCAGCACGTTGTTGGTGGGCTTTGTAAGCTTCTGAGATGAACGGAGAGGAGGGATCAACTAAACCTTCGACTAAACCTTGCTGTAACCCGTCAACGGTCACCTGAACGGCAAACCGACGCTTCTGTTGAGATTCAAGAAAATCAGTTAACTGAGTAGGATCATCATCGAATGCTTGCTGCATCCAATTATTGAGAGCCTCTTCGCGCTCCTGCTGATAAATAAATTGCCGATACGCTTTCAACACATTTAATCGCACAAAATCAATCAAAGTCACGGTTAACGCCTGAGCTTTATTATTCACTTTACCCGCGTTTTCCGGCAGCGCATCCTGCAATACCGCTTTCACTGCGGCTTTCATGTCACCCTCACCCATTCCAAGTTCTGCTTGTGCTAGCAAATCGATAGTAATGGGTTGGATTGTATTAATAATTTTTAAATCATTACGACTGTTCGTTAGGTAAGTATAACTATCAGGTAACGTATCCAGCTTTTGCCATTGACCAATTTGTACGAGAGCATCATAAATAACGACCATCGAGGCGATAAATTGATCATCGACTTTGAGCCCTTGGTGATGGCTCGAATCAGATTCAGCATGCAAGCTTTGATCTGTTTCAAGCTCTGAAGAATCGGATAATTGAAATAAGCTATGTTCAAAGTTGGCGAGAGTCGATTCATCGTAACGTGTTTTTAAATAGGCTTTGAAGACATCATCAGAGCTGAGCCCTGCATAGCGATCGTAATAGCTATATAAAAAATACCCAAGTGGGATTGAGTAGGTGGGATCGGATAGTTGAGCCATCACTCTGGCTTTGGTTTTTACATCTAACGGCAATGTGAGGATATAAGTATCAAGCGTCACGCCTGCGATTGTAAATAAAGCAGCATCTCGACTAAAACGAGTCGAATAAGTGATAGATGAAACCACATGATTTTTAAAAACTTGAGCTGAATTAAAGACACCCCCAACAACCGGAACCGTTTCAATATTTGCAGCGTTAGCCAGCGAGGTTGCCAATACCAAGGGAGAGAGTGCAAAGGTAGAGAGTGCCAATATTGACCTTCCCCGTTGCCAAAACTTAGATTTATTTTCCATATCAGACTCAAATTATATAAAACCCATTTATTGTTCCACTTACAACCTATAAGTCAAATTTTCATCTTACACCTTAAAAAATAAGTTAATTTTACACATTGTTAACTATATGAATTTAGTGGCTTATTAAATTTACCTTATAATGTTCTGCTCAAACAATGAGATCTATCACATATGAAATATTGTGAACTGCGCCCAAAATGCTTAACTTGATACAAACTTCAACCCAACAGTTTTGCAACAAAATAGAGATCAAAAGGATATGACTCACCTTGTAGGAAGACATTTAGAAGAGATGGCCGATATTCGTTCTACACGAAAACGAAAAATCGTATTGATATGTTCAATTGCATCTTGTTGCCTTTTTTTTATCTATAGCGTTCTTTACTTCACAACAAACAACTATTGGTTTGGAACATTTGATCTTATCTGGGCAGGAATTGCATTAGCGAATAGCATCTACGTGCTCCGGAAAAAACAACCTGCTTATGCCGACCTTATTTTAAGCAGCATTTTATTGATCCAAGGCGTTGTCCTTTTTCTTTATAGCCAAACTGTATCCGATCACCTGCTGTGGCTATACCCAATTCTCGCCGCCGTTATCTTTATCAACGAATTTCGTATAGGCTTAATGTTAAGCTCGTCATTCTTTGTTCTCATATCGTCCATCACTGTGCTCTCAGGTGTGATTGAGATACCGACCACTTATGCGGCTAGTCGGTTTTTATTTAGCCTTCTAGCAATGTGTGTGATTTGTCATACTTCCGCTTATTATTACGCAAAAATCATCAACTACATACAGAGTCTTTATCAAGAAGGGATTGAAGATCTTGCCTATATGGATCAGCTCACAGGCCTTGCAAATAGATGGAGTTTTGAGAATTGGGCAAAACAAAAGTTAACTAAGATTGAAGCGAATAAAGGCATTACGGCACTCATTTTTATCGATATCGATGACTTTAAGGTAATTAACGATAACTATGGTCATGATGTCGGTGATCGAGTGCTACAACATTTTGCTAAACGTTTAAAAAACAACATTAGAACCAAAGATAGAAAAACTGATAATCAAGATTACTCAATCGCCCGCTACGCTGGGGACGAATTCATTATACTGCTCTATGATGTGCGTTCAGAACAAGATTTAAACCAAATACTGCATCGTATTTGTCACCTGTTTGATCATGATTACAATGGCCACGAACGTATCAATAGCTTAACAGTCAGTGTCGGAGCTGCCATATTTCCTCAAGATGCTGAGGATTTACCTGAACTCACTCGTTGCGCAGACAAAGCCATGTACGCAGCAAAACATTCAGGCAAAAACCGCTTTAGTTTTTATCAAAACTGCATTCCTGACAGTCTCGACATTGCTGACAATCACGAACAAAATTATCATAGTTTGCCCATGTCCCAAATATCAGAAGCACATAATGTGGTATCAATGAAAAAACGCTAACGTGTCATATACATTACCCAGAGAGAGAATGCTGCGATAACCACCAACCAAGCCACATATCTTATGTGATCTGGTTTATTCGGTTTTCGCTTGATAACAGGCCTCATTGCTGTGACTTTTGCTTTCTCAATAAAGCTAGATTGCTCGAATCCGTATCGACGCTTATCCGCTTTATTTGCAACTTGCGCAAATCTCTGCCTTTGATCTGTTGTGAAGTCATTACTCATGTCATAACTGCTGCTACTATCATTGTGTTTTGCTTGTACAGCCATATACGCCTCCTCGAGTCGATTCCACCAATACATAAGTATAGTAAAAAAACCGCCACTCAGTTCATTCAAAAAAGTTGAACAAGATACTCAGAAATCCAACGTGCTCTTCCCTTCATCAATTCTTTACACTTCTTTCATCAAAGAAACCTTCAGGAGTGCATCATGTCTACACCAAGAACGATTCAAAGTATCATCCCATCTCAGGCCACTTCTGACGGGGATGGGGTTAAAATTCATCGTGTTGCTGGGTTCAATAATGCAAAATTCTCGCCATTTTTAATGGTGGATGAATTAAAGTCGGATCAACAAGCGGATTACATAGGTGGTTTTCCGCCGCACCCACACCGTGGAATAGAAACTCTCACCTACATGCTCAATGGCCATTTTCAACATAAAGATCAGATGGGAAACATCGGTCAGCTCATGAGTGGCGGGGCTCAGTGGATGGCAGCAGGGCGCGGAGTGATCCACAGTGAAATGCCGATTATGGAAGAGGGACAGTTGCATGGTTTTCAAATTTGGATCAACCAACCATCCCACGACAAGATGAAGCCTGCTCAATACCATGATTTTCAATCAGATTCGATAACAGAACATCAGAAATCAGGGCTCGGACTGATCCGCGTCATTTCAGGAAACTTAAACGCTAATAGCCAACCATTAGCTGGGCCGTTAGATAAAACAAGCGTTCCTGTTACCGTCGCGGATTGGCGTTCAGATAGCGGAGACCAGGTCAAATTAGAAACAAATCCTACACATAACATGATGATTTTTATCTATAAAGGGAAAATATCAATTGGTGACAGAAGTGTAGATCAAGGGGAGATGGCGCTATTGACTCATGGTGAATATGCCCAACTAACGGCCAACGTAGATAGCGGTGTTCTAATTTTCTCGGGTCAACCTATCAATGAACCCGTTGTCCACTACGGCCCATTTGTGATGAATTCATTATCCGAAATAGAGCAAGCCATACAAGATTACAACTCAGGGGCTTTCGAACGCTATTAATTTTATTTTGAGAGTCAATTTAAGACGCATAACGATGACATTCCACTGCCAACGATTATTTTCCGTCTTATATACCACGCTCGCGATGAGCGTGGTTTTTTCTCTCTTCAAGCGACGCTATCAGCAGAAATTATAAATATTCACACAGATAGGCAGTCGTCACTTCGACTTTCAAATCAAATGATGAATCACCTGTGACATTAAATGATTCGCCTGATGAAAATGTCGTCCATTCATTTTCACCTGCGCGTTGTATTGTTAACGCACCTTTTACGACCGTCATTTTCTCTGGTGCCGCCGTCCCGAATGTATATTCCCCAGGAGCCATCACGCCTACGCTACTTGTCTCATCTTGTTGAGTAAACGCCAATGATTTAACATTGCCCTCAAAGTAGATATTTTCCTTAATCATATGCTTTCCTTGTCCTATTTGAGCGATTGTTTCGATGTGAATTCAGGTTGTATCTGATTTTTTATCCGTAAACAAGTATTTCAATCGACTAATCTTTCAGCGAGACACATTGCGTTACCCTTATTATTGAGCACTATGTCAATATTTTTACAAGGTTATCTTGTTATTCAGCTCAATGATTAACAAGCTATACTAAGGCATCTACCGCACAATACCGCTCTCAACGTCCAGTGCGCACAAGCAGGATCTCCATGACGAAAACACCTAAAACAAAGGCAACGCGCTCATCCATTTTCCTTATTCGCGTCTGCTTCATTTTATTTGGCAGCGCTGTGTTTTCAGTGGCTTGTTATTTTCTCTTTTCATCCTATCAGGATCACGTCAATCCTGAACAGATATATGGTGACTGGATTGAAATTGGCGCTCCAAAATATCAAACCGATATACTGAATTTTTCTTCGAAGGGTTTCACACATAACCATCGATTAATCAGCACTAAATTTGATTATGATGGCAAAAAAATCCATATTAAAACCAACGCAGGTGAAACCACCTACGAACTATCAGGCACTTTTTCTTCACCACAACTATTGAGAATTGTTCCTCGTAAACCGAGAGTTACCTTTATTAAAAAAGGCTACGAACATACTATCGAGGATGATCAAAGCAATGCGATACAAAGCAGAGGAAAGGCGCTTTCTGAGCACTTCAATGCATCGAAATAGATCGATTCAAACGTTACAAATGTCCCATCCAATAATGATTGGATGGCGATAGCCTATGAATATTTCAAATTAAAACAGTATCAATTTAGTACCTTTAAATCAGCGATTTATTTTTAAGACCGTCAATTAAACTTGGACTGAAGATAAACTTTCTTATGCAAAAACATGTTTGTAGGTTTCTCTTTTTTCCGCCTCACTCGAAAAGCATTTTAATTTTTCGCCTAAAAAATAAAGTATCTCAAATACTAGCCTTGATGTTCTTCAATATCTGAAAAACAGCTTATGTTTCTTCCAAGAATACCCCTGTATTCCAAGTTCCATTTTTTGGGAATACCGTTTTCTTGGACGTTCTTATTCAAGGGATGAGATAAATATTATGAATCGTTTTACTTTGTGCGCAGCAAGCATTGCCACTGCTCTTTCAAGTGCAGTAATAGCGGCACCTGCTACCCCGAGCATTGATATGTACGGCTCGAATAACCTACAATTTTCAAAAATTGAACTCGCAATGGAAACCACTTCTGGCTACAACCAGATGGTGAAATACCACGACTTAGCCACCATTAACGTTAAATTTAATCAGTGGAGTGGAAGTTCTGGCGATACTTACAAAATCTACTTTGATGGCATTGAAGTCGCGACGGGGCCAATTAAAGGCAGCCAAACAACGGCCAGCTTCCAATACGGGAAAGGTGGTTTGTATCAAATGGAAATTGAGGCGTGCGACGCAACAGGGTGTAGTCGTAGCGCACCTGCTGAAATTACCATTGCAGATACAGATGGATCGCACTTAAAACCATTAGCAATGAATACCGATCCGAACAATAAGTCATACAACACGGATCCAAACACAGTAGTTGGTACTTACTTTGTTGAATGGGGTATCTATGGTCGAGACTATACAGTGGACAACCTTCCGGTCGATAATCTCACGCATATTTTATACGGTTTCATTCCAATTTGTGGGCCTAACGAATCAGTAAAAACCGTGGGAGGGAATAGTTACAACGCCTTAATGACAGCTTGTAACGGAGTCAACGATTACGAAGTGGTTATTCACGATCCTTGGGCTGCATTTCAAAAAAGCTTCAAACAAGCAGGCCACGAATACAGCACGCCGATTAAAGGTAATTACGCCATGATGATGGCGATGAAGCAGCGCAATCCAGATCTTAAAATTATTCCTTCAATTGGCGGTTGGACGCTTTCCGATCCCTTCTTTGACTTTACAACCAAAGCCAATCGCGACACTTTTGTGGCTTCTGTTAAAAAATTCCTCATTACATGGAAGTTCTATGATGGCGTTGACATCGACTGGGAATTCCCAGGAGGCGGTGGTGCCGCGCCTGATCTAGGCGATCCAGTGAATGATGGTCCGGCTTATGTCGCTTTAATGCAAGAGCTACGCACCATGTTAGATGAGCTTCAAACGGAAACAGGCAAGAGTTATGAGTTAACTTCAGCGATCGGTGTGGGTCACGATAAGATCGAGGATGTTAACTACGGTGAGGCGATCCAATACATGGATTACATCTTTGCCATGACTTACGATTTTTATGGTGGCTGGAACAATGTATTAGGTCATCAAACCGCTCTACATTGCGGAAATTTCATGTTGCCAGGCCAATGCGATGGCTCCGGTGTCGATGAAAATGGAGAAGCCTTTAAAGGCCCAGCCTATACGTCAGACAACGGTATTCAACTGCTATTGGCGCAAGGCGTACCAGCGAATAAGTTAGTTCTTGGCGCAGCCATGTATGGCCGAGGTTGGGAAGGCGTAATGCCATCTAGCCTGACAGATCCGAACGATCCAATGACAGGCGTAGGTAACGGCAAGCTCAAAGGGAGTACCGCTCAAGGCGTGTGGGAAGATGGTGTCATTGATTACAAAGGGATCAAAAACCATATGCTTGGAGAAAACAGCCAAGGTATTAATGGTTTTGAGTATGGTTATGATGAAGTTGCAGAAGCTCCCTACGTTTGGAACCGTTCTTCAGGTAAGCTCATCACATTTGATGATGCACGCTCAGTTAAAGCTAAGGGAGCCTACGTTCGTGACCTAGGATTGGCCGGACTATTTTCTTGGGAAATCGACGCTGATAACGGTGACATTCTAAATGCGATGCATGAAGGGTTAGCGGGTGGTTCAACGATTCCTCACAACAAAAAACCCATCGCTGATGCAGGGATTGATCAAACCCTGATAGGTCCAATCACAGTAACTCTTGATGGCTCTTTGTCCAAAGATATGGATGGCACTATCCGCACTTATGAGTGGAAACAGATATCGGGTGAGACAGTAACATTAACGGATGCTAACCAAGCAAAAGCAAAGTTTGCCATTGATGAAGTCAGTCAACAGCAACGCTTAGTCTTTACTCTCACGGTCACCGACAATGAAGGCGCAACGGCCATTGATGAGATCGTCGTGACAGTTAACCCTAAAAACACAACCCCGATCAATACTCCGCCAGAAGCTAAAATTTTGGCACCAGCATCCGTCAACGCTGGTGATTCCGTTATCATTGATGCTTCAGCCTCAAGCGATGCGGATCAAGATGTACTCAGCTTTACTTGGACGATACCACCAAGCATTAATGCGACGGTTCAAGGGGATAAAGTGATTTTCACTGCCGCAGAATATGCCCAAGACACACCGCTAAACTTTACTGTTAACGTGAGTGATGGTGTTGCGAGTTCATCAGCCTCGGTTTCTGTCATCGTTCTCAAAAAGATCACTGATGGTGGCGATACCTGTACCAACCTTTGGGATTCATCAGCGATATATACTGGTGGGAATCAAGTGACACACGACGCGAAAACATGGGAAGCAAAATGGTGGACAACAGGTGAAAACCCAAGTCAATCAGGCAAGTGGGGAGTATGGAAGCTCATTGGGGAAGCAAACTGCTCTGTCTCTAAATAGCGAAATGGCTCGCTAACGTTTTGTAGCGGTCAAATAAAGCCTAACGCATCACTGTCGTTAGGCTTTTCTCTATTGAGTCGATGAACGCTAAATTAACTTATCGAAACTCTCCATCACCTGTTGGCACTTCATAACGCGCCCATGGCCTTGTCCTTGAGTCGTCACAAGCGTTACTTTGTCCATTTCATTGGCTGCCTGCTGCGAGACTTCATGCTTAGTAAATCTATCTTTCTGATCATGAACGATATACGTCTGCGCCTCTCTCTGACGGAGTTTTTGCAGTGGATCGATAGATTGAAGTGGGTAGTGATATTGCTCTTGTAACTCAGACACAATCGCTTCAAATAGCTTCATTGAGTAGCCAGATCGAGCCACACTGCCAAACAAGTTATCCAAATAATCAAGCACAGGCGCAATTAATAACATAGGCACATTTTGAATCTTCGCGTGGCGGCACTCTAAAGCCGATGCCGTTCCCATGCTGTGTCCAATCACACCAGCTACGGGTTGTTCTGTTACGCTATCAAGAACAGCTTCAAGTCCATTCACAAATGCGGGAATATGCCCATAAACACCATCGCTGCCGCCATGCGCAGGATGATCATAAGCCAAAGCAGTAAACCCTTTGCTCGCGATATGCTCCATTAGCGGATAAAACTGACTCGCCGTTCCAGACCAGCCATGAGTTAACACCCATACAGGGCCAGCGCCTAGGGTATACGTCTTTAACGTCCCTTCCTTACTTTCGACTTCACCGCATACTAACCCTTGCGGTTGGCTGTTTTTCGCTTCTGTTCGAGCTGGGGTTAACAGTAATTTACGCGCCGTTTTTTTTGCATGACTAGGCGCCACTGTATGATGCAACCGAGTAGTCACGTTGACTAAAGTGCGCTTCAAACTGAACTTGCCTGAGGTGTTAAAATATATTTTTTCGCTCATCTATGTGCCTTATCCTTTCAGCCTATGAACAAAAACAAGATCAATTTAAAAGAACGACCGTGCTTTTTATGAAAATTAAAAAAGGAGGTAAGCCTCCCTTACATTATAATTTATGTTGGATGTCGCAAGTGCCTCTATTGGGGAATTTTCCAACTAGAAATCAAACGCTCTACCCCTTCCCAAAAGTGGCGCTGGCTCACGTCTTCTCCTTGCAAAGAGTAAAATAAGTTGGCGCTGAGGTATAAACCATACAATTCAAATGTGGCTTGCTGTGGATCTAAATCAGCACGAAATTGCTGATTATCAACCCCCTTTTCTACCTGAATGGTTAAGTAATGAATCCATGTCGCGATGGATTTTTGCAATGCTTGTTGAATGGCACAAACATCCGCTCCGGCATCTTTCCACGCATCGATAAACATACAGCTACCTTGAAAAGAGTGATTCCATCCCAGCCAATTTTTGAGCAAGCTTTTTAATTTAGCCTCAATATTGTCATCACCCAGTAGCCTCGCAGGCGCTATCACCCGCTGGGTAAAAATCAGATTAGAGAATTCCAACACCGACAATTGCAGGTTTTCTTTAGAATTAAAGTGAGCAAAAAGACCACTTTTAGACATCCCGCACTCTTTGGCTAACTCGCCAATGGTTAAACTTTCTAATCCATTCTTACTCGCCAGTTCAAATGCGCAATTGAGAATATGATCTTTGGTTACTTTACCTTTACTCATCATTATCCAGACTTATGTTTACACTCCGTTTTTAGCACGTTCGTTCTTTTTTGCCAATTATTTTTTGTCATGATGATCTAACGACTGTGTCGCATTCGGTTTACGCGCAAGATCTCTTGCTAAGATCAACGCCAAACCAAATATTTGCAAAAACAGAGCGATATTTTTATAAAAAGCCATGTTGTCGCTCGTCACTTGCATCAACTCAGCAACCGCAACATTATCAAGATAGAAGTCATCAATTCGGTCACGCTGAGTTTGTTGTGCTAAGTTAATGAGCGTCATTATTTCAGATAGATTTTCAATGCTAATTTTAGGCACTTCCTTCCCAACCCAAACCGCCAGTTGCCCGCGTAAAACTTCATCCAATACCGAACTGGTAAAGGCAGACTCTAAATCGGTTTTATCCACATGCAATAAGATTGATTCACGCTTGCGTTCTAATGTTTCAATGCTATTCCAAGAAAGCTGAATCGAATACATGTTACTTTCTTTCTGCTCAGCAAGTTGTGCAAGTTCCGCAGATTGTTTATCCAAAACTAAGCTAGACGTAATAATCGCAAGAATGTTAAGGATCAACCCAAAAAGCACTATCACCCATGCTGGTGGTATTCTCATCTGCGTTTTCCTCCTCACTTCTACCACAACTTCTCAAACGGCAAATAAACAATATTCAAAACGATCAAGCTCACCATCGCTAAAAAAGTCAGTTTCATGCCATTCACCCGGCCCGACATCTTCTCTTTCAATAACCCTTTCGCATGCATCACGCGCCCTATCACGAATACCACTCCTACAAGATGCAGCAGCCATGAAGGCGCACCGTTAAACTCAACCAAAGCCATCAAAATAAGCGTAATAGGAATATAGTCCATTGCATTACTTTGCGCCGATCTAGCGATTTGTAACCCTTCTACTCCACCATCCGAATACGCAACTTTGTTGCTGCGTCTTTGTTTAATGACTTCTATCGCCAGCCAAATCATAATGCTGGCTAAAATGGAGGCGTAAAGTGCTGTGATCATGCATTTATCCTATCTGTTTTTATGTAAGTTAACGTTAAGTTCTACTTGAGTTATGAATTCGAAGCAATAAAAAACCCAACCGAAGTTGGGTTTTGTCGTCATTCAGATTTAAAGTCTAATACGATATATTTAGCACTTTTTGTAGAAGACGGTCGATAACGGTGGGATACGAAGTGATAGCGACTGCGCTAAGCCTTCACTTTCAATCGCTTCCGTTTGAGCCGTTTGCATCACCTCAAAGCCACTACCATTATATTTCGTGTCATCAGTATTCAGCAGTAATTCGTAGCTATGATCCGTCGGTACACCAAGGCGGAACGCTTCGTGGGGTACTGGCGTAAAGTTACTGATCACAAGTACTCGCTCACCAGATTCACTGATACGTTCGTGAGCTAAAATGCTCGCTTCTTCTGCGTCTTGAAGTCTCCATTCAAACCCTTTAGGGTCAAAATCTTGATCATGCATTGCCGCTTGCTCTCGGTACAACATATTCAGATCTTTAGTCAGCGTCTGCACACCTTGATGGCGAGGGTAATCAAGTAAGAACCACTGCAATTGGTCATCGTGATTCCATTCAGCAGTTTGACCAAATTCCGCCCCCATAAAGTTAAGCTTCTTACCCGGTTGACCGTACATATAACCCATGTACGCACGCAAGTTAGCCGTTTGCTGCCACTCATCGCCAGGCATTTTATTATGGATTGAACCTTTACCATATACGACTTCATCATGAGACAAAGACAGAACATAGTTCTCGCTATGAGCGTAAACAAGCGGGAACGTGATGGTATTATGGTGGTATTTTCGGTTAATAGGATCTTCTTGAATATAAGAAAGGCTATCGTGCATCCAACCCATATTCCACTTAAATCCAAAGCCTAAGCCTCCCATAAAGGTAGGCGCAGAGACACCCGGGAACGCAGTCGATTCTTCAGCAATCGTCATCACATTCGGGAAGTGCTTGTACACTTCTTCGTTCATCCATTTCAGGGTTGCTATCGCATCATAGTTTTCGTTGCCACCATCTTGGTTCGGGATCCACTGGTCATGGCTACGTGAATAATCCAAGTAAAGCATCGACGCTACCGCGTCTACACGTAGGCCATCAATGTGGAACTGATCAACCCAATAGAGTGCATTCGACACTAAGAATCGACGGACATGTTCACGACCTAAATCGTATATGTATGAATTCCAATCTTGGTGCCAACCTCGACGAGGATCTGGATCATGGAACAGTGGCGTTCCATCAAAATTAGCCAAACCATGATCATCCGATGGGAAGTGAGCTGGAACCCAGTCCAGCACAACGCCAAGGCCTGCTTGGTGACATTGATCGACGAAATATTTGAAGTCATCAGGTGAACCAAAACGACTGGTAGGTGCAAATAAACCAACCGGTTGATAACCCCAAGAACCAAAGAATGGATGCTCAGAAACGGGCATTAATTCAACGTGTGTGTAACCTAAACCTGTCAGGTATGGAATAAGCTCTGCGGCAAGATCTCGATAGTTTAAGAACTCTCCATTCGCATCGCGTTTCCATGAACCAGCGTGCAGTTCATAAAATGATAACGCTTCTTTGCGTTTCTCAGTTACTGGGCGGTTTTGCCACTGTTCATCTTGCCACTCATAACGGTCATGGTCATAAGTAATAGATGAAAATGATGGGTATTGCTCTGAATAAAAGCCCCATGGATCGGCTTTATGAGGTAGACCTTCACCATTTGGACCTTTCAGCTCAAATTTGTATTGAGCACCTTCCTCAAGGTTTGGAATAAACAGTCCCCAGATGCCGTAATCTAAACGCTGCATTGGAAAACGACGACCATCCCACGAGTTAAAGTTACCCACTAGACTCGCTGCCGTAGCATGCGGAGCATAAACTAAGAAACGTGTACCTGAGATCGATTTACCATCACGCTCAAGAGTAATGAATTGCGAACCCATTTGCTTGTACATCTCTTTAGGCGTATGAAGCGCTTCATACTCGGCATACAATTCATGGTACTGATACGGATCATCAAGAACCTGCTCGGTACCCGACCAATCAATGGCTAATTGATAATGTGTAAAACGCAGATCACGCTTACTCTTAAGAATAAAGCCACTCTCTTGATCGCGTTCTAATTCAATTCGAGGTTCCTTGTCGATAACTAACTCAACTTTATTTGCGCCCGGAATCCAAACTCGTAATGCACCATCCTCTGGCGAAATAAACGGGCCTAAAAAAGAAAACGGGTCAGCAAACGAAGCTTGAGAAAGTTGACTGTATGTTTGTTCTTGCTTTGAAATAGTTGTTATTTTCAAAAACTCTCTCCCTAACCAAACTTCAAAAAATATTAAAATTATATATAAAAAATGCCCGCTAAATGTGCGGGCATTATAACGACAATCCATTTTACAGGACTACGCTTCATGATAGAGTGACCAAAGCGATAGTTTCGCCTGCAACCGCAGGAAACTACTGGTATTTTGTCTTATCGCACTCTATTCAATCATCTTATTTGCTCGCTTTACTGCGCACTTCTGTCAAACGTGAAGAGATACGATTTACGTCTTCACGACTGAACACTTCATCCAGGTTCATTGTTAGCTTACGACGCCAGTTAGGGTATTCATTAACCGTACCCGGAATGTTTACAGGCTTGTCCATTTCTAACCAATCTTCAAGTTGAACGCTAAGCAATGTTGAAGAACCAGCACCAACATGAACTTGCAAAGCTTCACTTAAATATGAATCCATAGGGACTTGGCTTGCATCACGGCCAACACCTTCAGGCAAGAAACCGTGCCATGCTACAGAATCTAGAATACCTTGCTTGCACTCTAAACGGTCACTAAATAGTGTTTCAAGCTGAGCTTCATCTGGATACAAACCGATTTCACGACCCGTTTTCAGATCATCACAGTGCCAGAATCCGCGAAGCGTTGGCATATCATGCGTACATAGTGCCGACATTGATTGTGACGCATAGTGCTCAGGTGAAATAAACCCGCCATCTTCTGCTGTTTCGAAGAAGAAGACTTTGTACGAGTGAACACCGGCATCAGCAAGAATATCAACGATTTCATCAGGAACGGTACCTAAATCTTCGCCAATTACAGAACACTGGTAACGGTGAGATTCAAGAGCAAGGATCGCAAGCATGTCTTGTACTGAGTAGTACATGTATGCGCCTTTGGTCGCGTCTTCACCTTTTGGAATCCACCATAGGCGTAACAGACCAAGTACATGGTCAATACGCAACGCACCACAATGTTTCATATTTGCACGAAGCAGTTGAACGTATGCGTCGTAGCTAGTCTCTTCTAGCACTTGTGGGTTTAGCGGAGGTAAGCCCCAGTTTTGGCCTAGTGGTCCAAGAATATCCGGTGGAGCACCGATGCTTGCATCCATGACTAGGTTGCCATTATCAGCCCAAGTTTCAGAACCTGAATCAGCAACACCTACAGCAAGGTCACGGTACAGACCTACCGCCATGCCTTTCTCTTCAGCAAGTGCTTGAGCTTCATTGATTTGAGCGTCAGCAAGCCATTGTAAGTACATGTAAAGTTGTACTTTATCCTGGTTGTCAGCAATGAACTTCTGTACAGCGCTATTTTCAAAGCGACGGTATTTCTCAGGGAAGACAGGCCAGCCCCACATATCCGAATTCTCAGCATGTAATTCAGCATGTAGCGCATCAAACGCTGCTTGATGAATTAGGCTTTCACCACCAAGTTCGATGAAGTCTAGGAATGCCATTGCTCGTTCAGTGTTTTTATCTAAATGACGAGTTTTGAACTCATTAAATAGAAGCGGTAAAACACTCATTTTTAGAGCTGCAACTTCTGTGTAGTTTACCCAATGAGATTCTCGCGCTTTTTGTAAACGCTGTTGGAAATCGGCACTGCCTACTTGTTGCTGAGCTTCTGCACTCAACGCAAACTCAGGTACTGAACTCACATCGATGTAGAGAATATTTAACCAACGACGTGACGACGGGCTGTATGGACTAGCCCCTTCAGGGTTCGCTGGAAATAGTGAATGAATTGGGTTTAAACCAACAAAATCACCACCACGTGATGCAATGTCGCTAACCAGTTGTTTCAGATCGCCAAAATCACCAATACCCCAGTTATGCTGAGTGCGTAAGGTGTATAGCTGAACACTTGGTCCCCACATCTTTTTACCATTTTCAATGGCAGTTTGTTTGAAACAAGATTTAGGTGTAATAATCAGCGTCATCACATAAGGTGTTTTACGACGCTTACGATTAATGATTAATTTATGATATCCCCATGCCAAATCACTTGGCAATGCAAACACTAAAGGGCCACCCTCTGCGCGTTCATCGCGAACAACTTGTGATTGAAGATAGCCTTCAAGTACCTCTCCTTGTTCGGTTTCTAAACGCCAGCTAAACTCACTTTCACGAGCACTAACACCTAGATTCAAAGCCACTTCTACTGGCTCACCGTCACGCAAAACAAGAACTGGGTCAATTACGTCTTTTTTGTGTTTTTTCTCTGCTGATTTCAACAAAGTTTGATCATTTGTGGTGTCATAGCCTAGCGCAGCTAACAAGCTCAAAATTGTCTCATCAGATACAGCCGCTTCGTCGCCCCACGCGCTTACATAGCTATCGGCAAGATTCGCCATTTCCGCGACTTGTTTTAATACTGATTGTTCTTTCATCGCTCTCTCCGAAGGTACTTCTTTCGCCTTCACTTTTGTAGGGTTAAAACTATCTATTGGTCTTTCTTTTTATAATGACAATTGAAATCAATGTCAGAAAAGCCAAGGCAACAATGGTTACCTTGGCTTCTTTCTATTAGCGGTTTACTGCTTCTAGTTTCCAGATGTTGTTCACGTAGTCGCGTATTGAGCGATCTGACGTGAATTTACCAACCAATGCCGTGTTAAGAATCGCTTTCTTAGCCCAACCTGCTTGGTCTTTGTACTGCTTGCCCATATCTTCGTGAGCTTGAACATAAGATGCAAAGTCCGCAAGACATAGGTAAGGGTCACCACCATCTAGCAGGCTATCAAATGTTGCACGTAGAAGACCTGGTTGACCTGGAGTGAACTCTTCGCCAGTCAGTAAATCTAACGATGCTTTCAGTAAAGGGTCAGCATTGTAGTAATCGTATGGGTTGTAACCCTGAGCTTTCAGAGCTTGAACACCTTCAACTTCTAGGCCGAAGATGTAGATATTTTCATCGCCAACTTCTTCACGAATCTCAACGTTCGCACCATCCATCGTACCGATAGTTAACGCGCCGTTTAGAGCCATCTTCATGTTGCCCGTACCAGAAGCTTCTTTACCTGCAAGTGAAATTTGCTGAGAAACGTCTGCTGCAGGGATGATGATTTCAGCCATGCTTACACGGTAGTCAGGGATGAATACCACTTTAAGCTTGTTACCGATGCGAGGATCGTTGTTGATCTTCTCTGCAATCTTGTTAACCGCGAAGATGATCTCTTTCGCTAGGTGGTAACCCGGTGCTGCTTTCGCTGCGAAGAAACATACGCGTGGCTCACACTCGAAACCAGGTTCGTTAAGAATACGGTGGTACAGAGATAGAATGTGTAGCAAATCTAGATGCTGACGCTTGTATTCATGTAGACGTTTGATTTGCACGTCGAAGATAGCGTTAGTATCAAGTTCGATACCCATGTTTTCAGAAACCCAATCAGCAAGGCGCTGTTTGTTTTCTTTCTTAACAGCCATGAACTCTTTTTGGAATTTCGCGTCTGTTGCAAACTTAGCGATGCCTTCAAGCTGCTCAAGTTTAGCAGGCCACTCAGTGCCAATCTTACCAGTAATTAGCTTAGATAGGCCTGGGTTACAGAACTTCAACCAACGACGTGGTGTGATACCGTTCGTTACATTAGTCAGTTTACCTGGGAAGATTTCGTTGAACTCAGGGAACAAGTCTTTCTTAACCAATTGAGAGTGCAGTGCTGCTACACCGTTTACTTTGTAAGAACCAATCACACATAGGTTTGCCATGCGAACCATGCGGTGGAAACCTTCTTGGATGATAGAAAGCTTCGCTTGCTTCTCACCGTCACCAGGCCACATCTTGCGAACTTCTTGCATGAAGCGGTGGTTGATTTCAAAAATGATTTCCATGTGACGTGGAAGTAGGCGTTGAATCAGTGATTCAGACCACGTCTCAAGTGCTTCTGGAAGTAGTGTGTGGTTCGTGTATGCGAACGTGTGAGCACTGATTTCCCAAGCTTGGTCCCAAGATAGACCTTTCTCATCGATTAGGATGCGCATCAATTCAGGAATTGCGATCGTTGGGTGCGTATCGTTAAGCTGAATCGTTTCTTGCTTAGGCAGATCTTCTAAAGAGAAACCTGCTGCTTCGTGACGACGCAGAATATCTCGAACAGACGCTGCTGAGTGGAAATACTGCTGCATCAGACGCAGTGTCTTACCTTTCTCGTGGTTGTCGTTCGGGTAAAGTACTTTAGTGATGTTACCTGCATCGATGAGCGAGTGTTGCGCTTCGAAGTAATCACCGTTGTTAAAGCTTGCTAGTGAGAATGGTGCAATTGCCTGACATTCCCAAAGACGCAGTGGGTAAACCGTGTTTGATTCGTAACCTACGATAGGTAGATCCCAAGGCATTGCTTTTACTTCCATACCTGGAACCCAAGTACGTACTTCTTTACCGTCAATGAATTCAACGTCTACATGACCGTAAAAACCAATGTGTTGTGCTAGCTCTGGACGAGCAACTTCCCAAGGGTAACCTTCAACACCACGCCATGCGTCTGGTGCTTCTTGTTGACGACCGTCTTGGAAAGACTGTTTGAATAGACCGTATTCATAGTGAAGACCGTAACCTACTGTTGGGTATTCTTGAGCGGCACAAGAATCCATGAAACAAGCAGCTAGACGACCAAGACCACCATTACCTAGTGATGGGTCGCGTTCTTCTTCTAGAAGGTCAGTTAGATTTTGGCCTAACTCTTCCATAGCGCCTGTAATTTCTTCATACAGACCCATGCTGATAAGGTTGTTACCTGTCAGACGGCCAATCAAGAATTCAAGCGATAAATAGTTTAAGCTTTTTGCATTTTTAATCTTTTCATCGTTCTCTGTTTCTAACAAATCGAATGTTGTTAGTTCAGCAAGCGCACGGCCCATTGCTAGATACCATGAACGGCTATCGGCAGTATCTACTGTTGTTGCGTATGTTGCTGATAAATGCTTTTTAACACTTTCTTGGAACGACACTTTGTCGAATTTTTTTTGTTGAGTAGGTTTCATTACCAAAGTCTCACTGTAGTTTTTAATCCATCTGTGCCATATCTTGCACGCTCTCTTATAACTAAGCATCCTCCTAGTTTTGCTCGATACAAGGAGGAGGAGTCAGGGCGTAGAGGGCGTACTAGCACCTAGTTAGTGATCTAAATCCCATGTTGATTACGAATCACTAATATAGGAGTGATTGCGATCACACCAGCTACGATTTCACTCTATTAAAACTTGATGAAATTTCTGATTTGACCTCTAAAAACAATTATTAAATATGCCATTCGGATCACGCTTAGAACTCGGATATTACATAACTTGCATAACTTCTCGCGTAAAAGTAGTGCCCGAATAATATTATAATGCAAACATTAGGTGATAAGGTTCACAATTAAAGGGCGTAGATGCACCAAAAACCACCAAGGCGTCATAATTACGAAGTGGATCAAAGTCTGTAGACTTTTTAATCCAGTAATATTCTAAATAGAACGTATTATCGAAGTATTTTTATAGACTTTGTCTAACAATAATAACCAACCCTTACAGGCTGAATTAAAGACATGTGGATTCCTTCAAAATTGACTCGTCCCGGACGATTGCATAACGCTATAGTGAGGCCGAGAGTATTAGACCTCCTGCAACAAGCGCCTTTCTATAAGCTTGTTCTGTTTCGCTCTCCTGCTGGTTATGGAAAAACAACCATGGCTGCACAATGGTTGTCAGACAAACCTAATGTCGGTTGGTACAGCATTGACGATAGCGACAATGATACCTTTCGCTTCATTAACTATTTATTGCAGTCGATAAATAAAGCGACACAACAATCCTGTCCTAACTCGCAAGTGTTAGCTGAGCGCCGTCAATTTTCGTCTTTGCATTCACTCTTTAGCGAAGTATTCGCAGAGATGTCCACTTTTCACCAAGAGTGCTACCTCGTACTGGATGATTATCACTTAATCACGAATGACGAGATCCACGAAGCCATGCGCTTCTTCTTGAAACACATGCCAGACAATCTCACTTTAATTGTGACCAGTCGCGCGACCCCACCTCTTGGAACGGCCAATCTACGCGTTCGTGATCTAATGATTGAGATAGGTAATGAGTTACTTGCTTTTGATACTGAAGAGACCACGCGATTTTTCAATCAACGAGTCACCGATGGGATTGATGATGCCACTGCAAACAATTTACGCACTTATGTAGAAGGTTGGCCTTCTGCACTACAGTTAATCGCTTTACAAGCCCAGCATCAAAAACGCACACTTGCACAATCAGCTGAATCGGTTTCTCAATTTAGCCACGCTCATTTATGGGACTATTTAGTCGAAGAGGTATTTGACCTTTTAGATCAAGATACACGTCACTTCCTAATGCAATGTTCTGTTCTTGATCATTTCAATGATGAACTCGTTTGCGCTCTCACACAGCGTGATGATGCTCTAGGGATGATTGAATCTCTGAACCGCTACGGGTTGTTCATTTACCCATTAGAAGGTGAACATAACTGGTATCGCTTCCATAACCTTTTCGGAGAGTTCTTGTCACACGAACGCCAAGCGCGAATTCCACAACAAGAACAAGATCTACACCGAAGTGCAGCCAAAGCGTGGTTAAAACTCGAAACACCACATCAAGCTCTAAATCATGCGCAAAAAGCCTATGATGGGGATTTGATCGCACATATTTTAACGACTTACGGTTGGAAGATGTTCAACCAAGGTGAGTTAGCGGCTCTTGAGTCTGCAATCAAAAAGCTAACCAAAGACCAGTTATACAGTGATTCTAAACTGTCGATTCTTCAGGCATGGTTAGCGCAAAGCCAGCACCGTTATGATCAAGTTGGGACTCTTTTAGCCGAAGCAGAAGCAGAGAGAAAAGAGCGTAATATTGAGCTAAACACACAACAGCAAGGCGAGTTCAATGCCTTACGAGCGCAAGTAGCGATTAACAGTAATAATCCTCAACTCGCATTAGAAATGGCAGAACTGGCACTCAGCCAACTGGATAGCACCATCTATCGCAGTCGTATTGTTGCAACATCCGTTGTTGGCGAAGTGAACCATGTGCTGGGCAACCTAAGCCGAGCATTGCCTATGATGCAGCAAACGGAAAAACTGGCGCGTCAATACCAAGTCTACCATCAAGCACTGTGGGCAATTTTACAGCAAAGCGAGATATTAATTGCTCAAGGTTATGTCCAAGCGGCATTTGAACTTCAAGAATCAGCATTTAAACTCATCGAAGAGCATCAGCTTCAACATGTTCCTTTGCATGAGTTTCTACTGCGGGTTCGAGCGCAAGTTCTGTGGTGTTGGAACCGTTTAGATGAAGCTGAAGAGTGTTCATATAAAGGACTCGACATCCTAGGTAATCACTCTCCAAGTAAACATCTACATAGCTATTCAATGCTTGCTCGAATCTCAATTGGACGAGGTGAACTAGACAAAGCGTCACGTTTTATCGATCAAATTCTACATTTGCTGAAGCAATCAACCTACCACGTAGATTGGACAGCGAACGCTTCACTCTCTTTGCTTTTATATTGGCAAGCGAAAGGGAATAAGCAAGCGATACAAGAGTGGCTCGATACTGCCGTTCGTCCAGAAAAAGCGAGCAACCATTTCTGTCAACTGCAATGGCGTAATATTGTTCGCGCACACATTAGCCTGGAACAGTACGACCAAGCGCAAACTGCATTAGACTTTCTCACTCAAGAAGCCCTTGATTCAAATCTGATCACAGATACAAACCGCAACTTAATCGTTGAGGCAGTACTTGCCGTTCAGTTGCAAGAGGAAGACAGCGCCAAGGCGTTGGTGAAAGAAGCCCTGAGCATGACCAATCAAACTGGCATGATTGGCAACTTCTTAGTTGATGGCGCTACGATTGGACATCTACTTGAGAAACTCAGCAATAAACTTGAACTTGGAGATCTAGAACGTCACCGTGCTCAACAGTTAATGAAAGACATCTCGACAACTCAAAGAAGCCGTTCGGTTCACTTTGATGAAGAGTTTATTGAAAAGCTGATCAACCACCCTAATATTCCTGAGTTGGTTAGGACAAGTCCACTGACCCAGCGGGAATGGCAAGTTCTTGGCCTAATATATTCAGGGTTCAGTAACGAACAAATTGCTCAGGAGCTTGATGTAGCCGGAACAACGATCAAAACCCACATTCGAAACCTATACCAAAAGCTCAATATAGCGAACCGAAAAGAGGCGATCAGTACCGCTGAAAACTTGTTGCAGTTGATGGGATATTAACTCGAAATAAACTAAAGTAGATGTAAACATAAGGCTGGTGCGAAAACATCAGCCTTTCTAATAAGGAGATAAAAATGAAAAAAGCATTGATCGTATTGTTCATGGCAGGACAATTAATGGCATGTACCGAAGTCGGCAGTAAAGAGTGGTGTCAAGATATGCAAGATAAGCCTAAAGGCGATTGGACGGCGAATGAAGCTGGAGATTTTGCAACGCACTGTATTTTTTAAACAAGTGCACGCCACTCGCTTATTCAATAGATCTTTAAGCAAAAAGCTCTGTTAAAAAATAGTTCTGTTAAAAATAGCTCTTTAAGTAAAGCTGCAAGCAAAAAAATAGCCAATCGCAAAAAGTGGCAATTGGCTTATATATACTGTGAACAAAATTTATTCACTAACAACGTCAGTTGGCTAGGTGACCCTCGGCTTAAGAAGGGTCGATATAGATTATGCAGTATATGTGCCAATTATTAAATACCCATTTTTAGTAGTATCTCCCAATAAATCAATTTTTCTTATTCTTTTTTTGCAAACTGCATTCCTATTTTGCGAACCGTTTCAAAAAGCAATGCATTCAGTTGCTATGACTCAATGGTGAGCACAAAGCCAACATCCTCACCTTATTCATATTTTTTCTACACGAATATTTGTATACTGCTCAGCACTCTTATTTAACTAGTTAAAGTAATGAACTACTTAACCACTTTTTTTAAAGGTATGGCGATGGGGGCGGCCGATGTTGTTCCTGGCGTTTCTGGCGGTACGATCGCATTCATCACCGGAATATATGACACCTTGCTTGAAAGCATTCGCCGAATAAACCCAAGCGTGTTTGGACTATGGCGACGAGAAGGCTTCAAATCTGCATTTGCTCATGTAAATGGATTATTCCTAATCTCTCTTTTTGGAGGCGTTCTCACGAGTATCGCCACATTAGCAAAATTAATTTCATGGCTACTTGTCACTCACCCAGTACCCTTATGGTCCTTTTTCTTCGGTCTCATTCTGGTTTCTGTCTTCCATATCCTTAAACAGATCGAGAAAAGAGATGTCACGAGATTTATGTTTCTACTACTCGGTGTCATTTTCGCCTACAGCATAACGGTTATCAGCCCGCTTCAACTTGAGCCAACAAGCCTCAATGTTCTGTTAGCAGGTGCGATTGCGATATGCGCAATGATTCTGCCGGGTATCTCAGGCAGTTTTATTCTGCTATTAATTGGAATGTATACACCTGTACTCGCGGCTGTAAAAGGCTTCCAAATCGACGTACTTGCGTTGTTCTTAACTGGTTGCATACTAGGATTACTTACGTTTTCTCACGTATTATCTTGGCTATTAAAATCGTTTAGAGATTTCACATTAATATTCTTAACAGGATTGATGATTGGAACCCTACCAAAAATTTGGCCTTGGAAAGAAACCATTAGTTGGCGTATCAATTCGAAAGGTGAAGAGGTGCCTTTAATTCAGCACAACCTCTCCCCTTTTGATTTCGAATCAGTGACAGCTCAGCCTTCCCAATTAGTACTCTCCATTGTGATGATGTGCTTCGCGATAGGGTTAGTTCTTGGACTAGAAAAGTTTGCAGAGCGCAACCAAAATTCATAACCCCCAATGATTAAAAACAAGCGGAGCTATAGGCTCCGCTTTTTCTTTCTGACCGTCACCACAAATTTTTCCATAATTACAGTCACCTATAATTAGCTGTGATAGCATCTACTTTTATAGAATTACACGTGATGCTCTAACATGGCTTCTGATTCATCGGTCAACGCTTCCTTCTTACAACATCCAGCGACAAAAATCATCGGCATCGCTCTCGCGGTGGGCATCGGTTTTTTTGCCTCTGATCTCTCTAAACTTATCTCTCAGCCAAAAACAAAAATGATTGATGACTACTGTATGGTCACGACTCAAACTTGCTCGCAAAACCAAGTAGGTATGACGCTCAGCCGAGACGCTGCGCAACCTTTACTTCCTACTGTGTTTAGAGTCGAATGGCCAAATACTGATGCTTCTCAGCTAGTCCTAAACCTGCAAGGGGTTGAGATGAATATGGGTACTGCTCGATTTAGCCTCGCCAAAATAGCCGACGGAATTTACCAAGGGGAGATTATTCTTCCTATCTGCACCATTGATGAGATGACATGGGTAGGCGAGCTTACCGATGGAAAAACTACCGTTTACCCTGCATTAAGGATGAAAAGATGAGCCGAAATTGGTCACTAATACTCGTTGTTGCGTTTGCTCTTGGCTATGGTGTCAAAGCCTATTTAGATGGGCAAGCGTCTATTCGTTTAGAACAGCAACAAGCCGCAGCAGAACAACAAGCAGTCAATACCGTATTATTTGGGAAAGATAATCAAGAAGTCGCTATTTTCGATCCTCAAGATCCGCGCATTCGTATTGTCTATTTTGGCTTCACGCGCTGCCCTGATGTTTGCCCTACATCATTAGCGATGTTATCTGGCGCTCTCAATGAAATAGATCCACAGCAGCAATCCCAACTGCGCCCTATCTTCATCTCTCTCGATCCTGAACGAGATGCCGCTGATGACTCATTCAAATATGCGCAATATTTCCACCCAATGATTGAAGGGCTATCGGCCCCTCTAGAGATCACGACAACTCTTGCTCATCACTATGGAGTGATCTTCCGGAAAACAGAACTAGAAGGTTCTCAACTTGAATATACGCTGGATCACAGCTCTTACTTCTATTTCTTAAAACCCGATGGAACGCTAATCAAAAAAGTGCCACATACGCTTTCTCCGGCGCCAATCGTGGAAGCGATAAACACTCTGACCCAAACCTCTTCAGAAGGATAAATATCAATGAAGCTCAAAACCCTACTTTTGACAGGACTATTACTTAGCCCTCTTGCTCAAGCTAATATGGACATCATGACTCATCACCCTTATGCACGAGCAACACCACCAACGGCTGTGAATAGCGCGGTATTTGTCTCTCTGATGAACCACACAGATATCGATCGTGTGCTTGTTTCTGCCACAACACCCGCAGCAGGAAAAGTAGAACTGCATGATGTGATAAAAGATGGCGACATGATGAAAATGCGTCAGGTTAAGCAGATCACAATACCAGCAAACCAAACTGTTGAACTGAAACCTGGTAGCTTGCATATCATGTTATTCGACTTAGCTTCACCATTAACGGAAGGCAGCAGTATTGATGTTGAACTTACTTTTGCCAATGGTGAAAAACAGACCATGCAAGCTCCAGTTAAAAAAGTAATGAGTGGAATGAAGCACCATTAATACAGTGAAGAATTTCAACAAAGGGCTGGTTTATCCCGCCCTTTTTGCTATGCTTTGCGTGCAATAATTAATCTTAAATTTTTGGAGGAATAATCATGATTGTATTGAAAACGACTAGCCAGGCAGAAAAGCAGAAGTAATTGGTAACGACGCACTCGACCCATGGTTTTTAACTAAACGCTATAACGTGTGCTCAATTTTTAAGCTGTTCAAATCAATCAACAGTTTATAGACATAAAACACTTCACCTCTTCTTTTCTTTGCCCGGTCACTTAACCGGGGTCCGACATATTTCGAATTCGACCCTAACATTTTTCTAAGACGTAAATGTTCGTATTTTCACGTCTGGGGTATACGTAATAATGAATTCTAATCTAAATTTATCTCATCCAATGTCCTTACAACAACTTGGATGGCAGCCTGTTTTTCAGCAACAACTTACGCTCGAAGACTACGAATCAAATGTCATCGCGCGCATTACCGCGCATCACAGAAGCAGTTATACATTAGCAACAGAGCAAGGGGAATTATCTCTTCCAATCCATCAAAACCAGCCACTAATGACGGTTGGAGACTGGATCATTCTGGACGCCAACCAACAATTTCTTAGGTTACTAGACCGACAGTCACTGTTTAGCCGAAAAGCCGCTGGCAGCAAAGTGGCGGAGCAATATATCTCAGCCAACATCGATACGGTCTTCATTGTTGTTTCACTCAATAATGATTTTAACTTAAGTCGAATTGAACGTTATTTGGCAATGACGAATGAAGCTCAGGTCGAATCTGTGATCGTATTGACGAAAGCAGACCTATGCGATGATGTGGAATCAAAATGCCAACAAGTTCAAAATCTAGACACTCTGCTTATGATTGAAAGCGTTAATAGTCTTGATCACGCCAGCGTTCAAACCTTGAATGCATGGTGCAAGTTAGGACAAACCGTCGCGTTTATGGGCTCTTCTGGGGTTGGCAAATCGACCTTAGTGAATACCTTGATGCAAAGTGATGATCAAGAAACGGGCGGCATTAGAGAGGACGACAGCAAAGGCCGACATACCACCACATCCCGCTCACTCCACTGTATGCCAAACGGTGGGTTACTGCTGGATACTCCGGGAATGAGGGAGCTTCAATTAGCCGACTGTGCTGATGGAGTCAGTGAAACGTTTTCCGATATAGAAGCGTTAACAAAGCAGTGTCGCTTCTCTGATTGCCAACATCAGACCGAACCTGGTTGTGCGGTACAGAAGGCTTTGGCATCAGGGGAACTAGAGCAGCGTCGTTTAAGCAACTATTTAAAGTTGCTCAGAGAACAAGCTCGCAATGGTGCCACACTCGCTCAGCAACGAGCCCACTATAAACAGTTAGGAAAAATGTACAGAAATGTGCAATCAGAAAGCCGAAGTAGGAAGAAAGGCTACTAGAGCAGCACTCTCTGTCACTATATCGGCTAGCCTTAATCCGCTAGCCGACATTGAGCCAATCACTATTCTGCTAAGCCCCATGAATGACGTCTAAATCGACAAGCTTTTCTTCAACACAATAAAACTCTCGAACAAATCATTTTATCAACATTTAACACCCAAAAAATCAACATAAGATAAGCTTTTATCCCATATTCAATAAAATCCTAGACACAAAATTTTGTGTAGTTAATATGTCAGATATTCAGTTAGCGAATAACTGAAATACTATAAAACTTATAAATTAACTTAATTGCAGGGATATATATGCAAAACAACAACCTTATCGCCCGCTTTGCCCGGGGCAATCTGGTACTTCAAATACTCGCCGGTATCGTTCTCGGTGCAGTACTTGCAAGTGCTTCTCCTAGTAGCGCTCAAAGTGTCGGCTTACTGGGTAGCCTTTTTGTCGGAGCATTAAAAGCGGTTGCACCCATTTTAGTCTTCATTCTTGTTGCTGCTTCGATCGCTAACCAAAAGAAAAATCAACACACGCATATGCGTCCAATTGTTGTTTTATACCTTTTTGGCACCTTTGCTGCTGCATTAACCGCTGTTCTAATGAGCTTCATGTTCCCAACCACTTTGACACTGGTTGCGGGTGCGGAAGGCACAACACCACCACAAGGCATCGCGGAAGTTTTAAATACTCTACTCTTCAAACTTGTCGATAACCCAGTAAATGCGTTAATGAGCGCTAACTATATTGGTATTTTGGCGTGGGCAGTTGGACTTGGTTTAGCTCTTCACCATGCATCAGATACAACCAAAGCCGTATTTGAAGATTTAAGTCACGGCGTATCACAAATCGTCCGTTTCATTATTCGCCTAGCGCCATTTGGTATCTTCGGTTTGGTTTCTTCAACGCTTGCTACGACCGGTTTTGAAGCACTTGGTGGTTACCTTCAACTACTGTTCGTATTGCTTGGTTCAATGGCGATCATCGCACTCGTGGTTAACCCGATCATTGTGTATGTAAAAACCAAAGAAAATCCATACCCTCTGATTTTCCAATGCATTCGTGAAAGTGGTGTCACTGCGTTTTTCACTCGTTCAAGCGCGGCTAACATTCCTGTCAACATGGCGTTATGTGAAAAGCTTAAGCTAGATGAAGATACTTACTCAGTATCCATTCCTCTAGGTGCAACAATCAACATGGCAGGCGCGGCAATAACAATCACAGTGCTAACCCTTGCTGCTGTTCATACAATGGGTATTGAAATTGACCTACTGACGGCGATACTACTGAGTGTAGTTGCCGCAGTATCTGCTTGTGGTGCTTCAGGCGTTGCAGGTGGCTCACTACTGCTTATTCCATTAGCTTGTGGTTTATTTGGTATTTCAAACGACGTAGCAATGCAAGTCGTCGCGGTTGGTTTTATCATAGGTGTGATTCAAGACTCTGCTGAGACGGCGCTAAATAGCTCAACAGACGTAGTATTCACAGCTGCTGTATGTAAATCAGAGCAAAAGAAAGCGGCACAATAAGTTAGCCGATAAATATAAAAAAGAGAGCATTTTGCTCTCTTTTTTTGGTTTCTACTTTGAACGCTTCTAATTAGTTTGCGATTTATCTTCAGCCGAATAATCGCTATTGGGTAGAAAATCAAAACTGACATCGAAAGCAGACTTATTAACGTCGTCACTTTCGACAACTACATTATCAACAGGCTGCATATCTTCAGAACTTAATTTTTCAGGGAAGAACTCTTCTCGCTTATACAACTTATTCAATGCTCGAATAATCGAGTGCTTAGGGGCAGCCCCTTCTGTTAACTTTTTCATTAACGGCTTTGAAAGAGTTTGAAGCCCCACGACCGTTTCCACATCAATGATCCCACCAACCACATCCCTTGCTGCCCGTGCTGGTTCATAACCGAAGTGAGCCGAAAGAAATAGCCATATATACGCAATCGCATTGCCATTCGCGCCGTGTTCACGCCATGCCTCACCGGCATGATACATCGCTTCATAACTTCCTTTTTCAGCGGCTAGCTCTAGCCAGTAACACCCTTTTGTGTGGCTTTTTTCAACACCGATACCATGCAGATGGTTCAAGCCTAACTTGATACGACCGTTACTATTCCCTTTATTTGCCGCAAGCTGATACCACTCAGAAGAAGCCACTGGTGATTTATTCATGTTCTCTTTAGACATACTCCAATCGCCCATAAAAAGCATTGCCTCAACATTGCCTTCATCAGCCACTTCTTCAATAACAGAGACACCTTTAGGTATATTTTTATCGGTGCCTCGCCCACCAATTAGGGCTTTGCCTGCTTCATATTTTGCGTGCTTATCACCATCAGCCGCAGCGATGCTTAATCTCCAAAAATTAGCCTGCTCTTTCAAGATAAGGTCATCTTTTACACGATCACTGATTCTAACCACACCGTACATGCCGCTTACATTGTCCAATTTAGCCGCTTTGTTGTACCAGTACAGTGCTTCTTTCAAATTTCCTCGTTCTGCTTCTTTAGCCAAAAACAAAATCGTTGGTACATGCCCAGTTTCAGCTTTGAATACTCGTTCTTGTTGCTCTTGCTGCTTTGCTTTTTCAATCGCTTTACGATAAGCCACTTCTCTCGCTTTGCGTTCTTGTTCGATTCTCTGCTTTCTTAAAGAGAGAGAAACCAACCAAACGAACACTAGCACTAAAGAAAGCAATGTCGCTCCAATCGCAATTCCCATCGTACTCATAAATATCATTCTTTTATGGTTATTCAGCACTACTGCTTAAAATCTCTTAAACAGAACGTAATCATTAGTTTTATAGCGGCTCGATTATATAAAACTTGAGCATTATTCACTCATCTATTTGTACAAACAGCACTCAATTATGCAATAAAAATTGAAAACTGAGACCTCAAAGCTAACCCTACGCCCCTAAAGATGAATAAAGGATGATTTATCCGAGAATAAATTTCGCTAGCCTAAAATCACTAACAACAAACAGTGGCTTACTTTCAATAACTTACCCAAAGATAATGCATACCTCCAGCCTATCCGTAGGCTCGGTGTAATTAATTCATGAAATTGGGTTAAAGCGATGAAACACAAGGTAATATCAAATATGAAAAACAACAAATTCTCGATTTATCAAGTCTTCACTCGTTTATTTGGCAATACATCAACGACCAATCAGCCATGGGGAACGGCGGCACAAAATGGAATTGGAAAATTCAGTGACTTTACCCACACGGCACTATCTGAAATAAAATCGCTCGGAATAACCCATATCTGGTATACCGGAGTACCCCACCATGCTGTGATTCAAGACTATCAAGATTATGGCATCAGCAATGATCACCCTAGCGTTGTCAAAGGACGGGCAGGATCTCCGTATGCTGTCAAAGATTACTACTCCGTAAACCCTGATTTGGCTGACGATCCTGCTCAACGAAATCAAGAATTCGATCAACTCATCGAACGTAGCCATCAACATGATTTAAAAGTGGTCATTGATATTGTACCGAATCACATTGCTCGTCAGTACAAAGGGTTAAATAACCCAGAAGATGTGAAAGACTTCGGCTATGACGATGACACAAGCGTCGAATATAACCGCCATAACAACTTTTATTACATCCCAAAACAAGCATTTCAACTGCCTGACATCCCAATGCAATTTTTACCTCTCGGCGGAGAAATACATCCTTCCTTACAAACACCGTTCAATGAGTCTCCAGCCAAATGGACAGGAAATGGCTCAAGACTTACCAAGCCTAACTTTGATGATTGGTATGAGACCGTGAAGATCAATTATGGTGTTCGACCTGATGGAAGCAAAGATTTTGACGAACTTCCAGAGCACTATGAAGAGCTTGGTTATCAAGAGCATTTCGCCTTTTGGCAACAAAAAGAGGTGCCTGACTCTTGGAAAAAATTCCGTGATATCGCGTTATTTTGGCTCGACAAAGGGGTAGATGGGTTCCGTTATGACATGGCAGAGATGGTGCCCGTGGAGTTTTGGAGTTATATGAACTCGGCAATCAAAATGAAAAATCCCGACGCTTTTTTGATGGCTGAAGTCTATCAGCCCGACCTTTATCGCACTTATATTCATCAAGGAAAGATGGACTATCTATACGATAAAGTGGATTTATACGATTCACTTAAAGATATTATCCAAGGGCGTGGAGACACAAAAAACATCTCTGATATCCAATCGGCCATGGCGGATATTGAACATCACATGCTGCACTTTTTAGATAACCATGATGAACAACGTATTGCTTCACCACAATTCGCGGGGGACGCAAACTTAGCTCGCCCAGCAATGCTGATCAGCACTCTCATGAGTAGTTCGCCAACCATGATCTATTTTGGTCAAGAGGTGGGAGAACCTGGCGCAGAAGAGGCCGGATTCGGACAACCGTCTAGAACCTCTATCTTTGATTATGTCGGCGTTCCACATCATCAGCGATGGATGAATGACGGTAAATTTGATGGCCATTTGCTCACTGAGAATGAAAAATCACTGCGAACCTTCTATAAGAGCTTGCTCAACTTTTCTCTCAATGCTTCCTGCATGACTGGGGAATTTGATGATTTATATCTCCGAAACCAGCAGCAACTAGGACAACGAACGTATCTGTTCGCCCGTCATGATCATCACCAAGTTGTTATTGTTGCGGCTAATTTTGATAGCCAATTAAGCTTAGAGCCAACGTTAACCATTGACTGCGATGTAATAGAAAAATGGCAATTAAGCGATGGTGAGTATCAGTTCATTGAGCAAATCGAAGGGAAACAGTCACTATTATTGACCGTCAAAGAGGGAGTGGGGTCGCTTTCCATTCCTTTACAGCCTCTCGCATCATATGCGTTTAGCTTAATAAAATAGATCTTTAGGGCACTTTTCGAAGTGCCCTATTTTTAGGTCGATATTACTCAAGAAAATATTCCGTTCCTCCTCACACTTCTTTAAATACTTTTCAAGCGCAATTCTTTGTAAATGTTGATTAGCGTCACTCATAATTACTATGAAATAGTTTTTAGCTATATCAGATCACCTTTAGCCTATTTCTCAACCACTATCCAACCTCGTAAAATAGCGAAAAATTCAAATAGTTGTCTCACTTCAAACCTGAGCGAACCTAGCTGTGAATTGGATATCTTTTCGCCTAACGGAACGTTCGATATAACGGAATACATTATGAAACGTGCAATTAAAACTTTATCTGTCTGTGCTCTTGCCACTCTTATCGCCTCACCAGTTATGGCGATGGAAGAAGGCGAAATTACTATCTGGATCAATGGCGATAAAAGCTATGATGGCTTATCCCTTATTGGCAAACAGTTTGAAGAAGACACCGGCGTAAAAGTGCGAGTTCAACACCCAGATTCATTAGAAGCGAAATTCCAACAAGCTGCCGCAACGGGTGGCGGTCCTGATATTATTTTTTGGGCTCATGACCGCTTTGGTGGTTATGCTGAATCTGGCCTACTTTATGAAATCAACCCAAGCAAAGAGTTCAAGAACAAGTTGGCAGACTTCAGTTGGGATGCCGTAACATTTGACGGCAAACTCGTCGGCTACCCAGTTGCGATTGAAACTCCTTCTCTTATTTACAACAAAGATTTACTTCCAAACCCACCGAAAACATGGGAAGAGCTTGAGTCCATTCATAAAGAGATGGCAGCCCAAGGCAAAACTGGCCTAATGTGGGATGTTAAGAACGCATACTTCACCTGGCCAATGATCTCTTCTGGTGGCGCATTTGCATTTGAAAAAACGGCAACAGGCTACAATGCAAAAAGCACTGGCGTAAACAACGCGGCAGGTGTCCACGGCCTTCAATTCCTAGTGGATATGGTAAATAAAGGGGTAATTAACCCAAATATGGACTACTCCGTTGCTGAAGGTGCTTTCACTAAAGGTGAAGCAGCAATGACAATTAATGGCCCTTGGGCATGGGGTAACCTAGATAAACTTGGCGTAAATTATGGTGTCGCGGTTCTACCAACCCTAAACGGTGGTAAAGGCAATCCATTCGTAGGCATACTAAGTGCTGGTATCAACGCTGCGAGCCCTAATACAGACCTAGCCGTTGAGTTCTTGGAAAATTACTTGTACAAAGATGAATCACTTAAAATCATGAACGATGATAAACCTCTAGGGGCTGTAACCCTTAAATCGTTCCAAAAAATCTTAGAAAGTGATGAAAGAATCAAGTCAACAATGATCAATGCGGAGAATGGCGAAATAATGCCAAACATCCCTCAAATGACTGCATACTGGTTCGCAGAAGGTGCTGCAATTGATAATGCAATGCAAGGAAAGCAAACCGTAAAAGAAGCCTTGGATATGGCAGCGAAACAAATCACCAAATAATTTAAGTTGTTTAGAAAATAATAATAAAAGGTACACCCAATTGGCTGTACCTTTTTTATCGCCTTTCAAAAACATCATATCCTGTATATTTAAATCACTTATAACCGCCGCCAGTCTAATATCTCATCCGCCCAATTCAAAATGCAACAATAAACTCACAACTTTACCCGCCAACCTATCCCCATCCAAAGCACAACCCTACCAACAATAGATAAAAATAAAATAATCATTTATAATCAATAAAATAGATATAACATGACTGTTTCGCCCATTCAACCACCCACACAATAATGTTAATTTGTTGCGTAAATTAACCAGTCAAAAAACAAGCCTTTCATCACTAAATGGAGGCTTAGTACTCCTCCCCCTCTTCTCCACCTTATTTCTACGCCCTTATAAAAAACAGAAAAATAATTGAGCTATTGATCTACATTTGCATTAAAAAATGCACTACAAAATGTGACTCGGATATTACCAAATGGATAATAACCCAAAAAAAATAACTTTATAAATAAAGTTCACATTAAGTAGAAGGCATATGTTTTTAATATATTAAAATTAAAGTCATCATAATATGGATATATAACGTGAATACAAAACTCTTTAAACTTTCAACCCTATCAAAGGCAATGATTCCGCTATTGTCCGCGGCCGTAATTACTGGCTGTGGTAGCGATAGCGACTCATCATCACCAGTGGTCCCTGCTCCTTCAACCCCAGGAGAAGTCGAGCTAACACCGAGTGTTAATTTACCAGCAGCCGCTCCAACGCCAACAGCCGATCAAGTTGTTGTCAGTTACATCGCGCCTGCAGTGAGTACTTTCAAAACAGTAACAAAAACGGTTGATTGGAATCTTGTATGCGGTGAGAAAAGTTTCACCGCAACTTCATCGGATGAATTTGGCCCAATTTGGCTTCTAACCGCAGCAGATGTCATTGGAGCTTGTAACATTTCAGATGGCTCGACCGATGTTCCTGTCGCAATTGATGCTGATGACGCAGGAAAATCACTGGGTGTCGCTTCAAATGGCACAAAAATCACGGGCTCTCGTCAAGACACCTTCATGGCTTCTCACGGCCTAGATCAAACGGGAACGGATGTAAAATTACCGAAAGTTTCCGCTCCTGATGAGCTTCCTGCTCCAGCGTCAGGCTACTTTGCACTGAACCTTTATGATGCACTTGGTGATTACAAAGAAGAAGGTGCCGATAAAGATGGCTACGGTAACCTGAACCTACATATTTGGAATAACAGTAACTGTAATGCCGTCGACCCTACAGCGGTCAATAATGGCTGGGATGATGTCTCTGTGACTCCAAGCGACTCTGACGAGTTTGGTCCGGTGTGGTACATCCCTGTAACGGATGACCCGACTCAATGTTTCAATGTCATTTTCCGTAACTCAAATAAAGACAAGTTGATTAACAGTGACTTAGTTATCGATATCTCAAATATTGCTGATAATCCAAGCGTCACTTATATCCCAGGAAACCAAACGTCTTACGCGACCCGAGCACTTGCGTTTGAAACAGGTGGCCCATCATCTGAGTTTACCATTGATACCGTTGGTGCCATCCTCTTAGATGACAACACTATGGTATGGAAAGCTGGTTCAGGTGCCGACTTAGTACAAATAATGTTCACGCCTAATGGTAAATTTGACGTATCGGAAGATGGTGTTGTAAGCGGTATATCTATCAAACTAACGAGTACAGATCTTTCGGATGAACAGAAAGCGAAATTCCCACATTTAGCTGATTACCCTGCGTTTGAAATTCCGACACTTCCTGCTGACTTAGCTTTAGCAAACCTGATGAAAGGTAGCATGGTCGCTATCTCTTCAAGTAATGGCGCTGATGGCGAAGCCTCTGAATTACGTTCATCAACTGCGATTCAATATGCTGGTGCTCTTGACGCAATCTTTGCTGAAGCGGCGACCGACTTAGAGTATGGCCCGATCTACAGCGATGATGGCGTTACTTTCCGTCTTTGGGCTCCAACAGCAACCGATGTTGAGCTGGTTGTTTACAATAGCGGCAAGTCCGTTGTATCGCGCCATGAGATGACAGAAGACAGCAAGTCAGGCAGCTGGAGTGTTGAGCTAGAGAAAGATACGGTTGATGGCCAATTCTACCGTTATGCGATGAAGGTTTTCCAACCTCGTGAACAAAAAGGCTACGGCTACGAAGTAACTGACCCATACTCAGTCAGCTTATCGACCAACTCTCTATACAGCCAAGCAGTTGACCTTGATTCTGATGATCTTAAACCAGATGGATGGGATAGTTTAAAATCACCTCATCCACAAAATGAAGCAGATGGCGATTTATCTGACATGGTGATCTACGAATCACATGTTCGTGACTTCTCTGCTCGTGATGCTAGCACTGAAAACAAAGGTAAATACTTAGCGTTTACAGAAGCGGACTCAAAACCGGTTGATCACCTAAAACAATTAAGTGAAGCGGGGATGACCCATTTACACTTAATGCCTGTTTTTGACATTGCAACGATCAACGAAGACCCATCGCAAGTCGCAAATATCGATCAACCATTCAGCAAACTGTGTTCACTTAAACCGGAAATCAAGAACGACGACAAATTCAAAGAGTACTGTGACAGTGGCAACACCATCGCAGAAGCCTTTGAAGAACTTCAAACAGAAGACAATAAAGACAACGCTGTTGTTGAAGCATTAAACGAATATGTTCGTGCTGTCGATAGCTACAACTGGGGCTACGACCCATACCACTACACTGTGCCAGAAGGTTCATACGCCACCGATGCAGAAGGTAGCAAACGTATCCTTGAGTTCCGTGAAATGGTTCAGTCGGTTAAAGAAGATGTTGGCATGAACGTTGTCGTCGATGTGGTATACAACCACACTAACGCGTCAGGCCTTAACGACAAGTCAGTACTTGATAAAGTCGTACCACTTTATTACCAACGTTTAGTGCCCGATACAGGTTCTGTTGAAACCTCTACTTGTTGTGACAACACAGCACCAGAAAATGCGATGTTTGCCAAGCTGATTGATGACTCAGTTCAAACATGGACCGAAGCTTATAAGATCGATGCCTTCCGTTGGGATTTGATGGGACATCACCCACTGTCACAAATGAAAGGAACTTTAGCTGCCGCTCGCGAAGTGAATCCTGATGTTTACTTCTACGGTGAAGGTTGGAACTTTGGTGAAGTTGCAGATAACAAACGCTTCGTTCAAGCGACTCAACCAAACCTAGGTGGTACTGGTATTGGTTCATTCTCAGATCGTCTACGTGATGCGGTACGTGGCGGTAGCCCATTCGATAGCGGTGATGCAATTCGTGAAACTCAAGGCTTTGCAACGGGTGCAGCGACGCTTCCTAACGAGCGAATGCTTGATGCGGACGGTAACGTATCGGCAGCAGAAGTTAAGCGTGCTCAACAGCAAGTTGACCTTACTCGTTTAGGCATGGCGGGTAACCTTAAAAACTTCAAGATGGTTGATTTCGAGGGGAACACGCAAGTCGGTTCATCTATCGATTATAACGGCCAAAACGCAGGCTATGCAGAGCAACCTTGGGAAATTCAAAACTACGTTTCTAAACACGATAACCAAACCTTCTGGGACAGCAACATGTTCAAAGTTGCCGAAGAAGCGACCGTTGAGGTACGTGTTCAGATGCAAACCATCGGTATGTCTACTGTTCTACTAGGCCAAGCGATGCCATTTAACCATATGGGTGGTGAACTCCTTCGTTCTAAATCGATGCAGCGTGACTCTTACGATTACGGTGATTGGTACAACCTAGTTGACTTTACTCTAGCGGATAACAACTGGAATAAAGGCTTACCAGCAAAAGAGAAAGATGCGGCGAACTACGACCAAATCACTCGCGCGACAGATGACGTAAACTCTCAGCCAACACCTGCTGATATGGAACGTATGTTTGAGAACTACAAAGAGTTACTGACTCTACGTAAAGCAAGTGATTTGATGACACTGCCAAGTGCTGAAGAAATCATGAACCGTGTCGATTTCCGTAATACAGGCAAAGGTCAAACAACCGGTTTAATTGTGATGACCATTGATAATGGTACGACACAAACTGTGGACTTAGACCCAACCCTTGATGCTATCGTCGTTATGATTAACGCAACACCTAACGCACAGACTGCTAAAGACTTTAAGGACAATGAAGATAAACTGATCGCACTAACTGGCTTTGAACTGAGCAGCAAGCATAAAACTGATGGCATTGCAGGAGATGCAAGCTTTGCCGATGGTACTTTCACGGTTCCAGCATGGTCAACAGCTGTCTTTGTTCAAGCTCGTGGTGATGCACGCGGTCTAGGTTTACCTGTTGCACTGAAAAAAGCAGACTTACCTCCATTCGGTAAAACCAAGGTATACATTGCTGGTGGATTTGAGCAAGCAAACTGGAACCCTTCAGCAATTGAAGTTCCTTACACTAACAGCGGTCTCTACACTGTCCAACTAGGACTTGGTGCCGATACTGGTTATAAATTCACCAAGGGTTCTTGGGATAATCAAATCAGCTGTGATAACGATAACTGCCCATCAAACTTCACTGACATGGGTATGTACGAGTTCTCGCTGGATGCGACAGACCCAGAAAACCCAGTTGTGGTGGATGCAAAACTAGCAGAAAGCTATAAAGATAAAACGTGGTTTATTCCAGGAACACTTGCTGGAGGTTGGGATCACGCTGATGGACGTCAAATGACAACTGACTCTAAAGATGCAACTTTAGTGACTTTCACAACTGGTGAACTCACCGCTGATGAAGCGACTGAGTTTAAACTCACTTGTGGTGGATGGGGCAATTGTGAACATGGTTTCTCTGCTGTCACCATCGCTGACGAATCATTACCACTAACAGATAACAATGGAAACATCGCCTTCACTCCAGCAGAAACTGGGGCATATACAGTTACGTTCGATATTCTATCGAAACAAGTATCGATTAAGGCTGAAGGTATCAAGTAGTATTAGCTACTAACCGATAAAAAGCCCCGAACGTATTGGCGTTCGGGGCTTTTTTTATTTCTGTTGTAAATAGGCTTATGTATTCTCTACCAAAGAATCAGACACCTACAACGCCACTATCGCTTATTGGTTCACTTGCGCCAATATCTCAGGGTCATCACACTTTCCGGCTTGCATTTCTTTTAGTTCAACAACTTGGTTTGAAGAAGCAGGGTGAGTCGTTCCGCTAAACTTACCGCCTTGTTCAATGCTTAAGTTGTCGCTGTAAATGGTACCACTCACTTGACCTTGACTGAGCACTTCAACACTATTGGCATGGCAGATACCATCAAGAGAACCGTTCACAATGACTTTGTCTGCAAATATTTCCCCTCGGATACAACCAGCTTGGCTGATCACTAGAGTCTTGGCGACATGAATTTCACCTTCAATCTCGCCATCAACTTGGATATCACTCTCTAGCTTGAATTGTCCGCTAATTGCACAACCTTTTGCGATGAGAGTTGTAGCTGAGCGCTGACTCTGTGCTCGACTTTGTTTACTAAAGATTCCCATCGGATACCTCGTTCTTTACTAAATATTGATTCAAATTCATTTACTCCCCAATCGACAAACGGTCGAGGATCTAACGCTCGGCCAACAAAACGAATTTCATAATGCAGATGTGGACCAGAAGACAGGCCACTATTTCCTGAGTAACCAATCAGGTCGCCTTTCTGTACAAAATTGCCCCTTTTCACTGCAAACTTTTTCAAGTGAGAGTATGAGCTCGAAAAGCCGTAAGAGTGTTGCAAACGTAAAAAATTACCGGAGCCTTTATTACTAGGCCTAGTCACTTCTACGACACCGTCTGCTGGTGCATAAATAGGAGTACCTGTATTTACTGCAAAATCTTGTCCGCGATGAGTCTTTATTTTGCCTGTGATAGGGTGCTTGCGTTTACCATAACCTGAAGAAATTCGCGCATTATGCACAGGAGCACCACTTGGAATCTGGGTGAGCATCACCATTCTGACAGAAGAGGTGATTGCTGCGGTATCTAAGCGTGATTCCAATTCACCACTACTCTCTTTCATTCCGAGAACTTTTTCTAAATCCCCTAAGCGGTCAGAGACAATATGCATTCGCTCTTCACGCTCTAACAGATCACTCTCTAAATCCAGTTTAAGATCTTTTAAAGAGGTCACTTCTTCAGTCAGCGTCATTGATTGACTGACGAGCTCTTGTTGCTTAGATTTTGCAAAATCAACTTCGTTCGACAAGTAGTAAATCGCACCACCAGCCGAAATCACACACGCAATGAACGAATACCCGACACATTTCAGGCAATGGCGATACCACTTATTTAAATGGTAATGTTTTGTCCCTCGCACTGAGGATACTGAAACAATGACTCTTTCTTTCATAACTACCAAAAGTCGCTAACCATTAGAAGTCGCCGATTCTAACAATCTTAAGCTCTATCCCGTAATGAATCGCTCATCAATTCCACACTATTCACATTGTTATTGTTCAATTTGTGATTTAGCGCCAAACTAACGCCCCATTGAATCGTTCCATTATTGCTTAAAGAGATGGCATCAATTCATGATATAAATATCAGTTCTTAACTCACTGCGCATGGCACGAAATACATTATTGATTGGAGATAAACCATGATCAAAGCACTACTTTTTGATATGGATGGACTGATTTTTGATACAGAATGGATCTATAAAGAGAGTTGGCAATACGCAACCCACCTTCAAGGTTTCGAGTTAAGTGACGAACTGTATTACGCATTTATTGGCGTTCAAGATAAAGATTGTGAGCGACTACTAACTCTGCATGTCTCAGACAAAATTGATTTAGATATGCACCGAAATACTCGTAATGCCTATTTTAATTCGATGCGAGACAGTGGAGGGATCAAATACAAATTCGGGTTCCATGCCCTATTTTCCACATTAAAAAGCAAAAACCTGAAATGCGCCTTAGTCACGTCATCACCTCGTTCTGACGTTGAACGTAATTTTGAAGGAAGCCTCTATTTAGATCAATTTGATGCCATCATCACCGCAGAAAGTGTTGCTCAAGGAAAACCAGGCCCTGACGGTTATTTAAAAGCCATGCAACAACTCGGCATTGCACCGGAAACATGCTTAGTACTTGAAGATTCTAACAATGGGGTGCGCGCAGGCCTAAAGGCTGGATGCATTACCGCGATGATACCTGACCTTTTAGGCCCAAGGCCGGATATAGAACCGCATATCCACTATATTCTGAGGGATCTCGAATCAGCCATTGGCATCATAGATTCTACACCTCAAGCTAAATTGCACTAAAAATACACTCACCCTATATGCCTATACAGCCATATTGTCTTGTTTTTAAACTAGAATAGAAGTGATGAAAGTTTTGGCTCCCATCTTAGGTCATATTCACAATAGAAATAAAAGCTTAATGTATATCAATATCCACTATTGATAATTTTGTAGTATGCGGTAAAACTGAACAATGAAATCATTCATCTAATATTGATATGTATGTCACCTAAACAAGGGCCACAAATGATAAATAGCTATAAAAACCGAAGTGTTGGGTTTCAACTCAAACTGGTCATTAGCCTGTGCTTACTCATTGCGTTCACTTCAATCGCAACATTAGCATATCGAACTGCATCAAAAACGCTACTCGAAACCACATTGACTGAACATCAGTCTAAAGTGGAAGCGATGGCTAAAACAATTTCAGGTCAATTCGATGCCTACCTGCATAGCGCAAAAACTTTAGAGTCCACTTTTCGAAATGGCTATCTAGCAGGTGTCTACTTAGAAGATTACACCGTTGATTTTCAGGGAAAAGAGATTTTTAACGTCACTCAATATGGGGAAAGCTTAATCAACGATACTAAGCTTGTTGACAGCTTTACCCGTGATACTGGCGCAGTCGCAACACTCTTTGTACCATCCGGAAATGATTGGGTTCGCGTATCGACATCTTTAAAGAACCCGACCGGTAACCGAGTCGTCGGAACGACCCTTGGAACCAACCATCCTGGTTATCAAAAACTGAAAAGTGGCCAACCTTACTTTTCACAAGTAAAACTGTTTGGCACAAATTACATCACTTACTACTCACCAATTTTGACCTCTGACGGTCGCTCTATGGGGATCTCATTCATTGGTTTACCTGTAGAAGAAGCAACGCAAGAGCTGTTTAAATCTCTAAACTCAGTACATTGGGGAGATACGGGCTACACCATTCTTGTCGATAATGCTCAAGGACGTCAAGGCCGCTACCTACTCCACCCTAAAAACGATGAGAACGATCCGCCGATCACTGAGACAACAGATTACGCAGGTAACAAACCTTACTTACAAATCTTCGAACAAGCTTCAGGAACCATTACATATCCATATGAATACAATGGAACGGTCGGTGAAAAATACTTAGTGTTCACCGAAGTTCCTGGCTGGAACTGGAAACTGCTAGGTGGCACATTTATTAAAGAAGTAACAAAAGGCAGCGATGAATTACTAAAATTAATCGCGCTCATTTCTGTACTCGTTGGCGCTGCAACATTTGTTGTATTGACCATCTTTTTGAATCGAACACTAAGTCCATTGACTTTGCTTAGTGGTTATATGACCAAGCTTGGTAAAGGCGAAGTCAGCATCAAAATCCCAATGGGCAGTGAGAATTCATCGAATGAGATCGTAAACCTCAACAATGGGGTTTCATCCATGGCGAGCCAGCTCGATGAATTGGTTACTCAAATCCGAACCACCAGTGATAGCGTAAGCGCTCAATCTAATGATGTTGCTGGTAATGCTAATCAAAGCTTAACTCAAGCAGATGCGCAACAGCAGCAGGTTGAACAAGTCGTCGCAGCAATCGAAGAGATGGCAACGTCTGCACAATCCGTTGCTGAACAGGTTGAAGCGATTGCAGAGAATGTACGCCAAGCAGACACAGATAGCCAAGCAGGGCTTGAAGTTGTGGAAAGCGTCTGCATTGATGTCGCGCAGTTGAATGACCAGCTAGACCAGTCTGCTGAAGCGATTGAAACGGTTAATAAAGATAGTGAAAGCATTCAATCGGTCACAAGAATGATTGATGAAATAGCAGAACAAACCAATTTACTCGCTCTTAATGCGGCTATCGAAGCGGCTCGTGCGGGTGAACAAGGCCGTGGGTTTGCGGTTGTTGCTGATGAAGTTCGCACACTTGCACATCGCACACAAACATCGGTTAAAGATGTGGTGACGATTATTGATCAGCTAAAAAGCTCGACAAGCAATGCAGTGAAGTTAATGACACAGAGTCAAGACAATGCAAACCATGTATTGAACAAAGCACAACAAGCAGGCGGCGCGCTAGAGTCAATTGCAGAACAAGTCCGCTCAATCGCGTCTCAAGCGGATACCATTGCCGCAACATCAGAGCAGCAAGCGCAAGTATCACAAGAAGTGGCAACCAGTGCGACCGAGATTAATGACCTTAACACTCAAAGTCGTAGTGTCAGTGAAAAAACATCCGCTAGCGCTCAGCAGCTTCAGCATGAGGCGAGCTCACTAAAACAGCAAGTTGATTTCTTCCATTAATAGACTCTTTGTTTAAAACGGTGATGACATTGATTTAGCCCAACGTCATCACCGAAGAGGATTTCACAATCATTGGGCCCCGCAATAACAGCGTTGTTGCGGGGTCTTCTTATATCCTCAATATGCATATTAATAAAAAGAATAATAAATTAACTCAGGAGGACAATTAACATAACGTTTTACCTACAGAATTCCCGTTATTTATTTACTTTCATCAGCCATAGCGTGACTAACCCTTAAGTATTAATATTCCATTTTTACTCGTTATTATTGTGTGAGCTGCATTTCATAAATTAAACCCATTTGAGCGGAAAATATATCCAACAATACTAATTAAAGGGATATATCTATGCTGTATTTAGAGTTTCTATTTTTGCTCTTAATGCTCTATATCGGTTCTCGCTACGGCGGTATCGGACTTGGAGTCGTGTCAGGAATCGGGCTTGTCGTTGAGGTCTTTGTTTTCAAAATGCCACCAACGTCTCCGCCAGTGACTGTGATGCTTATCATTTTAGCGGTTGTCACTTGTGCTTCAATTCTTGAAGCCGCAGGTGGATTGAAGTACATGCTTCAAGTCGCTGAAAAATTGCTAAGAAAAAATCCGAAGCGCGTGACGTTAATTGCCCCATTTGTTACCTATTCAATGACTTTCCTTCTGGGTACTGGTCATGCGGTTTACTCAATCATGCCCATTATTGGTGATGTTGCGTTGAAAAATGGTATTCGACCTGAACGACCAATGGCAGCCTCTTCTGTTGCATCCCAAATTGCCATTACTGCTTCGCCAATCTCTGCTGCTGTTGTCTATTACCTCGCGCAATTGACAGATATCCAAGCTGATATCACGCTGCTTTCTATCTTGCTGGTTACCGTTCCAGCAACGTTATTTGGTACGCTATTAATGTCTCTTTATAGCCTAAAACGCGGTAAAGAATTAGACGATGATGAAGAGTATCAAGCACGTTTGGAAGATCCTATTTGGCGCGAAAAAATCCTCAATACTACCGCGACATCTTTAGATGAAGAGCTACCAACCACTGCTCGTAATTCAGTATTAATCTTCTTAGCGGCGATTGCTGCCATTGTCTTCATTGCCATGGTTCCAGAGATCCGCACCATCGTTGACGGTGATAAACCCATTAAAATGTCGGTTATTATTCAAATGATGATGCTCGCGTTTGGTGGTGTAATTCTTCTCGCCACAAAAACCGATCCTAGAGACGTACCTAACGGCGTGGTGTTCAAATCAGGAATGGTTGCGGCTATCGCTATCTTCGGTATCGCATGGATGTCCGACACTTACTTCAAATATGCAATGCCACAATTTAGATCCGGTATTGTTGAAATGGTAACAAACTACCCTTGGACCTTCGCTTTAGCGCTATTCATTGTATCTGTTGTGGTTAACTCACAAGCAGCGACGGCTCGGATGATGCTTCCTGTTGGCTTAGGGTTAGGACTTGACCCAGCTTTACTGATCGGCTTGATGCCTGCAGTATATGGTTACTTCTTTATTCCGAACTACCCATCAGACATTGCAACCGTGAACTTTGATAGCTCAGGAACCACTAAAATTGGCAAGTGGTACTTCAACCACTCCTTCATGTCTGTCGGTTTAATCGGCGTCATTGGTGCCTGCTGCTTAGGCTATGTTCTAGGACAGATCGTCATCGGCTAAACAGCAGCAACTGAATAACAACAATTAAAACGCAGGTGCTCTAGCCTGAACATGAGTGCTTGCGTTTTCCCCTTCTTAATATGCCATTTAGAGTTTAAGTATCGCTTACCAGCTTTTATTAACTTAATAATAGAAAATCCTCGCTTAACCGTATATTCCCTCACAAATCAAATGGTTGCATTTCGTTACATTTGTAATATTGACAAGTACAAGTCGTATACTTTCCAATACGCACTCAATTGCTTTTAACAAATATCTAAAACTATAATCCAGTTGGCATTTTGTTTATTTTAATACCGTTATAATCAGCAATTGCGTCATTTAGGTGTTCAACTTATGGTCAATCCAAAGCAAAGTGCTGGCCAACATAATACATATAAAACTTAACACCTATGCGTCATACATAATAAAATAATAATTGAGACAATTCAGTGGCTAAAAAAATATTAGGGCTTATCGCAGCACTACTCACCTCCCACGCTCTTGCTGCTCATGACGAGTTAAAACCCTTAGTCTTATTTCAGGGAAAGTTAGATGAAGGAACTTATCTACACATGATTGATCGGGGCATCACTCGCTTTGAGGAGGTCTCTTTAATTCCCGTGACTCGTAAACGGCTTGAACGTGATAACGAAGCCTACCTCAGTGAGTTAAGAAAAAACGCAGAGCAAGGCTACAGCCCTATCATTGTTCAAGATGCTAATTCACTCGAACACTTTGATCAGGTGGCCAACAACTACCCATCGACTCGATTCATCTCTCTAGATGTCGCGTTCGATGTACCTAACATATTAGGCCTTACCTTTAACCATGCAGAAGGTGCCTATGTGATTGGTTACGCAGCAGGGCTAAAAACGACAACAAACAAAGTTGGGTTTATCGGCGGGTTAGATATTCCTGTCATTGAAAATTTCCGCTGTGGGTATGAATTAGGGCTAAAAAAGGCCAACCCAACAGCCACGCTTTCTACTGATTACATCAATACTGGCGCGTTTTCATGGGATGACTCTGCAACGGCGAAACGACTGGCAGAAACGATGACCAGCAATGATGTTGACGTTATATTTCCTGTCGCAGGCTTTGCTAGCCAAGCCGTCATGGAGACCATGAAAAATACAGAAGGTGGATTCAGTTTCGGAATCGACTATGACTACAGTAGTAAGTATCCAAACACGGTTGTAGCCTCATTAGAGAAGCGAGCTGACCGTGCTATTTTTGCGGCTCTAATGTTACTAAAAAATGATATATGGAACAGTAATGAGAAACGTTTTGGGATAAAACAAGGCATTATTAACATTATCATCAACCAGAATAATTCCAATTTATCCGATGATGAAAAAGAGCAGATCAATGATGTTCTCGTAAAACTGAAAGGCAAAAACAATTCAGTTACGCGTGAAATTTCAACCCTATGTCAGATATAAAAATGAAGAAACTCTCTTCCTACATTATTATTTTATATACCATACTAACCTTAGTTCCGATGCTGGTTATCGGAGGGTTTGGGGTAACAAAAACATTAATTTCTGAACAAAATGAGCAGAGAAACTTATACGAAAAAGTCCTTTCTCAACAGCTCATTAATGCTCAGAAATCACTAAGCCGCTTCGATCTCCCTCTAGCAGAGTTAGTGGTTAACGACCTTTCGCGCCTCGATTACATCACATCCGTAAGATTAGAGTCTGAAATTTATGCGATGACACTAGCAGAAGTCGTCAATGATACCACTCAAGCAACTGATCTAATTGAGTTCTCTTACCCTGTATATGGCGTGAAAGGCAATAGCTTAGGGAGCTTAGTGATCTACAAAGATAACGACGCATTTAGTAACGCTATTTATTACTCCATGCTACCTAAAGTAGTGCTATTCATTTTACTGGTTGCCTCGATCTCTTACCTTTTTAGCCGTCAAATACTCGCTACATTGAAAAAACCATTCAGCGATGTGCAAAATTTCACCTTATTGGTTGCCAATGGCGAATTTGAAACCCCGCCTCCGAAGCACAACCGCTTTGTCGAGATTGATGCTCTTTTTTCATCTTTAGAAACCATGCGTATTCGTCTATTGGGCTCTATGAAACAGCTAAGACGGAGTGAGGAACGCTACTCAAGAACCTACAATTTAACTCAAGTTTGTCTATTTGTTATCAACGTTAAGACGGGGAAAATAGTCAGGGCGAATCGTAAATTCATGCAGATATTTGGGAGTATTAAAGCCATCAATAATGCAGATGATGGCATGCTGCTGGCTCAATTCATCCGCTTACTTATGCTGCGTGAAAACAATAATGGATTCGAGTATTCACTGACTATTGCCAACTCTACGAAGTACTTTCAGGTAAACCACTCTGAACGAATTCAAGATGAAATTGAGTGCTCAGCTCTAGACATTAGTGAGCTTATCGAAGCAAAGCAACTGGCAGAATTACAACTAAAGACAGATGCTCTTACTGGGGTTCCAAATCGAGTTAGCTTTAACGCATTTGTTGAGCAAGTAGAAGATGGGTTCCACGATAGCTTTACACTTATGATGCTTGATTTAAATGGTTTTAAAGCCATCAACGATACTTATGGTCACCTCGCGGGAGATGCTCTTCTAAAAACGATCGCCTTGCGTTTAGCGGCCGATGTTGCGTCATTAGGTTCCGTCTACCGATTAGGTGGTGATGAGTTCATCGTTTGTCTCACCAAGCTTCACTCAGAAGAACGCCTTCAAGAGATCGCAAACTCATTAGTAAAATCTATTGAGGGCGTGATCCACCATAAAGGACACCTACTCTCCCTCTCTGCTAGTGTGGGCATTAGCCACTATCATGCCTCTAATGGCGTCGCGATTAGCGATATTTTACACGATGCAGATGTCGCCATGTACTATGCAAAAACACATAAATTGCCTCCTGTTTTCGCCCATGACTTAGCGATCTCTTCCGCTCAAAAAGCTTAGGCTATGGGTTGTTAGTCCTAGATTCTAAATTTTAGGGTTTAGGGTTTAGGGTTTAAAAACTTTAGCTTTGATTTTGAGTCGTTTTGATTATGAATAGCGTAGGTTCCAATAAGCTTTGGTCACTATGTCCAAAATACTCATGATTGCGGAATGCTGATATGATAAAGACGTCTTAACCTTGGAGCCTCTATATGTCTGAAAAAATCTCAACTTCTGCGCTTGCTAGACTGCGAGATATCGAACCCAAGCAACTATTTTCTGACTTAAAAAAAGCAGGCTATATTGTACGGGTAGAAGATAAGTGGATCCTTACTGAACAAGGCGAAAAGTTCGGCGGAGAGTTTCTTGATCACCCCAAATTTGGGCCTTTTATCATCTGGCCTAGCAACCTCCTCATTAATATGGACGCCACTACTGGTCAACTTCAAAGTGCCACTCAACTTGGCGAGCGATTTAAACTCAATGCAAAAAAAATCAACCAACTTTTAAGTGAATTAGGCTGGATTAAAAAAACAGATCAAGGTTGGGAAATCACAAGTTCCGGATTTCGAGTGGGCGGGGAGCAAAGAGAAGATAAAGCATCTGAAAGCCTATTTGCTTTATGGCACGATTCCATTTTACGTAACAAGCGACTAAAGCAGTCTGTTATTGAGTTCCTTGGACAAGATGCTGAGACTCACGCGACGGATAAATCAATATCCAGTTTTAGACAGAAGTTTGAAGCCAAGCACCGTACTCTTGATGGGCACTATGTTCGCTCTTCCGACGAACTAATCATTGATAATTGGCTGTATATGGCTGGTGTTGTCCATGCCTATGAGAGACAACTTCCAATCAATGAAGATGTCATCAGTGATTTTTATATTCCTGCTGGAAAAGTCTATTTGCAGTACTGGGGCTCAGAAACAAGTACAGGCAATAGTGAGGCTCGCGAACAGAAAAAAGCTGCCACTCTAGCGATATACCAAAAACACGGCTTTAACTTGATTGAGCTCTTCGCTGAAGATATTCCAAATCTAGATACGGTACTTCCACCAGCATTGCGCAAATTTGGAATCAAGGCTTACTAAGATTTATATAAAAAAGGGGGCTTACAATAGATCTCCGCAGAAATAATACCCCACGACCATGTTCTCGCTACTTATGTTCTCACAACTTACACTCTCACTACTTATGCTCTCGCCACGAAAGCGTCATCACTCAGCATAATCCATACGTCTTGCTGAGTGATTCAGTTACATCTTATGACTTACCCATCCACTTTCAGAATATGCAGGTCATCTTGCATAATACTCAGTAAATCGGCGGAAGAAATATCTGCGATATCCGGAACGTTATTAGGATTCAATTGCTCCCAACCGACTCCATCCAACACAATATCAGTCTGCCCACCTTGATTATCTAGTACTGAAATGACGGTACTCACCTCATCATCGAGCAAGGAAATATCGTCATTGACCGTAATTTCAATGCGTGAAAGTAGGTCATCAACCGATGGTGATGGCGGCAATAAATCAGAGATGTCGACAACGTCATGGTCAATAGAGAAATCACTCACGGTGTCAACAGATGGCATAGCAATGGTTCCTGAATGCTGCTCATCAAAGACAAAGCTATCATGCCCTGCACCACCAGACAGAATATCATCAGCGATAGTGCCATGAAGCTCATCGTCACCTTCATGCCCTTTCGTATCGGATAAGTTCAACTGGTTAGATTCAACCAATTTACTCACTCTCTCGGCACCCGATAGCAAACTCGCGTCTTCACCATATAACGAGTCTAGATCAACGCCCTGCAAAGTAATCGTCTGTAATGGCTCACCGAGTTCATTGTTAATCGTAATCAGAGCTTCGTTATCCACCTCTGTTATCTCAATTCTCTCCGCAAGCTCAGCGGAACTCCAAACATCATCAATATTCACAACGTCATGCAAATCAATCGTATCAATATTGATGTCGAAGTCTTTGACGATATCATTGCCAGGTAAAGCCACACTGCCCATAGAGCTACTTAACCATTTAAAGGTATCGGCTTGACCAGCATCACTTCCATCTTGCGGCCCTCCCCAAAGCAACTCATTATTTGTAGACCCCGTTAAAATATCGTCACCGACAACACCTTGCTGAATATGATTACCCAACACATTAATCGTTATCACCTGTTCAACACTATTCACACCATCTGATATCTCGACAGTGAAAGTATCTTGCTTAGTGTCTCCTTGCGCAATATTAACAGTGCTGCCCGCGGTGATGTCATATATCCAATCACCTGTCGCGGTATTGAAAGAGAGAGAGCCATAGGTACCAATCGCACTGGAGGTTAAAGACCAGCTCAAATCTGTTGGGGCAGAATCAATATCCGTTGCCGTCACCTGCCCTGAGATTTGTTCGATATAATCCTCTTGCACATCTCCTGTGCTTGAACCTGCGATCACAGGTTTATCGTTATCACCAACCAATGTGACGCTAACTATCTGTGGTGTACTTGCCCCGCCTTCATCGATCACATGGACTGTGAACGTTTCGGTAATAGGTGTAGTAGACAGCGCTTGAGAGAGCACCGCATCGAGTGTGTAAGTCCAAACACCTGTACTGCTGTTGATAGCAAAAAAACCATAACTGGATTGCCCAGATGTGAATGCGTAACTGACATCTTGATTTTCAGGATCTTGACCAAGGATAGAGCCTGTAGCCAGCGTCTGAACCTCTTCAGTAACACTGCCTAAAGTCACGCTTGTATCTGCGATAGTTGGCTTATCATTGGTTCCTACGACATCCACAGTCACCACCTGTGAAGTCATTCCACCGTTTCCATCATCAACATGGATGGTAAACGTATCCTGAACCGTTTCATCAACTAACAAGTTGGCTTTCGCTGGATCTATAGTATAAGTCCAATCACCCGTCACACGATCAATATGCAGGTCGCCGTAACTGCCCTCTTTGTCTTGTGAGTCATCGTCAAATTTAAACGCATGCACATCAGAAGTGTCTTTATCAAAAATGACTAGCGATCCACTATCTACAGATACGCCTTCTTCTTCAACTCGTCCATTCACCTCGCTATTAGCAAGTTCAACTGAAGGTAAATCATTGGTTCCGTTGACCTCAAACTCGACAAGTTGAGTGTCAGATAAACCATGTTCATCGGTGACTTTTACCATATATTGAAGGGTGATTGATTCGCCAACAGCGAGCTCTTGGAACTCATCAAGTGTATTATTGAAATCGAAATCCCACGCCCCTGTTGTTGAATTCACTACTAACGTGCCGCGAGAATCTCCGCTAACCACTTGCCAATTGTGAGTGTCGGTTAAATCTGGATCGCCACTATCGAAGACTCCAGACAGCAAGGTTAAGGTATCTTCACTCATTTGCTGTGTGGCAATCGCGACGATATCTGGCGCGTCATTAGTACCGTTGATCGTCACAACGATATCCATGGGAACAGATTCACCACTGTGGTTATCTTTCGCAATGATCTGCACTGTATCTGTCGTTGACTCCCCTTGAGCCAAGCGGATAACCGCAGGGTTAGTTTCATCAATTTCATAGGTCCAATGGCCATTAGCATCAATACTGATGGTGCCGAGTGTTCCATCGGTTTTTACATGATAGGTGGTGGTATCACCCACATCGACATCACTGGCGGCTAACTTACCCGTCGCCGTACTACCATCTACCGCAGAAACCGACCCTGAATCATCACCAGAGAGAGTGGGCAGATCATTACTTCCCTCAATATTGACGGTTACCGTCCGTGTCACAGATGCACCCAAATCATCTTTTGCGGTCACGATGAAGGTTTCGCTTGCCGATTCCCCTGCGGCTAATGCTTGAACATGTGCAGCTGAGTTATAAATGCTATAGCTCCACTCTCCATCTTCATCAACGGTGAACTCGCCATAAGTGCCTTTAAGCGATGTGCCATCAGCAATGGTTTTTGGTACGAATTTAACCGTATCACCGGAGTCAACATCATCCGCGGTTAAGTTGCGAGTAACACTGACAACGTTATCTTCACTGAGAACCGCACTATCAACCCCCGCGATGGTTGGCGCTTCATTGGTTCCGTGGATCGTGACAATGATATCTTGCGTATCAAATGTCGATGGGTCACCCAAATTAGAAGCACTATCCGTCAACTGAACGTTGAAGGTTTCTGTTAATGTGTCTGCTGGCGTTCTACCGTTAAGAGCAATAACCGTAGGGTTAGTTTCATCAACATCATAGGTCCACTTACCATTTGCCCCCAACGAGAACACACCATAAGTGCCTGCAATACTGTTATCAATCCATGTATGTGTATCGGTATTGTCCACATCTCCCGTGGTTAACTGACCAGAAATCGTGCCACTGTTGTCGGCATCAACTGAGCCTGTAATTTTACCGCCAATGCTCGGAATATCATTAGTCCCTGTAACATCAACCACAATCTCTAATAATTCAGGATCTCCATGCTCATCAACTACGGTTTTTCCATTTTCATCCACCACGTAAACTGCGAAAACATCTTGTACAGAATCACCATCTTGTAGCCCTTGAACCGCAGCACTATTATTATCAAGAGTGAAGACCCAGTGACCATTCGCATCAACAGTCAAATCACCGTATTTACCTGCACCATCCACCAGAGTCCATGTTGGATTCGCCCCTAGGCCTGAATCTGCGGGAAGCTGTAATGCTCCCTCTTGTGTGATAGTCCCATCGGCTGCTCCATCTTGATCATCAATATCCTCTTGAGCATTCAGCCGCAAAATCTCGACATCACCTAAAGAGATATCCTCAGCGGAACCAACCACTTTAATTTGGATCTCTCTCGTATCAATCAATCCATCAGAGTCGACGACTTTTATGGTGAAGCTATCGTACTGAATTTCCCCCGCATCCAATCCATTGACCACTGAATCATTATCTAACTGATATTCCCACTCGCCCGTCACGCTGTTCAAAGTTAACGAACCATAGGTGCCTACAGCATTTGTTTCAATGCTCCAAGTATGTGAATCACCAAAGTCAGGATCATCAATACCCAGCACACCACTGATGTTGGTCGTTATATCTTCTATGGTTTCACCGACAACAACGAGATCATCTTGTGTAGCTGGAGTATCTGTCGCAAAAGTGATTTCAGGTTTGTCATCAGTACCATTAATCGCAATATTTACAGTGTAAAAACCACTTCCCGTATTAATGCGCCAGGTTTCATTGATCACTTGTCCCGTCTTAAGTCCTTGAACTAAATCCGAGTTGTTAGCCAGTTGGTATTCCCATTCGCCAGTTGTGGTATTTTTAACTAAAGAGCCGAATGAACCGCCATCGACCGGTTCCGCTGTTCCTGCAATGTTCAATCGCAAACCACCAGGATCAGTCAATGCGGTTTGTACTAGTGTCCCATCTTCGGTCACTTCTGCTTTTAAGATCTCAATCGGTGTACCGCCAGAGCCGGAACCACTATCATTGTCCCAACCGTGAACCTCAATAGTGATGGTGTGATTCGCTGATTTCCCGCCATCATTATCGGTTCCAGATACGTAAAATGTTTCTGTTGCCACTTCTCCTGGGTTCAATGCTTGTGTATCAGGATCGTTGTTATCCAACACATACAGCCATTCACCATTATTACCCAGTGTTAACGTACCAAATTTACCTACACCAAAAGTTGCACCGCCATCTGCACTCGCATCCTCAATCGCCCAACTGACTAATGAACTGTTATTATCCACGTCTGTAGAGACCAACTGCCCCGAAGCTTGTAGCAACGAGTTATCCGCAAGATCGGCACTGTCTTCAACCACAGAACCAGAAGAGGCTCCGCTAATCAACGGAATGTCATTGGTTCCCTTTATTGTGATCTCTATGTCTTGTGTGACGACACCACCGAAGTCATCCGTCGCGACGACATTAAAGGTTTCGGTTTTACTATCACCTTCCGCGAGCGATTCGATCAACGCGGCATTTGGAGTAAATTTCCAATGACCATCAGCGTCAATACTGAAAGTACCGTAATTCCCTTGATAAGGCGCACTCTCTGGCACAGGTGTAAATTGGGGAGTATCTAAATTATCAATATCGTCTAAATCAAGTTTGCCTGACAGGTGATCCGGAGTTTGGTTTTCGGTGAAGGTATCGCTGACATCGCCAGAAATCGTAGGTAAGTCGTTGCTGCCTTGGATGGTCACCGTGACGGTTTTTGTCGAAGTCGCGCCGTGCTCATCTTCAACCGTTACGTCAAACGTCTCGGTAAGATGCTGATTAGGATTCAGGTTTTGCACCGCATCAGTGTCTTTATTTAAAAGGTACGTCCACGCACCAGTAGAAGACATGATGAAGTTTCCGTGGCTACCTACCAAGCTCGAAGGTGACCATATATGGTTATTATCGTCAGCATCAGGGTCGCCATCTTGGAGTTGACCGCTAATCGTTGAGACATCTTCACTAATGGTTTTGCTAAGCGCACCCTTGATATTTGGTGCATCGTTAGCCCCGTCAATATCGATCACGACCGTCTTAACTGAGGTTTCACCAAACTTATCAGTCACGCGGATTTGAATCGAATCATGCAGCTCACCCACATCACCTTGGTCTAATTGGTTCACTGCATTATTGCCATTATCTAAGCTGTATGACCAAGAACCATTAGGGTTGAGCGTCAAGGTGCCATACTGCCCCGTTGAACCAATAATTTCCCAATCGAGCACATCGTCTCTGTCAGGATCACCTGAATCGAACGTCCCTGAAATCAGATTAGGTATGGAGTCTTCAACAATGCTGTAACTCGCATCCAGATTAATATCAGGGGTTGTATTTGTTCCCGCGACATCAATGTTAACGGTGATTAAGGTCTTTGCGCCATCAAGATCGGTTACTTCAACTTGGAAGCTATCGGTTTCATTAATTCCAGGCGGGATCTCTTGCGTCGCGTATCGATCACTATCTAAATGATAGGTCCACAGACCATTTGAATCGACTTCCAACGTTCCGTACGTACCATTAGCAACGCCATTAATATCTTCCGATAACACTTTCCACGTATGTGTATCGTTAACATCAATGTCACTTACTACCAACTGGCCCGAAGCCACTTCTTTACTGCCTGAATCTTCAATTACACTGCCAGAAGTCGTGCCCGTTAGCGTTGGTTTATCGTTCGAACCATGAATCGTAACGGTGATAGTCTCTTGATTCGAAGTATTGTTTGAACTGCCACTGTCGTCTTTGACCGTGACATAAAACGTTTCGGTCAATGACTCGGTCGACAAAAGTTCTTGAACCGAAGAGTTAGTATTATCCAGTACATAAGTCCATTTACCATCATCGTCAATCGAAATCGAACCAAAATGACCTTTGCCCGTTTTAAGTGACCAAGAGTGATCATCGGTTGTATCAACGTCCCCATGATTCAATGTGCCCGATGTCGTGATATCGGCATTAATATCATTCGCTGGGAAGTTATCTTCTGTCACTGCATTGGTGAAAGTTCCTGAAATGACAGGTTGATCATTCGTACCCACAATGTCTAGAGTCACTTCCTGAGTGTCGACTTGATTGTGTTTATCAATCACTTGAATCGTGAACGTTTCTTGTACCCTTTCGCCTTCCGCTAAAGCTTGTGTATTTGTGCCTTGAAGCAGAGTACTTTCGAGATCATAAGTCCACTGCCCATTTTGGTCGATAGAGATTGAGCCATAGGTGCCTTCCTGCCCCCCCACAATCGACCACACGTGGGTTTCATTTTCATCAGGATCGCCTGAGAGAAGTTGGCCTGTCGCTTGAGTGGTCACATCTTCGGTTAATAACCCATTCGAGACACCATTAATGTCAGGTTTATCGTTATGCCCAATAACTTCGACATTAACTTCGTGGAAATCTCGCCCGCCTCTACCATCAGTCACTCTAATTCTAAAGGCTTGCTCTTGATAAGTGACTCCCTCTTCCATGAAGTTCGATTTTGCAGGGTCTAAGGTGTAAGTCCAAACGCCATTATTATCAATGGAAATCGAGCCATACAGACCTTGAGTACCGCCAACTACTCTCCACTGGTGATTATCAGAAGTGGGGTAAACATCGACATCACTGACATCAAGATCGCCTTGAGCCGTAAAAACACGATCCTCAATCACTAGACCTGTATCGTTATACGCCCCATCAATCACTGGCGCATCGTTGGTGCCTTTCACTTTAACGGTGATAACTTGTGTATCAATACCACCATTATCATCATCGACTTGAACGGTGAATTTTTCTTTATAGACTCTGTTTTTCTGTAGCTCTTGAGCTTTATCATTATCAATAACATAAGTCCAAGAACCACTATCAGGATCGATACTAAACGTACCATATCGACCAGCACCATCCTCGTTTGCAGCTAAACCCCAGACATGATCATCGGTAAGATCCACATCACCTGTATTTAAATCACCAGAAATCGATCCTGAATTTTGGTCTTCTTTGATGAGTAAACTGGTATCCCCCGAAATATTGGGGGCATCATTGGTGCCGTTAATTGTAATTACAATCTGAGTAGAATCTTGTCCGGAATGGCCGTCATCAACCAACACATCAAATGTTTCTTTGCGAGTCTCGTTCGCCGCGAGGAAATCAACTTTGGTGTCATCTAATGTATATTCCCAAAGCCCGGAAGCCGTGAGCGTGATGGTTCCATACAAACCTTGATAGCTAGCAGGGGAAGCATTAGTGGCAGGGCTACCTTCAAGGTTCCAAGTATGTCCATCAAGCACATCATCATCTGAAACCATCAACTGGCCTGAAGCTTGATTATCGCTTGCAATATCCTCGGTAACCGAACCGGCATCTGGCCCTGAAATTTCGGGCAGATCATTGGTTCCTTTGATGCTGATTACAATATTTTCCTGGCGAGTTCCGCCTAGACCGTCATCTACCTCAACCGCAAAGGTTTCAGTCCGCGTTTCACCTTCTGCTAATTTTTGAGCGGCAACGTTATCTAAGGTATAGGTCCACACACCAGCGGTTGTAATCGAGATTTCTCCAAATTCACTATCGGTGAGACCGACCATGCGCCACGTATGAGTTGCGCCATCATCAACATCTTGTGCTATTAGAGTGCCAGTTGCCGAGTAGATGTTATCTTCTTGCACGGTTTCAGCAAGGGAACCCACAACGGCATGTGGTGCATCATTCTGGCCTGTAACTGTTATCGTTACGGTTTGGATCTCACTCGCGGTACCACTATTGTCGGTGGCGGTATAAGTGAAGGTGACCGTCTCTTGAACACCAACTTTGAGGTGATCAAAAGCATTCTGCGGATCAAAATCAAAACTACCATTCGCATTAAAGTCTAAATGCCCTTTGCCAACACTAGACACCAATTGATAATTGGCGATCGTGCCATCAACATCAAAAGCATCAGTTACTTGAGATGATAATATTAGATTCTCTGTTGTGCTTTCTGTTGAATCATAAGCCACGGGACCGTCATTGGTGCCTTCAATCGTGACCTTAACAATTTGAGTCGTTCCATCCACGGCAGTCACTGTGAATTCACTAACAAGAGGTGCGCTTGTGGTATTCAGGTTGTCATAAGCGCTGTGAGCATCAAAAGTCCAGTGGCCAGACGTATCGATGCTGAATGTTCCGTATTGCCCTGCATTGGTTTGGGCCTTAAATTCATTGGCATTATCAACATCAAGGTTGGTCAAATCGCCACTAGTCGAAAGTGCAGCATCGGTTTCTTGTAAAACTTTAACCAAATCACCGTCGATCACAGCCGTATCGTTAGAACCATTGACTGTAATCGTTAACGTTTCAGTATCCGTTCCGCCTTTACCATCACTGATCACATATTGAATTTGAACGTCAGCGGTTTGGTTATCGTTGAGGTAATCAAACTGACCATCGGTGAAAAATGTCAGCTTATTATCGATAATTTCAACTCGACCTTTTAGATCGGAACCACTGCCATCAAGTAAAGTAATGGTTGCAGAAGTAATGGTGAGATTTGAGTTATCTACATCGGTATCATTTGAAAGCACATCCACAACAACAGACGGATTATCTTCTCCCAGTGACGAAACATCTGCCGTCGCGACAGGGGCATCATTGGTTCCACTTATGGTTACGGTTATATTCGTTTCGGTTCCGTCCGCTGATTTCACGGTGAAAACATCGACTAAAGGTGCATCATCTACATTTAGGTAATCGAAGGTTTCCTTCGCGACAAAGGTCCACACTCCAGCACTATTGATATTGAAGATGCCATAGCTGCCAGCCTGATTAACAATAGGTTGAATTGTATTATCACCGTCCACATCAACGACATCTAAATCTCCCGATGTTGATAAAACGGCATCGGTTTCAACTAAATCTCGGCTACTGATATTTGAGAATTGAGCATCATCATTCACGCCAGTAATGGTCACTGTGATGGTGTGTTCGGTACCGTCTAGCGATTTGACGGTGAACTGTTCTGATTTTGTCTCACCTTCTCCTAGATACTGTACTTTGTCATTGGCGACGGAGTAATCCCAATGACCTAATTCATCAATGGTGATACTACCAAGTGCGTCAGCGGCAGGTGTTACGCTGCTAATATCAAACTTCGCTTCGTCAGCGCCATCGACGTCAGTGATTTCCAACTTACCGGAATCGCTGAGCGTTGGGTTGGCGGCATCTTCTGTTACCGTTCCGGTATCAACACCTGTAATTTCAGCGGCATCATTCACACCCGTAATGGTTACGTTGATAGTATGCTCAGTGCCGTCCAAAGATTCGACAGTGAACTGTTCTGATTTGGTCTCACCTTCGCCAAGATACTGCACTTTGGCATTGGCGACGGAATAGTCCCAGTTGCCAGATTCATTGATAATAAGGCTACCTAATGCACCAACACTGGCCGTCACACTGGTAGTATCAAACTTCGCTTCGTCAGTCCCATCGACGTCAGTGATCTCCAGTTTGCCAGAATCACTGAGCATTGGATTAGCGGCATCTTCTGTCACTGCACCTGTATCGACACCTGTGATGGCTGCGGCGTCATTCACGCCTGTAATAGTCACGGTAATGGTATGTTCAGTACCGTCTAAAGATTTGACGGTGAACACTTCGGATTTAGTCTCACCTTCTCCGAGATACTGTACTTTGTCATTGGCGACGGTGTAATCCCAATTGCCTAGTTCATCAATGGTGATACTGCCAAGTGCGTCAGCGGCAGGTGTGACACTGCTAATATCAAACTTCGCTTCGTCAGCGCCATCGACGTCAGTAATTTCCAGTTTTCCGGAGTCACTAAGAATTGGATTGGCAGCATCTTCAATTACCACACCAGTATCTACGCCCGTAATGACAGCCGCATCATTCACGCCGGTGATCGTAACGGTAATGGTGTGATCGGTGCCGTCCAAAGATTCAACGGTGAACTCTTCAGATTTAGTCTCACCTTCACCGAGATATTGCACCGCAGCATTAGCGACAGAGTAACTCCAATTACCCGCTTCCGTTAAAGTGAGCGCACCAAGGGTTCCAGTCGCAGCAACCACGCTATTGGTTTTAAAGCTGGCTTCATCACTGCCATCCGTATCAGAAACTCGTAATGAACCATTGTCGCTTAGCATTGGCGAGTTAGTGTCTTCTACGACAGAGCCCAATGCATCGCCAGAAATCTCGGCAGCATCATTTACACCAGTAATAGTCACGGTGATGGTGTGTTCGGTACCATCCAACGATTCGACGGTGAACTGTTCAGATTTAGTCTCACCTTCGCCAAGATACTGCACTTTGGTATTATCGACGGAGTAATCCCAGTTGCCAGATTCATCAATGGTGATACTGCCAAGTGCGTCAGCGGCAGGTGTGACACTGCTAATATCAAACTTCGCTTCGTCAACGCCATCGACGTCAGTAATTTCCAGTTTTCCGGAGTCACTAAGCATTGGATTGGCAGCATCTTCTGTCACTGCACCTGTATCGACACCTGTAATTTCAGCAGCATCATTCACGCCAGTAATGGTTACGGTGATGGTGTGTTCGGTGCCGTCCAAAGATTTGACGGAGAACACTTCAGATTTGATCTCACCTTCACCAAGATATTGCACTTTGTCATTGGCGACGGTGTAATCCCAGTTGCCAGACTCATCGAGAATAAGGCTACCTAATGCGCCCGCACTGGCCACCACGCTAGTGGTATCAAACTTCGCTTCGTCAGCGCCATCGACGTCAGTGACTTCCAGTTTTCCGGAATCGCTGAGAATTGGGTTGGCGGCATCTTCAATTACTGCACCAGTATCAACACCTGTAATGACAGCAGCATCGTTTACGCCAGTGATGGTAACGGTAATGGTGTGCTCTGTGCCGTCCAAAGATTTGACGGTGAACACCTCGGATTTGGTTTCACCTTCTCCGAGATACTGCACTTTGGCATTATCGACGGAGTAATCCCAATTGCCAGATTCATTGATGGTGACACTACCCAGAGCGTCAGCAGCGGCTGTCACACTATTGATATCAAACTTGGCTTCATCAGTGCCATCGACGTCAGTGATCTCCAGTTTGCCAGAATCACTGAGCATTGGATTAGCGGCATCTTCAATTACGGCACCGGTATCGACACCCGTAATGACAGCGGCATCATTCACGCCTGTAATAGTCACGGTAATGGTGTGCTCGGTGCCGTCTAAAGATTCAACGGTGAACACTTCAGATTTGGTTTCACCTTCTCCAAGATATTGCACTTTGGCATTGGCGACGGTGTAATCCCAATTGCCTAGTTCATCAATGGTGATACTACCAAGTGCGTCTGCGGCAGGTGTTACGCTGCTAATATCAAACTTCGCTTCGTCAGCGCCATCCACGTCAGTGATTTCCAACTTACCGGAATCGCTGAGAGTTGGGTTAGCGGCATCTTCTGTTACCGTTCCAGTATCAACACCTGTAATTTCAGCGGCATCATTCACACCCGTAATGGTTACGGTGATGGTGTGCTCGGTGCCGTCCAAAGATTTGACGGTGAACACCTCGGATTTGGTTTCACCTTCTCCGAGATACTGCACGTTTTCATTAGCGACAGTGTAATCCCAGTTGCCAGATTCATTGACAGTAAGGCTACCTAATACGCCAGCACTGGATGTCACACTATTGGTATCAAACTTCGCTTCGTCAGTCCCATCAACATCGGTGATCTCCAGCTTGCCCGAATCACTGAGCGTTGGATTGGCGGCATCTTCAATTACTGCACCGGTATCCACACCCGTAATGACAGCAGCATCGTTTACGCCAGTGATGGTAACGGTAATGGTGTGCTCTGTGCCGTCCAACGATTCAACGGTGAACACTTCGGATTTGGTTTCACCTTCTCCGAGATACTGCACTTTGGCATTATCGACGGAGTAATCCCAATTGCCAGATTCATCAATGGTGATACTGCCAAGTGCGCCAGCGGCAGGTGTGACACTGCTAATATCAAACTTCGCTTCGTCAGCGCCATCGACGTCAGTGATTTCCAGTTTTCCGGAGTCACTAAGAATTGGATTGGCAGCATCTTCAATTACCACACCAGTATCTACGCCCGTAATGACAGCCGCATCATTCACGCCGGTGATCGTAACGGTAATGGTGTGATCGGTGCCGTCCAAAGATTCAACGGTGAACTCTTCAGATTTAGTCTCACCTTCACCGAGATATTGCACCGCAGCATTAGCGACAGAGTAACTCCAATCACCCGCTTCCGTTAAAGTGAGCGCACCAAGGGTTCCAGTCGCAGCAACCACGCTATTGGTTTTAAAGCTGGCTTCATCATCTCCATCGAGATCAGAAATGCGTAAAGAACCACTATCTTGCAGAAGCGGTAACGATGTATCCTCCGTTACCGCACCAGAATCATCCCCAGAAATAGAAGCCGGATCATTTAGGCCTTGAACCGTGATCGTCACTGTTTTTGTTTCACTCACACCGCCCTCATTATCCGTAGCGGTATAAGTAAACGTTAGCTGACTACTTTCACCAGCCGCAAGAAAATCAAAATCAGTACCGGGATCGAAAGAATAAGAACCATCTAAGTTAAAGGTAAGCTGGCCTTGGGTTACATCATCAACGACTTGGTATGAACTAATCGTCCCATCAACATCAGTTGCATCAGGCACTTGTGCTGTAAGAATTTGGTTTTCATCTGTTGTTTGAGAAGAATCAGAGGCAACTGGGAGATCATTAATAGGGTTGATACGAAACTGAACTTCACCTTGCTGGATAGAGTTATCTTCTCCTTGATTATCATCGACAGAATAGCCAAAGGCACCAGCGTCATCACCCGGAACATAATCATCTGGAGCGTCGTATTGAAGGCTATCAAATTCTGCAAGAGTCAGCTCTTGGCCGATAGAAATCGGGGTTCCGTCGGCAAGGGTTATTTGCCCTAAATTGGGTAACTCAGTCACGGTTATAGTTAATACATCACCATCTGAATCGGCTGGTAGGGTGAGGTTTAACGCGCTGTCTTGTGACTCCTCATCAAAAGATCTGATTTCCGTTGCCGCGAAAGGCGTCGCATTAACGAGTAAATCAAGGAGTGCCAGACTCTGAGTTTCTGAAAGCGCGACTTCTGAATTCGCGGTTGTTTCAAAAAACGTTTCGGCAAGCGTCTCTAGTAACGTAGCTTCAATTGATGCAGCCAAAGTTACACTGGAACTCAAACCTGCACCCGCTGCTGCCGCTTGTTCTTCATTTAATGTAGGGTCAATACCATCTTCAATATCTTGTAGGATTTGGGCGATATCATCCCCAAGTGGAAGCGGTTGAATATCATTATCTTCCCCTACAATTTCGACATTTAACGAAGAATTATTATCCGGAGTAGTCGTTGTGCCAACAATTACATCACCAGGGCTTGGGGACACACCATCTGCGAGAATCAATAATTTGCCTTTTTTGTCTATAACGAGTGTATTCGAGACACTTTCCAGCATTGAAAGTAATTGAATTCCCATATGTCCCCTTAAACGCCTCTGGTGCGTAATTTTATAAAACTAGCTAGTATAACCTTCTTATATAACAATTTTATCATTAAATAAAATCATAAAATTTTCACTCTGTACAAACACAAAGGTATGGAGCAAACAGACAGAGCTACTAGCATAATTTCTTTTGTCTTAATTAATCATAGCAAAAATCAAACCACTCAAATCAGAAGTGCGATCACAAGCATATCAAGGTCAGCAAGGCACTGAATTTAAAATTAAAATTATTTACAAGAGCGGAGACGGGAAGTTCAACGGTTAATGGTAGCTTCTGATTAGAAGCCTTTCTCTGGATTCATGCCACTATCTACCTTCCACTTTCGCAACAGGATTTTTGAGTGTTACAAACCAAGAATCTTAGTTCTTCCTAGCCCTACCTCATTAATACCGGCCTATAAAAAAAGCTCTGCTAAATCAGCAGAGCTTTTATGTTTAGTATCCTAGCCGTTTTAATCAAAGGCTAATTTACCGCTTATCCTATAAACGAAATGTAACCTTGAAGAATGATCAGGTTTACGATATCAATAAAGAATGCACCGACAATAGGCACCACCATAAATGCTTGTGGTGATGGACCAAAGCGATTAACCAATGAGCCCATATTCATTACAGCCGTTGGAGTGGCACCTAGACCAAAACCACAATGTCCACCAGCCATAACCGCCGCATCATAATTTGAACCCATGACTTTGAATGTCACGAAATAAGCGAAAATACCTAGAATCACCGCTTGAACAGCTAAGATCATTAAGAATGGAATAGCTAAATCGAAGATGTTCCATAATTTGAGGCTCATTAGCGCCATCGCAAGAAATAGTGATAAAGACACCGTACCGAGAATATCCACCGTTTCGGTATCAATCTTATGAGCTTTCGTCACTTCCATCACGTTGGTAATAAACACACCGATAAACAGTGCATATACAAAATCAGGGATCATTAACCATTTAATCTCAAAGGTACTTACCCATTGTTCAAGGTACTTAGCACCCGTCACACAAATAAGAAGAATAAACAGCACTTCAATCACTTTCTTTGCGGTGACTTTATCTTCTTCATATTCGTTATAGGTAACTAACTCAGGGAAGCGCTCATGTGTGTGAGTTCCAGTACCGTAGTCTGATTCAAAGTTATTTTTATCGATCAACTTCTGCGCGACTGGGCTGCCAATAATACCGCCAATAATCAAACCAAAGGTCGCGGAAGCCATCGCTATTTCTAAGGTATTAGACAAACCGTAATTTTCAGCAAAGGTTTGTGACCATGCGGCACCAGTACCATGACCACCTGATAAAGTAATTGATCCCGCGATCAACCCCATGAGTGGGTCAAGTCCTAAAGCGGTTGCCAATGACACTCCGACACCGTTTTGAATAATGATGTATACAGATGCAATACCTAAGAAAATAAAGACTTTAGCGCCACCTTTCATCAACTGAGTATAGTTGGCGGCAAGCCCGACCGTGCTGAAAAACATCAACATGAAGGTATTTTGTAGCGGTAGAGAAAATTCAAGATCTAAGCCATTGAAGTGCAGCATAGTGATAATAATGGCGACAATTAGCCCACCAACAATTGGTTCTGGAATGTTGTATTTCTTTAACGTAGGAAGCTTAGTATTAACAAAGTGGCCAAGAAATAGCACGCTGATGGCAATAAGAAAAGACTCTAATGGCCCTACTGAAATTAATTGATTCATATAACCTCTTATATTTGCTCAATCATCATCCTTAATGAGAGTTGTTGTAATAGTTAAGTACCTTGGCTGGTATGTGTCCTCAGTTTGGTGTGGTCACTTCAATCGAAATGAATAAAAATCACACCACAGTACAAAGTTAATTGCGTACAATGTTACGCACACGTTAGGTATGTATTAGCGATAGCCTGTTTATGATCGACTTCATAACCCCTTGGCTACGCCTATATGCTTATTTACTCATAAGTAAAAAAGCAAAAAAGGAGCTATTAAGCTCCTTTTTTCGCACAATCTAAAGAATTAAAATGCTTTAGGTGCAAATCCTGTCATTTCTTCTAAACGTAACTCTTTGCCTAATTTGGTCATTGGGTGGACAATAACTAGGTCTTTCACTGATTTTTTCAATTTACCAATATCAGCTTGCTCTGCTTTAGTAATTGCACGCTTGAAAGGCATATCAACTAAACTTTTACGCTCTTGGTTCACGTCATAGCTCTGCTTATGCTTAAGCTGTGCAACTTTTTTAGTTAACTTTTTAATCTCTTCTTCAAACTGACGGACCACTGGGCGATCTTGACGAGTTTTAGCGGCAGCCATTTTATGACGGCACTTATCTAGACGATTGTTAATTTCTTGAAGTTCGTTTTTAACACTCATAAAAATACCCTAAGTTATGCTCCAAATCGGATCGGGCGCGGATTATAGCACATCGTCTTCATCTGCCGAAATTTATCTTCATGTTCGTTTTAAACGAAACATTTCATCAAAAATCAATACCATTAATTGGTGTTGTTTATAAAAACGATACTCACCATACCGCCATTTGTTTAAATGATAATAATGCGGTATAGCTATAACATCGAAAATAAAAGGGACTGATGTTGATGAAACGACTATTTAGCACGATCACTTACTCTTGTTTATGCATTTCTCCTGCCCTCGCAGCCAAACCAAATATGCTCATTCAATTTTCAGCGCCTGACAATTCGGCAGAACAGATAGCTAAACAGCAAATAGAGGCTAGTGGTATCAATCAAACGGTAATAGAGCTGTCCAATCAATCCTTCCCTTTCAATAAGACATTAACCATTCAATATGGTGGTACCGAAGGGCCATTATATGATCCTGATAAGCATACTATTTATATCCCCTACCGCTTCTATCAAGAATCCTTATCTTACTTTCAAAAAAATAAGTATGAGGAAAAATTTCAGAAATCAGCGCAACTGGGAGCAATAGACACTCTACTGCACACTTTATTGCATGAGGCCGGGCATGCGTTTATTGCTGATCAAGATATTGCGATACTAGGAAAAGAGGAAGACGCGGTCGATAACTTCGCGACTATCCTGATGCTTAACTATGTAGATCAAGGGGATGATGCAGCAATCAGTGCCGCTGATATGTTCGCTTTCGAATCTGACGACAGGCCTGACTATTATGATTTCGGTGAGTATATCGATGAACATAGTTTCGATTTACAGCGCTATTTTTCTACCTTATGTCTTGTATACGGGAGTGATCCTGAAAAACATCAAGCGCTACTCGATGAAGTAGAGAATGATTACTTAACCGATCGTAAAGACTTTTGCACCTTCAACTACGATCAGATCAATGACAACTGGCATCGCTATTTCCTACCGTCAAACTGATCACCTATTGAACTACGATACAGTGACCAGTATCACTGTATCGAATGTCGCACACGCTTCTTATCTCTTGAAATCAGCCTCGATTTCTCACTTCAAACAATACTCCTACAACTTTAGTTAAAGTTACATTTCATTCACATCTATATTACTTATAACTGGGTAGACTATATTTAAAATATAAAAAATAGCTCATTGATTGAGTAATGTCAGCCTTATTACATTTTTCAGGAAGCAGTTATGAACCTCACTATACGTAAACGCCTTTATATACTCTCCATGATTCCATTATTTGTTATTGCTATCAGCATGATGTCTCTCACCTATAACGAACTTAATAAGCTAAATCGACAGCAAATTGATTCGACCCGAGACAGCATGATGAACATGAAAAAAGCGGAACTAAAGTCCTATATTCAGATCGCTCAGACAGCAATCACGCCCATCGTAAATTCAAATGGGACACTTGAAGAAGTTATAGCAACGTTAAAAGAGATCAAGTTTGGCAAAAGTGGTTATATCTTCGGGTACACCTCTAGCGGGATCCGAGTCATTCAAGGTCAATCCACAAAAGGACTTGGAGAGAATTTTATCAACCTTCAAGACAAACAAGGTAACTACCTTATTCAAGATTTGATTAAAAATGCTAAGCGGGAACAATTTACTACCTATTACTTCCCTAAGCTGGGAGAGACACAACCTCTACCGAAACTCAGTTTCTCTGCTTATTTTCCACAATGGGATCTAATGATAGGTACTGGGTTTTATACTGACGACGTTGATAGAGCTATTGAAGAGATGCAACTTCTTTCGACTGCCAGCATGAATCGAAGCATTACATCCATTGGGTTATTCTGCCTTGTTATTGCCATCATTGTCGCGCTATTCGCAGTATTGGTGAATCGCAGCATAATGCGTCCATTAGAGCAGTTTGATTCCTCAATTCGCTCATTTGCCAGTGGTGATGCCGATTTAACAGCCCGCATGCAGGAATCTAATGTTCCAGAGTTTTCTGAACTCACTAAAAATTTCAACACCTTCGTTGCAAGCCTTCAGTCAATCATCTCTAGAGTGAGCCAAGTCGGCCAAGAAGTCGTCGATGAAACGAATAACATGAGCAATCGTGCAACACAAGTGGATGAACTCGCCTCAAGTCAACATACCGAAACCGACCAAGTCGCCACCGCAATGACAGAAATGACGACGACAGCTCATGAAATTTCTAACAATGCACACCAAGCAGCTCAGTCTGCTAAAAACGCAGAAGATAATGTCGATCAAGCAAGTGCGATTGTCCTTTCAGCAGCCGATTCCGTGCAAGCGTTGGCAAACGAAGTCGCTGAAGCAAACAATGTGATCTCTAGGCTTGAAGGTGATGTGCAAAATATCTCATCTTCTTTAGAGGTGATCCAAGATATAGCAGAACAAACGAACCTCCTTGCTTTAAATGCCGCTATAGAAGCAGCACGAGCTGGCGAACAAGGACGTGGATTTGCCGTAGTTGCCGATGAGGTTCGGAAATTAGCCAGTCGCACACAAGATAGCACCGGCGAAATCCATACGATGATCCAACAACTTAAAGCGGCGTCAGACAACGCAGTCACAGCCATGGATTCTAGCCAAAGCCGAAGTGTCAAAGCCGTTGATGAAGCGAATTCTGCCAGTCTAGCGTTGGCCAAAATCAAAGAGTCAATTGATACCATCATGGATATGAATTCATTGATCGCGACCGCCACAGAAGAGCAAAGTGTTGTCGGACAAGAGATATCTGAGCGTATAGTGGTGATTTCTGACCAAAGTAACCAATCAGCGGAGCTTGCTAATGAAAATCGCTCTGGCAGCCAAGAATTGAATGGTAAAGCACGTGAGTTATATAACTTGGTTGACCGATTCACCGTTTAGAATACTGAATAAAATATGCTGATATAACAAAAAGTCCAGATCTGAAATTCATATCTGGACTTTTTTATCAAACCCGGAACATTGAAGGAAAAATTAGATTTGAGATAAAACCAAAGTTGCTTATTCATCTCTTCAGGTTCTCTTTACAGCTGATATCAACCTATTCTCATTTGAATTAATGGTAGTATAGTGCTCATATATTCATCTTTCTTTGTATTTTAATGGAATAAACATGAAAACCAGAGGATTTACCCTTATTGAGTTAGTCGTCGTTATTGTCATTCTTGGTATTATTGCAGTCACAGCACTACCTCGATTTTTAAATATCCAAACCGATGCAAGAATCAGCACCATCCGTTCAATGCAAAGCAGCATGCAATATGCCAATGAGCAGGTTCATGCCAAAGCTTTGTTAGGCTATGTAAAAGTGAGAGATCCAAGTTCATCAAGCACTCGACTCACTTTTCTTGATCTCAACAAAGATGGGATTCAGCAAGAGCACCAAGGTGAGTGGGATTTAATCTATAACTACATAGACAATACACACATAGACGATGCAATCATTATTGACGGTAGCTTTTCAACCCAAGAAGAGGGGGCGGCTAACTTGTATGTAGGTTATGATAAGAGTAGCTCTGGGGATGTAAAAAGTGGTAATTGCTGGGTTTTATATACTCAAGCAACGGCTGGAAATAATGAATTACCAGAGTACCAGCGCGAGACTTCTGGATGTTAGTTCATTCCTATCGATCGAAAAAAGCCACAATAATAGTGGCTTTCAATAAAGCGTCATTTCTGTAACCAATCCCGTTAGCTAAAACAGTAGGATCACTGAAACGCCCCCTTCTTTCCATTTCGAATGCTACTGAACCGTAATTATGCTCATCACAATTTAATCACGATTCAGCCGTAATCGAATACAGATTATGCTTGTGGAGGCGTACCTTCACAGTTAGAAACAACAGCATCAATTTGTACTAGAGCATTCATTGGAATCGCTGAAACACCAACAACTGTTCTTGCAGGAAGGTCGCCTTTGAAGAACGTTGTGTAAACTTCATTTACAGCGTCGATATCTTCGATGTTTTGAAGTTGGATGTTAATTTTCACAGTGTCGTCCATTACATGGTCAACACTTTCAATGATTGCTTGAATGTTTTTCAGGCACTGTTCAGCTTGAGCTTTTACATCACCAGCAACGATTTCATTTGTTTTAGCGTCAACAGGTAATTGACCAGCAATATGATTGTAGTGAGAGAATGCAACAGTGTGCGAGTATGGTGCTGCTGGAGCATTGTCTGTATTGTTCGCTTCGATAACAAGAAGGCTTGTATCTTCAGGAAGTTGTGGTGGAGTTCCGTCGCCATGTGACACAGAAGTATCGATTTGAACCAATGCGCCCATAGGTAAAGCTGATGCATTAACAACAGTGCGTGCTGGAACGTAGCCTGGGAAGAATTTAGCACAAACTTCATTCACGATAGCAGCATCTTCGATATCTTTAAGGAAGATTGTTGTTTTAACGATATCACCCATCACGTGACCAATGCTTTCTAGGATTGCATTGATATTGTTCAAACACTGCTCTGTTTGCTCTTTAACGCCACCAGCAACCAATGCGCCTGTTTTTGGATCAACAGGTAATTGTGCTGCTAGGTTGTTGTAGTGAGAGAATGCAGCCGTTTGAGAGTATAAACCCTTAGGTGCATTTTCAGTATTTCTTGATACTTTAATTAGCGCGCAAGGTGCTTGAGGCGTTGTGCCTTCACCGTTTGAGATAAGAGCATCAATCTGTACCAAAGCATCGCTCAGAGGTAATGCAGCGACTTCAACTGTTACACGAGTTGGAAGATCGCTTTGGAAGTAAGATGTGTAGATTTCATCGATAGCTTCAATATCTGCGATATTCTTAACGAAGATATTCAATTTTACTACGTCGTCCATTACGTGGTCGATACTTTCTACAATCGCTTTAATATTGTCTAAACACTGTTTTGCTTGATCTTTTACAGTGCCAACTACAATGTTACCTGTTTTTGGGTCTACAGGTAATTGAGCTGAAATATTATTATAATGAGAAAAAGCTACTGTTTGAGTAGATACAGAACTTTGTGGTGCATTTTCAGTGTTTCTTGAAAACTTAATGATATCGCCGCTCATTAGACATTTATCCTTTTTATAGAGTACAGAAATACGTCTTTATTTTTAATAGATCGTATTGGAATGAATGATTAAAGTGGCGCTATGTTAAGTAAAATTATCTAGGGGAAATGTGATAAATGTCCGAATATCATTTCACTAGAATGCCTAGAAATATGGCATAAATAGTCATTATTCGATTAATTATCCGTAGTTTCACTCATATTCGAGCTTTAATGTCAGTTTTCACTGTGAACGATTCGCTTATTGTGAATATAATCTCAGAGAGATAATGGCTTCTTCTTATGGTTTTTGTTCATTTTTGATAATTCGATCACGATAAATTCCATTTAATCCAAAATAACACTCAATTAATGCGTAGTTTATGTCGTTTTAAGTGAATAAATTCCCCAACGCGTCTAAAAATTATATTTATGTTAATAGAATTCATTCGTTAATTAAGTAGTTATTCATGCACATTATTATCAAAGTGTTGATTAATATTTATTAACTGGCTATTTAAGCGACATCGCTATTTATTATTAAATGTGGAAGGAGATAATAGAAGAGTATAACTGTGTAAATATAACAATATATAAACATCAAACTATAAATAAGCCGAACATTTAACACATAGCGCTGAATCTCAGCACCTAATGAAACACGTTAATCAGGGCAAGGTTATCGCTCACCCCGATTCCACTTTTTCATTCACCCACCTGTTAAGTTTGCTAACAGTTGTTCACAGTCCTTCTTCAGCTTAAGAAGATCATCAATATTCATTTTGGACATGCACAACATTTCGCTAGGAACACTTTTAGCCTGCTCACGTAACTCCGCCCCCAAATCGGTCACAGATATCACACGAACTCGCTCATCTTCCAAACTACGGGTTCGACTGACATACCCTTTCACTTCTAAACGTTTTAGCAGTGGCGTTAGCGTTCCTGAATCTAAGTGTGTTTTATGGCCAAGCGCTTTAACATTCATCACTTGCTCTTCCCACAGCACCATCATCACTATGTATTGCAAGTATGTGAGATCTAACGCTTTTAGAAGGGGTTGGTAAGCTCGCCCCATCGCATTAGAAGCACTATATAAAGCGAAACAGACCTGATTATCCAAACTTAGGTACTCATCTTTTCCTTGCTCACTCATGTAATCACCAATAAAAACCAATTAATTGCGCACAATATACTTGCGCACTTAAATTCTTTCAATTAGTATTAATAAAAATCAAGTTGCGCGCAACCTAATTGCGAGCAACCAAAATAATTCTCTATTACAGGATTCAAAACATGACAGCACTATACACAACTTCAGCAACAGCAATGGCAGGTCGCAGTGGTCAAGTAAGCACAGATGACAACATGCTTTCTCTAGCTCTTAGCTACCCAAAAGAGATGGGCGGATCTGGCGACGCGACGAATCCAGAGCAACTATTTGCAGCGGGCTACTCGGCATGTTTCTCAAATGCAATTTTACACGTAGCCCGTGAAACAAAAGTGGCGATCAAATCAGCACCAACAACGGCTACAGTAGGTATTGGTCCTAATGAAAACGGTGGCTTTGCGCTAACGATTAGCTTATCTGTTGAGCTTGATCTTGACCAAGAGCAAGCAACCGCTTTAGTTCAAACCGCTCATCAAGTATGCCCTTACTCAAATGCAGTGCGTGGCAACATTGATGTTCAACTGACGGTTAACGGTTTCGCGATTTAGTCGACATTACCACAGTAAAAATTTAGATACGGGTATTTTTCTTTGCATACCGCCCGTATCGTAGACTCACGAAAAATGTTAAAGGGAATAACCTATGCGCGCTGTCCGAATTCACCAATATGGTGGCACTGAAACACTAAAGCTAGAGAACATTACTAAACCAAAAATCAATGATGATGACGTTCTGATTGCCGTAAGATCAGCCGCCATTAACCCGGTGGATTGGAAAATCCGCGAGGGCTACTTGCAAGCATTCATTCCATATGAATTACCTGTAACGCTAGGTTGGGATGTCGCGGGTATTGTGGTGGAAGTCGGCTCGAAGGTCAGTGAATTTAATGTTGGTGATGAAGTATTCAGCCGCCCAAACATTGCTCGTGATGGTAGTTATGCTGACTATATTGCAGTAAAAGCAGACGAAGCGGTTTTAAAATCCCCTAAACTGAGTTTCTCAGAAGCCGCCGCTTTACCGTTAGCAGGGATCACGGCTTGGCAATGTCTTGTAGATGTTGCCAATGTGCAACCGGGTCAACGAGTTCTCATCCATGCTGGCGCTGGTGGTGTAGGTCACTTAGCCATTCAAATCGCAAAAGCAAAAGGCGCGACGGTGATTGCTACGGCTTCTGCTGCGAATCAAGATCTGCTAATCAACCTCGGAGCTGATCAAGCGGTTGATTACGCAAAATCATCGCTGAAAGAGCAAATTGAGCCCGTAGATATTGTTGTTGATACCATGGGTGGCGATGTTCAAAAGCACTCGTGGGAATTACTGAAAGAAAATGGCATTCTTGTTTCTGTGGTTGATCAACCTGATGAAGAGTTGGCACAGGCACATAATGCTCGCGCTGCCTTTGTATTTATTGAACCAAGCAGCCGTATATTAAAAGAGCTAAATAGCCTAGTCGAAGCCGATCTTCTCAAGCCTCTGATCGAGCATCACTTTACTCTTGAGACTATTGTTGATGCGCACTTGCAGAGCCAATCAGGCCGAACTCGCGGTAAGATAGTCATCGATATTAATTAGAGTCACACCTCTGCTTTTTAATTGATTCAGATAAGAATTTGATGACCACTCCATCTCCCTATGCAGTATGCAATGGAGGATGGAGTGACGACCTTCCTTCATTTTTCCTTCTCTTCTCTCTCCTCAAAACCCTAAATTCCTTCGATACTAAATTAAGAAATGTGAACTGCCACTCTCTTAATAGAAGAAAACCCTCCACTGACGCGATACATTAAGCACTCTTTACATTACCTGAGATATTTCATGATTCTAATTACTGGAGCAAGTAGTGGGTTAGGCGCGGCACTGGCTAGTTTATATAGCGATGATAATGAGAAATTAATTCTAACAGGACGCAATCAACAACGATTAGAGCAGATAAGTACACCACTAAACCCTCAGGTAACCACTCATGCGAGTGACTTATGTGATCCTCAAAGCGTTGCCGAGCTATTCGATACGATAGAAGAGGCTCCTGATACCGTGATCCATTGTGCTGGTAGTGGGTACTTTGGAAAGATTGAAGATCAAGATCCAGCAGCAATCAAACAGCTCCTTGATAACAATGTCACTTCGACCATTCTTTTTTTGCGAGAGCTAATTCAACGCTATCGCGATCATAAGGTTAATGTTGTCGTCGTGATGTCCACCGCCGCCCAAGCAGGAAAAGCGGGAGAGTCGACATATTGCGCGGCGAAGTGGGCTGTCCGTGGGTTGATCGAATCGCTAAGGCTTGAGCTTAAAGGTTGCCCAATGAAGATTATTGCCGTGTATCCAGGAGGTATGGCGACAAGCTTCTGGGAAACCAGTGGTAAAGATCTCAACACCTCAAGCTTCATGACCGCAACAGAAGCCGCATCCATGCTAAAACAAGCTTTAGTCGGTACTGAGCATGGTTACATCTCGGACATAACGATAAACCGAGGCTAGTCCAAATCTAAGCTTTCAAAAGCATCAATGGCTAAGCGAGCTTCAGAAATGGTACAGCCAGACACTGTTATTAACTGATTAAGCGTGATATTTGGGTTGCACTCTATTAACTCGGCAAGACAAATATCCCGTTTTGGCAGTGCCTTATCGATTGCTTGCTTCACCCATAGATAGTGATCATCTGATAACTCATTTCGAAGCTGGGTGAGCCGATGTTCTTTACCTAAAAGAGTCCAGTGGCGAGAGCGTCTGATCCGTTTTAAGCTACAGTCTAAATTTGATACGAGATCAGAAAACCATAATTTATCATGGACTCGATGCACGAAACTGTTCAGCGGGACGATAATTTCGCTCTCCAAAACGGACCTCTCATATTCGTAATCGTATCTATTTGCAACGCTTATTCATTACCGCTCTGGTTTACACCTGAGCAATCACTAACTCGTCCAGGAAATACACACTATGTTCTTTCCTTTACACCAATAGTGATTATTTAATGTTAAGGTTTCGCTGCTAGCATTTCATTGAGTCCACCACCATTATGCAAATTGGTAAAGCCAGCAGCTTGTAAGTGTGCTTCTGCTTGCCCTGAACGATTACCGCTACGACAGTAAAGCACGATTAATTGATCTTTATCGATGTGGGCAAAAGATGAATTAATGGTATTTAGTGGGTAATTCACCGCAGCATCAAGATGACGAACATTAAACTCTTGAGGTGTTCGAACATCTACCAACAAGGCTCCATCGCCAATTAATGCCCATGCAGAATCTGCACGCTCAGATGCAATACTGGCGCTTGTGGTAAACAAAATCGCACACAATGTCATTAAGCTACCTAAAAGTCTCTTCATAAGCCTCGACGCTCCTTCAGCAAGTACAGGTAATTATTGGTGTTGTTTCTCTAACACCAACTATAACGTTAACCATGATTGAAATATATCAAGCAGATTAAATACTGTTGCAATAGAAAGTGATAACGGCTGAAATTCGGAAGGTGAGGATGGGAAGTGATCATCAAGGTTTATCGCTTATAGGCGCTATATATCACGAAAAGGATCACCGAGAAGTATCCGCTAAGGCTCTCTATATTGTTGAGCGTGCCGATAATATAAAAATAGGGCGAGTTGTACTTTCATACTCGCTATCGCAGTAAAAGTTCAACACGCCCTAGTGGCCAAGTGAATTAAAGTTAATGCCTACATTCAGTAATCAGTTTATCAATGCTATGACGCTTTCTCGACATCAGGTACAGGTTCACTCGTTTCAGAAAAGATATCGGCAACGGCACTGCGCTCCAACTCACCTTTTAAATTACCCTCTTCATCAACCACTGGTAACGAGTAGTCGCATGACATCGTATCTGGCAAGATCTCTTCAATAACGGCATCAGGTAATACAGCCGGAACTTCTTCATACATCTCATCGCTAAAATCATGTACTGTCACATCTTCAACAGCATCTTGTAAGCTCTCTTGAGTGACCAAGCCTTGATAGCCTTCATCGGTAACATGATAGCCATAATCATGCTTCGATTTTTTCATTTCACTTAACGCACCTTCAATGGTTTCAGCAGTAATACGCAACGCAGGTGGCTGCATCACCGTTTCAACCGTCAACGCTCGCGCTCGGTTGACATCTTTTACAAACGCCTCAACGTAATCATCAGCTGGATTAAGAAGAATTTCATGTGGAGTACCTTGTTGTACCAATACGCCATCTTTCAAAATTGCAATGCGATCACCAAGTCGCAAGGCTTCATCTAAATCATGGGTAATGAAAACAATAGTTTTATGCAGCTTCTCTTGTAGTTCAATCAATTGATCTTGCATTTCACTACGGATCAAAGGGTCGAGAGCCGAGAAAGCTTCATCCATCAATAAGATTTCAGCATCAGTACAAAGTGCACGAGATAGACCAACACGTTGCTGTTGCCCACCAGAAAGCTGCGATGGATATTGTTGTTCATACCCTTTCAAGCCTGTTGTTTCTAGCCACTCTTCTGCTTTTGCTAAACGTTCACTTTTATTAATGCCTTGAATCTCTAAACCATAGGCAACATTTTCGATCACCGTACGATGTGGCATCAACCCAAATCGTTGAAACACCATCGACATTTTATGGCGTCGAAACTCTTCAAGCTCTTTCGTATTCAGGCTCATGACATCAATGCCTTCAACGATAATTTTCCCTTCAGTGGGATCAATCAATCGGTTGAAATGGCGAATCAAGGTTGATTTACCCGAACCCGATAACCCCATGATAACGAAGATCTCACCTTTTTCGATTTCAAGATTAATATCTTTCAGACCAACGGTATGACCCGTATCGGCAAGGATTGTATCTTTGCTTTCCCCATGTTTAATACGGTTCATGACAGATAAAGGTTTCGGCCCAAAAACTTTAGATAAGCCACTGATTTCAATTAAAGGTTTAGTCATGTTTAAGATCTCCCAAATGGGCATTGGTACGTTTTGCGTATGCTTGCGATGCTCGATCAAACAAGATGGCCAGTGCCACTATCGCGAAACCATTGAGTAATCCCAAAGTAAAATACTGGTTGGTAATTGATTTTAGTACTGGTTGACCCAAGCCTTTAACACCAATCATTGAAGCGATAACGACCATAGAGAGCGCCATCATAATGGTTTGGTTAATACCAGCCATAATGGTTGGCATTGCAAGTGGCAACTGAACGCCCCACAAGCGCTGTTTCTGACTAGCCCCAAATGCAGTAGCCGCTTCTAACACTTCTTTATCAACCAAGCGAATACCAAGGTTGGTCAAACGAATAACTGGAGGAATCGCGTAAATAACCACAGCGATCAAACCCGGAATTTTACCGATACCTAACAGCATCACCACTGGGATCAAGTATACGAAGGCGGGCATGGTCTGCATCACATCAAGCATCGGAGTAACGATTGATTGAGCGCGGTTAGAACGAGCCATCGCAATTCCAATAGGAATACCGAGCAAAATTGAGACCAGTGTACATACGGTGATAATGCTCAAGGTTCTCATCGTATCTTCCCACATGCCAAAATATCCAATCAGCAGTAGAGAACCAATACAACCAAGGGCAAGTTTCCATGAACGACTTGCCGCATAGACCAACCCAGTACAAATGGCTAAAACGATAAACCAAGGTGTCGAAAGCAGGAGTTTTTCAAACCAAACAAGAAAAGTGAGGAGCGGATCGAATAGTGACTCGATGAATTCACCGTACTCACGAGAAAATTCACGATAACCGCCATCCAGTGTTTTTTTGATTGTTCTTAGAGTAGAACGATCCATTTCTGGAAAGCTAGTGAACCAATTATTATCAGACATGTTATATCCTTTTATACCGGAGCCACGATTGGCTCCGGCTTACTACTAAAACGGTACTTCCTGTAACGCTGCTAAAATGATTCTTTAAACCGGTAAGCTATAACGCACTTTCAATTTTCTTCGCCACATCGGCAGGTACCCATGCATGCCAAATTTCAGGTGACTCGGTTAAAAAGTGTTGCATCGCTTCCACACCATCGGCTTGGTTGTCTTCCATCCATGCAAGAAGTTCATTCATTTTTGCATTGGTAAAGCCACGTTTAGAAAAATAGTCGTAAGCTTCTGGAGAACGTGAAGCGAATGCTTCGGTTGTAATGGTATGAACAGGAGAAGGCGGGTACATTGTGACGGTTGGTGTTTCACAGTCTTCTTTCGTCACGCAGTTAGTAAAAGCATCTACATCGACACCGCTACCAAAATCAATTTTAACCATGTCGTACTTACCTAATACCGCAGTTGGTGCCCAGTAGTAACCAAACCACGCTTCTTCACGTCCGTACGCTTTCGCAATGGAACCAGATAAACCAGCACTAGAACCAGGGTCAACAATCGTGAAACCGGCTTTTTCTAGGTTCAGAGCTTCAAACAAGTTTCCAGAGCTAATCTGACAGTTCCAACCAGCGGGACAAGTGTAGAATGCAGAAGTATCTGGATCTTCTGGGTGCTTAAATAGTTTGGCATGTTTACGTACCCCTTCAATGGTTGCCATTTCAGGATATTTATCTACCAAGTAAGCAGGGACCCAAAAGCCCTCTTCACCACCATCGACAAGCGCCGAACCAGCGAATCGAAGTCTCTTCTCTGCGACGCCCTTATCCAGAGCATCTTTCATTGAGTTACTCCAAAACTCAGGAGCAACATCAGGTTGACCTTTTTCGATCATTGATGTGCCTGTTGGCATCGTATCACCAGGGATCAATTCAGCATCACACCCGTATCCGTGTTCTAAAATAAACTGGTCAACATTGGCAATTAAACTAGCAGAACTCCAGTTCATATCAGCAATCGTTACGCTTCCACATTCACTTGCTTGTGCGCCACTCGCCGCTGACATTAATAGCAACATTGCACTTAGTTTGTATTTCATTTTGAGGCATCCTTTCTCTTAATAACATATATAGGGTAACTGAATAAGTCATTACTACTCAAACCATTTTTTATTACTAGTGCAATTTAAGACCTGTAAAAACAGTCTAGCTCTTGACAAAAAACAAACACAAGCAACTGATTTTAAACAAGTAAAGTTAATGAGGCATATTCGCAAAAATCCATTAACAATTTCTCAAACGACAAAAAATACTTAGAGTTCGATGTAATTCTCAGGTGAATTTTATCCGCTAAATCGTAATTAGGTTAATTAATAAACGAGCATTCAATATCTGTTTTGTTTGCGATAACTCTCACAAACTTGCAATGAAATACATCTCATTGCATAAAAAAATAGACCACAGTCGACTCAATTATCTTTAATCAGAAGTATCATTTGCCAACTCTAATTCCGATAAAATAAGCAATGATCCCTATGATTAAAAAACACTTTTTAGCGTCAGCCATTCTCCTTTCCCTTGCAGGCCAAACTTTTGCAGCCGATGGCGATATGGTCGATGTCACCATTTTAGGTACTTCTGATATTCACGGACACTTCATGCCGTGGGACTATGCCGCAGATAAACAAAATATGCGTGGCAGCTTGAGCCAAATTGCAACCAAAGTGAAAGCGATTCGTAACGACCAAGATAATGTCATTCTTGTTGATGCTGGCGACACTATCCAAGGCAACTTTGTGGAGACATTTAAAGATGAACCCGTCGATCCTATGATGCTTGGCTTTAATGAAATGGATTATGACGTCTGGGTGTTAGGTAATCATGAATTCGATTTCGGCTTAAAAGTTCTCAACCGATCTCTTTCTCAATTTGAAGGTACAGCACTTGCAGGAAATATTGAGCGTGCTGATGGCAACCCGTTCTTACCTTCTTATAAAATCATCGAAAAACAAGGGATTAAAATTGGCGTTATCGGTATGGATACTCCGATGACTCAGGTGTTTGCAGAAGGAACGAACCGACTTGAAGGTATGACGTTCACCAATCCTTCATTGGAAGTAAAAAAAGTCATCAAACAGATTGATGAACAAGTCGATGCGATTGTTCTCGTTGCCCACATGGGTTTAGACAATGAGAACAATATTGAAGCAACAGGCGTCCGTGATATTGCCAATGCTAATCCGGAACTCGATGCGATTGTGGCTGGACACATGCATACGCGCATTGATAAAGAAGTAGTGAATGGCGTAATCGTAACGGAACCAGATAAATATGGTCGTGCGCTTTCAAGAATTGACTTTCAGTTTGAAGAGAAAGGCGGCCAATATACGCTCGTCAATAAAGACAGCTTCACCTATAAGATAAAAGGGATTGAATCAGATCCTAAAATGGAATCTCTGTACTCTCCTTATCACAAGCGTTTACGTGAGAATGCAAATCGTGTTGTCGCACAGCTAACAGGAGTTGATCTTGTTCCTGAAAATGAAATCAAAGGCATTCCTCAAGTTCACATTCAAGACACTGGTGTTAGTGCTCTCTTCCAAGAAGCCAGTATGTACTATGCGCCAAAAGCAAATGTCATCGCACTTCAAATCGACAATGATCGTGCAGAGTTAGATGTAGGTGCAATTAAAGCGAAAGATATCGCTTACAACTATCAATATGCTGGTGGCGAGATCACCGTTTATGAAATGACAGGCAAAGCACTCAAAACTTACATGGAGTGGTCCGCAGGGTACTTCAATAGCGTAAAAGAAGGCGATGTTACTTATAGCTTTAATCCAAAGCGACGCGCTTCCAAATACTCGACCAATGATTTTTTTGCTGGAGTGACTTACACCATTGACCTTACTCAACCGGCAGGCAAGCGAATTACTGATCTTAAATTCTCAGATGGCAATATGATTACTGAGGCGACTCCAATTCGTCTTGGGATGAACAGCTATCGCATGGGGCACCTAACCAAGTCTGGTGGTGTATTAGAAGGCCAAAAATTCCCAGTTATCTTTGACACTGAAGTCGAATACGGTGAAGACGAAGGCACGATCCGTAATTTAACGATCCGTTACCTAACTGAAGTTAAAAACGGCCAGTACCAAGGTAAGCCAATGAAACGCTGGTCACTGAGTGGTTTAAAAGGTTTTGAGCAACAGCGCAAAGTGGTAAAAGCATTGATTAATGATGGCACTATTTCAGTTCCAACCAGTGATGATGGCCGCTACACAAACATCTCATCGATCAATGTGAAAGATAAGCTTTTCGCTACATCAGATGAGTTGAGCCAATATCTAACTCAGATGAAACAGAAGCTATCAAACGCTGAATCAGAGAGTGAAAAACTGAACATTCAACGTGATATTGCTATAGCAAGCGCACTGAATAAGTAACTATTCTATTCTTTCGCTTAATTGTTTAGACGCCTCTTTTAGTCATATAGAAGAGGCGCTTTCATTTCTGATACCTGTCGAGGAGCAAACGTTAAATGTCGATATGAAAATATCGCCAGTCACATCCCTTTAAATAACCCTTGAGATGCGCGACTGACCGGAAGTTTTTTTCCAGCAATAACCACATTCATTCTGCCTGCTAAATCTTTTTTCACTTTATCAATCGCAGCAACATTCACGACTGTCGAGCGGTGAATTTGCCAAAACTGATGAGGATCTAACTGTTGTAATAGCTCTTTTAAGGAAGTTCGAATAATGAACTCTTGGCATTGTTGATCCGCTTCTCGCTTGAACACAGAAACGTACTTATCTTCTGCTTTGAAATACAACACATCAGAGATTGAGATCAGATGTAAATCATCTCCCGCGTTCGCTTTAATCCACGTTAGATATTCAGGCACTGCCTGAGTTGAAAGTTGCTGTAATTGAGTCATCAAAGCGGAGAGATCGGAATTATCGGCTGGTGGCTCTTTTGCCGATTGAATCTCCGACAAACGTGACTTTAGTTTTTCACAGGTGGCGATCAGTCTTGATTCTGATAAAGGCTTGAGTAGGTAATCCACGGCACACTGTTCAAAAGCTTTAACCGCATATTCATCATAAGCGGTAACAAACACCACCAGCGGGGACTGAGGCATCTTCTGAAGTTTTTCGGCAAGCGCAATGCCATCAAGCTCTGGCATACGAATATCAAGGAAAACCACATCAGGTTGATGATCCTCTATCTGACGCCATGCCTCTCTACCATTTTCAGCACTGGCAACAATATTCAGTTCAGGCCACGTTTCAGCAAGTGTCTTATTTAAGTGATGCCTAAGCAAAGCTTCATCATCAGCAATAATCGCGGTATAAAATTGTGGCATGTTTGCTTTTTCCTTAGCAACCGAATGGTGTGATTGGGTAATTAAAAGTGTGGACTAACCATCTAACTTATCACAGGGAAGTACTAATATTGCGCTCACGCCTCCTGAGCTTTGTTCTTTTACACTCATTGAAGCTTGTTCTCCAAATAAGGTCGTAATACGCTGACGAATATTGTCTAGACCTACCCCACTACCCGAGGTCTTCAGATTAGGGTTGAACCCTGCCCCGTTGTCACTCACAGTAATCATTATCTGATCATCAGATTGACGGATCTCAAGCGCGATATTTCCCCCTTGCGCCAGAGGCTCAATACCATGAGTTAATGCATTTTCCACTAGAGGCTGGATTAAAAGTGGAGGTAAGGATCGGCTTACATCTACGGTTTCTATTTGAATAGAAAACGTTAAACGTTGCCCTAGCCTAACTTGTTGAATCTCTAAATACGCTTGTACCAATGCCACTTCTTGCTCGATAGTCGTCTGCTGGTGGCGAGTGCTATTTAGCGTAGCGCGGAGCAACTCTGTCAGTTTTTGCAGCATCAATTTAGCTTTATCGCTGTCCGTTTCAATTAAGACACTAATGGTCGCCAATGTATTAAACAAAAAGTGCGGTTCAATCTGGCTTTGTAACTGCTTTAGCTGGCTGATCACTAGTGCTTTTTCTTGTTCTGACTGTTTCCTTTTCATCGCTTCGAGTTCGCGCTCAGCAACCAACTGCTGTTCTTTGGTGTAAAAATAATAAAAACAGACGATGGTGAAAATGAAACCTAAAAATACGACGGGTCTCAACTGAGCAAGTCCAGTTTCTGAGCCGATGACATCCTGAATCCAGTACTGAGCATTCCAAGTACCAAAAAGCATAGAAAAACCCAGAGAGCAGATCACTTCGATGCGACGAGGTAATGCAGGGAAAACAACATCAATAAACTTAGCTGAAAAAATGGCACTATAGCCAAAGCCACAACTGATCATCAGGTGCTGATAAATTAAGCCTCCCCATACCGATTGAGTTGCAAACGCTATCACGACACAAAATAGTGTTGTGAATAGTGCCGTTCTTAGCCATGTTTGGCCACTTGATTCTCTATCCATTTTAGCGTTGATCATTAAAATCGTCCTTTTAGATTGAGTAGAATCATATGTTTATCTGGCAAGTTAGCGTAAGCAGAACTCGACTTTCCATTTAAGAAGCGTGCTGCAAGTTCCAAATCAACCGATGCCTCCCCCGTATCCATCAAACCAACGTTCAACCATTGTGTGGCGATAAAACCCGTATCTTGCGGAGAATAAAGTAGATCAAATGTAGGAGTCACATCTTGCAACCAGTTATAATCTTGGCTCCACTCCCACTGTGACCACGCCGAAGAATCAAGTGTCCAGTGAAACATGACATTGTGTTGAACCAAATTCGCCTGTTGATACGCTTGGGTATAAGAGGCACTAATTGGCGCGGTTAAAGGACTCTGATTCAGAATGTTTGCTTTATTCATTGCCTTTTGCCAATCAGAATGACTCCATGCTCGACTATCGTACCAATATTCCAAAACAACACTATTGCCGACCTCATTTGCCCAAGTCAACCCCACTAAGGCTTGCACGGCTTCCCCTTGTTGATCCAAATATACTGACTGAGTCAATGATTCAGGTTGGCTGTACCCTAAACTATCACGCTGATAAACCAGCGAACCGTGAAACTCCCAAGCCAAGCTGAGTACCGATACAACACTAGCCCCCAGCAAGCCGTGACGAACATCATCATAATACGCGAGCCACTGATACTCAGTTTCATCCAACATCGCGTATCGACGGACCCCAACGCCTTGCTGCTGCGATTGACGCTCAATATCATTGGTTGGTTGAGAAGACCAAGATGAATCGGTATATAACAGAATCCATTCACCTGTCGCATCGAACAAAGAGACAGAAGCGACTCCCGTGCCCTCTTCAGCGACAATACCAACCGGGTTTCGACGGTAAGGTTTGAACACATCAAGTGGCCGATAACCGTAGCCAACACCCCAATCTAGTCGAATTTTCCCAAGCGTGATATCAGCGTACTGTTCACTCAGCCCAATAGAATCTAATGAGAGTTCACCTTGCCAAAAGAGCTCTCGCACCACGAACTCAGCGTCAATATCATTGGTTTCGATTCTTGAATCATTCGAGTGGGCATAAATATCCGTTGCCTTGATTGCAAATAACCCCAACCATTGCTGGTACGTCGCTTCAACATCTAACATGGCATTGAGGCTTTGATGCTTACCTGTCTGTACCGCTGTCGATAGCGTATCTTGGTGAGCAATAAGTTCCTGTAAAAAAATGGAATCCCGAGACTGAACGCTTTCAGCACTCACTTGCCAATCCCAATCGACGTTAAGCTCTGAATCGTTAGCACTCACCGCTGAACTGAACAGCATCAAAGCACAGGTTAAATTTCGCCCTAATAGATAAAAACATGAATTCAAGTCCCTACTCCTTACACTTCATTCGCTATAGATCCGATACACTATTACGAGATAAATAAGCGGGGTTGTAATACTTATCATCAAGGCTCTGAACAGAGATATCTTGGTACTCAATGACCGTTTTTTTACTCGGTTGGATCTTATCGAGTAAGGTCATCGCGACCACGCTGGTTAACCCATCACGTAACCCTTTCTTAAACCATGCTTGCTTCGCCATTTTTCCCGATCTCAAGTACAGATCAGCCTTGATTGGAAAATCACTTTCCGCGCTTAACCAAAGAGTAATCACTTGATAGCTTGCCCCTTTAGTGGTGGCGGTGAGTTTGAGTTGGTGTGCACTCACTTCTTTTCCTGATACAGTTTCAACTTGCTCAGATTTCACCCACTCACCTTGGTAATCATCCCCCCACGTTAGCGTAGAAATATCTCCGACAGAGGCTTCTCCAAGCAATTTTTGCATGGGTGTAATCCGAATTGGGCGACGACTTTTCGGCATCAATAACCAGTAATTGTCCTCTTTCATCAGCATTTTTTGTCCCGCTTCTACTGGTGATTTAAATACCACCAGAGACTCTCGGTTTGGTCGCGTATAAACATTGTACTGGCGAGTACTATCAAGCTCGTCATGTTTATAAAGGCTGACGAAAGAGATCACTTTAGACGCGCCAGGCTGAATTCGATACTGATCAGCATTCGCGATCATAGTCGTGACAGCTTGCTTGTCTGGCGTTGACGCTGCCAGTGCATGTCCAGAAATCAGTAGCGTACTCATCAGTAGTACAGATGAAAAATTAAACATAAGTTAACGCCTCCGTGATAGGTTTATTGACACCTTTTCTTGCTGACAAAAATGCCGCAATAATACAAATGGCCATCACCCCAGCGGTTGCCATCAGCACAAGCTCATAGGAGAAGTAAATATTCAGTGGGTAGCCTTCCGTTCTTCCCGGTGGTGGCGGCATTTGAACATCGACCACCAGCAAAATAATACTCACTGCGGCCGTTGATATTGTGCCAACCACACTGCCGATTAAGGCCAGTAATCCCGCCTCGCGTAAAAAGCCACGCACAATTTCTGATGGGTAACTTCCTAGAGCCGAAAGTGTGCCTATTTCACGGGTTCTTTCAGTTACGGACATGGTCATGGTATTGAACAGTGCAACAAAAACGACTAACGCCATCACCGCTCCCATGATCCCAAAAATACGGTCATAAAGATCTTTCACTTTCTTATAGAAAAAAGCGCGATCTTGCCAAGGGGTGATCTCAAGATCTTGACTCAGAACGATGTCTCCTTGCTCCTGAGATCTCTCTTTTAAGTCATTTAATTGAGCATCTATACGTGCTTGTACGGCTGCTGTTTGAGAAGTTTCAAACAAGAACACAGACAGAGTGCTGACCTTTTCTGATGCTAAGAGCTCTTGCGCACTCGTAATATGCACATACAACTGGCGCTTATCGAGATCCGGCACGCCAGTGGAGTAGACACCACGGACTTTAAAATCGAACGCATTCAACGCTCCATCGCTGGTGGTCGCGAGCAGTGTTACCCAATCCCCAATCGACACTTTTAAATTACGCGCTAAATCAACACCAAGCATCACTTCAGGTTCTGCGGCATCATAACGACTCGAATTCACATCAGAGAGCGTGCTTCCCTCTCTCATATCCAAAAACGGCCCTTTCATATCAAACTCACGCTCGTTCACGCCGGTTCCCATGAAGATGGTCGACTTGGTGCCATTCGAGACTAAGCCACTAAAATAGACCCGAGGTTGAACACCGCGTACCGCTTCATCGCCGATGATATGTCTGATTAAGGCTTGCGTATTCTCCAAACCATTACTCAATGGCATCTCTTCATCTTGTTCAAAATAACCCGGTAGACTCAAGGTTAAATGACCAGTGTCTCTTGCGGTCGATTCTTGCAATGATTCGTAGGTATACAAACCAAAGCCACCAGCGCTAGTAAGAGCAAACACAGCAATCGCGATGATCAACACGGACAAAAGGCTACGACGACTATTCCTGCGTAAATTGAGCCACGCAAGTCTTAAAGAGGTAGGGAGTAATTTGATCCTCTTCGGATCAATATTAGTGGTTTTCGTTCGTTCAGAATCCGTTGATCGACTCATAACATCCCCTCCATTACATTTACTTGATGTTGATCTAATTGACGCTCGACGCTCTGAGCGTTCAATGATTGGTGACTCATCAGTGATGACTCTCCATGATTAATCCTTCCATCCAGCAATTCAATACTTCTATCGCAGCGTTGCGCCATACGAGGATCATGAGTAGCGACAATGAATGTGGTGCCCATTTCATGGCATAAGGTCTTCATAATATCGATGATCAAATTCGCGGTTTGGCTATCTAAGCTTGCTGTCGGTTCATCGGCGATCACTAAAGCGGGTTTATGAACCAATGCGCGGGCAATCGCCACTCGCTGCTGCTGCCCTCCAGATAAGTTATCTGGACGATGGTGGATGAATTCCCCAAGCCCTACCTTTTCTAACATCAACTTCGCCTGCTCATCTTGTTGTGGCTTATTCACACCATTCAGATGCAAGGGATAAGCGACATTTTCCAACGCTGTCATTACGGGTATTAAGTTGAATTTTTGAAAGACAAAACCGAAATTATGACGGCGGATCTTGGCGGCGGCTAAACGCTCTTTCGGGTAATCGATCCCGTTTAGAGATAGCTCTCCTTGGTATTCCATATCCAGCAAACCTAGGATATTCAGTAGCGTACTCTTGCCTGATCCGGATGGTCCACACAGTGCAACCATCTCACCTTGATTAATGATCCCATCAACGCATTGCAATGCCGCAACTGATTGACTGCCTAGCTGATACTTTTTCGCAATTTGATTAAATTGAATCATAGTTAACTCCCAATATATGCCAATGACCCTTAACCACGACTTTGACCGACGAGTGCTCTTGCAGTCTCAGTTTCTAGATTTTGAGGATCCTTAGACTCCATCAGTGCCATCCACTTTTGTGCTTGATCCATATCATTTGCTCTTAATGATGCTTGAATCGCATAACGATAGATCCATGCCGTTGCCGCAAAAGGTTGTTGCTCAAATTGAGGATCCATCAGTAGTGCTAAATAAAGATCGTAACCGCGTTCAAAATGATTAAACATGTCTGGTAAAGAGGAGTAAGTAACCGCTGCCATTGCGCGAGTCAGATAGCTCTCAGGAATCCCCTGAATACGTTCTTGCTGCACAAGAGGGATAAGTTGACTATCGAGTAAGGTAAGTCCCTTATTTATCGTTGCGAGCCCTTTCTCAACGTATTTCATTTTATTCCAAGGCAAGAATGCATCCCGTCCTTGTAATGTTTCAGTGCTGCCTAAATAGACCAAATTGAGTGGTGTCGCGCCTTGCTGTTTAATCAGCGAGTTCAGTTGCTGGTGTACTTGCTCAACTTTTTCTTCATCCCCTTGTGCGGCTTGGTTATATAAGTTAATTAATTCCGCTGGTGGATTCGCCTTCGCAAGGTTGCTTCCTAACAATACAAAGCAACTTGCACCAATAACGGTTGCTGTCAGTATTCGGCGAGCCATATTTCTAAATGGTGAAAATATTGAAGATGATAAATTGATGTGATTAGCCATGATTGCAGTCCCTTTCAAATATTGATGTTGAAAGGTTACCGACAAAAATGGAATGCCGCAGTACAGTGCGACGAATGGCAATAAATGAGGATGAACGGATTGTATTAAGCGCGAATGGGATTCTAGGGAAGTAAATACGCCCCACCCTTTATATTGCCCCTGATGGCTCTGCCACATATGCAGCTTGACGATCTCAACGAAGGTATTCAGACAGAAGCATGATCAAGGTGAAAGTGAGACACAAAAAAGCCGAGCAAATTGCTCGGCTAAAATAGAGATGCGTTATTACAGCTCAGCGTTATGGTAAACCTGCTGAACGTCATCACAGTCGTCTAGCATGTCTAAGAATTTTTGGAACTTCTCAGAATCTTCTTCAGCAACTGGCGCTGTAGTTTGAGGAACGAAAGTGATTTCCTCAACATCTAGAGTTAGGTCTGGAAACGCAGTGTTTAGTGCTGTCTTCGTTTTGAAGAACTCAGTCGTTGGAGCGAATACAGTGATCACACCGTCTTCTAGCTCAACGTCTGTTACGTCTACATCTTCCATCATTAGCGTTTCTAGGATGATCTCGTCATCTTCACCAGCAAACTGGAATACAGCTTGGTGAGCGAACATGTGAGAAACAGTACCTTCAACACCGATTTTCGCACCCGTCTTAACGAAACATTGGCGAACATCTTGGAAAGTACGGTTGCCGTTGTCTGTTAGGCAGTCAACGATTACGCTTGTGCCACCAGGGCCGAAACCTTCGTAACGAGCTGGCTGGAAGTCTTCACCACCACCACCGTTCGCTTTATCGATCGCTTTGTCGATAACGTGTGCTGGAACTTGGTCTTTCTTCGCTTTTGCGATTAGGTGCTTAAGAGGTAGGTTCATGTCCGGGTCAGAACTGCCGTTCTTAGCCAGTACGTAAATCTCTTTACCGTATTTAGAATAAACTTTAATTTTTGCGCCTGCAGTTTTCGCCATTGAGGCCTTGCGCACTTCAAAACTTCTTCCCATCGGGATCTTCTCTCTGATTCAATTTAACAGGGCAGATTCTAGCAAAAAGTTAGATCATTAAATTCCAACTAATGCAGAAGAAAAAGCGTTTCGCTTATGCGACGCCCATTACTCGCTTGTATTTGTCAACAGACTGCGCAAACCATACTTTTTCTTGCTCATCGACAATTTTGTTGGCTTGCTCGGTGATTGCTTCAGGACCCGCTTTAGCTTGTTTTAATTTCCAAACTAAAAACGATGCCTGTTTATCCAGCTCGATCTTATTTTTCTCATCGGGAGGAAGCAATGACAGGTTAATCGACATAGGCAGCCCATTCAGTAATACATTTGGGCTGGAAATATAACATAGAGCAATTAAGATTTCAGAGTAGAAAATACGATTAACAGCAAGAAAACCGCACCTTTTCCACTTCTTTTTATTCTAATCGCACTCAATTGAACAGCAAATCAACAGAATGAATCTTAATATCACTGCACCATTACACGGCATCAGGCTGATGCCTTTTCCTTCAGGCAACAAAAAAGGTGGACTCGGCCACCTTTTGAATTCTCGTTTACTGCAACGCGGTATCTCTATATTTGATTAATGAAGTAATCCTAATTCTCTCGCCTCATCCATACTCAAACCACTTTCTCGAATTTCTCTCATCGCTTCAATGCGTCTGCGAGCTTCCGCTGATTTTAGTTGACGTTCAGGCTTACGGTTCACTTCTTCTTCCGTGATATCCCACGTATTTGCAATATTTGTCATTTCGTCATGGTTGATTGAATTGATCGACATGTTTTCCTCCGAAGCACCATGTAGCGGACAGGTAATCTGTAGCAAATGTGGTTTTCGTTGTTAAGAAAAACAATCAAAGAATGTGACGATCTCGATACTTCAAATCACTTATTATTAAATTCATTATTTACTCTTTGAACTGTCATAAATGTCGACGTATATTTACAAGATTCCCTCTGAAAAAAACCATGAGATCTAGCTCTCACTCTACTCAGCGTTTTCTCTAAGCTTTAGCATCATCACCAATTGAAATATGTCATTTGCACCTCACCTCACTTACTCCTCAGCTTCTTGCTCTGGAATCGATTCAAACAAAATAAGATATTTCCAGAAGATAGACGTACCAAGTTAAATCACAGGCGAATATTTTTGCCTATTTTAGGAAGCATGATCAAGGTGTCGTTCACATCGAGATCAACGGCTACGCTCAGAGGCGGTATAGATCAAACTAGCTTTGCGAATTGATTCTTCAATGATCGAGTATCATAAAGGCCGATATGATTTAGGAACGATGCTCAAGGGATGGGGATAGGTAATTCTGAAGATCACATTTTCAAGGCAAAAAAAAGCGAGCTCCGAGGAACTCGCAAAATCAATTCAGAATGAATGTAACAATATGAGCCAATCTATTAATTCATCAGAAAGGACAAAAGGTTGTCTATTCGGGATAAATAATAAGCAAGTATCACATTTACTATGTCAGTTCATCGTCAAGGTTATGTCTGATTATCATCAAATACCAATCGCTACTTCATCTAATGCGCGGAAAACGGCTTCATCTAAATGTCCATCAAAGACTTGCTTGCAAATTTTACGTCGAACCGCCAAGCCAGAAATTAAGCGTTCAATAGAGAGGTGCTTGTTTTCACTTTGATCATTATAAAGTTCAATCATCTTACTCAATGTTTCGTAAGGAATAACTTGTTCTCCTACGCGAAGCCAATCTAACTTATCAATAAGCTCTGAACACTCATCTTTGATTGAGTTAGGTGAATGGCCTGTCATCGCAGCTAAAGCCATTATGCTGCGTTCTAGCGCCTCTGGAGAGGTGTATTTAGAGAGTGTAATCGTAATTTCGTCAGCGTTGATTTCAACCAAGTGTTTTCTTTGCTTAACTCGACGACCAAGTTTGCCACGTGGAGATGGCGATTTACGTTGAATTGGCTCAAACTCTCCATCAATGATCTCTGAAAGCTCTTCGAGTTTCTGTTTAGACACCATTTCATTTCGCAGCGGATTTGGCAGGGTTGGCGCCATGTTTCGCTTACCTGCATTCGTGGTACGAGCACGTGAATAGCGCAATACTTCTTCCACATCGCATTTGATATCGACTTGATAATCTGTTGGCTTGCCTTTTTCTTCGATCGTCTCGATCGTTAAGTGGTAACCCCACAAATTTACGACAAATAGATCATCTGACTTTTTACCTTCAGACAGCCTTTTCAATTCACGGATCAAATCCATTGAAAAACGACGCCATTCGATATTTCTAGCCAGTTTTTGGTTCAGTTCGCTGAGTAACATACTGTCAGTATGACGACGTGCCATACGAGTCCTAAAGTACGAATACAATTGGAAAACAAGCGTATGTTGTCTCAAGATTTCTGGTGGAAATAGGAAGAAATAATCACGAGTCATTAGCTCTTCATAGAATGATGGCTCCCAAACTAAGATATATAGGTTCGGTTTAATGCGTATTTCGCCGTCAGAGCCTTCTGTAGGGGCTTCTTCTGATGCAGTAATAGTACGAGCTAGAAATCTAAAACGATCGCTCTTAAAGCCTTCTGGCATGTTTTCACTTAACCATCGGCCAGTGAGTTCATGCAGTTGAAAATCGGTGAATTCAATTCTGTCGATACTGTCTCGAATCGAATCACGTGCAGGACCACTATCCTTCTTACCTCTAAGAGATAAAATATCAGTAATATACAGGGGCGTTTTATTTGGCGTCGGTTTCGCATCAAGGTGGTAGTCATCTTGATGATGATCGTGATATTGAACAGTGAGTGTAAACAACGCGAAAAGCGTCATAAGATCATCAACGGTCATAATGTTTTTAGATGATCTTGTTTCGATCACAGCTCTAGTGCCTGAGATCGATACCATCGATTTCTGGTAACTTTTTCGAGTTCTTGGCGGAGCAAGTGCTTGATCTATGATTCCGGCCCAATTCGTTGGAGATACAACAAATTGATCGGCTTCATCTTTCATGCTTGGTGGTGTGTTCAACCCATGTTCATTGAGTAAACGCTTGTTCACCTTCGTTTGGGCTAGTGCTTTAGAACGTTTCTGTTTTTCGTTAAATTTAGCAGATTCAGTGATCAAGCTTGTTGCACCCAAAACAGAAATCAACTGATTTGGATTTACAAATTTATGTAACATCGTTTTACCAGCAAGGCCCTCTTCGAAGCGAACTGGTGTTTGTGAGAATAAACCGATATTCACCGCTGCTCTTAATCTTTGCTGTAAAGCTGCTCTTGTTAGTTGACCTTCGGTTGCTTCAACAATGTCTGTTGTTGAAACATAACCATCTTTGCTGGTAAAACTCCTTAAAGAGATCAAATTAAGCAATTCAATAATGCTTTTAGTTACTCCTTTGAAGTGTTGATATTGTTCTATCCAATCAACAGCAGCTTCAGAAACTTCAAACATGTGACCATCTTTATGGCTACGCGGGGCTTTAATTAGAATTTTTTGCACAGAGGTCATGATTAGATCCGTATCACACTAGCCGTAATGTCATTATAGTTCCCAAAGAATAAAGAAAAATAGATCATAAATAAAGAAAAAATTTATTGTTTTTAAATAACTGATCTTTCTGATTAATATGATTATATTGATAATATGATCTAATGATCTGGACGTGGATTTGCTTGTAAGTCGTTGTAAATAAAGACGTAAAATAAATGGCTCTCAGAAGCATGATCATAAGATGATTGAAACGATGATCATTTAAACCGTGAAAAGATGATCACCTAAATCTAGAAGCATGATCATTAAAGCAAGTAAAGAATGATCAAGGTAATTTCGAAACAATGATCATCTGCCCTACACATGTTATCCACAGATCTTTTTTATCCACGGCAGATATTTTTTACTTATCCAACGCGATTGACCCCAATGTTCATTAAAACCGATTCAAATGCCTGGGAAACATGATCATGATAAGTGGATTGGAGGGGATTTCCATTCTAATTGGTTAAGTTTACATCAAATTTGACTTTGGATTTCTGATTTTTGGTTAACTCGATATTTGTCTTTATATAGAAAGCATGATCAAGGACTTATTCTATTGATTTCTGGTGAGGTAACTCTACGTTGATGTGCGTATTATCGAGGCGATTTACCATGAAGCCTTATTCTATCTGCATTTGACCGTAGTTTGTGGTAAAAAACTCATGCTTCCGTATATTTATATGGTGATCATTGTTCCGAATGTTGATCATTAAGTTATATGATCAACGTTCTGTGTGTGTTAGGTAATATTTCCCTTGATCATCGTTCGATAATGCCGTTAAACCCCCGTAAGCATGATCAAGGAAGTTTTCATGATCATGCTTCCTAATTTTTGACAGGATTTACACGGTTTAAAGCTGATCTTAGTTGTCGTTGTCTGACTATGACGTTGCTGTTTTTTTAGATTTCTTGTCGTAATCTTTAGGTTTTTTGGTCTGTTTATTATGAAAATGATGATATTTTTACGAGTAACGAAGCGGTTTATGATTAATTTATTAGGCTTGTGACATGCTATATTTTATAGCTTGTGTGTTTTTGTGTGAAAATTCACCAGGATAGTTTCTTATGCCGATGACTGAATGTGCGACATATTGTTAGCTGGCGGTTCTTTCATGCTTAAAGTGAAAAAAGTTAGAAATACATTAGCCGTAAGTTGTGAAGGAAAAGTAATCGTTCCGATGATTGTATGTTTTACACTGTAAATGAGTGACGCTGTAACACTTTCGTTTTATGAGTTTTTGGAGCTTGTTCTCCTAGTAAATTTGTGCATAAATAGTGAGATTTCACAGTATTTGACGTTAATGTTTAATATTTATTGTGATTAAGCTCAAGAATGTATGTTCACCTTTTTGTTGTTTTACTTTTAATTTGCTGTACAATTTGTTCAAGGTATTTTTAACGGAATTTGGCAATGAAAAGAGAACAAACAATAGAAAATCTCTATAGGCTAGCCGAGCAAACACAACAGGTTCAAGCTGATCGCATTGAAATTGTGCTAGAAGAGCGTAGTGATGATCGTTTTCCTCCGATGTCTAAGGCATTAATGGAGACTCGTTCTGGGTTAACTCGTCGAAAATTGGATGATGCAATCAGTAAATTAGAAGCTCAAGGGCATCAATTTACGAAAAATAATGCCAATCACTACTCTATATCACTGCAAGAAGCCCACATGATAATGGATGCTGCTGGCGTTGATAAATTCCACCAGCGTAAAAAACATGGCAATAATAAGCCTTGGGTTATTAATGTTCAGAATCAGAAAGGTGGGACAGGCAAGTCAATGACCGTCGTTCACCTTGCTGCGTGTTTGTCTCTGAATTTAGACAAACGTTACCGTATTTGTCTTATCGATTTAGATCCACAAGGCTCTTTACGTCTATTTTTGAATCCACAAATTAGTGCTTCTGAGCATGAGAATATCTACTCTGCTGTCGATATTATGCTGGATAATGTTCCCGAAGGTGTCGATGTTGATGCTGAATTCCTACGCAAAAATGTGTTGTTGCCAACTCAATATCCGAACTTGAAGACGATTTCTGCTTTCCCTGAAGATGCGATGTTTAACGCTGAAGCTTGGCAGAACCTTTCTCAAGATCAATCACTAGATATTGTTCGTCTGTTAAAAGAGAAACTTATCGATAAGATTGCGGACGATTTTGATGTCATCATGATCGATACCGGTCCTCACGTTGACCCGCTGGTTTGGAATGCGATGTATGCCTCTAATGCACTGCTTATTCCATGTGCGGCAAAACGATTGGATTGGGCATCAACTGTGAATTTCTTCCAGCATCTACCTACGGTTTACGAGATGTTCCCTGATGACTGGAAAGGCTTAGAGTTCGTTCGCTTAATGCCTACCATGTTTGAAGATGATAATAAAAAGCAACTTTCAGTACTGACTGAAATGAACTATTTGTTGGGTGATCAAGTTACGATGGCAACGATTCCACGTAGTCGAGCATTTGAAACTTGCGCGGATACTTACAGCACCGTTTTTGATTTGACGACAAGTGATTTTGAAGGTGGTAAGAAAACCTTAGCGACCGCTCAAGACGCAGTCCAAAAGAGTGCATTAGAAATTGAACGCTTATTGCATAGTAACTGGTCGTCATTGAATCAAGGGTAATTAGAATATGGCTATTAAAACTTCTGACTTGAATGCTAAATTATTTGGTAAAGCAAATAAGCGCCGAGTTGTCACTCCTCAAGAAGCACAAACCGCAGCAAAAGATAAGACTCAGATTATTGAGTTGGCGGTGGCCGGAGAGGAACTTGTTTCATTCGAATTGATCCGAATCCCAGCGAATAGCATCACAGAAAAAACGGTTGTTTTTGCGGAAAATGCCCGTGAACAATCATTTTTAAATGAACATGCTTTGTCTGATGTTTTAACGACATTGCGTGAACGTGGACAGCAATATCCTGCTGTTGGTCGTAGAACTGAAGATGGAAGAATCGAAGTACTAGACGGTAGTCGTCGTCGCATGTCATGTATTCTTGCGGAAAAAGAGTTTTTAATCTACGTCGCTGATGATATCAATGCCGAACGCGCTAAGTTTTTGTCTGATGTTGCAAATGCTCATAAGCCACTTTCTCTGTATGAGAAGGGTAAAGAGATGCAAGCTAAGCTCGATAGTGGTGAAGTGGAAGATCAAAAAGCATTAGCAGCAATGTTTCAATGTAGTGAAGCATTAGTGAGTGGGGCACTGAAAGCAGCGTCATTGCCACTCGAACTGTTGCAAGCATACCCAAATGTGGGTGACTTGGGGCGTCCTACAATCGTTAAGTTACACAAGCAATTTGGCGAGTTAAGCACACAAGAACAGTCAACTCTACTTGATAAGTGTTTATCTGAAGACGGTTTTGTTTGGCAACGTAGCCAAGCTCAAGGTGTCGCTCGCTTAACAAAAGATGTGACTGAAACGATTGAAGCATGGATCTATCAGTTATCGCCACCTAAGAAAAATGCGACGACAGCAAAAGTTGAGTTTGTAAAAGGCAGAGCGAGCTATAGCCGCAAAGGTGCTAATTTAGCGTTGAATTTGAAAAAAGTTGACGATGCGACCATGCAGGAAATTCTAGATTTTGTTCAAACAAAATTAAACTAGTTTCAATATTTTACTATGTTCTCAAAAGCCGCCAAGTGCGGCTTTTTTTATGTCTTGTGATAATATTATCGTAGACTAACTTGAGAACCCTTATGAATTCACAACAATCCTTTCTAATTGATCTTGTCGATATCGCGAAGAAAAACAATCACCGCTATGGTGTTTTGTTAGATGGCGACGCCCGATGGCAAGATATGCTTCTTTCATCCCACTTGGGGGATACTTTACAATCCACTCAGTTAAACGAACCTACATTTTTTCAGCTCGGTGGAACAAAGAGAACAAATTGCGAATCTGTTAGTTTTAAACAAGGTAAACGCTTTTTAGGGAGAGAGTGTCAGCGGTTGATCTGCGACTTTCGCGGTGGGTTTGATGCCAATAGTTTTAGCTCTGCGCTTGGTTCGTTAGTTGGGGGAGGGCTGTTATTCATCTTAATCGCAGAAAATGAAGAACAGTCTATCGCGCAGCATTGGTTGAAGGGTTGTTTGTCTCAACTCTATTTGATTGATTCAGAAGGGGGCTTGCCAGCTCTTCCTTCTGTCATTGTTGATGATGCCCTAGGTGATACTCCTTTTTCTATTCCTACGCCCTTTCGCCAGCAAACGGAAGCGATCGACATGATAAAAAATGTCGTGTTCGGACATCGTAAGCGGCCACTCGTATTAACAGCAGATAGAGGCCGTGGTAAGAGTAGTGCACTTGGTATCGCTGCATCTCAGTTGATGAGTGAACGCCCTCTTAAGATTATGGTCACGGCTCCTAATTCTCAAGCTGTTGTTCCTATTTTTGAGCATGCTTTTAAGGGCTTACCAAGCTCCACTTTTATCACAAAGCATCATTTGCAGACCTCATCGTCATCACTTGAATTTATTGCGCCCGATGAGCTTCTAAACCGAATTAACGAATGTGATGTATTGTTTGTTGACGAAGCCGCGGCCATTCCATTACCCATGCTCAAAAGATATGTTCAGCGTCATCACCGAATCGTTTTTTCTACCACAGTTCATGGATACGAAGGGAGTGGGCGAGGCTTTGGACTAAAGTTTCAAGCGTGGCTTAATGAGGTAAGACCGGGTTGGAAGCCATTTTATTTAGAGCAGCCTATTCGTTGGAATGTTGGTGACCCTTTAGAAAAGTGGCTCTTTGATAGTTTTCTTCTCAATGTCGAACTTGAGCCGATAGATGTTGAGCGCTCTAAGCGTTGGATTGAAGAACAGAGCTTAGAGAAGATGAGTTGGCTACATTTGGATAAAGCTAAGTTAGTTGGGGCTAAGTTAGTTGAAGCTGCGCTTAGCCGTCATGCTGTTCCTGAAGTTGATATACTGAATGAACAGTGTCATGGAATCAATAATCCTCTACGGGCGTGTTTTGCATTGTTGGTTAATGCCCACTATCAAACAACACCAAATGATTTGATCCAACTTCTAGCCGATGACTCAATTCATCTATTTGGACTTTTTTCTGGCACAGATTGTATTGGCTGCCTTCTTGTTGTTGAAGAGGGAAATCTCTCTGATGATTTAATCGATGATATTCAACGCGGCAAACGACGACCTAGAGGACACTTAGTCCCAACGACTCTTGCTAACCATCTTGGAGCCACTGTTGCGGCGAAGCAGAAGTGTTTGCGTGTCATGCGTATTGCGGTTCATCCTGAGTTGCAAGGATACGGATTGGGTTCTTTCATGCTTAATAAACTCGAAGCTTCAACTCTTGATTTTGATTATCTTGCGACGAGTTTCGGGGCGACTCAGCAACTTGTCTCATTCTGGAATCAGGCTGGATACGAAGCTTTACATATTGGTCATCAACGCGATCAAGCAAGTGGTTGCCACTCTTTACTCATGGTTAAGTCGTTTGGTGCAGCCACTGAGGTTTGGTACGAAAAATCACATCAACGGTTTATTCAGAATCTGAGTTATCTTGTTTCCGATTCATTATCTGCAATGGAAGTGGATTTGGTTCTCACTCTCCTACCATCCCTTTCTATTGATTCAATTTCATTTGATGAGATTCATCTTCTTGATTGCTATATTTCAGGCGGTGGTAGTTTTGATGGGATAGCAGTTATCGCGTCTAAGTTCATTATAGAGATGTCGCTGAGTCACAAAGATGAAATCAGTGATTTGCTCATACTGAAAGTGATCCAAAAACGTAGCTGGGTTCAGTGTTGTGATATGTTGGATCTGTCAGGCAGGAAACAGGCTGAGCGTTATGTTCGAGATCATCTCCAGTTATTGCTCAATTTACACTGTAAATAAATAGCCGAAGGGGCGATTTACACTGTAAAACGCCTCGTTATTCTAGAACGTCACTGCTGCCAATAATTAACATCAAAAGTTTAACCTTATTCCTATCTCATCTTGATGCCACTTCAGTACTAACCTACTCAAAGATTCACCGATGCCGAATGCCACACTGGATACCTAGGTGACGTTTATAAGGTTGAATAAAAATCGAATGTTCACCGACAACGAGCGGATGTACATAAAAATGCCTAATGATCTATTGGCATATTTATGACGTCAATAATTTGTAAAAAATACGAATACTCAATAAGTTGAGGAAAGTGAAGAGACAATAGATACGATTAATCATGGTATAAATCGTATCCAATCAATGCGCATAATTATTTCGTTTTTTCCACAATGAAAGTAAGTGATGTAACGCTGATTATTGATATGACAGCATTCTAACTATTTTATAATTTGGATAGACTGATTCCATAATGTCTAAGTTGTCTGTATGAGAGCGTAAATATGTGGAATAAAGTTGTCTCTATGTCTGAAGACGATAAGCAGGTCATTGCGAAACTGCCATCGACGGTTGTCGTTGAAAGCAATTTCGATCAGACAGGGTTAGATGAAGCGCTTGATGCTTTAGATGCCCAAGACTTATGCTTATTAGAATCAGAGGTAACTCGTTTCATTAATTGCGCAAAAGATGGTAAAGGTGATGCTTATGAAGGTTTCGTCATTGCTGAGTCTCGTAATGCGACATCGGTTGTTGAAGTCACTGATAACGACATGCTTGCCACCATGGTGATTACAGGTGCTTATCGTGGGCGAGGCTTACGTGGTAACGAAATTGTTCATGCGCTCGCAACTGCTCATGTAACGAAAGGCATAAATAAGTTAGCCCTAAAAAAAGTCATGGCCGTAAGCGCAAGTTTAGCTGGAGGTGAGGTTTTCAATCAACCCGTTGCTCAGGGGAAAATGCCGATTCAAGGGACTGACAGCCAGTTTATCCCTTTGGTGGATGATGTTACTAAACAAGTTCTTAAGCCTCAGGGCGATAAAACTAGCACTGGTAAGTTGGATATGCGTAATCTAGGTGAGACGATTACGGTCGCTGAAAACGAACAAGTAATGAAAAGAATCCCGTCAACAAAAGGTGAGGCTGGATTTACTGTTCAAGGCAAAATTATCCCGCCTCAGCCAGGAAATGATGTCGCACTCCAGCCTGGCAAGGGGACTCATATCTCCCCAGATAACCCCAATTTATTACTCGCAAGTTTTGCTGGTATGCCGCTAATCAAGCCTAAAACCATTGATGTAGATAACGCCATGTGTGTGAAAAATGTAAGCGTGGCTACGGGGCATATAAAATTTAAAGGTAGCGTCGTTATTGCGGGAGATGTCGAACCGGGGATGATTGTCAAAGCGACGGGTTCAATCACTATTGGTGGTTTTATTGAGTCGGCCGATGTTCGTGCTCAAGGCGACATACAAGTAGGAAAAGGGATCATTGGTCACACCGTAAGTGATGGTGAGGAAAAAACCTGTCACGTGAGATCTAGCGGCTCAATAACGGCTAACTACGCTCAATTTTCAGATTTGCAAGCGGGACAAGATATAAGACTCAGTGTGCACAGCATGAATAATGAAATTCGCTGTGGTCATGATTTAATTGTTGAAGACGGCAATCAAAAGCAAGGCACCTTAAACGGCGGTTGCGCTAAAGTAGGACGCAAAATTCAATGTGTGCATTTAGGTGTTGAAGGTGACAATGCAACAAAAGTTATCCCTTTTGCTCGATACGACATGTATAAAGAGAAAATAGCTAAGTACAAAGAGCAGTATAAAATCGCGCAAGCTGCAACAATGGATGTTATTCGTAAAGAGATGGAGTTTAAGAAAAAACCAAAAGCAGAGCGGAGTGATGAAGAGGCGCACATTATTGAACAGATGAAAGCTCAAAATAGTGTGACTTTGGAAAAAGTGAAAAAACACCTTGAAGGACTTGAGTTAGAATTTGATGGCTTACTGGAAACAGCGACGGTAGATGTGATTGATAAGGTGTACACCCGAGTGAGTGTTCATTATGGCGATGAGTTTATTACGACGAAACGAGTACATGGGCCGAGTGTTTTTTCATTTAATCATTACGAGATATCTTGTGAGTCCAAGTTGGCAGAGGGAAGTGACGCTGAGTCAGATGGTGATATTTCGATGTAATGTCTATGTTATTGGTTAAAAAAATCCCATCCATTTAGGGTGGGATTTTTTAATATCAATAGTTTTTATATTAACTGAGAAGCAAATAAATCGTATTAATTTAATGTTTCAATAATATTTAGCATTTCCGTTTCATGTTCAGGGTTAAGCATACCTTCATGAGCAAACAAAACTTTACCTTCGGCATCTATAATTGAGACAACTGCACTTTTCTTTTCCATATCCAGTTCAGTTGCAATAAGACCTTTTGAATCCATTACGTATAAGTTTTCAGAATCGTTTTTAGCGCCTTTCTTAAATTCATTTTTAATGAATAAACCGGCACCCATAGGTGCATCTTTAGCATTAATAATTCGACATAAACGGATTGAGCGCGCATCGAAAATTTTAGACGTAATGTGGTGGTGCATGTCGTTTGCTGAAGCGTGACCCGCATTTGCAATCACTAGTGTTGCTTTGCCTATAAGCTCATCCGTTCCCCAGACTTCAAAAGCGCCACTTGCTGTTGTTAGACCACCTTTCGTGATTTCAAACTCTGGAAATTGCTGACCGACTACGATATTCGACATATTTGTTTCCCTATATAATTAGTGTTTTCGTTAGAGATATTCTGCTTTAATTATTTGATAAAAAACTAGACATAGAGCACTTTTGCAAAATAGTGGACGGGGGTTGTTAAATATCGTAATTATAAAAATCACTACATATTTTTCTTAAATTATAATTGCTCGACTTGTTATTTCGACATGCTTTAACGTTATATCTGCGGGTTAAATACGATAAGACTATTACTTCATAAGTAATTTGCGACTTTAAATCCACGAAAAAAGGGAGCTTGCCACAATGTGGAAAACTCCCTAAAAGCATATCAGTACTCTATTTTGAATTATTGGTTAGTCGTCGAAATCAAACAGAGGCTCAGCAGGCTTACCAAGAGAAGTTACATATTCGTCAGCCATCTTAATCATGTCGGCATATTTAGCTTTCTCTTTTTTTGCAATATTTCTTTTTTCGCCAATATCTTTAGCAAGGTTGTACATCTTAGGTTTTTTCTTCACGCCATCGCTGATAAGAGATACACCTGTGTAAGTCAACTTGTAGTCACCCTTGCGAAAGCCCACTAGTTGACCACGCATAAATACAGGGACGAAGTCGCGAGGTGCATCTTCACCGCGAAGCAGCAGGCCTGACTGATCGATACCGTCAATTTCTACGTTAGGAAGCTTAGCTCCGGTCATTGAAGCAATGGTCGGCATTAAGTCTAGAGCCGAGAACATAGAATCATTTGCTCCGGCAGGGATTTGACCAGACCATGTGATGATACCCGGTACGCGAGCGCCACCTTCATATGGAGAGGATTTGCCATCTTTGAACGGTTTGGCTGAGCCAGCCGCGCCGCGATCAGCATATCCAAGCCAAGGTCCATTATCTGATGTGAATACTACGATGGTATTGTCATCTATGCTGTTAAGCTTTAGAGCTCGCATGATGCGACCAATGGAGTAATCTTGTTCAACCATTACATCACCGTAAGGTGTTTCTGTTTTACCTATGAACTCAGGAGAATTGAATAAGGGAACGTGGCTTTCTGGTGGATTGAAGTAGATGAAGAAAGGTTCGTCTTTATTATTATTGATATATTCAACTGTACGAGAGGTAATATCACGCAAGAAGGTAGTTTGGTTAACTGTCCCAATCAGGTTGTCTTCGAACTTAGTACCGTTCTCTGATGAAAATGAGTGATATAGAGGAACTTGGAAGTACTCGTTCTTAGAGCGACCGTCTTTGAAGCTAGCTAGTTGGTTATCTCTCTCTATCCATTTAGCCATAAATGCAGGGTCTTTGAATACTGCGGGACTCGTTATACTTTTCTTAATCGGTTTAAGACGGAATTCAGGGTTCGTGTTGTTCATATCTGTTGAGAATGGGATACCATACCACTCTTGGAAGCCGTGACGTGTAGGGACATGCTCAATTCCATCCTTGCCCCAGCCTAAATGCCACTTACCTAACATGAAAGTTTTGTACCCCTCATCACGTAGCATTTCAGCCATTGTTACTTCTGTTTTAGGTAGACCATCTTTGTCAGTCTCTTCAAATACGGCCATTTGTTTTCCATACATACCGGTTCTTACACCTACACGACCCGTTAAAAGAGACGCGCGAGCTGGTGAGCTAACTGGTGCTGACATGTAAAAACTAGAAAAGTTTTGACCATCCGCTGCTAGTTTATCGATGTTCGGAGTAGGGAATGTGCCGCCATTAGCGCTGATATCTGCGTAGCCTGCGTCATCAAGAAGAACGACGATAACGTTAGGTTGGTTTGAAGGAGCTCGATTTGCACCCATTGCTTCCGGTAAAGCTGAGGCACTTGTACCGGCAAATGCAGTAGAGGATAGAGCGGCGCCAATAAGGCAAACTAAGGTGTTTTTTTTCATTAGATTTTCTCTATGGTACGTAATAATTATCGATAATAATTACGCCTATTACTAGTAGATAATATTACGATATTTAACAACTGTTATCCGTTATATTGTTTTTGTGCACCGCATCAGGAAAGGAAGTTATTTGGGTGCTAAAGTCACGAAAAATCCATAAGAGACGTCGCAATGAATACTCCTCACATCATGGCAAAGCCAACCGGTTCTAAATGTAATATCGACTGTGAATATTGTTTTTATTTAGAGAAAGAGAAGCTGTACCCAGATCGTTCAGATTGGAGAATGTCTGATGATGTGCTTGATACTTATATAAGGAAAACAGTTGATAGCCAAAAGGCTATGCCTCATTGTGAGTTCTCTTGGCAGGGGGGGGAACCAACCCTGATGGGAATCGATTTTTTTGAGAAAGCAATCGCGCTACAGAAGAAGTACGCTGGATCTAAACATTGCCAAAATTCATTCCAAACAAACGGCATTTTAATTGATGAAAAGTGGTGCACACTATTTAAGAATCATAACTTTTTAATCGGATTATCAATTGATGGCGAAGCTAAGCATCATGACATTTACCGTAAAACGCGTTCAGGGAAAGGCACTCACTATAGAGTAACGCAAACACTATCTTTGTTTAGAAAGCACGGCGTTGAGTTCAATGCAATGACCGTTATACACAAGGGCAACGTAAATGACCCTAAAGGTGTATATAAAGCTCTAAAATCTTATGGTTGTCGCCATATTCAATTAACTCCACTTATCGAACGTAAAGCGCAGGAGAAAACAGAAGATGGTTTAATGCTCATCAATCCAGATTTTAGTGGTCAGTCTAAAGTCACTGAGTGGTCTATCACGGCCGAAGAGTATGGCAGCTTTATGTGTGGAATCTTCGACCAATGGAAGAAGAAAGATGTCGGCAAAACCTTTATCTATACCTTTGAAAGCACTCTGGCGCAAATGGCTGGAACAGGGGGGGCTTCGTGTATTACACGCGAGACTTGCGGTGATGCTATTGCGCTTGAAGCTAACGGGGATATTTACTCATGCGACCACTATGTTTACCCTGAACATCTTGTCGGAAATATACTCACTCATGACGTTGATGAGATTGCAAAGTTAGATAGCCAAATCAACTTTGGTAATGCTAAGCGAGATAATATCTCAATCGACTGTAAAAGTTGCAAATATTTGCGTTTGTGCAATGGAGGCTGCCCTAAACACCGGTTTGAAATTTCGAGTGATGGCAAGCCAAATAAAAATTACTTGTGTTCAGGGTATAAACGTTACTTTGCTCACACCAGTATCGAATTCACTAACATACTATCTGCAATAGGGAAGCGTTAATGAAGAAAGCGTTATTAGGACGGGCTATTACTACATCTATGGCCACAAATGTAATGGCCGCTGATTTTGATAGCTGAAGTGTTTATATTTAAGTTGTTTGAAATTATGTTTTGATAATAACTCGGATAAACTAATTTCTAAAATTGGCATCGTCATTAACATCGGCATTAAAAAAGCTCCTTAGTTAATTAAGGAGCTTTGTTTATTTAATTCTTCTTATGTTGAAACTACTTCCAGCCGCGAGGGTTATCAATAATTTCTTGGTTCTTCGCTTCTAGCTCTTTCGCCATTTTAGCTGTTATTTCAGGGTATTTTAGAGTGACATCGTAAGATTCACGCATGTCAAAAGCATAATCATATAGATTTGGTTCTTGCAGTTTACGCATATCAATCGCGTCACCTAGACCATTTGAGTACATAGTGTATGGACCACGGTATTTGAAGTTATCGTCACGGAATGCATCAAAGCGCATTGCATTAGGGAACCAAATTTTACGGTTCGAGTTGTTTGCTTCGTAACCTTTTATGTCACCTTTAAACATTTTCGTTAAATCAAAACCGTCAATGATGCGATCTTGAGGCATTTCTTTAACACCAGCGAGCGCAGCAAAAGTAGGTAGCATATCAACGCCAGAAACCAGTGAATCTACCTCTTGACCTTGTTTGATCTTCGCTGGCCATGACACGATAAATGGTACACGCTGACCGCCATCAAAGGTCGTGAATTTACGGCCACGAGTATCACCGGCATCGCCATCAAACCACGCACCATTATCTGAGGTAATTACAAACACAGTATTTTCGTACTTACCTTCGGCTTTTAGTTTTTCGACCATTTGACCAACGCGATCATCAATGGTGCGCATCACATCACCGTAAAGGCCTGCGTCTGATTTACCTAATTCTTCTTCGGGTGCAAATAGCGGTACATGCGGGAATGCATGGGCAAAGTACATGAAGAATGGTTTATCGTCGCTATAGTTTTCGATCATACTTTCTGCTTTATCGAAGTAAGCTGCATTCAGTTTTGTTTGGTCAACTGGTGTTGGGATTGCTACATCTTCATTATGCCAGATCGTGTAACCGGGCATATCGTTACTAAAGTAAGCACCATAGAACTCTTCGTATCCGCGATTATGTGGCTTAGCTGGTTCAGCTTCACCAATATGCCATTTTCCAATCATGGAGGTCTGGTAACCTGATGCTTTCATAATTTCAGGCAAAAGAATTTCATCTTCCGGCATATAAGTAGTGAGGTCGATGAGCTTAAGTGCGTTGTTAAGAGGGTGTCCTTCTGGCCATACAACACCGATTAGACCTGATTTCTGCGGATAGCGCCCTGTCATCATCGATGCGCGAGACGGTGTCGATGATGGTGCTGCTGTATAATAGTTATTAAGCTTAAGGCCGCCGGCTGCCAGCGCATCGATGTTTGGTGTTTGGATCGCTTTGCTGCCGTATGAGCTCAGATCACCATAACCCATATCATCAAGCACCATAAATACGATATTAGGGCGCTCAGTTTCGCTTAGAGTTGCGGATTGTAAAGACAGATCATTAAGGTATATATTTTTAGCCTGTAGATGCTCTGCACTCGTAGATTGTTCATACGCTGCAATCTTCACTACAGGATAAGCGATTGCTGTTGCAACAGCCGCGGCTAAAACCGTTTTTACTTTATTGCGCTTAATTACATCAAGTGCTTGTCTAGAACTAAACATACATTTCCTTAAAGTGATAAATAACTACTATCATTATTTTGTACATGGACAATTTGATACATATTGGGATTTTGCGCTTGGTGACAAATAAAGGCTATTATGATATTTAGCATTAGTGACTGTGTATTTACTTAATCTACCCTGAGTCTCATTTTTGTTGAAATAAAACACTGAAACCTTTTGTTGATATTGTATTGCTTTATGAAATTATGAATATACGGTTATGTTTTCTGATATGAGAAAGTAAATAGAAGATTGGATGGTTTGACAAGGAGGAGAGTTTTTTAGCTAATAGTTTTTAAAATAAAAACGCCCGATGCTGTGCATCAGACGTTTTAAGCAAAAACAAGTCTTAGGTTATTTTAGGATTTCCATCCGCGAGGGTTATCAATCAGTCTTTGGTTTTCTGCATCCAGTAGAGCTTTCATTTGAGCTGCAACTTCTGGGTGCTTAGCAGAGACATCGTAAGACTCACGGGTATCAATGCTGTAGTCCGTCAGGTGAGGGTGGCGAATCTGCTTGATAGAGATAGTTGGGCCCATGTCGTTAGAGTAGATGCCGACTGGACCGCGATATTTCCAATCTTTGGTACGAAGTGCATCGATTTGAGTATTGTTGTAATACCAAACGATACGGTCATCATTTGCTTCTTCGAACTCAGCCACGTTACCGTTGAATAGAGGCGACAAGTTATGACCGTCGATATCACGATCTTGAGGCATCTCAGTAACGCCAGCTAGCTCTGCGAACGTCGGGAACATATCAACGCCAGATAATAGCGTATCAACTACAGCAGGCTCTTTAATCTTGGCAGGCCAAGACACAATGAATGGCACTTTATGACCGCCATCCCATGTTTCAAACTTACGACCACGAGCATTACCACCATTATCGCCATCGAACCATGCCCCGTTATCTGAGGTAATAACAAATACTGTATTGTCGAACTTGTTACTGTCTTTCAGTTTTTGAACTAGTTCGCCAACTTCACGGTCGATATCTTCCATTACGTCACCGTAAAGACCAGCATCTGATTTGCCTAGCTCATCTTCAGGTACGAATAGAGGAACGTGTGGGAATGCATGAGCGAAGTACATGAAGAAAGGTTTATCTTCTGCAAAGCCATCAATGTAATCATGAGCCTTGTCAAAGAACGCATCGTTTAGCTTAGTCTGGTCAACTGGGGCAGGAATAGCGACCTCATCGTTTTCCCAAATTGTATAACCAGGCATATCATTACTGAAATAACCGCCAAAGTAGTTATCAAAGCCGTGTTCGTGGGGTTTAGAACGTTCACCGATATGCCACTTACCAATCATTGCCGTCGAGTAACCAGCAGCACTCATTACTTCAGGCATTAGAATTTCGTCTTCTGCCATGCTCACGTTCACATCTAGAACCTTTAGAGCATCATTGATTACGTGACCTTCAGGCCAAACAACACCAAGTAGGCTGTTACGAATAGGGAATCGACCAGTCATCATCGATGCGCGAGATGGGGTGCTTGTAGGCGCCGCAGTGTAATAGTTGGTCATTCTCAAACCATTCTCTGCAAGTGCATCGATATTAGGCGTTTTAATCGCCTTGCTACCGTAAGAGCTTAAATCGTTGTAAGCCATATCATCCAGAACCATAAAAATGATATTAGGACGATCAGCTTTACCAAGTGCGGCAGATTGTTCTTGAATGCCAGATATATATGTTTTCTTGGCTTCTAGATGCTTTTGATTAATAGGGGCTTCATAAGATACCACCTTGATTACAGGGTAGGCGCATGCTGCGGCGACAGCGACAGCAATTGCAGTCTTAATTTTGTGTCGTTTGATAACTTCAACGAGCTTATTCATGATATTTCCTTATATTAAGATCAACAAAGACGGGCTCTGCCCGTCTTTTAGTTACTCTATTTTTAGCCATTTATCGTAGGGGCATGAGTTTTTTCTCATGACTCCACGAAGTTCAACATAACAGCCACATGCTCTACATAAAGCCTCATGTAATTTGTCACAGCCTTTGCATATTTCTAATCGTTCTTCGTAGATTTCAGGCTCTACTTTAAGTTCAGTAGGAATATGCTTAATCTTCTGTTCCAAATTAGCAGCATACTCAGCGTCAATCCTTGCCAATATGCAGGCTTTGCATTCACGTAGGCTGCTGGTCATTGCTACTTAGCCTCAATAGCTACAATTGCACATGCAGGAATTGAAAGTTTGATGCCTTTGTCTGTGATTGTGTAGTCTGTAGATTCTACAGCGACAACGTTTTCAGGTGCATCGAATGTATTATGTGCATTGTATTCGCCAGCAAGTACTTGAACTTTAACTTTGCTTGGTGTTAGTTCTGCAAATTCGATTTCAATTTCTTGAGCATCAGCCATAGACGTGTTGTTTAGAGTCATGTTAACAACACCTTTACGGTTAATAGATACAGACTCAAATAACTCAGGCACCTTACCGCCTTCAACACCAATTTCAGTTACACCCTCTAAGTGAGATTCAACAAGCTTAGCGTTCTTGTGTCCTTTGTACATATTAAATACATGGTACGTCGGAGTTGTGATCATCTTATCGCCTTCAGTCAAGATCATCGCTTGAAGAACGTTAACTGTTTGAGCAATGTTAGCCATGCCAACAGAATCAGAGTGCTTGTTAAAGATATTTAGAGAAAGTGCCGCTACTTGAGCACAGCGCATTGTGTTTTGTTGGTAAAGCCAGAATGGGTTAGTACCTTCATCGGCATCGTACCAAGCGCCCCATTCGTCAACGATAAGCTCAACTTTACCTTCTGGATCGTGCTTACGCATGATTTCAGTGTGTTTAACGATTAACTCTTCAATGTGTGCTGCGCTTTCAAGTGTTTTGTACCACTCGTCAGAAGAGAATTCGCGAGCATCGCCACGAGGACGTTCCATTGTTGGGAAGCAGTAGTAGTGAAGTGCAAGACCAGTTACGTTAGATTGAGTCATCTCTTCATGGAAGTCAGCCATTTCGTCACGACCTTCATGATTAGTCATAAGACCTTTCATTACTTTGTCTGTCCAGTCGTAATCTGCACGGTTAGGACCAGAAGCGATACGACGGAAAGGTGCATTCCAATCATATGTGCGAGCAAAGTTGTTGTAACGACGGAATTCAGAAGCGTAATGTTCTGGGTTCATCATGCCGCCACAGCCCCACATTTCGTTACCAACACCTATGTAGTCAAGTTCCCACGGTTCTTCGCGGCCGTTCGCTTTACGCTCAAGTACCAGCTCAGAATCAACGCTAGCTGTCATATACTCGATCCAATCCTGCATTTCTTTAACAGAACCACTACCCATGTTTACGTTTATGTAGTTTTTACACTCTAACTGTTCACAGAGTTCGAAGAACTCGTGAGTACCGAAGTGATTAGACTCAAGAACGCCGCCCCATAGAGAATTAATTACTGATTTTCGAGTTTCTAATGGACCAACGCCTGACTTCCAGTGATAATCTTCAGCGAAGCAACCACCAGGCCAACGAAGAACAGGAATTTCTAGTTCTTTTAGTGCGCCAACAACATCTGAGCGCATACCATTTACGTGAGGGATATTAGAGTCTTTACCTACAAAAATGCCTTCATAAATACAACGACCTAAATGCTCTGCGAAATGACCGTAGATGTCTTCGCTGATTGTGCTTATTTTCTTTTTTTCGTTGATAACAAGTTTTTTCATCTTGTATTCCTACTAAATTCTAATTATTGGGTACATACACACTCTGCGCTTATTTTTTTATGTGAACAATTACGATATTTAACAAGTGTTATCCCTTATTTACCTAGTGTGTCTATTGTCTCATTCTTATATTCATTTAAGGCGAAATTGTTTGAGTTGATTATTTTCGATGTGGCATATTTGAAGTGTGATCTTCTTCATAAATTAAATATAGATGTTCCGCTTGATATCGAGGTAAACATGAAAGGAGGTGTGAAGACAAATGGCTTTGAAGTTGACTTAATAATTAGTCGCAGAGCTGTGAATGAATCTAATAAGTTAGTTCTTACTAGATTCATTCATTAGCTAAATATTGGAGTGTTATCTTTTGAAAAATGAGAGACGTTCTTTTTGCTGTTCTGCTAGAGAAGATAGTTCATTTGCAGTCGATGCACTTTGGTTGATACCAATTACATTTTTGTTGACTAAATCTAATACTGATATAACACTTGAGTTTACATGTTCAGTGACTGAACTTTGTTGCTCTGCTGCTGTTGCTACTTGCGTGTTAACATCACTGATATCGGAGATAGATTGAGTAATACCATCCATCGCATTATTTGCTTGAGTCATTAAGTCTCGGTTACTTGAGAGCTTTTCTAAACTCACGTCCATGTCTCGATTGGCAACACTTGCTTTGCTTTGGACTGATTCAATGATCTTTTGAATTTCTTCGGTAGATCGCTGGGTTCTACCTGCTAATGTCCTTACTTCGTCGGCAACGACAGCAAATCCACGCCCTTGCTCACCTGCTCGAGCGGCTTCAATTGCCGCATTTAGAGCCAGTAAATTTGTTTGGCTTGATATATCTTCTATGACTTTAATTACTTGACCAATTTTGACAGACTCTTCTGCTAGAGTGTTAATTGTTTTAGCGGTGATGGAGAGTGATTCGCTCATATCTTGACTTGCAGTATGAGTTTTATTGAAAGCGTCAATTCCGGTTTTTGATAGGACCATTGCCTTTTTTGTTGTTTCGTCAGCAACAACTGCATTTCTTGCTACATCTGCAGCGGTGCTTGATAGTTCATTTATGGACGATGCAATTAAATCAATTTGAGTTTTTTCATCGGATACATTAACTTCAGACTGGTGCATTACTGTAGATAATTCAGTTGAGGCTGCAGCTACGTTAGCGCCAACAGAGATCAGAGAATCTACGGTTATTTTTAGCGTTGATGCCGATGTATTCATGTTCTTGGCAAGTTCAGTTAGTTCATTGCTTCCCTCTAAATCGACACGGACATTTAGGTCCCCATCTGCAATTTTTTTAGCCATATCTTTTAGCTCGTTGATAGGTTTAGAAATGAAACTGGCTATGAAATATGGACAGGAAATACTCAAAGCAAGCAAGGTTGCCATGATAATGCCTCCAGAAAGTTTACCTGATTCTCTTTCATTTTTGCGTTGCTTGGCCTCTGCCTGCATTTGGTCTTGATAGAAATCAAATAATGAAATAATTGACTGATTCACCTCCTCTAATGAGTCGTAATATTGGGTGAATGCTGTTTTTTTTCCTTTTCTCATAGTATCAATCGTTTCCGTGCTTATGACATTAAGCAGGGAATATACAGAATCTTTAAGCTTGATCTCTTCGGGATCTTTTACATTGTTGAGTTGTTCTGTCAGAGATAACGCTTCTGTTTTTATTTTCGAAACAATTTCGCTCGATTTTGCCGTGGAAACGACGTACTTTTGCATAATGGTTTGAATTTTAGAAACGCCTAAATTTATTTTGCCAAGTGCTACATTTTTTGAGGTGGTTACTTCACTGGCATGTTCGGCTTTTAAAACCTCCCCTGATAAATCCACAATGGAGTAGATTAAGCATGAAAAAAGAACAAAAGCAGTAAATAATACGGGGGTAATTATTTGCCATTTGATAGACATATTTTTTAGTAGTGATTTCATGTTATTTCCATATATACGAAATAAAAAACGCCCGTAAGGGCGTTTATATTATCTGCAAATAATTAGTCGCTATTAAGCTCTTGCAGGTTTTTTAGATTTTGGCGTTGGAATGTAGCCGCCTGGAACTGTTGTTGGGTCAATTGAGCCAACGGTTGCACCTATTCTAGATACAAACATCGCGAAAGATATAGCATAAGTTGTTTTCACTAAGAGCATATGTGCTTGTGGAATTGCATCACCGTAGATAACAGTTAGTGCGATGAATAACGGGATCGATACACATAGAGATAAGCCTAACCATAATTTACCGAATGCCATCATAGGGTGGCATGTCATAAATTTAAGCAGTTTCCCGTGTTCTTTGGCATTGTATTTTTTGCCTTCAAAATCATGCTTAACCAACCACTTTTGTAATTCCATACGGCCACAAATGAATAGGAAAAAGATAAGGAAACAGTTAGTTAAAATAAAATCGAGCATTACAGTGCCAGCAATGCCTTTAGATAGTGGAATTAGTGGACCACCAGCAACGATACCGATGTTATTGAAAACGATGTTTAGTGCTACTTGAAGCCAAACGAAGCGTTTAATTTCTGTTGAAAATAGAAGTTCTTTCATTTCAATTATCTCTCAATAGATAAAGGGACAATGCTGTCCCTTTGAAATATGTAATTCGATTAGAATGCTTCTGATACGTTGAAGAATACAAGCATCTCATCTTCTTCTTGATCACTGTATGTTACGTCAAGACGCATAGATAGCTTATCAGCAGGGTTCAGCATGTAACGTACACCACCACCAACTGCGTAGTGCAGGTCTTCGTCATTAGCATCGATAGCTTTAGCTAGACCAACTGTACCAACAACACCCCAAGTGTCAGTCAACCAGTGACGTAATTGGAAATCTGCACCGATTGCAGAGCGCCCTGCTATTTCCATGGTGAAGCCGTAAGCCACTTTATCTAGTGCAGTCAGTGTGTCCTGAGCTTCATCACCATTCCAGATAACCTTGTTACGAACTGCGAATATAGTATCGTCATTGATTTCAAGGTAAGTACGAATATCTGTGGTTACTGTGTAGTATTCTTCGTCGCCATTTAGAGTAAATCCGCCTAAACCTGGTACGGCGTCAGGGATTGTAGCGCCTTCTGTGTTCTCAACTTCTTGGTTGCTAAGGTTCATTTCAACAAACCAACCGTTAGTTGGTGTTTGAGTGTTGTCACGGTTATCAAACGTAAATGCCAGGCCGTACTCCATAATAGATTTGTCAGTGATCATGTTCACTGTACCAAATGGGTTAGCACTGCTATCACGTTCGAATTCAGTAGTTCGATACGAAACCATTGGGCCGAAGTATGCGTTATCGAAGATTTGGTATTGAGCTGAACCTTCCGCGATGATAGCTACATTTTCAACTTCAACAGTTGGACCAGGGTCCATACCCATGAAGTCCATTACATCTAGCTTAGCGTAGCTGTAGTTGAACGTACCAGTAAGGTACCACTCACTGTTAGAGCCCATGAAGTTGTTAGTGTCTGCGCGAACAACGTAGTTTCCGTTAGTACCGTAGATGCCGTATAGCTTAGTGAAAGATGTCTTTTCTGCATCACCGATTTCATAAGCTAGAGTTGGAATAACAGAGCCAGCAAGGTCAAAGATTGGGTCATAAAATGGGCCAATAGCTGTGTTAAAACGAACACCCTTATCTTCTTGTACTGCAACGTCTGATTCATCAGCTGCACTAACAGTACCAGAGCATAAACCAGCAATTAAGCCAGCAAGTAATAATTTTTTCATCGTTATATCCATTTAGTGATTATTTTGGTCGAGTTAATCGTGCTCCATTTCTGTGACTAATTAAATTACGATATTTAACATCTTATATCCGTTATTTGTTTAGTGTGTTGATTATCTCGTTTTGATAATAATATAAAAAAAGAATCGATACCCTACGGCTCTTAGCCAAATGGTTGTTTTTCAATAGATGAAAGGTAGTTGTCGATTATTTGGTATTGATAGATATTATTGTGATCAAAATCACTTATTTTGCCATGAATTTAGTTACGAAACATGTTTGAGATATCTTATGGTTCTATTTTTATTGATCTATAAAGACGCGAGGTAGATGAAATTATTATTTTGCGCAATAAATTATTAAGTGCGACGTCCGTTATTGTTTGGTTGCGTAAGAGCTTGGTTTTTTATTTCAGGTTGAAATTTTTGATTGGTAAATAATGGGTTTATTTAGGCAAAATGTACTATAACGCAGAGAGATAGCGCCAGTGTGTTGGTGAGATTAGCTGGGAGAGGCTTTATACTTAAATTGAATGACAGATGATAGGAATACAAGGCATATCAAGTGATCTCGCGATATGTTGATCTAGAATTTCTAAAGAGTGTTTATCCTCGTTTCTATAATCTACTGAATTTATAGTTAAATTGATGAATTTTACATTGTTAAGGTTGATGTTTTCTCCCATATCGGCCATTGCTTTAAAAGCTGCATTCCACCAACTCAAACTGTTTTTGTTGGTGAGTGAAATCACGGACTCTTTGCCACATAAAACCCGTTCCCCATCTTTAACTATGGCGCTTACCCTAGAGTTTTTAAATTGTAAATCAATAACCATTACACCACCTCATTTTCGTTTAGTATCTAACGATAGAGTTAGATCAGCAATTATGAAATTTAACAATAGATTTGGTTTGGGTGTTTTATGTGCTAGTTGTCTCGTTTCGAGCTGTCTCGCATTTAATTCTGTGAAGAACTAATAGGCGTTTCTCGTAATACTGCTATATAGCTGTAAAGACTCAGGTTGCGGTTACTTTAAATGTTCAGCTCATTCATATTTGCTTCTAATTGGTCATATGAGATTTAATTTTGAGATGTGACAATCATAAAAATAAAGGAAAGCATCAATTAATTTTAGATAAGGAACATGATGTTGTATTATCATCTCAAATAAGGAGTTAATAATGCCGAAAGTAAGCCAGACAGAAGCAAAGCGTACTAAACAGCGTATCATCAAAGCGTCATTAAAGATTGTGGTTGAAGAAGGTGTAAGTGAACTTTCTTTTGCTAACATCGCAAATAAAGCAAAAGTGAGTCGTTCTGGAATAAATGCTCACTTTAAGCGCAAAGAGCATATCTATGATTCGCTTCGACCTATCATTAGAGAGATGATTTTGAAACCCCTAGATGTGTCGTCACCTCAACAATTTTTAGAATCATGGATCAAAGTGTTAGATAGTGATCCTGATTACAGAATGATGTTAACAAAATCTGATCGTATTTTGGGAGGTGGTAAAGCTATCGCTGACCTTCTTGACATTATTGAAGGCGACGCTGAGGATGTTCGAGAGGTTGTCTATTACGGAATAGGATATGCACTTGTTAACTACCCAAGCAAGTAGCATGTCGATGATTAAAGTAACCACTCTCCAAAAATAAAGCGATTACTTTATTAGCTGTTTTGAAGAGTGGTTGGAATGAATAGTATTTAAAACTAATTAATTGGGGGTGATTAGTTTACATTCCCAAGAGCTTCTTTTTGCAGAGATATGATATCTATCCAGATAGAAAGTGAAATTATGATATTTTACCAAATGGTACTATAACATTGTTATTGTGATGCAGAGCATGCCTTTACATGCGATAGTGAGAGTGATTTCGTAAGTTACTTTACATATTAATCATTAGCGATGAGTGATGTTGTCATGTTGAAACGAATTTTCTCTATGCCACTGAGCGTGCGCAAGGGTTTATCGATTCAATATTTAGACTAGTTAGTATCCAATTGAACTGTCTGCACTACATCTGTATCCGCCGCAGAACCAAGCAAGCTGAGATTTCATTTAAAACAAAAACGAGAAAAACTTCCTAACTTACTCAGTCAATCCAGAAATCTTGCTGTGGGTTGCTGAAATCCCTAAGTCAATTCCGATAAACATATTACTGCCTTATTTTTAGTTCAACTACATCCGCATATCGATCCCATTTAATTATGGTACCTAACAATACTTACTCCGCCGCTGTTCTCTGTGCGCCTAATCTCATTTTGCTTGTTAGTTCCACGATCATGCCAATCGACACGGAATTGTTGTTGGTACTTATCATGTGATCTGTTTGGGAGCGAGGGTCCGTATTTACTTGTATAAAAAATCAAAACTCAAGCTGTCGAAGGGTAATTTAAAAGAAACTTACTGTTAATTGGTATACCAGTTGTTAGGTGTGAAAGCTAAGTAAGAAATTAAATATTAATACATTAAAATGTAGAGCTCTGTCGTTGATTATAGAGCCAACAACATCAACTAAATTTATGTTTTTACTATTATGATTTTTGGTTAATTGATACCGCTTAGTTGGATTATTTTTGATGAAATGAACTTAATCATTATGATATTTAACAATGGTTGTCTCCTATTTATCTAGTGCGCCTTCTGTCTCATTTTATATGGCTTTGATGGGTTAACTTACTCTCAACGTCAATAAACATAGAGATAGTGTCGATGAAACTTTCGGAAAAAAAATACCTAATTGGGTTAGATTTTGGCTCTGATTCAGTACGAGCGGTGATCGTAAGTGCTCAGAATGGTAAAGAAAAAGGCAGCGGTGTTGCTTATTACAAGCAATGGATGGATGGCGCATTTTCTGATCCCTCGAAATCAATGTTTCGTCAGCATCCATCCGATTACATCAATGCGATGACAAATGCTGTTAAAAGTGCAATTGCTGATTCTGAAGACGGTATTGCAAGTAAAATCATAGGCATTGGTGTAGATACAACGGGATCTACTCCTGCGCCAGTTGATAAAAATGGTGAAATTCTTGCTTTAAAACCAGAGTTTTGGGAAAACCCCAATGCGATGTTCATCTTGTGGAAAGACCACACATCTGTAGAGATGGCAGATCGCATCAATATGATCGCGCGTTCTAACGACTTTGAAGATTATACTCGCTATGTCGGAGGTATTTACTCTTCTGAATGGTACTGGTCAAAAGCGGCTTACATCGCTGAGCAAGATGCGGCAGTTAATGAAGCTGTGCATTCATGGGTCGAGTTATGTGATTGGATTCCAGCTTTGCTGACTAACACGACGAATCCAGCAGACCTTAAACGTGGCATTTGTGCCGCAGGCCATAAAGCATTGTGGCATGATTCATGGGGTGGTTTACCATCTCAAGAGTTCTTAAGCGCTATTTCTCCTACTCTCGACGGTATGCGTGAGAAATACTCAAAAACAGTTTACGCCTCTGATACAAGTGTTGGCGGTTTAACAACAGAGTGGGCTGAAAAACTGGGTCTGAACCCAGATATCGCAGTTGCTGTTGGTGAATTTGATTGCCATGCAGGAGCGGTAGGGGCTGGAGCGGGTGCAAATGATCTAGTTAAAGTTATCGGTACTTCAACGTGTGACATTTTGATGGTTGACGGTGAAGAGTTAGGTAACCAAACGATTAATGGTATTTGTGGTCAGGTAAATGGCAGTTCTATGCCTGGTCTTGTTGCGTTAGAAGCGGGGCAGTCTGCGTTTGGTGATATCTACGCATGGTATAAGCGTCTGCTTTCTTGGCCTCTACAGCAGTGGGCAGAACAAAATCCTGAAGACAAACAGATTACTCGTGATATTGAAGAAAATATCTTCCCAATGCTCTCTTCTGCAGTAAGTTACCGTGATAACGAGAAAGGTTCTATTGCCATTGATTGGCATAACGGCCGTCGTACTCCGAATGCTAACCAGCGTTTAACCGGTGCTATTGCTAACTTAAACCTTGGTTCTGATGCTCCAGAAGTCTTCCATGCATTAGTTGAATCTACCGCGTTTGGTGCTAAATCAATCTGTGACTGCTTCATTGCACAAGGTATCGATATTAAGCGTGTTATTGCGATTGGTGGAATCTCTAAGAAATCACCACTTGTTATGCAAACCTGTTCTGATGCGCTTAACTTAAAAATCTCGGTTGTTGAATCTGAGCAATCTTGTGCAATTGGTGCTGCTATTTTAGCTGCAGTTGCTGCTGGTCAATTCAGAACAGCGGAAGAAGCGCAAGCCGTAATGTCTAGCCCTGTATGTCAAGTTTATAGCCCACGAGAGAAAGAGTCGGCTATCTATCAGAAGCGATTTGAAGCTTATCAAAACCTTGGTAAAGCCATTGAAACTATCGTAATGACTGAGCAAGGCATTAAGTAATGAGTATTGCGTTAGATTTACTTCGAAAAGAAGTTTATGAAGCGAACATGATGCTTCAAGAGCATAACTTAATCACGTTTACTTGGGGCAATGTCTCTGGTGTCGATAGAGAGAATGAGCTTGTTGTAATTAAGCCAAGTGGCGTTCCATATGAAGAGCTTAGCCCTGAAAATATGGTTGTCGTTAATTTTGATGGCGAAGTCATTGGAGGTGGGTTAAACCCATCTTCCGATACAGCGACTCATATTGCTCTATACCGTGAATTCAAAGAGATTGCAGGTGTGGTACATACGCACTCACCTAAAGCAACGGCATGGGCTCAATCTGGGCGAAATATTCCAGCTTTGGGGACAACGCACGCCGATTATTTTTACGGTGACATCATGTGTACACGCGGTTTAAACCGTGACGAAATCGCACAGGATTACGAACTGAATACAGGCAAAGTCATTATCGAGACTATCGGTAAAAATGATCCGATGGAAGTCCCTGGCATTATCGTTCGTGAACATGCGCCTTTCACTTGGGGGACTTCTCCTAAAAATGCAGTCCATAATGCGGTTGTTTTGGAAGAAGTGGCAAAAATGGCATTAGATACTGCCATGTTAAACCCTTCAATTGAACAAATCCCTCAAAATTTATTAGACAAACATTATCTACGTAAACATGGCAAAGATGCCTATTACGGCCAGAACAAATAGGAATAAGCATGAAGATTTTTGAAAAAAAAGTATGGTTTGTAACCGGTTCTCAGCATCTTTACGGCCCTAAAGTACTTGAAGAAGTTGCAACACATTCAGAGCTAATGGTTAGCGGTTTTAACGCAATAGAATCTATCTCAACAGAATTTATTAATAAAGGCACAGCTAAGACAGCAGAAGAAATACTTGCGGTATGTCAAGCAGCAAACAACGATCCTGAATGTGCAGGTTTAGTGCTTTGGATGCATACATTTAGCCCTGCAAAAATGTGGATTGCAGGCCTTAGTCAATTAAATAAACCTTTTGCTCACCTACATACTCAGTTTAACGCTGGGCTTCCGTGGGATGAAATTAACATGAACTTCATGAACACGAACCAAAGTGCTCATGGTTGTCGTGAGTTTGGTTTCATCGGTGCGGCAATGGAACTTGAACGCAAAGTGATTGTTGGCCACTGGAAAGATGCTGAAGTTCATCAAGAGCTGGATACTTGGTGTCGTGCGGCTCAAGGTTTAGCGGAATCTCGCTCTTTGAAAGTGGCACGTTTTGGCGACAACATGCGTAATGTTGCCGTGACTGACGGTAATAAAGTTTCTGCACAAATCAAGTTCGGTTTTGAAGTCCATGCTTATGGTTTGGGTGAATTAGCGGCAACGGTTGATAGTGTTTCAGATGAAGCGGTTGATGCACTAGTTGAAATTTATCACCGAGACTACGATGTAGTTTACGGAGAGAATGCGAATAAAGAAGAGACAAACAATCTATTACGTACAGAAGCTCGTCTAGAATTAGGAATGAAAACATTCCTAGAAAGCAAAGAGTGCATGGCGTTTGCAAACTGTTTTGAAGACTTAACTGGTTTGACAAACTTACCAGGCCTAGCGACCCAACGCTTAATGGAACAAGGTTACGGTTACGGTGGTGAAGGTGACTGGAAAACGGCAGCAATGACACGCGTACTTAAAGTGATGTCTAAAGGTTTAGCTGGCGGCACGTCTTTCATGGAAGATTACACGTATAACTTCGGAGAAAATGTAGATCAAGTTCTAGGTGCTCACATGCTAGAAGTATGTCCTTCAATTTCTCAGCATAAACCGAAAATTGAGATTCACCTTCATACTATCGGTTGCACAGCTTTAGTTCCTCGTATGATCTTTACGGGTAAAGAAGGCCATGGACTTAACCTATCTCTTGTTGATTTAGGTCCACGTTTCCGCATGATAGTTAACTCTGTTGAATCGGTTCAGCCTGAGCATAAAATGCCGAACTTGCCTGTTGCAAGCACGCTTTGGGAGCCTCTTCCAAACTTAAAAGTAGCCGCGGCTTCTTGGATTTATGCCGGTGGTGCTCATCATACGGTTTACTCTCAAGCGGTTACAGAAGAGATGCTTTACGATTTCGCTGAGATGGTTGATGTTGAATACGTTCAGATCGATAACGATACAAACGTACCTGCTTTCAAGAATGAGCTTCGCCACAACAATATGTTCTACAAATTTAAATAGTAGAAACTGTTTGAATTTATCTTCCCTCTATTGAGGAAAAGCCAGTCAGCTAAGCTGACTGGCTTTTTTGTATGAGTTATTTGTTAATTTTAAATTGATCCGTGCCGTAATTTTGGGTTCTGGGCCAAGTGAGTACAATCAATAACGAGGTGAACAATAATAACTAAGAAAGCACGAATCAAACATACTTCTGAGTTAAAGGCAGAAGCACTTAAGCTAGCCGAGACGGTGGGTGTCGTTGTTGCTGCAAGAAACGATAATAGAAGGCAGATGTTATGGGTTCGTGATGTTGTCTACTGCTTAGCAGGCTGCGCGCTCATAAACTATCTTGGCAATAAAAATAGACTAATCTAAGAATGTGACGAGAAAGAAAAAGACCCACTCTTCAAAAAAACAAAGCTGTTACCATTGCCCCCTAAAGGAAGAGTGGTTGATACTATTTATAAGTTAATAGGACAGACAAAAATTTCAAGTATCTAAAACTCGATTTGCATACTTATAATAACGATTTTAAATGCTATTTAAATTACGATATTTATCAAGTAAAGGCTATGAAATCGTTACTGTGAGCAGCTCCAGGTTTGTAGAGCTTTTAACAAAAAAGAGCATCTAACCAGAGCTAAAGAGACAATATATTTAGAGGATTAATTAGCTAGCTGAAGCGTTCGCTTCCATGCTTTTAGCGTCTTCATATGCGCCTTATAAACATTCATGATAGTGCGGGATGCCCCCTTTCACACCTGCTACAGCAGCGCTTGATTTTTCCATATCAAGCTCTTTACCGCCTCAGATCTAGAAGCATTTAGGCGCCATGAGTGTTGAAGCAAAAGGGACTAATAACTCATAATGTGATCACATAGACACTCTTTACACTACCTTCGACATAGTGGCATCAAAAATCAGACATCGAGCACTTTTGAGAAATAGTGGTATGTGAATGTTAAATATCGTAAATGAAATACTGCCATTTAAGGTTGATAATGTACTTGTCTTATCAGAGGTTATGTAGATATACACATGATAGGTTTATTTAATTTATTGATATTTAAATGATTTTTATTTCCCATTAAATGAATTTATTTATCATGAATTTTTATGATTTTGAATCTACAGCTCAGACTTATTTAACAATAGCGGGTATATTATCTTAATAGATCCTATCACTACTAAAGAGGAATTATCATGCCAATAATCGCAGGGAAAGTTATCGCAGGTACACTTGCCGCAGCTACAGCGTTTGGTTCTGGAGTTGGTGGCTATGTCATGAGTGATGACTTGTCTCAAACTGCTCAAATTGCAGCAGAGTATATTGAAATAAGAATGGATCGACATACTCAAGAAATAGGGCGCGAGGCTTTGAGTAAGGCACTAGGAACTCAATATTCAAATCAAGGGGGGAACCCTGTTGAAACAACTCCTTAAGATGACTTATGTTAGAGTTTTTTATTTAGTCACTATTTGAAACGGTTTTAATTTGTTATTAAGACCGTTTTTTTATTTTTAATGAAAAGAAAATACCACAGCGACATCGTCTGTCGTCATAAGTTATTGCATTACTCCCCATCAACCATCCATCCTTGCTTTCTTTGAATATGAATACGTAGATAAAATATAATTATATATTTATAAAAATCGATAACTATAATTTTCCAATGGCTTGTTTATTGTTATTGGTTATATTTCAATTCTTGGATTTATGACATGTTGATTAACAAAAACATTCATAATATGTCACTAATGACTAATTTGGTGAATTAAACCCATCCATCAGCTGAATTATTGAATCTATAGCCGGGCTGAAAATTGGCATTATACCTTTGGATTTATAGTGAGAGGGTTGCAGTTATGTATTGTCAATAAAAAATCCGAGCATATCAAATATACTCGGATTTCTAGTATGAAATATATGCTTACTCATAATTTTAGGCGAGTAAGCCGTATGTTTTTGTGTGTATTTTATTACTTGATGAAGCTGAGAGCTTTACTCGCTTGTTCTGGAGATAGCTCTCCCTCATTGATAAAAGCGACTTTACCATCTTGAATAGCAATAACAATACTACTTGCTTCTTCAAGCTCCCACTCTTCTGCTACAACGCCGTCTTCATCAACAACTGTTTGAGATTTAGGAGCGGCAATCTTACCTTCTTCTACAACATTGCTGATGAACATACCTGCACCAAATGGGGCGTCATCAGAGTTTAGAATAACCACGCCTTGTTCTCCAGAAGCTTTTACTTTGTCTGCAAAGCCTTCTGGCAGCATTTCAGCTGCAACAGGACGGGCTGCTTGGGCGATAATAACGCCGTTTTTAAACTCATCTGTAGACCATTCCTTGTATTCAACCGCACCATTCATAAGTGTTGCAATACCACTGGAATCAACGGTTACTGAAGGTAGCGCTTGACCTTCTTCAAGGATGTGTGCATTGCTTAAACCAGATGTCATTGCTGCCATTGCAGCTATTACTAAAAATTTTTTATTCACGTTATGTTCCATATTATATGATTAATTCGCCTTACTAATATGAATCATTTTAAGGATGAAAAACTAGACATAAATCATCTTTGATAAATAAATGATATGTCATGTTAAATATCGTAAAAATCATTCGTATATTTACTGCCAGTGGTCTCAGAATGATAAATAATGAAAATTTTAATTTGTTTTTATTAATATAGAAATGGCCTTAATGGAATAAGGCCAATTGTTAACTACTAATATGAGCTATTTATTGACCTAAACGTTTCTCAAAGGCTCGATTTAGTTCATCATGTGTTTCTTTCATTACATGAGGTATTACTTTTACAACTTTACGGTTGTAAGTAATAAGGCCATTAATTTCACTTTCAACATCTGTGATTTGTGTGTAGACCGTTGCGGCTAAGCCTTTATTTATTAGTGGCTTTACCTCGTTCATCATTAGGGTTTTATATTGTTCTCGGAAGTCTTCAATTGAAGATGTCTCTCCATAGCTGAAGATTTTCCCATCGATCCAGGCTTCTTCCTGTACTTTCCACGTTTTACCGCCGTATTCACCAATAACATTAGCGCGGTAGTTTGATGGATCTTTTGGTAGCCACAGATCTTGCATGTAAATATGGCAATCGAAAATATCACCTACACCTTGGTCTTGTTCACCTGAAACGTTGTTAATCAGGCGAGTTGCATCTTTATTTTTTACGAAATCGGTAGCTGCGATAGCATCAAATTGCCCCCAATTTTCGTTAAATGGAATCCAACAGACGACAGATGGGAATGCTGAAAGATTATCCATCATTTCTTCAAGCTCTTTATAGTATTGAGCTTTAGAGTTCTCTGTACGCTTCCAGCCCTTGTAGTCGTTGTCACGAACTGCAACGTGTTTAACGCCAAACGGTGCTAGGTGCTGAATGTAATCTAACCACATTGAATATGAACCAGATGTAAAACTACCTGCACTTGGCATGTCTTGCCAAACCATTAACCCCAAACGGTCTGCATGGTAGTACCATCGTGCACATTCAACTTTTATGTGTTTACGAGAAATATTAAAGCCCATAGATTTTATTTGCTCAATGTCGAAGGATAGAGCTTTATCTGATGAGTGTGTGTATAAGCCATCAGGCCAGAAGCCTTGGTCTAATGGACCATGATGGAAAACAGGTTCGCCATTGAGAGTCAGTACGACATCACCATTAATGCGCTGTTTGCCAACTTCACGAAGAGCGAAATAGCTGTTTACGCTGTCAATAACTTTATCATCTTCGAGCAGTTCTACTTTAATCGAATATAAGAAAGGGTTCTCTGGGGTCCAAAGTTGTTTATTTTCTACCGTAACTGTTATCGGAGTGTTCACGTCACCTGTAAATATACGACCATCGTTTATAGATGTGATACGCGTTTTGATACCAGGTAACTTAACGTTCGTTTTTGCTTGAATGACAGCATAGCCTCCTTCAACATTAGCGTTAGCAATGACGCTATTTATTCGACAAGCTGAGGCCGGTTCTAGCCACACTGTTTGCCAAATACCAGAGCTTGCAGTATACGATATGTCATTTGGACAAAGAGTTTGTTTACCTTTTTGACGAGCTTCATCTTCTCTTTCATTTGAATCTGTTGGGTCGTAGACAATGACCACAATCTCATTTTCACTGGTGTAACTTATTGCATCAGTAATATCAGCAGAGAATGGGGTGTAACCACCAGTGTGCTCTACTTGGAATTGACCATTGACCAATACTTTTGCTTGCCAGTCGACCGCACCAAAATTAAGGATGATACGCTCACCGTTCCAGTCTTTAGGTATGGTAAACGTACGTCGGTACCAGATTCTCTCACCACCATAGATTGGGCGTCCTACACCTGAAAGGTATGATTCCACAGGATATGGAACAAGAATTTGTCCTGGAAATAGATCATTGATGCTTTTTTCTTTCGGGAGAACATTGAATTGCCATAACCCATTTAGATTCATCCATCGCTCACGAGCGAGCTGTGGGCGAGGGTATTCGGGTAACACATTATCGGGCGTGACTTCGTCTGTCCAAGGTGTCTTATGATTCTCAGGAATCGTGACTTTCCAGCCATTAATTGATTGCTCAGAAAGCCATTTATTCCAGTCGTCTGATTGTTTTTCTGGATGTTTAACTTCAGGTAATTCACCACGCTGCACAAATTTATTGAACATTTTTGATAATAATACGGGGTGATACTTCGCTAACAAACCAATGGTGGTTAACAATATAGCGACAAAAGTTGGTATAGCTGAAAAAACAAATACAGCTAGAGACAAATAACCTTCTAAGTTATTGCCTAAAATGATGAGAAGAATAGAAATTATGTAAGCTGCAGCTATTAACATTCTTATTTTTTGTTTGACTTTATCCATGATTATATCCATAAAAATTAAGATGATATAATAATCATCCTAATTTAATTTTTGCTCAATTATGATTTTTCACTATTGCTATAGGCAATATGTTTTTTGTGGATTATGTATCTATGAAATGAGCCGTATCATGGGTGAGAATAATGAACACACATTTGGCATTAGTTAAAAATAAAAAGCCAGCATAGAATGCTGGCTTTTTAGTGGTTAATGATTAGAGACTTTATAAATAGTAATTGAAGTAAATGGCTTATTTTTGTTGAAAACACATTCCTCTGCATTATCCCTATTAGCTTGGTTTGGGAAATACTGTGTTTCTAGGCATAAACCAGCGTGGCGTCTATACACATCTCCATCACGACCTTGCTCATTATTTAAGAAGTTACCAGTATAAAATTGAACTCCAGGTAAATCTGTTTTTGCCTGGAGGCGAATCCCAGATGCAGGGCTATATACATCCATACTGTAATCTTTATGGTTTAAGATCCAGCAATGGTCAAACCCGCCTGCGATTTGAATTTGCGAATGTGGTTTGTTGAGGTTTGCCCCAATGCTAGTAGCTTTACTGAAATCAAAAGGTGTATTTTCAACAGGGGCAATATCCTCGGGGATCAGATTTTCGTTAACGGGTAAGAAAGTATCAGCATCGAGATGTAATATGTGATCGAGTATGTCGCCTTTACCATTAAGATTGAAGTACACATGTTGAGTAATATTCAGTGGACATCTTGATTTTGGAACTGCGGAATAACGAATTTCTAATTCATTTTGGTCGTTAAGAATATAAGTAACCTGGATGTTAATTTCGCACGGATAGCCACCCTCGCCTTTGTTCACTGTCACGCTAAGCTGGATGCGGTTATTGGTATGCTCGATAACTTCCCAATATCGGTTATTTATTTCAGCTTTGCCACCATGTAGGTGATTCGTGCCATCATTTTGAGTAAGCTGATGTGTTGTACCATCAAGAGTAAAGCTCCCCATATCTATTCGGTTAGCTATAGGGCCGACGACTGCTCCAAAATAAGTTCCATTTGATAGATATTGTGTTTCGTTATCGTATCCAAGTGCAATGTTAACTCCGTGTCCATTTTTATCTGGAACTTGGAAATTTATAATAGAGGCACCAATTGGTGAAATGTCGACTTGAATACTATTATTTTCCAATCTATAAAGTTTCATTTGTTTTGGTCTCTCTATATTCTTTTGGGGTTGTTTGTAGCGTTTTTGAAAAAACAGAATACATATACTGCAGCGATGGGTAACCACACATACTATATATTTCATTAATTGGTAGTTCGGTATTTTCAAGAATCGAACAAGCTAATTTTAGTCTTGTTTGATGTATTTCATGATGGATGGTATAGCCTAACTCTTCTTTAAATTTTGACTCTAAACTAGTTCGAGAGACACGAAGTGCATCTAAGACATGATATACCTTGATACCGTTTTTAATATTGGTCCGAATGAAGTGCATAGCTTTGATAACGTTTGGATCTTTTACCGCTCGGTAATCCGTACTTTCACGCGCATGGAGCCGCTTGGATGGAACTATGACTCGTTTTTGTTTGAGAGGCTTTCCTTCAAGAATAGTATGTAGCATTCTTGCTGCTTCTATTCCCATCTCTTTGCAATCATGGCCAACAGAACTGAGTGATACTCGAGTAAGGTATTGAGCGACACGTTCATTATCCACACCAATAATTGATAAATGATCAGGAACGACGATGTCGGCATTGTCACATGCTTGTAATAAATGACGAGCTCTAGAATCGGTTACTGCAATAATCCCAGTACCTTGAGGTAATGATTTTAACCAATGAGACAAACGGTGCATACCATACTCCCAAGTATTGCAGGAGGTTTTCTCACCTCTGTATACCCAATGTTTATGACTACCTTCATTCATTATTTTTTTAAAAATTGACTCTCTTTCCATAGCCCAACGCTTTTCTTCTACATTGGGTAGGCCATAGAACGCAAATTCAGTGATTCCCTTATCTCTGAGATGCTCGAATGCACTTCTTACAACTGTGTTGTTATCTGTAGCGACATACGGAATGTCTGGGTATTGTGTTTCATCTTGGTACGAACTTCCAATCCCAACTACAGGGATCTTTTTTATCGATACAATTTCAGATAACTGTATATCATCAAAATCAGCAATAATGCCGTCACCATTCCAGTTCATAACAACATCTTTTGATACAACAAATTCATCTTCCATATAGACATCCCACTTGACATTGGATGAGTGAATGTACTCACCAATACCACTGATAACGTCACGGTCGTAAACTTTATTTGCATTGAATAAAAGTGCTATTTTGTAGGTTTTCATGGTTGTTAGCTTAATTTTAGGGAGGCTATCCTTTATTTTATTGATCTAATCTATCCATTTCTGAGATGTCTGACCAATATCGAATTAAATCACTATTTAGTTCAATATATTTTATAAATACTTGACGTTGATCACGAGGTATACCCGTCTCAGTAAGGGAATTATGACTATGCACTTGGTTTAGTGATAGGTGAAATCGTCAAAATTGAAATTATTCTTAAGGGTTGCAAGGGTGGTATTTTTTATTTTTAAGATAAAAAAACACTCTTAATCGGCTTACCAGGATTAAGAGTGTTGACAGGTATGCTAATCAGGCAAAATTTGGAAAAAATATCAAAGTCAGTGGCTCCCCTAACAGAGGAGCCCATTTTGCAATAGAGCATAGAAATGTGAAATTACGATATTTATTTCAGGAGGGTCCTAAAGTGGTTAATGTGTTCTATGTCTGATTTTTCACCTAAAATACCCTGTTGTATAGGGTATTTTATTGGAGGTGAGGTTAACTCGCTGCTTTTACTTTCCCTCTCTTCAAATCAGCTAATACTTGCGTTTTTGGTCCATCGGCAATGATGTTGCCTTTTTCCATAACAATAACGCGGTCGACAATATCTAACATTGAAGTTTTATGCGTAATTAGGATTAATGTCTCACTTGGCATTAATTGGCTCAACTGGTGCTTGATATGCATTTCAGAGCGGTTATCCATGGCACTTGTGGGCTCATCCAATAGCAAAATTGGTGGTCGTCCTAAAAATGCTCTCGCAATGGCAACGGCTTGTCGCTGGCCTCCTGATAATTGCAAACCGCCTTCGCCAACTTGTCGCTCTAAACCCGCAGGGTCTTGTTGAGTAAATACCGTGACCCCAGCTCGGTTAGCGGCATCCATTACATCGCGATCGTCCACTAATGTTCGGCCTAAAGTAATGTTATCTCGAATCGAGCCGAAGAATAGATTACTGTCTTGTGGAACACAGCCTATATTGCGTCTGACATCTACGTGATGAAGTTGCTCAATATCGGTCTCATCAATCCTTACATGACCCTCTGTTGGCTTATACAGGCCCATAATCAAGCGTTCTAGCGTTGTTTTTCCTGAGCCTATTCTGCCAATGATGGCGACCTTTTCTCCTGGGGTAATGGTTAAGGAGAGCCCGCGAATGGATGCGACTGGCGAGTCAGGGTAATGGAAAGTAACATTATCGAGTTCGATTTTCCCTTGAATGACTGGACGATGAATGTAGCGTTTTCCTTCTTCTTGTTCATCAGGCATGGACATCACTTGTTCAATGATGGTCATTGACGATTTAGCTTGGTTGTATCGCGTTGATAGTAGGGATAGTTGAACCAGTGGGCCAATGGCACGGCCGCTTAACATGGTTGCTGCAATCAGCCCACCCATTGTCAGTTCGCCTTCAGCAATGAGGTAGACACCTAAGATAATCATTCCCACATTTGTGCTTTGTTGAACAAACCCAGCGGCATTTTGGATGCTGTCGGTTAAGCGACGGCTTTTAATATTCCAGTTCGCCATATGAGCGACGGCTTCTTCCCAGCGGTACTGAAACTGGCTCTGCGCACTAAGAATTTTAACCGTTTCTAACCCTGCCAAGCTTTCTATTAAATTGGCGTACTTCTGTGAGGCAAGTCGGGATCCCTCTTCAATGGTTTTCTTCAGCGGGCCTTGGATCAGTAAAGAGTGGATAATTAAGATGACCACACCAACGATGGGTACTAATACTAAATTGCCAGCCATCAGCCAGATTAAGCCTAAAAATAGCAGAGCAAAGGGCAAGTCGATCAACGATGACATCGTCGCTGATGTGAAAAATTCACGAATGGATTCAAATTCTTGTAGATGGCGAGCGAAAGCCCCAACGGATGGAGGTTTTGACTCCATGCGGATCCCCATCACTTTACTGAATAGTTTGGATGAAATCAGAATGTCCGACTTTTTACCTGCAACATCAATGAAGTAACTTCTGAGTAACTTTAAGCACAAATCAAAAGTGAATATGACAAAAATACCACTCGCGAGTACCCACAAGGTTTCAAATGCAAGATTAGGGACGACTTTGTCATACACTATTCGTGTGAACATAGGAGCGGCTATCGCAAACATATTGATTAAGATTGAAGCGATCAATACATCACGGTAAATGTTGCGTGATTCCCATAACGTACTCCAAAACCAGTGACCTTCTCTAGTTTTGAGTACTTCCGGCGAACGTTCATCATAACGAAACTGTTTTTTTACTAGAAAGTACCGTTCAGTGTATTGCTCTTCAAGTTCAGCCAAAGGCAAGTTCACGGGGATCATGCCAGATTCATGGGTGATCACCTCCGCTTCCTGCGTCTCTTTGTTTATATTGATGAGCACACACGCTCCACCGTTCTTGAGAAGTAGAACAGCAGGAAGAATGAGAAGAGGAATGTCCAATAGTTTGGACCGGTTTTCTTTTGCTACTAGGCCTGCGCGTTCTGCTGAACGCGGAAATAGGAAAGGCGTTAACCTTCCGTCTGTTAGCGGTAGGCCATTGATTAGCGCTTCAGGTGAATTCGCTAGTCCGTAATAACGGCTAACATAGATAAGCGAATTGAGTAGCGGATCTTGCATTCAATTGAACCTTAATTCTTATTTATCAACGATGAAGCCTTGGAACACTTCAACAAAATTTTCTGACAAGAAATCTAATTGGGTTTGAGTTTCCACGCGTGATGCTATGGTTGTTATCCCTAAGTTATGTGCTGTTCGAGAGATGGATGTCAGTGTGAATTTCTGTTTTTCATCGTTTAAGTGGTGAGTGAACAAGTAATCCAATTTCACGTAATTGGGTCTGAATTCATTGATGTAATCGAGAGACTGGAAGTTACGACCATAATTGTCTACCCCAAAATCAGCGCCAGCAGTACGAATGGCATTACACAATAACGCGGTGTAGTGGGGGGCATTAACAAAGCAATTTTCAGGGATCTCAAAGTGTAACTTGTTTGCAATGGAGGCGTGTTTGACCAACATCTTACTCACCCAACGAATGAAGCTTGGCTGAGAGACACTGCTTTGGGCAAGGTTAATTGCGATAGGACAGTCAAACTCACCATTATGTAATTTATCAATAATTGACTGGATAACAAATTCATCAAAGATGTGACTGGCTTGAAGTTGCTCAAGTGCGAATAAATACTGATTGGCGCTGTATCGCTCACCACCTTTTTCTATTGATGAAAAGACTTCACGATGGAATGTTTTTCCCCAGCTATTGTTGGCTTCTTGGAATCTGAAATTAACCCAACCATTGTGAATCGCTTCTTCAACAAGAGTTTTCCACTGCTGCTTACCGAGGATGTTTTGTCCTTTATCACTGCAAATTAACGCGTATGGTAGAGAGGGATCTGCTTTTGCTGTCGATAACGCATTATCGACTAAAGATAAAATTTCTGTGGTTGTTTTTGGGGTACGGTTAAATGTCACACCCAGCGAGATCTTAGGATTTGCCATTCCAGTAGGATCGGAGTCCATACTGCGCACGCAATTGATGATGCTGTCAGAAACAATTTTTAACTCACTCTCATCCATATTCGGCAGAATAAAACCAAATTCATCAGAAGAGATCCTTGCGATGGTTGCACCTGTTGAGGTAATCGTATGTTTAAGCTGTGCTGAGAGATCATGGATAAGAAGATCGCCTTGTTCATATCCTTTTTCATCATATTCATCTTTAATGAATTGAGCATGTAAAACGGCTAGGCCACCAACGGCTGATTCAGATAACCATTGGTTAAGTTGGGCGAGATAAAATGCACGGTTTCCAAGTTGAGAAATAGGATCAATGTAAGCTCGGTCTCGTAATTTTTGAGCTTCTTTGGCTTGGGCTTGAAAAGCAATCTCAACTTGCGTCGACATGTGGTTGATACCGTCAACAACAGAAATGAGATCTTTGGTGTTTGGTCTTTCTAACGGTTCACCAAATTGATTGTTGGCAATTTGGTCCATTTTGTTGACGATCTGTTTTAGTGGAATTAAAGCGTGTCTTAAAATCAAAGATATCGAGATTAACCCTATGAGAAAGATGCCACTAAAAACGGTGATCAAATCGATAAATGCTTTCCACAGTTGTAAGTAGGCAGGGCCGGGATGACTGACGATTTCAACTTCCGCAAGTTGCATCCATCCGCTGGTGACGACTCGGCGATCATGTATTTTTTCAAATAAAGGAAGGTCAGTGAACCAAGTTGGAACCTCTTTCGAACCGACAGGGTATGAACGGAGAATTTCTTCACCTGAATCTAGAAAAATAAGCCTGACCACTGAATACGAACTTCCATCAAACAGGGCATTGATTACTGATTCAACGGCGACAGTGTCATTGTCTTTTAAGTAAGGGGCGAGTGCCAAGCCAACGGTATTGATTGTATTATTTACTTCAGAGCGTTGCTGCTGCTCTAGGTTATCGCGAGTGGTATTGAATTCGATAATGAACACTGACGCTATGAGCATCAAAAATACCGCTGTCATCCCCACGACAAGTTGTCTATATAAAGTCATAGTGCTTACTCATCATAATTTATAATTGGTTTATTTAAGTTTAAGTTTCGCTCTCTAGAGCGTAAATCGTTCCACAAGCTGAGCCTTGATGACTTACCAGCTAATTTTCCGCTTGAGTTCTTTGACTTCATTAGCCACAAGTTTTTACCGTTAAAGCTATAAATCGGTAGTAAATCTGGGCGTGAAGACGCTCGTTTTATTTCAGGATTAATGTTGTCTAAAATCAGAGGCTCGGCGCTGGGTTTTGAATAATAGGCTAATACCATATGAAACTGATTCAGTTCTATTGCTTTAACATACACCAAACGAAGTTTCTTATCTGATACACCAAGTTCGAGTAATGAAAAGTATTTGGCGATAGTAAAATCCTCACAATCTCCAGCATTACTACCTAGAAACTCTAGCGGTGTTGCCCAATAATCCTTTTTTCCCCATAAATCGATATCATTAACAAAATAGAGCTGATTAAAGAATCGATTGACTGAAGTGAGTTGCTGTTTTTCAGGCAACTGATGAAACTTCGCAATCTGATTTCGCCAAGTGTTTACTCTTTTCCCTGCTCGTTCACCATAAGTGATAGTGACAGCGTCAATCCACTGTTGTTCTTTCGTGTTTAATGCTAGCGATGTAAAAGAGGCTAATAGTATTGAAAATGAAAGAGCTACTAGCTTAAGTTTCATTTAAAAGTCACTGTATCCACGAAGTTAAGGTTAGTTATCACATTGTTCTCCTTTAAGGCTTCCGTCGAATTCATCAAAAGATAGAGCTCGATGTCCAATCTATTTTTTATTTAGTGTCTTACTCTTTTAAAGCATCATTCTTTTAAAGCATTATTCTTTTAGAGCATTAGTTCGAGCGCTTAAGATTGGCTTGAGTAGATACTCCAACACGGTTCTTTTTCCAGTGATAATGTCGATGGATGCGGTCATTCCGGGAATAATGGGTAATTCTTTATCATGACCAAAGTTGGTTTTTTCGGTACGAACTCGCACAATGTAAAAGCTGTTCCCTTCTTCGTCTTGTGTTGTATCTGCACTGATATGTTCCAACACGCCTTCCAAACCGCCATATTTAGTGAAGTCATAGGCGCTAAACTTCACTATTGCTGCCAAGTTAGGTCTTAAAAAAGCGATATCTTGTGGGGCTATTTTAGCTTCAACCAGCAAGGTATCTTCAGTGGGAACGATTTCGACGATATCCATCCCAGGCTGAATTACCCCGCCCACCGTATTGAAGTTCAGTGTTTTTACGGTGCCGGTAACGGGTGATATAACATTGGTACGGTTAACTCTGTCTTCCAAGCCCACTGCTGATTCTGTGATGGCAGATAACCTGTCTTGCGCGTCATTGAGCTTCTCTTGCTGCTCTGAACGAAATTTTAGTGCAGCATCAATTCGGCTAAGCATCGCCTCTTTGATTGCAGATTGCAGAAGTGGGATTTTCAATTCGCTAGAGGTCAGTTCACGTCTAGTATCGTTCACTTGGCGTTGAAGTTTTAGTAACTCAATACGCGGTACCACGCCTTCTTCAGCTAATGGTTCCGTAATTTCGAGTTCTTTCTGTGCGAATTGGTAGCTTCTCTTGAGGTTTCTGGCTCGGGCTTGAATTTCGATCAGATCTTGTTGTCGCTGGATGACTTGTTGATCAAAAACTGACAGTTGGTTACGTAGACTATTAAGATCTTGTCGATATTCTGCTTTTTGGCGACTAATTAATTTCGGCTGAAGTTCGCTAAATAGAGGAGGGAAAGCGAGTTTTCCATAATCAATTTTTACGCTGTCTTCCCAATTCTTTTGAGAAACTTCTTCATTGATAACCACACTGCTTATTGAAGCTGAAAGTTGTAAAACATTCGCCGTTAGATTTGATACTTGCTGTTCTCGCTCACGGTAATCCGACCGAAAACGAGTGTCATCGATCAGTAATAGAGGTTGTCCTTTTTGGACTTGTTGCCCTTCATGAACCAGTATCTCTTTAACTAAACCACCTTCAAGGTTTTGAATAATTTGGATTTGAGATGAAGGCACCACTTTTCCTTGGCCTACGGTGACTTTATCTATTTCTGCCCAAGAGGCCCAAAGCCCAGCAATAATAAAGAATAGAACCATGATCCATAGCATCAATCGTGCGCTAGTCGGAGTATTGAGAAGCAATGCCGCGGTTTTGTCATCTACGTAATCAAGCTCATTCTTTGAGAGCTTGTCGTAGTTTTTATTACTCATGTGCGTTCCTTGTCAGCATGCATCGTTTAAGTCTCAACGATATTTTAGGCTGATTTTAACAAAATGTTAAAGTTTTTAGGTAATTACCTTATTATACAACAGCCATTGGGATTTTATTAAACCTCTAAGTTTTAAAGTGAGATTTATCTAATTGGTGTTTTTTCAGTTTGTCATAGAGCGTTTTTCGTGAGATTTGCAACTCTTGTTGGATTTCTTTCAAACGGCCGTTATGTCGTTGCAGAGCATCCATTAGTAGAGAGTGTTCAAAACGCTCTGTTTTCTTAGAAAATGAATCGCTCTCCGTGGTTAACTCAGACAACAATACTTCAGGGGATTCTTCCGCAGGTTTTAGAGCTCTCATCTCAGCATAGTGACGTAGCTGTTTGATGTTTTCTGGCCATTCGTAGCTTTCGAGTTGTTGAATTTCGTAGTTTTTAATGGTGGGAGGCTGTAACTGATATCGACTTGCCGCCCCACGGACAAAGTGCTTAAACAGTAGACCAATATCCTCACGTCTATCTTTCAGTTCTGGTAATGAAAAATGATACAAAAGGGAGGTCGGTTGATTCTGTGATGATTCAATTTCTTGAGGCAGTGTATTGGTTGCAAGAATGAGGCGGCAGTTGTGCATGTTAATTGTCAGTAGTTGTTGCCAATGCGCAAGGGTTAGGATTTCCGCGGAGTGAATGTAAATCGTTCCTCCCTGGTAGTGGTCCGCAAGCTTAGAAATAGAATCAATCAGCTCGCACTCTTGTAATTCGCATAACGTATAAGCCGAAAGGGGATAAAGCTCAGCTTGTGGCGATGAATGGATGTCATGGGTGTACTGCGCGGCGATACGTTTACCTGTTCCAACTTTACCAACAAAAATGATCGGTAGTCTGGGTTCGAGCTCTATCAGCTTGCGCCGTAAATCGATAATGGCTTTGGAATGACCGATGAGTTTTGGGCCAACCTGACTCTGCATCTCCAACTCTTTTTTTAACCAGATATTTTCTCTCACTAAAGTGAGCTTTTCTTGTGCTTTATAGATTGAGGCGAGAAGCTTTTCGGTTGAAAAAGGTTTTTCTAAAAAATCGCATGCTCCTGATTTCATCGCGGTTACAGCCGTCGATACATCGCCATATCCCGTGAGCACAATAACTTGGAAGTGAGGGTTGTTACCTAGCAACTGGGTCATGAAATCGAGCCCTGTCATCACTGGCATGTGAATATCTGTTATCACAATCGCTGGCGTTGTCATATCAATTGTGCTGAAAGCTTCAAGGGCATTAGGAAAAGTCACAACATGGATCTGTTCAATCAGTAACGCTTGAGAAATCGCATCTCGGATTGCTGGCTCGTCATCGATTAAGTAGATGGTTTGATTTAGCATTATTCTTCCTCCTTTATATCCGATCCGTGATTTGACCGAGCAAGTGGTAGCCGAATAGTAAATGCTAATCCGCCTTCTTCTCGGTTATGGGCTGTGATATATCCATGATGCGCTTCAATAATTCGCTTCGTAATAGTAAGCCCGAGCCCTAATCCTTCTGGTTTTGTTGTGAAAAATGGGTCAAATAGCGTGGTAATTTCTGTGTCATTTATCCCCGGCCCATTATCCCAAAAATGAAGGTTGCCTTCTCTGTTGTTCACCTCCCACTCAATGCCGATTTGTGGGTTGTGCGACTCTGTTAAGGCTTGCAAAGCATTGTGGATTAGGTTGACTAATACCTGCTCTAACTGAACGGAGTGAATTGCCACGTATTGGTCATTCGCAATTGTGGGAATACGCAGTGTAACGCCTTGGCGTATTGCTTGAGTGCTTAGAATACCGATAGCGTTATTTATTGCTAAATGCACGCAAGCGAAACAGGTATCGCTTTGGGTGCTTTTACGAGTAAACACTTTTAAGCGGCTAATAATATCCCCGACGGTTTGATTGAGTTCTACCATTTTGTTGAGGTTACTCGTCACTAAATCTAGGTGTCCCATCTCTAATAGACGCAGGCTGTTTTCACTGTAAGTCCTCATTGCGGTAAGCGGTTGATTAATTTCGTGGTTGATACTGGCTGATAGTTCTCTCAATAGCGCTAATTTTGCCGCTTGAGTCAATTCATGCTGAGTCTGTTTTAGCTCGTGTTGAGATTGCTGATATTGGAAAATTGTATTTTCCAACTGTTCATTGGCGTGTTGTAAAAATTGAGTGCGCTTTTCTACTTTACTTTCTAGTGCTTGGTTTAAGTTTAGCAGTGCGTTTTTTGCGTGATATGTTTGTCTCCAGTACCAAGTGACCACGATGAGCAGGCTATAGACCAGCAGATAGATAATAGCGACCTCACTGGTTGCTATCAGTAGTTGACTCTTTGGTTGTAGTGCTAAAATTTGATAGCCGTTTGTGTTCGATGGTTGAGCGTATAGGTAGTGATCATCGGTTGAGAGTAGTTGCTCGGTTGGTAGAGTCAGATCTGCAGCGAAAAGCGGACTAATATTTGGCTCTGTGAGCAAGCTGATTTCTTGCACGCCATATTGACGTGTTGACTGCAGTACTTGGTGTTGTTTTGCGTTTAAAGGGGATACTGATTGATATAGCCACGGAGCGAAACTGCTTAGAAAAACGATGTTGTTGCTATCAATCACCATTATTTGCATGTTATCAGTACGGATCAACTGCTCTATATTTTCCAAGCTGACTTTCACTGTCAAAACGCCAACAATGGTTTGCTTAAAGAAGAGTGGGGATGAAAAGTAGTAGCCACGTTTATTCGAACTGATCCCTAAGCCAACGTATTGGGATGACTGCCCCTTTATTGCCTGTTGAAAGTAGGGACGAAATGCGTAGTTATTGCCAACAAAGCTATTGGGCTGATCATGATTACTTGCCGCAATACTGACACCGCTCAAGTCGTTAATGTAGATGGTGTCAGCAAGGCTTTGAACGGACCACTCTTTGAGTAACTCATTGAGTGTTTCAGAGCTTAATTTCCCCTCAAAGTAAGCCGCTATTCGTGGGTCGTGATCCAGTAAGTTGGGTATTTGCTGAAATTTGGCGAGCTCAGAATCTATCTGTTGGTAGGCTTTCTGAGCGCTTGCGTTGAACTGTTTTTGTAGTTGTGTTTGCTTGTATTGAGTTACGCTGAAAAAGATCAATATTAAACTGACGAGACCAATGATGACTGATTTGATGATGAATTGTGAATTGGTCGATAGCGATGATGAAAACGTCGATAACTTAGACAAATAAACCTCGAAGATATGCCGATCATGTGGGTGTTTATTTAGCTTATCAGTTTGAGCCACATATTAACGCGATCCAGTTATCAAGGGCTTCCAGTTTGTAAGTGTTTGTTTGTCTAAGAGTTGGTTTGGGGAATTTCGATTGTTACTTGTGTTTCGTGATATAACAGCGCAAAATCTAAAAAAAATTCTAAGGAGTAGAAATGGAACTGACAGATATTCGTCGTGAATACGCACAAGGCGGTTTAAGACGAAAAGACCTAAAAGCCGATCCTATTGAGCAATTTAATTTTTGGTTAGAACAGGCGATTAACGCCAAACTTACCGATCCGACGGCAATGACGGTTGCGACTGTGGATAAGGATGGTCAGCCATTTCAGCGAATAGTGCTACTGAAAAATGTCGATAAAGAGGGATTCATTTTTTACACTAATTTAGGTAGCCGTAAAGCTCAGCATCTGGAAGATAATTGCAAAATTAGCCTTCACTTTCCATGGCACCCTTTAGAAAGACAAGTTCATATTACTGGCACGGCTGAAAAGTTATCGGCATTAGAGAATATGAAGTATTTCTCTTCTCGTCCTAAAGAGAGCCAACTCGCGGCAATCGCAAGCAAGCAAAGTAGTCGTATTTCTGCGCGCGGTATTTTAGAAGGGAAATATTTAGAGCTGAAGCAAAAATTTGCCAAAGGTGAAATTCCGGTACCAAGCTTTTGGGGCGGTTTCAGAGTTAAACCTGAAAGTATTGAATTTTGGCAGGGTGGAGAACATCGCTTGCATGACCGATTCCTTTTCTCTAAGCATGATCAACAGTGGGATATTGACCGCTTAGCGCCATAGCTTTAAGCGCCATAGTTCTATAGCTGCGAAGTTATGCTGTGTCATCGTTTTACATTGTAAATCGTCGATTATTAAGCCTCAAAGTAACGTTGAAAAACGAACTCGTGAGGCTTTTTTATTGGACGCTATTTAGATCGGTTTTCAGGCTAATACTGCTCACTGAGGCATTCATTGTTTAGAACGACAGATAATTGGGTTTTTAATAAGCTTTTTGGAATGACAGAGCCAAAGCCAGCATCGAGGGCTTTATCGATGAGTTGCTCTTTGCTTTTGGCATTAAATTTGGTTTTAAGCTTCGCAATATAGCCTTCAACCGTTTTAACTGAAATCGCCATCGCACGAGCGATATATTGCGGCTTTTTGCCATACAACAATAGAAATAGGGATTCGGACTCTCGCTGTGTTAGAGGCTCTATCTGCCCCTCATCTATGACATTAAACCCCACAGCTTGGCGGTTTGTGCGTTGAATTCCAGTGGCACGACAAATCCAATGGCCTACTTCTAAGATGGCAGTATCCGTTAGCTCCTTGCCAAAGAAAATAGTTCCTATCACCTCATTGTTTTCATTGTACCAAGGTTTCTTGGTAAAAATATGAGCGTGCCAGCGGCCATCAGGGTAAGGGTGAATATCTAAAATCTTTATTGTCTTTCTTGTCGCGATAACAAAAGCATCCTGACGTTGGAACTCTGCTGCACACTCTATGGTTGGGCTTGGCATTTCAAAATCACTGCGGCCAATACATTGGTTTGGCTCCTCTACACCAATAAGCTTTGCATAAGCTTCATTAGCATAAACAAAAACAGAATTAAGATCCTTACACCCCCAGCATCCTGGAAGCTGGTAAAAGAGAGAGATGAGAGTGGAATCGAAATCTGTAGACACAATAAAATACCGTTGGAAAATTTAACTTATTGTATCAAAATCAGTGAGTTATTGTATGCAGTCAAATGCAATTTTTACAGTGTAATGTCTTGATGGTGATTATTTGAACATTATGGCCCATTTTGGACAAAAAAAAGCCAGCCTGAAGAGGGGCTGGCAAATACAAGAATTAATCTTGTCGACGTGTAGAAGAGGTTCCACATTCCTAGCACATGTATTGCAAAAAATGTAGAGGTATCTATTAGACACCATGAGCGATATAACATTCATTACCTGCCCATGTGGGTAATGTAAAACAAGTTTGATATTGAGGTAAGGGGGGAAATCCCCCCTTTGGCTATCTTTTTGGGAAGGGTGAGCGTTACGGTTGCCTAGAGTTGGCGTAACACTCGGAATCCGACATAATTGGCTGCCATCGTAGGTGCTAAGTAGAGTTCGCTTTGTGCTTGAGCTTCATTTGGAGAGAAGCTCCAAGCGCCACCTTTTGCGACACCTTTGCTATCTTGTGTCCACTCCCAAACGTTGCCCACGACATCGTATAAGCCATATCGGTTGGCTGGGAATGATTTCACAGGCGAGGTGCTTACATTCGACCATGGTGTTCCGCTCCAACCTGTATTGGCTTGGCCTTCATCAAAGTTATCTCCCCACCAGAAATTGGATTTAGAACCGGCGCGAGCGGCTACTTCCCACTCGTCACTGCTTGGTAGACGGTAAGTAAAGCCCGTCTCTTGTGAAAGCCAGTGAGTGTATGCTGTTGCATCATTGCGGCTGATGCATACAGCAGGAGAGCTTGCTGATTGCTTAAAGCCAGGGTTACGCCAATAGCTATCAGAAATAGGAGTGACTTCTGATTGGGCTACAGCAGTACAAATGTTCTGCAACTCTGCATCTGTTTGATAATTCGTTCGTTTTATGAAAGTTTCAAACTGCATCACTGTGATTGGGGTAGAGGCAATAGCGAAAGCATGATCAAGGTTATATTGCTTCTCTCCATGCTCCCCTAATAGGAATTGTCCAGGCTCAATGACGACCATTTCAGGTGCTTTGGCGTTGCTACCAATGGCGTCTGCGAATTTATGGCCTGTTTTTAACACATTCTCTTTCTCACGTAAGACGGCACGCAGCGTATGATCTGATTTAATTCTCAGTTCTTGATTAAAAGAGCGGTAGCCCTCTTTCTCTATGGTGATCATGTGTGGCCCTACAGGTAGCATCACTTCCAATGGTGTGCTGCCATATTTCACGCCATTCACCGACACGGAATCATTATATTGATTAGAGCGGATCGATAAGCTAACCCAAGCAACCTCTTTTTCAGGTGCTTTAGCGGATTCTTCTCCTGGTGCAAAACAGTATTGAGAATCGATGTTTAACAATTTACAGGGAGCGTTGGTTGCAGGACGAGCTTCTAATTCAACATCGACAACTGTCTTATGTTTGTTATCACCATAGAAGCTAGCATTCACAACGTTATGGCGTAATACGTGAATGCTTAGAGAAGCCGAGGCGATATTTTGTTTTACAAGCGCGGGTTCTGAAGTGCTTTCAACTAACTCGTTTTGGAATTGTTTTACTGCTTTTTGCAGGGCTAAATCTGTCGTTTGCCCTGAACACTGCGCCAGTGTCATATTTGATTGGCAGGTGTTAGTAAAGCTTACTTTTTGCTTGCCACTTTGGTGCAACTCGCTTTTAAGTCGATCAGCTCGAGATCGTAGCTGTTCATTATCTAGCTGGGCGATAGACTGCTCAATCACGGCTTGCTCGGCCTTTAATTGTGCAAGCTCTAGTTCAAGTGCCTGTTTATCTTGTGCGGCTGTTAACTGTTCGCTTTGGTTTCGTTTTACTTTTGACCAAGCTTCTTGGTAAGCCGATTGTGTTGGTTCTAAGTCAAGCTCGGGCTCATCAATCATTTTGGCATAATCACGTTCAAGGTTTTGTTTGGCTTTTGCCAATATTGAACTGTATTGATTGTTTTGTTCGATAAGTCGATTAACCAGCTCTTGCTGATTCGAAACTTGATTACTTTTATCAGCAACGAGCTTTTGAGCTGCTTCAAGTTCAGAGTGCTTAGTAAATAACTCGCTTTCTATACTAAGCACATTCGATGTTGGTGCTTGAGCATAAGTGGAGGTCATTACTAGGCAAGGTGCAAGAGCAAATAAGAGAGCAGGTAAACCTTGGCGCATTATCATTCTACTTAAGTCATATTTCTGAATATATGGTTATTCTAAACGAAAACGCCATTTTGTCTGAAGTCATCTGAGATATCTTCGTGACAAAATGGCGTTTTAACGTCAGCTTTGTGAGTTTTGGCAAATAATTGAACAAAAATTGCTAATTAAACACTCACTTGTAATACATAAATATTGGGCTAGTTGGGTTTAACTCTCTTTATTAGGGAGTAGTTTTACCCAAACAGTGTCGTTACCGTTGAGTGTAATCACCCGATTGTATGTTTCGTAGCCTTGTTTTGATACCGTAATCTGATGACGGCCATTTGGTAGTACGATCTCGACAGGAGTACTGCCGTAGTCGACGCCATTAATGGTTACTGAATCGTTATATTGATCAGAACGAACCTTTACATTGGCCCATTGCTTATCATTTTTTTCAGTTTTTGCTGCTTGGTCGCCTTTTAAGCAGTAACGCGGAGAGACATTCAGAAGTTTACAGGCTGCGATTGCTTCAGGTTTCGCTTGCAGTTGTGCTTGCATTTGAGTGAAGTAAGCGCTGTTTCCTGAGAAGCCACTTTTGATGATTTGGCTCTCTTGAACATGAATATTAAGTTGCACACCTTGAAGGTTTTGTTTCGCTATATTGGATTCGGTGAGCTTTGAAAGCATGTTTGAACGGAACGTTTTCACCGCTTTCTGTTTGGTTAGGTGCTTACCTTGGTTAGCACATTCACCTAGTGTCATGGTCGTTGAACACGTTGTTGTATAGCTTGTTTCAAGAACGGCACTTTCACGCAGTTCTGTTGCTAAACGCTTAACACGAGCTTCTACTTTCGACTCTTGTAAGTTCGCTAGCTCATTGTTGCTTCGTGCTTGCTTCTGCTTCAGTTGAGATAAGCGCATCTCATTTTCAACAATTGACTGTTTACTCTCTAGTAACTGAGCTTGGTTCTCTTTTACATTGGTCCAAGATTCTTGGTATTTCTTCTGAAAAGAGACAAGATCGGTGTCTGGATCTTCAAGTAAACGGCTGTACTGTTTGTCTAACGCTGATTTAGCACGATTACGTTTCGCGTTAAAATCTTCACCATCACGTTTTAATTTAGCTTGTTGATTTAGAAGTTGTTTAAGATTCTCATTCTCAGCAGAATACTCTGATGAAAGGGTATTAAGTTCGTTCTGCTTTATGTCTAGCTTTTCATCGATAGCCGTAACAGGATCGACTTGAATTAGCTCTTCAGCTGATACCGATGTAGATACCCAGAAAGGAGTTAACGCTAATAAAAGCGTAGAAATGCGAAATGTGCTCATAGGTCCCTGCAGTAAGTTGTATTGAAAAATACGCAGATAGTTACATCGGCGAAAAGATATTATTTTGACGACTATGTATTTAAGCCCATAGTTTAGGCAAATATGAACGCTAAAAAATGCAGCAGAACGCACAAAAAGTGTAAGGTGCTTGAATCTGCATAAATTTTTCTAGTGCTATTTTGAGCTGTACGCAAAATTATGCAAGTGTCAGCGATTAAATTAATGGATTTATAATTAGTTGATTGCACATTAACCGTAATTAATGTGCACTTGATCATTGTTCCGAGAGCTTTGGTGATCAGAAATCAGTGAACCTATAAGTGTGTTGATGCGTATTTTTGTGGAAAAGGATCGATTTTTTAGTGCTACAAAGCTTCTTGTTATATCATCTATTAAGCACGCCACATTGGAATCGAAACAGATGAAAACCCCTGCGACTCAATCACCTTCTTTAATTGACGATATCGCCAAAGATTTGGCACCTAGGCCAGCAGAGATAGTTACGCTACCTTCACACATGGATTGTCATGAGCATTCTTACAGTCAAGTGGTTATCGGCTTGAAAGGGCAAGCGGAGTTTGAAGTCAGCGGGCGGGGTAACCTAGTTGGGCCAGGACAGGGTTGTGTGGTTACCGCAAGTTCTGATCATGCCTTTGGCGGCGTGATCGGGCAGTCGGATATTTTGGTGTTAAACATGCCTGTTGCCACCAGTGATGATCCTTTAATGCTTGATAAGATCAACCAGCTATCTCGAGCTGATACCTACTTTCAATTGGATAGCCAAATTCAGAAGTTGATCAGAATGTTAGTGCTTGAAATGCAATCTAGCCCGGATGATCTTTTGCTTAGCCGAGCTTGTAACGATACGGTTGTTGCGTTGCTACAAAGGCATATTTCAGTGTTTGAAACCTCAGCTAAAGAGTCCCGTTTTGATCTTGAAGCGATCGATCGCTATATCGAACTCCATCTCAGTCACAAAATTTCTGTCGCCCAGCTTGCTGGTAGCGTATTCCTTGGAGAGAGCCAATTTCATATGCTGTTCAAAGATCAGATGGGGATTACCCCTCATCAATATGTTTTAGGTAAGCGAATTGATATGGCAAGAACGTTGATTGATCAGGGGTCGTTAAGTTTAGGGCAGATCGCGGAATTGACAGGCTTCTCTGGACAAAGCACTTTTACTCATACTTTTACACGCCTTCAAGGGATCTCTCCATCTCGATACAAAAAGCAATCTTCTGTTAAATAAGTCATTAGTTACGGATTAATATATTGCCAGTTCTTATGTGATATTGTTTATACTTTGTTAAAAAAGCGAGTTTTTAGCAAAAAACTCGGAGTTTTTGACAAGTAATCCTCTTCTGCTCAAAATACACTGCCAGCCATTGTAGAAACTCCGATACTTTTTCGGATGTGAGATTGAGGAAAACGCATGTTTACTGCTACTGATGTGTTAAAACCAGAGTTTATTGAGCAACCGCTTGATAAGCTGTGGTCACTGATCTCGCCATTATATATGGTGGATGAGTCCCAATGGCTAAAGCAACTTTTACCGCTAGCTATCCCTTCAGAACAAGAAAAATCAGAGATTTCACTTAAAACGACTCAACTGATTGAATCTATTCGAGCGGATAAAAAGTCGATCCAAATGATTGATGCACTACTTCTTGAGTACAGTTTAGATACGCAAGAGGGCATTCTATTGATGTGTCTAGCGGAAGCGTTAATGCGTATTCCTGATTCGGCAACCGCTGATGCTCTCATTCGAGATAAATTGACCGTTGCAGATTGGAAATCTCACCTCAAAAATTCAGATTCTGTTTTCGTTAATGCATCCACTTGGGGCTTAATGTTAACAGGCAAAGTCGTTGGGTTATCAGACCAAGATTCTCCAAGCCCAGCACAAGCGATGAACCGTTTAGTTAACAAGCTATCAGAGCCTGTAATTCGAAATGCCATGCATCAAGCAATGAAAATTATGGGGCACCAATTTGTATTGGGACGCAGCATTGCTGAAGCGCAAAAAAATGGCCGTGCCATGCGCGATAAAGGCTTCACTTACTCATATGACATGTTGGGTGAAGCGGCATTGACCACTGCCGATGCAAATAAGTACTTCAAAGATTATTTGATGGCGATTGAGGCTGTGGGCCGCGATGGCTATCAGTCAAAGGCATCGGCAAAGATGGAAAGTCCTGCCCCGTCGGTTTCTATTAAGCTATCCGCTTTACACCCACGCTATGAAGTGGCGAACGAAGACCGAGTTCTAACGGAATTAGCCGACACTTTAGAGCAACTATTACGCCGCGCCGTCGAGTTAGATGTTGCGATTACGATTGATGCCGAAGAAGCGGACCGTTTAGAACTGTCGCTGAAACTGTTTGAGAAAGTGTATCGCAGCGATTTGGTCAAAGGATGGGGCAAGTTTGGTCTGGTTATTCAAACTTACTCTAAACGTGCCCTTCCGGTGTTGGTTTGGATTAATGCGTTAGCAAAAGAGCAGGGTGATCAGATCCCATTGCGCCTGGTAAAAGGGGCTTATTGGGATAGCGAAATCAAATGGTCGCAGCAAGCAGGTTACGACAACTACCCAGTATATACTCGTAAAGAATCAACGGATGTTGCATATTTAGCTTGTGCTCGCTTCCTACTTAGCGAAGGTGTTCGCGGCAATATTTTCCCTCAGTTTGCAAGTCACAATGCACACACGGTAACGGCTATCGCAGTGATGGCACAGCATAAAGAGTTTGAATTTCAACGTTTACATGGCATGGGCGACTCGCTTTATAACCATGCGATGGAAGCGTACCAACAGTCAGTACGAATCTATGCACCAGTCGGTAGCCATAAAGATTTGCTTCCTTATTTAGTTCGTCGTTTATTAGAAAATGGCGCGAACAGTTCATTTGTTCATCGTTTGGTTGATGCTCGCTGCCCAATTAGTGAGCTGACTCAGCATCCTGTCGATATGCTGTTAAGTTTCGATACATTGAACAATACAAAAATCCCATTGCCTACAGATGTTTTCCCCGAGCGGAAAAATGCCTATGGGGTGAACGTTGATATTGAAAGTGAAGCCTCGGTGTTTGAAGCGCAAGTGACAAGCTTCTTAGATAAACAGTGGTCGGCAGGCCCTGTGCTCAATGGTTCAAGTCATTTCGAAAGCATGATCAAGGCAGAAGATCATATTGAAACGATCACTGCACCTTACGATCGTCGAATTACGGTTGGGCAGGTTGCTTTTGCAAACCTTGATCATGTTTCCGCTGCAATAGAAGGTGCGGAAACGGCTTTCGCGGCTTGGCAGTTGGCGAGTATTCAAGATAAGAGCGCACTATTAGAACGTTTAGCCGATCTTCTCGAAGAGAATTTGGCGGAGTTGGTGGCGATCTGTCATCAAGAAGCGGGCAAAACCATTCATGACAGTATTGATGAAGTTCGTGAGGCGGTGGATTTCTGTCGTTACTACGCGAAGCAAGTCGATAATCTCGCGCAATTCAGCATTGAAGGATTTGATGGTGTAACACGCATCGCTTCACGTCAGGGTCGTGGTGTGTTTGTGTGCATTAGCCCGTGGAACTTCCCTCTGGCTATTTTCTTAGGCCAGATCACCGCTGCTTTGGTTGCAGGAAATACGGTTGTTGCAAAACCTGCCGAGCAGACGAGCTTAATTGCTGCTCGCGCGGTTGAATTGATGCAGCAAGCAGGATTTCCTGAAGGGACTATTCAGTTACTTCCTGGACGCGGTGCTGAGATTGGCTCTGCTTTAACATCTCACCCTTCAATTGCTGGCGTTGCCTTTACTGGGTCTACGGCGACGGCGCAACGAATTAATGTGACATTGGCAGAGCGTGATGCTGCGCCAGTTCCATTCATTGCTGAGACTGGTGGTCAAAATGCGATGATCGTCGACAGTACGGCATTACCTGAACAAGTCGTTCGTGATGTTATTCGCTCTTCATTTGCTTCTGCTGGCCAACGTTGTTCTGCGCTTCGCGTTTTGTTTGTACAAGAAGATATTGCAGATCGCATTGTGGCGCTTATTCAAGGTGCGATGAATGAGTTAAGTGTTGGTATTCCACACCTACACAAAACGGATGTTGGTCCTGTGATTGATGCAACCGCTAAGACTAAGTTATTGGCCCACTTAGAGAGCATGAATAACTCGCAGAAGAAAGTGGCTCAGTTAGAACTGGGAGCCGTCTGTGAGCATGGAGACTTTGTCCCGCCAAGTGCTTTTGAAATTGATGATATTTCGTGTTTAAAAGAAGAGCAGTTTGGTCCTATCCTGCATATTGTTCGTTTTAAAGCGAGCGAATTAACGAATGTGGTCGAACAAATTAACCAGACGGGCTTTGGCCTAACCATGGGCATCCATAGCCGAAATGAAACGACTTACCGCTGGATTGAAAAACATGCGCGTGTTGGAAACTGTTATATCAACCGAGATCAAGTAGGAGCAGTCGTTGGTGTTCAACCATTTGGAGGCCAAGGACTATCAGGTACAGGGCCAAAAGCTGGCGGCCCGCACTATTTGTACCGTTTCACTCAGGTTAAATTTGCTGATCAATCAGCGTCTCACTAAGAAAGCACAGGAGAAATATCATGGTTCATCAAGTGACAGGTTTTTCAGATGCTTTTTTAGCATGGGAACAGTGGAATTTAACCAACTTTGATTATAAGTGTGAGCAGTTACTTTCACTGAAGGCTCAATTAAGTGAGGTTTTACCTAGCTTAGCGCCAGTGATGTCATTTCACATTCAACAAGCTTCAACCTTGCTCGCAGAGAGTCACCAATTAATTGGGCCTACGGGTGAAACAAACGAACTTTACACCGCTGGGCGTGGTGTCGCGGCTCTTGTTTTTGAACAAGATTCCAATGGGGATACGACAGCTCAACAAGCCATAATTGCTCAATTTACTGCGGCACTGATTGCTGGAAACAGCGTGATGTTATGCAGTGATGATATGGCGCTAAACCAAGGAATTCAAACTGCCATAGAGCAGTCTCGTTTCCCTAATAACCTGATTCAAGTCGTCTCTTACGATGCCTATCATCAACTGCTCGCATGTGATGTGCGATCGGTGGGTTATGTCGGAAACTCGGAGATTGAACATAGCATCAATCTTCAATTAGCTAAGAGAGAGGGGGCCATCGTGAACTTAGTGTCACAAGTATTGGTTTCTAATCACTTAGCGTCGGAAAAGGATCTGGCGACATTGACTGTTGCTCATGATCCACACTTATCGCTGCGCTTCATAACGGAACGTACGAGAACTATAAACATAACAGCTGTGGGCGGTAACGCGACCTTGTTAGAACTTGGAAGTGACGCTCACTAACTTTCTTTATTACCTCTCCTCTTCAAACTATCTAAAGAAGAGGAGGGGGCATGGAAAGCGATCTTTAAGAAGAGGACCATCAAATGATAGAAAATAGCTTTGCTATCACTACCACATTTATCGCGTATCTAATTATGATGCTTGCGATAGGCGTTATCGCTTACAAGCGTACGTCAAACTCAAGTGATTATTTCTTGGGTGGCCGTTCACTAGGGCCGTGGCCAGCTGCACTTTCTGCTGGCGCATCAGACATGAGTGGTTGGTTATTGCTTGGCTTACCAGGTTACGCTTATGCAGCAGGTATCGAGGCATTTTGGCTTGCGGGTGGTTTATTAATTGGTACATGGGCAAATTGGCTAATCAGTGCAAAACGCCTTCGTACTTACAGTATTACAACGGATTCATTAACACTGCCTGAGTTCCTTTCTCGCCGTTTTAATGACAGTACAAAACAGATTCAAGTGATTTCTGCTTTCTTCATCCTTTTGTTCTTCCTTTTTTATACAAGCTCAGGCTTGGTTGCAGGCGGAAAATTATTTGAAACAGTATTCGGCCTAGACTATTCGACAGCCGTTATTATTGGCACAGTATGCGTGGTTTCTTATACTTTGTTCGGTGGTTTCTTAGCCGTATCATGGACGGACTTGGTGCAAGGTTTGCTGATGTCTGCTGCTCTGCTGATTGTCCCAATTGCTGCGATGCAAGGGGGCCTTGGTCAACTTGGTGATGATCTGTATGCAATTAACCCTGAGTTACTGACTTTCTGGAATGATTCGAAAGGTGAGCCTCTAACGGCTGTCGCGATTATTTCGCTTGTTGCTTGGGGCTTGGGTTATTTTGGTCAGCCGCATATCCTAGCGCGTTTCAAAGCAACCCGTACTAACAAAGACCTTACTTCAGCGCGTCGTATTGCGGTGATTTGGACGGCGTTATCTATGGCTGGTGCTATGCTCGTTGGTCTTGTTGGATTGGTGTATGTGACAAATTCAGGCGCGGGCGAATTGGCTGATGGCGAGAAAATTTTCATGCTATTGGTGAATGCTATCTTCCACCCTGTGATTGCGGGTATTTTACTTGCAGCTATTTTGGCTGCCATCATGAGTACAGCGGATTCTCAACTGCTTGTTTCTTCTTCAGCTCTTGCGGAAGATTTCTATAAACAGGTATTTAAGAAAGATGCATCATCTGAAGAGATTGTGCGTGTTGGTCGTATCGCTGTCATCGGTATTTCACTTGTCGCATTGGTACTTGCAATGACTCCTGATAGCTCGGTTCTTGGCCTTGTTTCTTATGCATGGGCAGGCTTTGGTGCGGCATTTGGTCCAGCCATTATATTGAGCCTATACTGGGATCGTATGAACCGAAACGGTGCGCTAGCAGGTATTATTATTGGCGGCGTTACTATCGTGGTTTGGAAGCAGATTTCAGGTGGTTGGTTTGATGTTTACGAAATCGTACCGGGTATTATTTTCTCAACATTAGCGATTGTTGTTGTGAGCTTAATGACTGCGGAGCCAGAGAAGGCAGTCATCGAACAACATAAGAAGTTTAAGAAAAACCTTATTGAATTAGATTAATTTTAATATTTGAGGTTGTTGCATATCTGCCCTTGCGAGTGATCGCGAGGGCTTTTTTATTTCAGAAGTATGATCAAGGGAAAGATAGGTTGCACGTAAGTCTCATTCTTTGAAAAAACAAGGTTGTTTTTTGAACATAACGCACGTTTTTTGTATTTTAACTTTTGAACTAGGAACAAAATTGAACAGAATGTGTCAATTATCATTAACTGATTGACATATTTAGGGGAAGGAAATGCCTGATACATATTGTTCGACATGCCAAAAAGTGACAGCACACAAGGCGTTGATGCGACGCAATACGGACCATGATAGTGCTAATGGCGGTGTCTTACAGTCATTTCAACAGTTAATGAATCAATTTATTAATGGTGAGCATTACTACAAATTAGAGCAGCAGTTGTTTTGCCGTTCTTGCAATTGTCAGTCCATGTCACCTGCGGATCGTTCGACGTATGCACGACTTGCTAATCATGAAATCCACTTATGAAGCGATAAAGTCGTACTCAATTAGTTTAAGCTGTGGTTGTACTCTCATCTTTTGAGTCAGTAGCAACCTCTACTTGTTCAATTGATACAGGCCAGCCATATTCGGTGTACTCTTTATAAAGAGTTTCAGCGATGTCCTTTGATACCGTTGCCTTAGTCCAATTCCCAATTCCAAAAGGTTTGTAAGATATTATATAGGTAATCATTGATTCTTCCTTAACTGCTATTTACTTCATTATTCATGCTTTTCCTATTTTGCTCTTTTCAATTTAGCTCAAAATCGTTCTTTAAAGGTTCAATGTAAATAAAGATAATGAATAGGTTGATTATCATTTGATAAATTGACCGTGTCATAACGTGTTGTTTTGTAAAATATTTGAGTGTGTACTAGGTTTGTTAGAGAGCATGAGGGAATTGAACAGTATTAAAGTGGGTATGAGTTTCATTTTCAGATGAGCTCACAGTGGTATGCTGAATCTTTAGAGGTGTGCTGTTATACCTAACCTTTCTAATATAGGCAGTTTTTTTAATATACAAACTCTTTTGCGATAAGGTCGGAACAAGAGAAGCGGTAATGGATCTTAAAGGGAGCAACATTGCTGCCCCTCTAATTATAAACCGAAAGCCGAGTGTACTTTGATTAAGCGGCGAGTGAAGAAATAACCCCGATTAGACCACCGAACACCCCTCCCCAAACTACTAACCAACCTAAATGCTGTTTAATCATTTTTTGGACCATCTCTTTGACTAATTTCGGTGTGAGTTCATTTAATCTCTGATCGATGATGTTTTCAATATTGATTTTGATCTCGTCCATCATGGCTGGAGATTCTAGCTGCTCTTTCAATGCTTCTTTTACTGACTCGCTTTGGCTGATTTCAATGACTGATTCTTGCATCTTTTCTACAAATGGTTGCTTTAGTGGCTGTAGTGCTTCCGTACCACCAACCATTGCTAACATGCCACCAAAAGAAGAGTTCGCGATCACATCAATAAGTGAGTCGAAGGTTGGGTTGAAATCTATTTTTGATATCACGGGCTGCAAATTTAAACTTTTACCGCTCGCCATCTCTTTGTTTAAAAATCTATCAATATTCGACTCTGTGAAAAATTGCTCCATCATTAATTGTTTGATCGCCGCTTTGAACTCTTCGAAACGAGCGGGTATGACCCCTGACCCGTATAGACCCGGTACTTTCTCAAATAACATATGAATGGCAAGCCAGTTTGTTATTGCTCCAGAAAAAGCGAATAACCCAGCATAAAGTAGAGTCGTGTTGTTTAGTTGGTATCCAGCCGCGAGAAGCGATATGGAGATCAGGTTGGTCAGTAAACTTTTGTTCATTTTAAATCTCGATAGATGTTATTAAGCGAGATTTTAAGGAAAAAAAGAATCGTAGGAAAGAAAAGATGGATAACTGCGAATAGAATCGATGAAAAAGGTCAGATCCCTTTCGGAATCTGACCATCCAGAACGCGCAAGCAAAGGGCGTTTGGTCTCTTTTGCGTCTATCAATTTAGTCGCTGAAGATGAGCATGTAAACGAACAAGCGTAAGATACTATAAATAATAGGCCAACATTTTGAAGTTGGTCGTTATTTGACCGCCTCTGTTACATTTTATCTATAGATTCATTATCTTTTTGAATTCCTCATCTGAATATTTTTTCTCTGTACTTTTTGTTAGATCTGTCATCATTTTATAACGAATGTCAGTCGCCATTGTGAGCGTGCGCTGTAGTTGCCCAAAAGAGTAATCAGATGCCATATCCAATGCGGCTTGTTTATCTGTTTTGTAGAGCGATTTCAATGTGGTGTCTAATTGGCTGACTTGTTTGTAGAGTTTAGTCTCTTCTTTATCCCAAATTTCTTTAAGCATTGGCAGATACTTGCTTTGATTAGCTGAAGCAAGGGCGGTTAAGCTTCTAAATTGCCAGTAAGCGGAGTTGTCTGTGTAAGTGTCACCACCAGTCAAGTAAGGCGTTGGGTACTCTTGAAGGCTCGAATAAAGAGGCACGAGAACGGATTCAGGTAACACACCAAAGCTCTGCCAAATTAGCCCTTGAAGTTCATATGGCATCTCTGGACGTAACTGTATGATATGAGATTCAAGTTGGCGTTCTACTCTGATTGGTCGTTGGCCTTTCTCTTCCAATGATGTGCCTTTGTATGTCGCACTAAGTACTTCTGCTACATCTTGAACGGAAATCTTCTCATCGGGCTTCATGAATAACGGGTACTGATCTTGTCGAGTCGGCTGGCTTTTTGACTCTGTTAACATCTTCTGACCTAGCCATTCGCGATCGATGTTATAAACATCCCCCGTGACTCCGAATGCTTTGGCAAAGTTAAATGATTTGGCATCAGGATTGTCGAGCAGTTTATGCTGGTTCACAAATTCGACTAGCCCTTTCGAGTGCATGACGCTTTTACTATTAAGGTTAACTCCGTGAATTCGTAAGCCATTGGCGATCATCGCATAGCTGTCATCTGGAACTTTAACCGCGATCCAGTGATGTCCAGAGCCAATTTCGACTAACCAAACTTCATTGATGTCGGCAATATATAAGCTATTACCTTCGCCTGCGCCGTATTTTTCAATATATTCACCTAATAATGTCACCCCCTCTTTTGCTGTTTTAGCTTGAGGTAATATTAATGTTGGAATTATGGCTTCAATGACACCGTCATCAATTAGTGGATCTACTTTTAATGCCTTTTCATTTATTTCAGCGCTGGTGGTTGCTGATATTGCAACGTTATATTCATTAATACCACGCTCTTCATAAAATTTACTTTGGCTATCAACAGTATTTGCATCCCAATCTGGAATCGCTGAGTATGCGAAGAACTCTTTTGGCATAGGAACTTCTAGACCATTACCTAACTTCCAGGTCTCTGATTCATTTTTTTGAGCAGGACGGTATGCTAAGTGTTTGTTCCAGTTATTGATTCCGAAGTCTTCATTACGTGCGATCATAATGCTGCCATCAATAGATGCACCTTTTCCGACAATTAAACCCGTACACGCATCAGCGCTAATGGTAAATGTAGAAAGAATTGCAGCAGATAAAATGGATAAAGATATTTTGTTCATTGTAAATCTCCAGATGTGGAAAAGCCCAAACGAATAAAAATTCATTACTGTTGATAAATATGCATTTAATGTTGATTGTTTCGATTAATATTCGGTTTGGAGTGTATATCTCTATTGATATAAATATTGTCTAGAGGATCACGCTATCGTTATTCTTTTTATTAGAATAATTAATTTATTGATATCGAGGTTGATATGAAGAGATATAACGGTTGTAGTTCGGTATTTACTCAATTCTCTATGCCGAGACATATTAAAGCTAAACTATATTGGTACAATGAAATATTAATATCAGTCGTTTGATGTACAGCCTAATAAGTTCGTGGATTAAATGATTAATCGTGATACGTCATAGGAAGCTAACATGGATGAAGTTGTGCTGATTATCGGATTGGTGGTGATAGCGTTGCTTGTGAGCCCTATCGTTGCCATTAGAGCTTTGATAGAAACAAAACGCTTAAGATCGGCTTTGTCTCAATTGAATGAAAAAGTGGATCGACTAACGGAGCTGAAACGTGGTGTGTATACAGAAAGGCAACCTTCAACCTCTAAAGGGGACGATGTGTATCAGCGAGAAGCGGAGTCATCGATAGATACTGCTGATAGCTTAGGAGTGAATGAAAGCTCGCCTATCGTTGAATCATTGCAATCCGCCGCCAATGACACTCCTGAAGTTAATCTAGAATCGGAAGTTATCGTTTCAAACACCACTAACAATTCACGTCGTCCTCCCAATCCACTAGAAAATTGCAATCAAACGGAAGTTGGATTTGGACAACAGATTGTCGTCCACTTAAAACGGAACTGGTTAGTATGGATCGGTGGGTTAGCTCTTGTATTTGGTATCGGGTATTTAGTGCAGTTTGTTGGAAGTCGAATTGAAATCTCACCTCAAGGGCGCATTACCGGAAGCTTGATATTGTCAGTGGCTATTGTTGGTTTTGCGGAGTGGTTACATCGACAAATACAGGCGAAGAGGTGGCGTCTTGTTGATATTCCTAACCAAGATTATATTCCAGCAACGTTTGCAGCCGCAGGGATGACCGGTATTTATCTCACGATTGTGTTCGCAACGGTGATGTATCAACTTGTTCCAGAGTCATGGGCTTTGGGGCTTATCGCATTAACCGCTTTGGTCTGTTTGACTTTAAGTTATCGGTTTGGAAGCTTAATGGCGATCTTAGGGCTAATTGGTGGTTATACGGCTCCTTTCTGGGTTGGTGAAGGGACGCCTAATTTCTATGTGTTCATGAGCTATATCAGCATGGTAACGGCTGCTGGATTATATGTGCGCCCGCGAATGAATGTTCCTTGGCTGTCTTTGTTTATTAGCTTGGCTCATATTGGATGGCTTGGGCTGATGAGTTCCGCCATTGAAACCGATAATTTAACACTTTGGGTTTCGCTATTTTATCCCTTATCCACCTATTTATTAGTGCTTGTGCCTCATCAGGGTTGGGCGCTAAAAGTACCGTTTCGCCAAAGAGTACCGCGGACTTGGTATCACCCTGCAATCATTGCGGGGATGATTGGCGCGCTGATACTTATTGCAGAATCACATCTTCCACTGAGTAATTTTACGCTCTTTTCGTTAGCTATCACTCCCTTTGTCATGTTGCTATTGCCTGCTGTTCGTCGAGGCTATTCAAGCCGTGAGTCCCAATTATTATCATTGGTTTCAACGGTCATTCTCACTGCTGTGTTGCATCTACATTTATTGAATACGCCAGAGTCCCTTTTATCAGTGCTTGGGGTGTTAGCTCTCTGGACTGTGCTTCTTGTATTGCGTTCTTATAGACAGTTTTCAGCCAGTTATCGTTCCACATTCAGTTATTGGTGGGCGGTATCTTGCGGTGCATTAATGCTAATTGGTGTATTGGTTTATGTGGAAGGAAATTATCCAGACAGATTGTGGCTAACAAGCCTTTTTGCTCTTGGCGGATGCTTAGGACTCGGTGGATTGGCAAAAATGGAACCAAGATTGCGTTCGGACCTTTCAGCGTCAATTCATGCTGTACTGTTGGTACTTAATTATATTTGGTTCTATGGCGAGGTGTTCACTGCTTTATTAGCGTTACAAGTTTTGGCAATGACTCTTCAAATGGTTCTTTCTTACGCTGTGTTGCGTGATGTTGTCGTTAAGATTGCCGTCTCACTATTGCTCACTCGTTTAAGCTTATTACCTGTGATTGAGTCGTGGCAACAAGGGCTTTCGCCACAAGGTTGGGTCGCGGTAGCAAATTGCTTACCTGCGATTGTCATTTTAGGTTTCGCATTAAAAATGATGCGTGAGAAAAGCATTGTATTAGCGGATTGGTTTGAAGGCGCACTCGTTCATGTCATTGCTATCTTTGTCTTGATGCAAAGTCATTACTGGCTGACTGGTAGCTTTGTAATATTCGATAAACTTGATTTAACGAGTGTGAGTTTCTGGTTAATAGAGGCGCTTGTATTGGTTGGTGTCTACAGTTACCGCCAGCAGTTTAGTCATACAATGCATTATTTCTATCTATGCTACCGTTACGCTCTATTATTGGTCGCTCTGATATGTATGTTTTTACTCAACACTCAGTTTATGCCGTTATCGGCAGATACCGTGTCGGCTACAGCGATACCACTGTTTAATGGTTTATCTCTGGGTTGGTTACTTCCAGGCGCCGCGCTTATTATTTTAGCTCACCGAAATTGGTGCCCTGAGCCGGTACAACCTCGTTGGTTATATGTTGTAGGTGGTGGGTTGCTCGCGTTATGGCTTGCATTATCAATTCGTCAATTTTGGCAAACAGAAAGCATGTCGATATTGGAAACAACCAGCATGGCGGAATGGTTAACTTACTCTGCTGCATTAGTCATTTTGGGAGCGTTATGGACCTACATTGGTGTGGTTCGTCAAAAATCTGCTCAACAAACTTATGGCTTAATTGTTGTGGGGCTTGCGGTGGTGAAAGTCTTCATTTCTGATGTTAGTTACCTGGATGGTATTTGGCGAGCGGCAAGTTTCTTAGGGCTAGGCTTAGCTCTTATTGGTCTAGGGTGGCTGTTCCAAACACTTAAAAAGCGTCATGGCGAGGCTGAACTCGAAAAGTAGTGGCTGACTAAAAGGTAAAAAAATGGCGACCATAAACGGGTCGCCATTTCAATTAGCACTAACTAATGGTTTGCATTACTAGTTGCTTCCACTGACATCTAAGTTCTCGCCAATAAAACCACCAGTTTGATGAGCCCAAAGTTGGGCGTAGATGCCACCTTGGTTGATTAACTCTTGGTGTGAACCTTGTTCTACGATATTTCCTTTATCAAGCACGATTAAGCGATCCATTGCGGCAATTGTCGATAGGCGGTGAGCAATGGCGATAACCGTTTTGCCTTCCATAAGTTCAATTAAGCTCTCTTGAATGGCGGCTTCGACTTCCGAATCTAACGCTGAGGTTGCTTCATCTAGGACGAGCAGTGGTGCATTTTTGAGAAGAACTCGTGAGATCGCAATTCGCTGACGTTGTCCGCCAGACAGTTTGACACCTCGTTCACCCACTTGAGCATCATAGCCAATATTTCCGAATGGGTCGGTCAGCGTTTCAATAAATTCATGAGCGTGAGCTTGTTTCGTCGCAGCAAGTAAAGCATCTTCTCCGGCATCGGGTTTGCCATATAGAATGTTTTCTCGGATCGAACGGTGCAGTAAAGAGGTATCTTGAGTGACCATTCCGATATTGCTACGCAGTGAATCTTGAGTGACATCAGAGATCACTTGATCATCAATACGGATCTGACCGCCTTCAACATCATGGAATCGGAGTAATAGGTTAACTAAGGTGGATTTACCTGCGCCTGAACGTCCCACTAAACCGACTTTTTCTCCGGGCTTAATATTGAGGTTAAGGTTATTGATCACCCCTTTATTCTCGCCATAATTGAAGCTGACGTTATCGAATACAATGCCACCCTGAGGTACTTCTATAGGTTGAGCATCGGGCTTGTCTTGTATGTCGATAGGCTTTGATAGTGTTTTCATACCATCAATTACCGTACCCATATTCTCAAACAGTCCGCCAACTTCCCACATGATCCATTTCGACATGCCGTTAATACGCAAGGCCAAACTGATCGCGATCGCGATGGCACCTATAGTGATCGCACTGTCCATCCACAGAGCAATGGAAATCGCGGAGATGGAGAACACAAGTAGATAGTTCGCTAGTTCAACACAGACGTTAAAACCGGTGACTAAGCGCATTTGTCTATGAACCGTATCTAAGAATCCTTCCATTCCCTCTTCTGCGTATTCTGTTTCACGTTTACTGTGAGAAAACAATTTCACGGTCGCAATGTTGGTGTAACTATCGACAATTCGCCCAGTCATTAGTGATCGGGCATCCGCTTGTTCTGACGAAACGGCTTTAAGCTTAGGAACAAAATAGAATTGAATCCCAAGATAAATCCCTAGCCATATCAGCATTGGTGCCATAAGTCGCCAGTCCGATTGCGCAAGCATAAAAATGATGGCAGTGAAATAGACGGTCACGTAGATAAAAACATCGACGGCTTTCATTACCGTTTCTCTAACGGCGAGCGATGTCTGCATTACTTTGGTTGCAACGCGCCCGGCAAAGTCGTCTTGATAGAAAGAGAGACTCTGTTTTAGTAAATAACGGTGAGCCAACCATCGAATCGACATTGGGTAATTGCCAAGCAACGTCTGGTGGATAAGCAATGAGTAAGCGGTGATCATGATTGGCATGATCACGAGCAGCAAAATGCCAAGACCAATCAACGTGGAGCTATTTTGTTCTAAAAAGGTGTCGGGGTTACTCGTCGATAACCAATCAACTAATTGTCCCATAAAGCCAAAAAGTGATACTTCAATTATCGCAATACTCATACTCATTACTGCGAGAATAGCTAACGGTTTTTCGAATCCTTTGGTGTAATGAAGACAAAATGCCAGAATCCCATTGGGGGGCTGTTTAGGATCATCTTGTGGGAAAGCCTGAGTAAAGCTTTCAAATAACTTATACATATTTAATTCCTAACGTTATTTTTACTATTACGAAAACGTTCAAATTGGCTTCAAGATGGAGGAGGCAAAGGAATCACGCGGATTTTCGTAAATTAGATAGGCTTATCCTATATGCAATATGTTCGGAATGTAACCATTTGATTGCATTATTCTTGGTATTGATTTACGTCGTAATCGAACTTCTGCTTTTGTATTGAACGACTGGTGTTGACGTGAGGGTGGGTAATAAATGACCAGGTCAATATAACAAATGCAATATGATAAAAAACCGTGGTACAGATCTTTTTCTGTTCTGCTGTACGGTATATAATCCAACCAATATCCGTTATTAGAATTAAAAGATTATATATCATGGCCATTGCAAACTATCGGGGCTTTAATTTTAAGCTTGCTAATCAGTCAGCAAGTGTATGGAAGGTTAAGATCAAAGGGCAGATACTGACTGGTAATATTTCTGAATTAAAGAAGAGTATTGATTGGTGGTGCGATACGGCATCTGTTGTCGACCCTCAAGAGTTTGCGATCCAAAATGAACGGTTCAAAAAAAACAAAGCTCAGTCGAGAAATGAACACTACAACGGTTTTTTGATTAAAAACGACAGTGATGATGAAAAGGCATGGTACTGCATGTTCAACGGTCGGTTAATTAAAGGAACAAAAACGGCGATACAAAAGCATATTGATGCGTATTTAGTTGCTAAACAGAAGGCTGAAGCTGGTTTAAAATCAAATTGACTTTGTTCTTTCTGTTGGATAAGTGGCATTGACTCTGGTGTTCAATGCCACATACATATTTGCGAGTAATTGAGCTTAGTCAGTTAACTTTTTGGTCGCAGAATATTTTTGCTTTGCCAAGTGCTGCTACCAAAGGCCACCTTTGCTCTGTTGGATAGATCTTCTTTACTAATCCCTTTTGCTGTTCCTTCCAAATCTAAGAATTCATCAAAACCATAATTGTGAACCAGATAGCGGGTCATCGACCAAGTGTAGAGTTTCTGGTTGTTTAATTCTGAAGTCATATCCTTCATTAACTGTTTCGCAGCGATCTCCACTTCTTGATTAGACACACCAAGTTGAATGTCCGAAACGATCTTATCAATGGCCTTTTCTATCATGGCTTCATTATGTGGAGCAACTTGTGCTCCGATTAGCCAGTCGCTGTTTGGCTCACTATCTTCCATTAAAGTCATAACAAACGGGGCGTAGTCTAAGCTCAACTCTTCGCGAACGTAGGCCGTAAGACGCATTGTGATAATACGCTGTAGCATATCGTCCATAAAAATGGTTTTTGTCGACCTTACTTCGGGCTCAGTCGAAATGACTCGCAATAGATACTGAGAGCCTTTTTCGGTTTTGTTTGAATAGCTGTTTATGCGCTTCTTGTAACTGCCTAATTTATAAATTACCGCAATGTGTCAATTGTGCTGTTGCTTGTTTTTAATTATCGTTAAATGTTTCCATTCTTCAGTTTTTAGAAGTGTAAAAAAAGGCGAGATATAAATCATCTCGCCTTTATGTTTAGACTGATACTATTCGAACAGACTGATAGTACTGACCCTGCTAATTTTTAGGTCGAAAGTGTAATATAGCCATTGAGGTTGGCGACAACAGAACTTCTCCTTCTGCGTGTCCATGCTGTACATTTCTCAAGTTGGTATCACATATGGTTTCCCAAATTTGATTTTTATCATTTGGTAACTTAAATCTCGCAGGAGCGCTGGTTTGGTTGATTAAGTAAACCATTTCAGCACCATCGCTATCAATACCCAAATGCAGCGCAACAGAGCTCAAACGGTTCCAATCATCATGTTCCATTAAGGTTCCATCAATACGACGCCAAAAAATGCGGTTATTGTTTCTACCTTCTCCACTAAACGCTTTAATGAAAGGCACCATAAACTCTTGGCGTGCCCTGATCATTTCCGATAGCCAGCCTTTGAAATAATCTTTTCTTTCATTGCTCTCCCAATTTAACCAGCTGGTTTCACTGTCTTGGCAATAAGCGTTGTTGTTGCCATTTTGGGTATGTGATAGCACATCAGCCGTTAATATATGAGGAATACCAAACGCAAAAATTAAGCTCGCCATGAAGTTACGTTTTTGTTTTTCACGGGTGGCGATAATAAGCATGTTCTCAGAAGGACCTTCTACTCCGTAGTTTTCTGAGCGGTTATCTCCATGCCCATCTCGGTTGTGTTCGCCATTATCTTCATTGTGCTTATGCTTGTAGGAAACAAGATCTTGCATAGTGAAGCCGTCATGGTAGGTAATGTAATTGACGGTCAGTTTATGAGGCCAATTGGCGGCACTGTAGAGATCGCGCGAACCCATTAGTCGAGTGGCAAACTCTTTTAAATAGCCTTGATCACCACGCCAGAAGCTACGGGTAATGTCACGCAGTTTATCGTTACATTCATTCCAGCCAAGAGGGAAATTGCCTACTTGATAACCATTTGGGCCTATATCCCAAGGTTCTGCAATAAGTTTGGTTTCGCGTAGGGTTGGATCTTGGGCAACAGCTTTGAAAAAGGCTGCTTCAGGGTTAAAATTGTCCCCTTGTCTACCTAGAGTTGCGGCTAAATCGAAGCGAAAACCATCAACTTTGAACTCTTTGACCCAATAGCGAAGAGTATCCATCACAAGGTTGAGTGCTGGTTGGTATGTTAAATCAACGGTATTACCGCAGCCTGTAAAGTTGGCATAATGGCAACCGTGTTTAATATATACACGTGAATCTAGAGCTTTCCAGTTGAATACTGGCCCACCTTCACCGCTCTCCGCCGTATGGTTATACACCACATCTAAAATGACTTCGATGCCATTTTTGTGCAGTTCCCGAATGGCTGTTTTTAGCTCAGTTACCGCATCATTTTTAGCATATCTAGGGTCAGGAACCATGAATAAATATGGGTTATATCCCCAATAATTAACCTTATCCATCTCTAATAGATGGGGCTCATGCATGCATGCCGCAACGGGTAATAGTTGGATAGAGTTAATATTTTGTTGTTTGTAAAAGGCGAGCATTTCGGGGCTGTATAAGCCTAAATAAGTGCCTTTTTCGCTTTCATTTAAATTTGGATTCAGCTTAGTTAAGCCTTTTACATGAGTTTCAAAAAGAACGGTGTCTTCTTTGGGAATTCTTGGTTGCTCAATACCTTGCCAATCAAACTTATCGTCAATGACAACACATTTTGGCATAGAGAAGCTTTTTTCTGAGCTATAAGGTGTCTCGTAGTGGAGTGCTTTATCAATGGCTTTAGCATAAGGGTCAGATAAAAGGTGTAATCCCTTTTCTGTTTCAATAATGTAACCATATTTTTGCTGTGCTTTGATGTTTGGAATATGGGTATAACGAATCCCTGCATATTCACCTTCTAAAGGGAAGGTTTCAAACTTATCTTGCTCATCAAATAGAGCAAGTTTTATCGATTTGCATTCCGGAGCATAGATGGAAAAATTACAGCCATTATTTTTGAGCGTAGCGCCAAGTGGATAAGGGCGAGAGAGCGTTTTTGTCATGTTAGGAATTCTTTTTCATTTACTACACGGATAGAACTATTAGTAAAAAGCTTTGTCTCAACAAGGTCAAGCACCTTATTTAGATAAATGTTTATGTAATTAAATTACATTTTTATGAATGGGTTTAACAAAACTATGACTTAGTTATCGTTTTGTCAGGGTATCCGATATAAATCGATCGCCTCCTCCCCCCTGTTTGTGTGATCAAAGCTAAATAAACGTCATTCTGTAATTTATCTCATCCCTAATCATCCCCCTTAAATTTAATTAAGGTGGAGGAAGTCAGCCTTCTCATCCTTGCCTATTATGGACCTCGTTGAAACAACCGGGGACTTGTTCCCATCTTACCTCTTTTTTCGATGCGACCTGTTTACTGCCTTTACAGGATGCATCGCAAAAAGAACCAAAAAATTATAAGTCGTCCATAAATTATAAATCATCCTTGATGGAGTTAAGAATGAATAAAGTAAGTTTAATTGCTGCTGCAGTGGCATCTACATTAGCTGCGGGTTCTGCATTCGCTGCTGCTACTGATACTGTAACTGATGGTTGGGAAGTACATGGTTACATGTCTTCGAACGTTCGTGTTGTTGATGGTACAACGACAGATACTGAATTTGGTCGCCCAGACTACAAAACAGCGGGTACTCACGGTAAGAGTACAAACCAAGTCGAATTCACAATTAAAAAGCACAGTGAATACGAAAATGGTGTTTGGGCTGATTATGTAGTTCGTACCGAATTTGGTAACGGTAACTCTTACGCTTATTCATCTGATGGTGACGAAGCTGTACGTGATGAAGATGGCTTTGCTGTTAAAGAAGCATTTGTTGAGCTAGGTGGTATTCTAGGTGAAGACACTTCTATTTGGGGTGGTCAACGCTTCTTAAACCGTGCTGCGGGTATTCTTTCTGGTGAGTTCTGGAAACAATCTTCAGGTATTGGTGCGGGTATCCAAACTAAACTTGGTGGCAACACTGCTGGTATCGCTTATGTAATGGCTGATTCGATTGATGCTTTTGGTGATAAACATAAAACTGAACCACGTACTACATTATCTTCAATCGATATGTATTACTACGGTGTAGATGCTGGTATTGGTAGTCTTGATTTTGACCTAAAACTTGGTAAGCAAGTGTTAGATGGCGAAAATGATGACGGCGTAGGTGCTTCTGTAACATTAAATACTAGCTACTATGGCCTTGATGGTTGGACTCAAAACGCAATTGCTTACGGTTCTGGTGTAATGCAAAACCGTGGTGTGAACTTTGGTAACTGGTCTGGCGGCAATGATGACGCTGAGTCACTATTCCTAACATCTTACGGTGTACTGAACATTTCAGATAAAGTGCAACTAGGTACAGAAGTAGCCTACTTTACGGCTCTTGACCAACTGTTTGGTGCGGAAGGTCTGACTCGTTACATCGTAGCTGCTCGTCCTTCTTATAAGCTTAATGATAATGTTCGTTTAGAAGCAACAGCTTCATACGGCCATGAAGAAGGTGATGAAGGTTACTGGGGTCGTACTGGCGATGCTGTAGAAAGCAACATCATTAACCTTGAAATTGCAACTGCATTTACAGCTAACTCAGACTACTTTGGTCGCCCACAAGTTAAGCCATACATCAGCTACATTAAAGCCGATGATGAAGCAAGTGCGGGCATTATTGGTATTGAAAACGGCGATGACCAATTTGTATTCGGTGTACACACTGAAATCTGGTTCTAAATCGTTTAGTATTAAGGGCAGCCTTTGGGCTGCCTTTTTGACGTTATGCCCTACAAGTTATAGTTGATGGTTATAACCCACAAGCAACCTATAGTGAGAAAACAATGATTAATAAAAAAAGCTCTATATTAGCCGTAGTGTTAGGTGCCTTACTTAGCGGTTGTGCTTCAGATGCTCAAGTTAAGCTTGAATTGACTCCCCCAACGAATTCTGAAGTTTGTTGTACCACCTATTCTGAATTCCCTTTTGTTCAGCTACAAGATAATGAAGATATTAAATTTGATATCGATTTAGCATCTCCAGTCGGTTCATTTGTTTCTGGTAACAGCCACTTTGCCGCATTTCGCTTCAGTGATCGCTCACAAGAAGTCAAAATCGAATTAGCAAGTCGATTCATTGATGACAGCGTATTTGCTCCGACCGCTCTATTACTTGATGAAAATTTTCAAGTGGTCACTCAATATAAATTAGAAGACTTTCAAACACTGCCATCAAATGCATTTACCAGTACTCGTTACATCGCGAGTTTTCGTGCGGATGCGGCAAAAACGCCATATCTAGTGGTTTACACGCCAGCAGATTTACTGGGAGAAAGTATTAAGGTTGATCACCCAGCAAAAGTCCGAGCGAAAGAGTTTGGCGAAGTGATGCCGATGGTAACGGATCCTGTTTATACGCATCAACTAGGGGGTAAGTTAGAACTTGAAGTTGAAACGCTTAAGTTGCGCCCATTTAGAGCGATTTCTAAAACGGTTGAACAACCTGCTAAAGTCGTTAAACAAGAACCCGCTGCTAGCGTCGTGAAAACGAAAACAGCAATTGCAGCTCAACCTGAATCAACGAAGTTCTACATTTCTGCCATTCAAAATGCTGTGAAGTCTAATGATATTCCAAAAGCGCTTAGCTTATTAGATGAAGCGAAAGCGTTGAATATTGAAGGTGCGCAAGAAGCGTTTGTAAAAGCCGTCAATTCAAAATAATTTCACTCAATAATGTGCCTCAGTTTTACTGGGGCATTTTTTTATCTAAAGAAAATGTATTTATGAGGAAAATCATGTCTCATTTTGATCCTAAGCGTCTGCACTGTATTGATGATTTTTTTATGCCGCAACTGAATCGACATCGTGGCATTCATATCTACCTGCCCAATGGTTATGACGATTCTAGCTTGAGTTATCCTGTGATTTACATGCACGATGGTCAGAATGTTATCGATCCTCAACGTTCATCTTATGGCGACAGTTGGCAAGTCCCAGCAACCCTTGACCGTATGCAGAAGAATGGTGAGATCACAGGTTGTATTGTTGTTGCCATAGATAATGGCGCTGAATGCGAAGGGATGGGACGCTTTAATGAGTATTCACCATGGGTTATGGACCAAGAGTTCGACTTACCCAGCCGTGACTCCTCGATTTACAAGTTAGGTGGTGAGGGTAAAGCTTATTGTGAGTTCATTGTGAATACATTAAAGCCTTATATTGATACGCACTTTCGAAGTTTACCTCAGCGTCAACATACCGCCCTTGTGGGAAGCTCTATGGGAGGGTTGATCAGTTTATATGGAGCTATGGAGCATTTAGATTGTTTCGGGTTATGTGGTGTGTTTTCTCCTGCTTTTTGGTTTAACGAAGCGAAGGTTTTTGAATTCATCCGCAAGAAAGAGACTCAATCGACAAAGTCAAAACTGCCATTAAGTGTCTATATGGATATGGGAACAAACGAGACGAGTGATGATAGCCGATTGGACTTCTCTGAGGTTTACTTGGATGGCGCGCGGAAAATGAAAATAGAGTTAGAGACCAAGCATTCAAACGTTAGTCTAAGTTATCAAGAAGAAGAGGGAGCGGTGCACAATGAGCAAGCTTGGGCAAAACGTTTCCCTGATATGATGGCTTTTTTTGAGGATACTAGGACAAGATAAGCGATCTCTGTCTTTGTATAAATTGAAACGCAGCGAATTACCGCTGCGTTTTGAGTTCGTTAAGTAATATTATCGAGGGTGAAGCGTTACTTAATAGCGATTTGATGGATTTGTAAATGTGGAGGCATAAAAATTATTAGCATAAAATAAGCTTTGGCCGAATAAGATTGTAAACATAATCTAGCTCTTGTGAGAGTTGGTACATTTCATTGATGATCCCACCTGCCATATGGGCATGGCCTCCACCGAAACCTATACCTGAGTTATTCAGAACACTTCGAATTATTTTTTCTACATTATTGTTTGGACATTCTGAGCGTAACGACAAAAAAGTTTTTCCTCTATTTCGTGCACTCAAAATAACCACATCTATTTCATCAACCCCTAATAAGAAGTCACCTAATACTCCTAACATATTTTTAGGGCATCCATCAGGCAATACAGCGAAAGCACAATTCTTCTCTCTTTTCATGGAGGACAGTAAAGCGTCAAACAATTCTAATTCTTGGAATTCAAGTTGATTTCTACAGATACGATTAACCATCTGCATGTCAGATTTAGATTGGAGTTGGATTAATGCCTTCATATCTGCATCGCTGACAGAGCGTGTAAAATTTGCCGTATCGAATGTAAGGCCAACAAGTAAAGCCGTCGCTATTTTCTTTGGTATATCGAGTGAGTAGTAATTAAAGTAATCGACCAGAATTGTTGCAGTTGAGCCGTAGTTTGGTCGTATATCTGAGTACCAAACAAAGTGGGGAGCTTTAACTTGGTGATGATCAATAACGGCTACTTCTAATCCGGGAAGATCGGTTACGTTTTTTTCTCCTATACAGCCATCAACAATGATTATTTTATCATTGGGTGTAAGTGATAATTGTTTTGGGCTGACGGTTGGGATGTTTAGCCAATCAATAAGATTACGTAACGATATCCGATCTATATAACCTTGGTAGGTAATAAAAGGAGAAAACCCGAGCTTTTTTAACAGGTAAGCAAGAGCAAATGCTGATGAAATTGCATCATGATCAGGAAAATCGTGTGCTTGTACTATAATTCGTTCATCGACCTGTAAACGTTTTAAAAAATTATCGAAATTGACTAAATCCATTAGTGCCTCATATCCGTTGGTTTCCAAACTCTGGTCAGCCTTTGTGAGCCTGATTTCTCTTTTTTGAGCTGGTTGAGTTTATATTGGATAATGCCCATTTAGGGAGCAGCGTTAGGTACTAATACATATCCAATTGATTTAGAAAATATATATCAATATCTGATTATTTATAGTGACAGTAAGAGAGTTATGTCCATTAGCTTGATAGAACTCTCATTATATTTTTACTTTATGACTATTTGAGTAGCTTACTGATAGTTAAGTTAATATTAATCATGAGGTTTAGTTAACGCAGCGAATTACCGCTGCGTTTTTTTATCGAGAAGTACTGTATCGAGAAGTATTATATCGAACAGTATGACATCGATAATCTACTCTAGTCGATTGCCACTTGGTGGGCTTGATTCTCGATTTTGTCTTTTAGGAAGTTAGGTTGAGACATTGATGTTAGTTCTATTTCCCAATTCGGTTGAGTGAACTTAAGTTTAGACACTGAGTCAGAATGAATTGATGTCTCTATCTTTGTTTCTAGGTTATTGATATCGGATTTGAGCTCGCCCGTTTGAGCATTAAACTCAACCTTGATCGTTCCAACTAATTCACCACTCACCTCTATTCTACTGCCTGTTTGACACTCTAAAATCAGCTTCAGAGCCATTGACTCTTTCTGTGTTGATTGGAATGTGAAATGTTGAATATCACCACAACGATTAAAGCTAAGGTTTAAGTTATCACCACAACCAAATGGTAGTGTGGCAGTGAATTCATGCCATGTTGTAGGCAGTTTTGGGTGCAACACAAGTTGGTTGTTTAACAGGTTCGGTTTAAAACCAAGATAATCTTGTTGTGCATTTCGAGCATATTCAGAGACAGACCAAGCTTGAGCAAAAGTACCACTTTCGACTAGATCTGCGTCGTCTTTTTGCCAAGCGTCTAAGTTTTCACTCATTGTTCCAATATGGCCTTGGTCGATTATTTGTTGGCCGAGATTTTTACTCAGTTGGTATGCTAAGTTTTCACCACCAAACATGGCTAGGCTAGATACAGTAAAGCCAGCATTCCAGCCCCAAATTGTCCCATTATGGTAGGCGCTGTCCTTATGGTATTGGTTCTGTTTATCGTGATAAGGGTGAAACAGCTCATCACTTTGGCTCAGAGAGCAAATGCCCCAAGGAAAGAGAAGTTCAGAAACTGCATTCGATACAACATTCGATCCAATTTCAGGGCTTAGCAGTGGCTCTTGTAGCGGAACGGTTAGCGTCATGAGCTGGTTTGGGCGAATGCTATAATCAGCTTGGCCGTCGGCTTCAATTCGATCCGCCAATGTTTGGGTTTCTTTATTCCAGAATAGGGACTCAAAATTGCTTCGAACTTGTTGGAGTAGGGAAGCCCAATGCGTTTTAGCGGCTACATCCTGATTGAGTTCGGCAAGGACAATGGCCGACTGTAGACTCGCATACCATAAGGCTTGGATATCATTAGCGCGATTTCCACGCGCCGACCAAGGAATTTGACCGTCGATTTTTGCATCCATCCATGTGTCTGGATCTCGATGCGTCATTAATCCATTTTCATCTAAGTAACGTTTTTCGATGCCTTCAACAAAACGTTTTACAACAGGGTAGATCTCTTGAGCAAAGGTTAAATCACCGCTGTAGTTTAGATATTCCATAACCTCACGGATCATCCATGGAGTACCATCTGTGGTGTTATAAATCATATTGGTAAGGCTGGTCACTCGATTGGGGACTCGGCCATAATTTATCGAATTTTCATCTGTCATCTGCATTGAAGCAAAATTGGTGATGATCTCCTTAGCTTCCGAGAATTGGCCGTTAATTAGGCTCGTTCCAGAAAGCGCAATGAATGTATCTCTTCCCCAGCAATCTTTAAACCAAGGTAACCCTGCCCAAATGCCAGCCCCAAATTCATGGTTAACAAAGGTACGACTGGCTAGTCGTGCCCACATTACTGCACGGTTATACTCAATATCATTGGTCCAAAGATAATTTTTACATAAGAAGTGATAAATCGAGTATCGGTTTAAATTGACCAAGTCTGAATCGATCGCTTGTTCTGCCAAATGAATGGCAGCAGATTTTGATTCAGCAAAACATAGGTATACGTCAAACTGTGTTTCGTTGTTCAAACTGTGGATGAAGAGTTTAACGTTGTCACCGGACAAATGAAGAGTCGAGTCGAGCTCTGGGTGATCGCTGAAACTTACTTCATTGAATGTACATGGTTTATTGGCTGTTATTGCAATGTGTTGAGGAGCGCCGTCTGGACAAAGGCTTGCTGGCAAAGAGTAAACGATGCCATGCTTAAACGTGGAGATCTCGGATTGGTTGAATGCAATATTGAGTTCTGGAACGATGGACAGTGCTTTTGGTTGATGAGTTTGTACCGAAAGGCAGGCTGTACGTTGTCCTGAGATAAGCGTGAACCTATCTGCCGAGGACTCGTAACGGTGCTCAAGCCCGTATGCCTGTAACCTAGCGTCAAGTGCTTTTGTTTTATCGTTAATCTTACCGTCAATAAAGCTCGCAAATGTGCCTAAATACCAGCCTTGGGAGTGGCGATATTTTCCTGCATTGGCGAAAGTATGCGTTTTACCTTCGTAATAACCATCTTGGTTGTCCCCAAATACAAACGGAAAGGGTGACGATTTGCTAATTTCTATTTGAGCAAAAAGTTGATCACTAGCTAAACAGTTGTGAACTGGCGCTGGTGGTTGTCGAGGTAAATAGTGAACGGCGTCTACCTGATAAGTAAGGTGATCACGCAATGCTGTTGGTTCAATATTCTCTTTGCTTGCGCTTACTGCAACGGTAGCGTGCTGCCCTGTGAAAGTGACAACGACATCAAAACGCCCTGTTTGTTGTGGTTTGAAATGAAGGTCGTTACCAATTCCTTGAGTGTTTACGAGCGGTGTTTCTTTATTCACAACCAGTAATGTTGTATCGATAGGATGGCCGGAAAAAGTCCATAATGCTGTGCCATCTTGATCTGTGATCTTAAATGCGTGTGTATCCGATGAGAGGCAAATTGTGGTACTGAACTGCCCAGTAGCGGTTTCAGATAGCGGTGAATCGAGTCCCCAGCCATTAAAAGTGCCCTTAATATACAGGGTAGGCAATGTTGTTATCATATTAATAATCCTCAAGTTATTGGTGAAGAGTATCGAAACCTTGATGGAATAAGAAATAGCTAAAACCGTTGTTGATATTGGAATTATTGATATCAAATTAGTGTTAGATGTCGATTATGAAATATCGGTATATTCAAGTTGTGAAGTTATTATTATTCAATAACTTAGATATGTGGTCTTTGTTGCGGAAGATTTTGATCGCTCACTCTGCGTGATGGATGATTTGTAAATACGTGATGCTCATCAGAAAGTTTTTCCGTCTTATTTCTCATATTTATAGAAGATAAGCCCCTCTAATTCGACATTAAATTCACATGGTTTTTAATACAATCAAAGTTCGATTCAACCGAGGAGAGCTCTATGCAAGTTAGTGGAAATTATTACAACTTTGCCTCTGTTGGGGGTGCTTTCAAAAGTAATAACTCAAATCAATATGCAATTGGAAATCAAGTCAAAATAAACTCTGCTGCAAACTATATTGATCAAGCCATCAGTGCTAACGCAAAAAATATTGAAACTAAGGTAGAAAATCAGTACAGCGGTAAAGTTATTTCAGTTAAAGATACTGAATCAGGCGTTGTATTAAAGCGAATAAAGGCCAGTGATGTGCTTTCAACAATGAATCAAAACACTTTCAAAGGTAATTTTCTTAACCAACGAGTGTAGAGCAAGTAATGTAACTCGCATATGGTTTGGTCCTACATATCATCATCTGTTTTCTCCCCGTTTATCACAAACTGTTAATCTGATAAAAATAGAAGCCGTACGGTAAAATCCAACCAGAAAAGGAAGCTTTCCTTTATTGTTATTCTTGTCGGAAGCGATGATTTTTATACTTTTTTGTTTTTGTAAAAAATTATTTGGAATAAAAAAAACGATAAAAACAGATCCAAAATTTACACCAAACGCTTTTTTCTTAACAGTATGTTAATGGTTTATTTTTGTGTTTTTGAATTTATATTCAGCATGCTTCTATTTAATTTACCTCAGGAGCGGGCTTTTACTAGGTTGCTGTAAGTTTTATTGAATAAAAATCCCTCTTTATAAAATGCGAATATCAAGTGTAAATTAAATAAATTAACTATTTACTCTTAGTTGTAACATTTATAAATCTAAGTTAAACGATGTACTGTAAAGTCATGATAAAGGGTGTTGTACTTTAATGTTTTGGTTTTTGTTGGTACCATATTGCTACTGTTGAAAAGCAAGTGGCGCTAGGATGCGATGTAATTTACCTATGTATAGGGTTACAGGATAGTTTTTACATTTAACTGAAGCATAAGTATGTAGTGATACTTTTTAATCAAGGCGCAATGATGAATATGAATACTAAAAATTACATTTTGGTTGAAAAACAGCCAGTTTTAACTGAAGACTATGTTCGCTGGGCTATATGGTTTGAAGAGAGTGTTCGCAAAGGCACTAGGCATGTTGAAGTTAAAGAAATTCCAGCACGTAAGCCCTTTAAAAAAGGCAGCGCTAAGATGATACGTAAAATTAACCACTTTAGAGCTCAACCAATACTTGTCAGCACTATTTTTCTTGGGCGTGATTGCTCAGATAGTGGTGCGGCCCCGGCATTATTTGAAACGAACGTGCATGGTGGTCGATTCGATCGATCTCAAGAGAATTATGCGTCTTGGGAGCTAGCCGAAAAAGGTCACTATAATATCGTTGAGAGGATCACAAAGAGTATGGTTGTATAGTAAGCAACACTGACTGACGTAACGCTATACTTGCAGTAGAAAGCAGAGTCGTAATTGAGACTATTTTTGTACATTTTTTCATTGGCTTGATGACAGTGTGTGCTGCTTGCAAATGGAAGCCGCTTCATGCTTGTTCGATTGGATACTTTATAACTCATATCTTCCAATATGAGTTTAGTTGTCGCTTAATGGACCGTTCTATTATTGCGTCTATTCGAGTCGGTATTATTTGATTCTGTAAGCTAGATGTACGTTTACTTTCGAATCGGATAAGGTTATTCATCACAAAATAGAAGTAAATATCTTTTAATTCATATGATTGCATCATGGGATAAAATTCGGGTAATATTGAGCTAATTAAGGAGTTCAAAATGCCACGAGTCAGTCAAGCCGAAGCCAAGTTAACTAGACAACGAATTATCAACGCCTCTTTAAAAATCGTAGTTGAAGACGGTGTTGCAGAGCTATCATTTGCTAACATTGCAAAGAAAGCTAAAATTAGTCGTTCAGGAATTAATGCTCACTTTAAACGTAAAGAAAATTTATTTGAAGAGTTAAGGCCATTATTAAAAGAGATGGTTATGGCTCCGTTGGATTTTTCTTCACCTGATATGTTTTTAAAGTCATGGATAAAGGTGTTGGATGAAAATCCTGCCTATAGAGTTATGTTGACTAATTCTGATCAAGTAATGGGTGGAGAGCGGGCTGCTGCTAATCTTCTTACGATGATTGAAGGTAACCGTGCTGAAGTGAGAGATGCTGTTTATTATGCTCTGGGCTATGCTTTAGTTAATTACCCCTCTAATTAGTCAATAATGAAGATATTGAAGTCATTTTTAACCATAGATATCTATGTGTTGGAAGTGGCTTTTTTTATATCAGGCATTTGGTTCAATTCTGTTATGGAGTAATATGGCTCTACTGTTATTGTGTGCGTTATACGAATAATAAGGAAACACTTGTCTATTATGAAATCTTATTCAGCCCCTAAATTCACCATCAAACTGTTATCTCCAAAATATTGGGGAGTTTGGCTTGGGTTTGGTTTATTGGCACTTATCGTTACCGTTTTACCTTATCGCTTATTAAAACGGTTGGGATTTTACATTGGCTCACTGACTCAAAAATTTGCACAGAAAAGAGTGTCGATTGCAGAGAAGAACCTCTCTTTAGCTTTTCCTGATATGCAGAAAGATCAGCAGAAAAAGATATTAGAAAGTAATATTAACAATTCTGGTTTAGCGATCATTGAAACGGGTATGGCTTGGTTTTGGCCGGACTGGCGAGTAAGAAATCACGTTAAGTTAGTGAACACAGAGCAGATGAAACAGCTTGAATCTGAAAAGCGAGGTGTTTTGGTTGTTTGTGTCCATGCCTTGAATTTAGAGATGACAGCCCGCGCATTTAGCTTGTTTGCTCCTGGCTACGGAGTGTATCGACCTCATAATAATCCAGCTTATGATTTCATTCAGTTTTGGGGGCGTACACGCTTCGGGCACCAAATGGTGGATCGTAAAGATGTAAAAGGGATGATGAAAATTCTCCGCAAAGGTGGGCGACTTTGGTATCTTCCTGACCATGATTATGGATTTAAAAATTCTGTTTTCGTTCCGTTTTTTGCAGTAGAACAGGCGAGTACGACGATGGGCACAGGTGTTTTAGTCGATGCAACGAAATGCGCTGTTGTGACAGCTTCTAGCTTCAGAACGGATGAGTTGTATACCCTAGATATTGATGAAGATATTAGTCAGCTATTCCCAAGGCGAGATACTACAGGAGCCGCTGTTGTTATGAACAAGGCGGTAGAAAAAGTGATCATGAAAGGTGTGGATCAGTGGATGTGGATGCATCGGCGCTATAAGACCATGCCCGACAATAAAAACAACGGTTCACGCTACCGTTAGATGAAATGGGAGTGCCAATGTGCACTCCTTTTTTTATTATTGGCACTATTTAACTTATCTAAAGCTCGCTTACCTATTTACTGTCGCTACCAATAATTTTCACTACTGAATTGTCCCGATTTTTTACGTAAATGTTTGGTTAATCCAAGTTCTTTTAGGGCGTCGCTTGTGTCTCGAACCATTGCTGGATTTCCACAAAGATAGAAGAAACTGTGTCTTTTACTGATGGGCAGTTGCGTAGCGCGTTCGAGCTCGCCTCTAAGTAGCAACGCTGGGATTCTTCCCCGTAAACTTCCGGAGACATGTTCTCTAGAAATAATTGGCACATATTGTAGTTTTCCCTTTAGTCGAGAGGTGAGTTGAGAAATGCGCTGTGAATAAGTAAGGTCATTTTCTGTTCTAACGGCATGAACCAAAATTAAATGGTCAAATCGATCTTCTAGTCCTTGGGTCTCCAACATAGCTAAGAAAGGACCAATTGCTGTGCCTGTTGAAAGAAGCCATAAATCTTTTGCTGTCGCTGGTATTTCATCTAGTGTCATAAAGCCACTGGGATCCTTTCCTACATATACCTCATCACCAATACTTAATTTGTGTAACTTCGGCGAGAGCTGGCCATCGGCGTCTTTTATGATAAGGAACTCCAAATTTTGATGACCTGCTTTATGCTCAGGGTGATTGACCATTGAATAAGCGCGACGTATCAATTCGTCACCATTTAACACAGCCAGTTTAGTAAATTGACCAGCAAGGTAGGGTGAAACTGGAGCTTGAACATGTAAACTAAACAGTTGATTGTTCCACTCAACTCTATTCATCACCTTTCCTAATACTAAACCGTGTGGAATGTCTGTCATATTGTGTTCCTTATGAAAGTTAACCAATACCAACCACTATTTTTAGTGTCTATATAAAGATAGCACTTTTCATGCCATATGTGAGAATGCTTATCAATTGAGGTTTTTTGATAATTACCGGATGGACTTTGTCATAATGACACTCTTTGGTTGAGTCATTATGACTGCTTTAAGTTATTTAGAACGAGGGGCAGGAAAGAGTAGGCTGGAAACGTTGATAGGGTAGATGCGACGAGTGTCTTTTCTCTCTTCACTGTCTCGGTATTTATCACTTAACAGTGAAGAGGCTTAAAAGGTGCAATGACAGATTAATTGATGGTCAGTTCACCTGCTTGCTGTAAAACATAGGCATTGGATGGGTCGATTTGAGTGACGAGTTTTTCAACTTCGCAAATCGCGTCTATGGAGCCACTGTTTTTACGATAGCTTAAATAGAGTGGTCGCTTCCATTGCTCAACACCAGAGACACGGTATAGCTGCTCAGATTCAATAAAAGGCTCAACCATAGAGGCTGGCAGGTAAGCACTTCCTCTTTTTTCTAAGATAAAATCTAGTGCGATACGTCCGGTGGATGTTCTTAAGTAGGCGGGCGGAAAAGTTGGATGGCGCTCAGCGTGCTCAGATGAGAAACGAGATCCCCAGTCAACATAAACATACTTACCTTGCATCACTTTTTCTAAACTAGAGTGATCGGTTGAAACTAAAACAAGATCTAAATCCGCGACTTTATGGCAATGAAATTCATCCGCTTTGAGTGGGTCAAATCCGAAAGCCATATCCAGAGTTCGCTCAAGAAGGTTCCGATTTAGTTGCTCTCTGCTTAACACTTCCGCCATGAACCCGTAACCTTCGAATGAGTCGGTCACAATGCTAAGGCAGTTCTGCAGGTAAGCGTCCCAAATATTTGGGGTGCCACCCAGTGTGAGTTGTAGAACCTTGCTGCTTTCAAGTGAGAGTTCAAATTTAGCTTGTTGTAAGGTTGACACCATCACTTCCGCATACCCAATCAAACGTTCGCCTGAACTCGTTAGTTTGATGTTATTCCTATCGCGGGTGAACAGTTTAGTATCGAAATAGCTTTCCAATTGTTTTATTCGAGCACTAACAGCAGCTTGTGTTATGTATAAATTTTCGGCTGTGCGTCCAAAGTGTTTAATTTTAGCAAGCTCTAAAAAAGTTCTAAAAACTTTAACATCCATGGAAAATCCTCATGTGCGTTTGCTAAAGAGTAGCAAGGAATTATTGTGGTTACGATTAAAACGTTTTGTTTTTATTTTTAATTGTTTAGCGGTAATTTTACTCAAGATTTATTCCACTAATGTTCTTACTTAAAGAGTGCTTGAGGCTGACATGTCAGAAATTATTTTTCGTAATGGCAAAAAACGTTTTTATGATAATGTAAAATTTCCCCGTGGCTTTGCAAAGTCCGGAGAATTCACCTTGGTTGAAGAAGATATCCTCATTACTTACGGCGACACAATGCTAGGGTTAGAACTTGGTGAAATAACCCCTGAAAATGCTGAAGAAAAACATTTTATCAAGGTACTCTCTCATCCTGGGAAAGCAAAAACCAAGCTTGAGAGAGTATGGTTAAAGTACATTCAATTGGCTCGTGGCCGTAAACGATTCTTCACATTGAACAGTACAAAGAAATTTGCAAATGCAGTTAGCATGGATACTGTCAATGACGATGATTATGAGCCTGATGATACGTTGTTAGTGTCTGGGTCATAAGATTACGATAATTAGGCTTAGACAGAAATCTAAGCCTATAAAAGTCGAGATAAGCGAAGCTTGAGATAAGATTTCGTTTGTTGAAGTTACTTAACTACCGAGCATAAACTCTTGGCTTGGATCAACCAAAATCTTGTCTGCCATGCCTTGCCTACCAAGCAACATCATATAAGTCATCTCTTGTCTATTACTCAACGTTAACTCAATGGGCCAAATTTCGCTGCCTAACTGTAGTCTGGTCGTGATCACACAACGATGTTCGACATCCCCATTTGATGACTTTATTTTTCGGCAAGCTTTGAGTGGCGCTTGGCATTTTACAATCTCTTCTAAATGGTAAATGTCTGGGTGTAACTCAAACTCTACAAACTTCTGACCGTCTTTTTTGAAGCACACCAAATTATCAACATGCAGTGACGATGTTTTTGCGCCTGTATCGGTTCTCACTTGAAGGTGATTGACCCCAAAATCCGGTAAGCTACATACTTCCACATTGCCAATAATAAGTTTTTTCATCTTTTTTCCGTTGCTGTTCTTTTCAAAATCGTTGCTAGAAATCGGCATTAGCCTTTTCCACGAGTACGAGTTGCATTTGGTTTCGCGTTTTTTTCAATGAACTCAAAAATCATATTTGCGACATCTTTGTTGGTTGATTTTTCAATGCCTTCTAAGCCTGGAGAAGAGTTAACTTCCATAACCACAGGCCCATTTTTAGATTGTAAAATATCAACGCCACATAGGTTTAGTCCCATCGCTTTTGCTGCATTAATCGCGGTTGCACGCTCTTCTTTGCTCAATTTAACCAAATGAGCGGTACCACCACGATGCAAATTAGAACGGAACTCGCCTTCGCCCGCTTGGCGCTTCATTGCTGCAATCACTTTATTGCCAACCACAAAGCAGCGAATATCTGCACCGCCAGCTTCTGCAATAAATTCTTGAACCAAGATGTTCGCCTTCATGCCCATAAAAGCTTCAATGACGCTTTCTGCTGCTTTGTTGGTTTCCGCCAACACCACACCAATCCCTTGTGTACCTTCAAGAAGCTTGATCACCAGTGGTGCGCCACCTACGTTTTTGATCAAATCTTGGATCTTGTCAGGGCGACTTGCAAAGCCAGTGCGTGGTAGACCAATACCTTTACGAGAAAGCAGCTGCAATGAACGTAATTTGTCACGAGAACGGCTGATCGCAACCGATTCGTTCACACAGAATGTGCCCATCATTTCAAACTGACGCACAACTGCCGTGCCGTAGAACGTAATCGATGACCCAATACGTGGAATAACAGCATCGTATTTCGGCAACACTTCCCCCATGTAACGGATGTTCGGGTTACTACTCGTGATATCCATATAGCAATGTAGTGTGTCGATGATATCTACTTGGTGACCACGAGCCTCACCCGCTTCTTTAAGACGGCGAGTTGAGTATAAATTTTCGTTACGAGAAAGAATTGCAATACGCATTTGTTTTTCCTAGGTAGTTGCGAAATTAACGGCAATGCCAGAAAGGCTCACCGAGTTATTGCGAAAATTAGCCACTATGACAGTGGCTGAATATTGTGAAACATCATCGTAGGAGATGATTTAGGCGCAACTTAGGGCAGATCAAATGGAAAGAGAAACGAATAGTTTTTGTGGTATCGACAAGAATATTTTATTGATAGTGAAAATCATTGAAAAAGCTGGCTTCAATCATATTGGTCGAAGGTTAGTAATGCTATTCGTTGAAATTTTTTCGTTGAAATTTAAACGCAGCAACAGAAAACGGCCTGATATATTGCTGCGTTTGATGACACTTTTCTCGATTTGATGGGCTAGTGAGAGAGCGCGAGTTTTCGATTTTTATCCAGTTTGCCTCCTAACTTGAGCATGCCTAAGCTAGCGAAAAACATAATGAAACCCACAATAGTAAAGCCCAAGCCAATGTTGTCTGTATGGGCTAGAAATGCAATCAAGACGTAACTCAGACTCTGTGCAAGAGTGGAAAACATCGCAAGCCCACCATCTATGCGGCCTCTTTGTGCCATTGGAACCACATGGTGCATCCAATTGGTACGGGCGATCCGATTCAGCGCATTAAACAGACCAAAGAAAGCGGTGAAGGCTACTATATATAAGGGCTGTGTCACTAAGCTCATCGCTAATAGGATGAGGGAAAGCACGAACACTGAATACTGCATAATAGATTGTTGCGAGTATAGGGTGAGAATTTTGGAAATAACCAGCCCTGTCATTAATGAGCCTAAACCAAACGCGACATTGTACATCGCAAACCAATCTCCAGAGACCCCCAATCGTGCGAACCAGATGGGAACTAACTTGCTGAGAAAAGTCAGTACTGGGTATGAGAGGCAAGATATGAGAATGAAGCCATAAAATATGGGTTGCTCAGTAAGAAGGACTTTGCTCTCTTTGATTTGGCCTAAAAAGGAACGTTTGGTGGAAGGGCTAACTTGGCGGTGGTATGGCGTGATGAGATAGCTTAACGCGGCGAGGGAAGAGGCGACAGCCGCAAATAGAGCAAATTCAACCATTCCCCATAGCTCTAAAAGAAGAATACCTAAAGCGCCAGCGCCAAGAGTGGTCCCTTGCATAACAATTTCTTGATACCCCGAGATTTTTGCATATTGATCCTTGGTATAGTTTTCTTGAGTGAATGCATTATTGGATGCCCAAGCGACGTTGCTGGATAGCCAAAAAATTATCTGTGATAAGGCGAGCAACCCATTGGACTCGATACCTAACCAATAGATGATACAAACGATAGCGGCAGTAAGCGCTTGAATGATTTGAACGAGTATTAGAATGCTTTTCCGAGAGTGTTTGTCGATAAGGACTGAAAAAAGGGGGGTTAAGCAAAAGGATAAGCCAGTACAAAAAAGGGCGATTAGCGCGACAAACGTGCCCATATCTGGCTGTTGTAGCATGATCCAAGGTAGAGCCATCATAAATAAGCCCGAACTAATACCATCGAAGAATCGGCCAGATAAATAGGTAATTGTTTTATTTTCCATCAAATATTCCATGTGATTGAGTCCATTGGCTGCTACTCTAAAACCTCAAGTTAACTTTAGGTCAACGACTTTTTGAGGTTTATATGGATATGAGAATTGGAGAAGTTGCTAAGCGGGCTGGGGTCAGTGTGCCTACATTGCATTTTTATGAAGAGAAGGGGTTAATCTATAGTTCTCGGAATCAATCCAACCAACGCCGTTATGATCGCCAGATATTGAGAAGGATCGCCGTAATAAAAGCCGCTCAAAATGTGGGGCTGACGCTTCAAGAAATATCAGAAGCGTTAGGGCATCTACCTAAACATAAAGCGCCAAAGCGGGAAGAGTGGGAGCAACTTGCTAAAACGTGGCATCAAGCATTGGAAGAGAAGATCGCACATTTAAAAAACCTTCAGACCCAGCTTGGAAGTTGCATTCAATGTGGTTGCTTGTCATTAGAAAAGTGTGCGCTTTATAACCCTGAAGATTCTCGCGGTATTAAAAAACCGGGGGCCAAACTGGTACTCCCTCAAAGCATAGAATCATGATGGATTGAGGCGAAGGTAATTGATTATCCTCCCCCTCATTGATGCAAACAAAAAGGCTAAGCGGTTAACTCTAGTCGGTTGCCTTCTGGGTCAAGCACCACACTTTCATAGTAACCGTCTCCTGTTCTTCGTGGCCCATCAAGCACTTCATATCCATCATCAATAAACGCTTGTGTCATAGCATCAACTTTCGCTTCACTGCCGACACTAAAAGCAATATGGGTGAGGCCGATAAATTGTTGGTACACATCTATCTCTAAAGTAGGGATGGAATCCATCTTCATTAATTCGATTCTTGCTCCACTATCGAAATGAATAAAATACGAACTGAAGCCCTTTTTCGTATTGGTGTATTTATCATTTGAATTTGCATTGAAGTAAGTTAGGTAGAAATCTCTCATTCGCTCAAGATCTTGTGTCCAAATCGCTATGTGTTCAATGTTCATAATGTTGCTCCGTACTTAGGGTTATGTATCACCATAAGGGGCAGTAATAACAGCGATCTAACAGGATGATTCGGGGGTGAGGAGCATATCGAGTTAAATCGCTGTTATTACTAGCCCTTAGGCTGTATTTGTTGGTGTTAGTATGCTGTTCAAATAGGAAGTAAAAAAGAGATGGTGTTTAATTTATTTGTTCCTTATATTGGGTTTTATATCTGGTTTAAGTTATAAAACCGTTGGGTAAGGTATGTTTTATCTATATCTCAGTTAAATAGGGAAGTTATTTTCCTTAGGGGTTCATGAAATGTCTGATTTAAATTTACTAAGATACTATTCACGCTTAGCGGATTTGGGGGTAGAGCAGGAACTTAAGATCCCACTTAGCGAAGTGGCGGAAAGCTTTATTACCAGCCCAAGACATGCGCGGACGTTACTTGGTCAAATGCAAGATTGTGGATGGTTAACTTGGTTACCGAAAGCGGGACGAAACCAAAGATCGACACTATTACTTAATTTAAGCGTTGATCGTTTGAAAGCCACATTGGCAACAGAGCGAATTCATTCTGGGCAATACGAAAAAGCGTTGTCGATACTGGATCATGACCAATCGAAGTTTAGGCAGCTACTGCATAGTACTTCTGGAGCATCCATCCGTGAGGGGCGCTTACACATACAGTTGACATATAAACGCCAATTTGAACGGTTGGTGCCCCACCTTTTACACCGAAATAGTGAACGTTTTCTGCTTCGCCAGCTCTATAGCGGGTTGGTGAGTTGCGACTTTCTTGGAAAGGTGAACCCTGAGTTGGCTCATCATTGGGAATATGATCCTAAGCAACTGACATGGACCTTTTATTTAAGACCAAGTTTAACGTTTCATAATGATCAACCGATTGATGCCAATACGGTTGTTACCTTGTTCGCCAGATTGACACAACAGCATGAATATCAAGCAGAATTGCAGCATGTTATCGACATTACCGCCCCTCAGCCGCATTGTGTTGTTTTTCAGCTCTCTCAACCTGATTTTGGTTTTGCTGGGCTTTTAGCGGACGTGAAATATTCAATTCAGCCACCAAGCCAGTTATTTGAGTCGTCGATAGAAAAAGTGGTAGGGAGTGGTCCTTTTGAGGTTGTCGAGCATAGTGAAGAGAAGATCACGCTTAAAGCTTTTGAGCGATTTTACGGTTGCCGAGCATTGACTGATCAGGTGACGATTTGGCATTTGGATGAAAAATTAGCGGGATTAAACTTAACGGACTCAAACTTAGACAAAAACGCTCTAAATACAGAAGCTTTGGGGGACAGTGTCGCTCAGTCATCGGGCTCTTGTGAACATTATGTTTCTCAAACAGAAGATATACAACAGGCGAGTCCCACATTAGATAATGCTCAAGGGATCGCCACTATGTCTAATGAGCAAAAAGAGGGGGAAGCAGATAACCAGCAGAGTCGAGTAGAAGATGGTTGCTTGTATCTGCTATTCAATCAAGCGACCTCTGGATCGCTCTCATTAGAGCAGCAACGATATCTGTCCACGTTACTTCATCCTGAAAAACTATGGGAAGAATTGAACCAAGCATCGCATCAATTTGGTGCTGAAATCGCACAAAACCTGTTACCTGAATGGAGCCATATTCGCCGGCCTGATTCGATGCCGACAGCATTGCCGCATTCATTATCGATAGCGGTTTATCAACATACGGCTCTTGAATACAGTGCCGATGCCATTGTTGCCATCTTAAATAAAATCGGGGTTAACGTAGTCGTCAATATATACTCCTATCGAGAACTTTCCCAAAAGGCGATAGATAAAAAGTTAGTTGAAGAGATGGTTTTGACCAATATTAATCTCGATGATAATCGTCACTCTTCAGCTTATATTGGCCTGTTAAGTAATGCGGTGTTGCATCATTGTCTTGGTCACCACCATAGCCAATGGCTGGTGGAAGAGCTTTCACGTCTTCGAGCGGATACACCTTTAGAAGAGTACCTTGAACAGTTAGAGTCAATCTCCACTTCTATTATTTCTGAGTATGTCCTATTACCGATGTTCCATCACCGACAGACCTTAAGGTTTAAAGGCGTACTGAAGAATGTGGCCCTGACGAACTGGGGCTGGCCAGCTATCCGTGATGTTTGGTCGGTAGACTAGCTTGCGAGTGCTAATGATGAAGAGTATTAACACTCTTCATCAATGCAACATTCATCCTGTAGGAAGGCAATGACTGATTGTAGTTGCTCAAATTCAGCGACGCAGTATAGGGTTCTTCCTTCACGTCGTTGAGAGATCAATCCGGCAGAAGCTAGGCTTGAGATATGGTGAGACAAAGTCGATCCCGGGATATCTAAAGATTCCTGCAAACTTCCAACCGCAATTCCTTGATGCCCAGCGCGAACCATACTTTTGTAGATGCTTAACCGTGTTGGGTGGCCAAGTTCTTTCAATGCTTTAGCGATTATCTCAATGCTCATATGAGTGCTTCTTATAGTTGGTATTGAATTTATATTTCGATATTACTAGAAATAACTTGATCACGCTACTTTATTGGATTATATTTCGATTATTCCAGAAATGTAGAGATTTAAATTATGTTTGATTCAACTTACTTCACGACCGAAATGCTCATGGAAACGCTTAATATGTTTGCGTTTCTTGCGGTAGAACTCACGGTACTGTTTTTAGCGATCAGTTATATCGTTGGTGTACTGCAGGAGTACATTCCACCAGAAAAAATCCAAAGTATTTTGAGTGGTAAAAAAGGTAAAGGCTATATTGTTGCAGGGTTTTTAGGTGCGATTACCCCATTTTGCTCTTGCTCTACCATTCCTTTCCTTAAAGGATTATTAAGAGCGAAAGCCGGGTTTGGTACGATGATGGTCTTTTTGTTTGCCAGCCCACTCCTTAACCCGATCATTATTGGCTTATTTGCCGTAACCTTCGGAATTAAAGTGACGGTATTCTATTTCACTATTGCCATGGGTGTATCTGTTGTTGCTGGCTATGGTTTAGAAAAATTAGGTTTTGAAAAATACGTAAAAGAAGAAGCTTATATTACGCCGGAATCAAAAGGTTGTGGCTCAAGCTGTGGTGGAAAGAAAGCACCAGTAAGTAAATGGGTAAGAATATGGAATACGACATGGTCTGATTTTAAAAAGGTTTTGCCTTATCTAATTGGTGGTATTGCATTAGGTTCGATGATCTACGGATTCATGCCTACGGAGTTTGTGGCTCGCATCGCTAACGATGGTAACCCATTTGCGATTCCAGTTGCCGCTGTGATTGGTATTCCTCTGTATATCCGTGCAGAAGCGGTGATTCCACTGAGTGCGGCATTAGCGGCCAAAGGCATGGGATTAGGAGCTGTAATGGCATTAATTATTGGTAGCGCAGGAGCCAGTTTGACGGAAGTGATTTTGCTGAAATCAATCTTTAAAAACCCGATGATCATAGCTTTCTTAACGGTGATTTTAAGTATGGCGATAGGTGCAGGATTCTTGTATAGCTATTTGTTCTAATTGAAAGAATAAAGGGGGAGTATTCTTCAATACTCCCCCCTTCACTTTTAACCGATTTTGTTTGTAAGAAGCTCATACTCTAAATAAGTCAGAATCGCTTGCTCTAACTCTTCAGTACCAATTGAACTGTATCCAAAAAAGTTGGGAGTAAACTGATGTCTTAACGTTTTTAGTGTTTCTTGGTAATCTTCACCAAGTAACATTTGGCTGTTTAGTTCAGTTAACGTTTCAGATTGTTTTGGAGAAAATTGTCCTAAATACTCACTGACACCACCAACAGAAGAATAGAGCAAATCAAATTTTCCACCGGATATTTCTTCAATATAATAACTACCAATTCGAGCAACATTTAAATAGGAATCAACGAACTCGGTTGATTTATCAAACGGCATACCAATATAGCTAGTCCCACCTGCGTGCTCAGAAGTATTTGGCGTGAACCCTTCTTGAGGAAATACAAGGAATGCGGCAATTATATTATCCTTACTAATAGCTGAAAGGATAAAGTTACGATCTTTATAGTAAGTAACAATATCGCCATTTTGTAATTGTTTAGTATATACCGGAGAGCCTAGCGTTTCTTCTAAGATGCCACTATCAGCATTAATGTATATTTTATTCAGTCGATTTCTTGAAGGTTCATCTGACATGGTCGATTGGCCAAACTCCCATATCTTTAGTACACCATCCCAAGTGTCATTGATCTGCCCTAGAGCAATAGCTACTAAAGAGATCCATGGAATAAACACTTTCCATGAAAATTCAAAGCCACTGATTTCAACTGTTTGCTCTTCGTTCTCAACTGCATCACTCATGATTATTTTAATATCCTTATTCGTATCAATGTTGATATGTTACTTAATAAGCACTTCACGGTCATCTTCACTAATCAAAGTGTCTAGTAAGTCATTCTTATTATCGAAATAAAGATTGAACTTATTAATCGCGTTATACATTGCTTGTTTCTTCGTTTTATTACTTTGTCCGATTAACTTAAATTTTCTATTTGCGAGTGATGGCGAACCAATATGAAGATTAAAAGTGATGATTGCTTGTCGTTTGCCATTTTTCTTGCCTGAAACCGTTGATGATTCAAATGAAATCGTTTCACACTGACTATCGCTCCGAACAGATAAGCCACTTTTAGACATTTCCTCGGCAATCGCAGGGGTTAATATTTTCTTTTCATAGCCAGAGTTAGGGCTATTTTTTATATTGAAGCAGTGTGAATTCTTGAAGTCATTTTTTTTGTCAATCAATGTCAGTAGCTCATTGTAATACGTATTGAGTTTATCTGAATATTGAGAGATAGTTTCTGCCTGTAAAAGTGTCGTTTTAAATTCTTGTCCTTGGGAAATTTCTAGAAACTCGTTAAGATCCAGCTCATTTTTTATGAGTAAATTTCTATAATTTTTCATCTTAGTTGTTAGATGATTGTCATACTTCTCGATGATATCGGACTTCTTGACGACACCTAGCACATAGAATATGTCATTGTCACTGCCTTGTTTGATCCAGCTAATCTCAGGAATCAAAATAGATTTTGAGATGTAATTCGCATATGAACTACTCGATATTTGGCTCTGAGAGTTCTTTGTGGATATCGAATGGCTCACACTTGACGTAACGGTCGAAGATAAGGTGCTTGCAATCTGGCGCATGGCATCTTTTTTGGCCGCTTCAATACTTTCACCCATACCTGTCCCTGTGATTGCTTCAGGTTCTGTCGGCGGATTATTTACCCAACTCGGAACAGCAAAAGCAATCTGAGGGATTAGACTTAGAGTCAGCAATAATTTTTTCATTAAATCTTGCTCGTTTTAAGTAATTTAGAGTAATAGATTTTTTTGTTGTTCACTTTTTTCAGATAGTTACGAGTTTCTTTATACGGGAATGTTGTCGATAAAGATTTATATACGGTATCTGGGTCTAAGGTATTGGCTTTTTTTGCTAAAGCTGAAAGAGAGCCCTTTCCTGAGATATGTTTTGCTACAGCTCCCACGCCACCATTATATGAAGAGATCGCGAGGTATGTTTTTATATCTTGGTCTTTCACATTAGTTAGATAGCGAGTAAAAAGAACATTAAGATAGGCGGTCCCGATATTGATATTATACTTAGGGTCAAACAAAATATCGGCAGTGAGTAAACGCTCTTTACCAAGCAATAGTTTAGTTACATCTTTACCTGCAGAAGTTGGAACGACTTGCATCAATCCATATGCTGGGATGTGAGATTGTGCCATTGGATTAAAGTGACTTTCTGTATGGATAATCGCTAAAATTAACTCCGGTTGTACATCCCATTTGGCCGCCATTTTATTAACATCTTCAAGGTAAATCAGTGCACGTTGAGCGATTTTGTTACTTGGAAGTGACATGGTTACTCGAGTAACTTTTGTGCCATTACTTTGAGTGTATTCAGATGTTTTGGCTGTCTTCTGCAGTTTGTCACTGTCGACTTCAGGGATGACTTTTTGATTGGATTCAAGTTTGCTTGGTTTGGCTTTCATTTCAGAAAGAACTTTGTCTTTTGAGTAAGCCTGTAGCGTCGTTTCATTTTTTAGTTCTTGGATTTGTTCGTCAACCACTTTTTTTACGTCGTCAGACGACTGATCTGAACTTATTACTTCAACTACAACTTCTCCAGATTCAAAATTTACCGTTCTTTTTACCGCATCATTTTTTGAGTACTGCACCCATGTTGTTTTATTGGACAGCTCTGGTTTGTCCCAAATCAAACCTAGTTTTTCTTTCGCTTTATCAAAGCTTTGTTTATAAGCTTTTTTTGATGCCGCAAATTCATCAAGAACTACCGTTTTATCTTGATTAAAGGAGGCGTTTAATTTGTTTTTTAGCGCCCCAAAACTTTCAGAGGATGACTCTGAAGCATGAACCATGGCTATGCTTGATGCCAAGCCAAGAGCACAAATTACTGAACGAACAAGAATAGCCATAGTTGTTACTCCTTAAATATCACCGAGTGCTTGAGTAATTTGTTCTGCTAAATCAGCATTCTTCTTTTGAGCTGATTCTGGAATCGTTTCCGGAGAACTCTCTTCAACGGCTGCAATCACTCGTTCAACATTCTGTTGGAATACATTGCGAGGTAGCCCTACATGAACATAAAAATATCCATCTTTGCCTCTAAATGATTTAATCGTTTCTACGCCTTCAAGTACCACGTTAGAAATGGCATTTTTTTCAGCTGAGGTGGCAGATGTGGCACCAGCAGAACCACCAACACCTAGCGTTCCAACTTTGCTTTTTACTTGAGTCAAAATTTCTAATTTAACTTGATCAGCAAGTTCTTTTTGAGCTTGTAATATGGCTAAGTTTTTTTGGTGAGCAATACCGCCGGCTGTATCGCCACTGAAACCAACCGCTTCTCTGATGTACTCTTCTTGATTAGCGTTTGGTGAACAAATCCAGCTTGGAGCTGCAATATCTGGATTGCCGTAGTAGTAACAATCAGCAACGGGTTCTGGCGCTGGTTGCTGAGCTGTTTGAGTTGATTGGCACCCAACAAGAGCAACAGTTAAGGCGGATAGTGCTAGTACTTTTTTCATTTTTCTTACCTATAAATATGATCATAAAGACGTTTAGAGATTCTTTACTTTGATGGGTTAAATGATGTATTTAAGCTTTAATTTGTTTGGATAAAGCTTGGATTATTTCTTTAGCTAATTTTCCCTCAAGTGCTTTTTGAGCTTGAACTTGAGAAAGGTGCTTAGATCGAGACTTTGAATCGGTGAATACTCGGGTTTTCTTTGGTGTATTTCTTATGGTGAATAAAATATTCCCCGTTTTTTGATCAGTAAATTGCAGTGTTAATTCAGTTTCGTAACCTATTTTGCCCTTATGATTCTCAACTTCATTCTGTCTTTTCTTCAAATTGAATGTATGGGTCGGGGCTGTCTTACCATTATTTAATGAAAAACCTAATGTCTCTAGCTGATCGGTTATCCACGAGGAATCATTTGAATCACTGGTACGAATATTAAAGATAGGGTTCTTCATTAATCCGGAATAAAAGCTAACATCATTGGCAACTTTTTCACTGTCGACGTAGGCATCAATGATTACGTAATAAACACCTTTCTCGATGTCTTCATCTAGGAGCTCATAACTGCTGATATAACCAGCTATTTTAGGCGCCATTGCGGTAGATACGATATTACCATTCGAGTCTTTCTGGCTGGCAATTTCAAACCCTTTGCTTTGTTGAACCGCATTAGTGAAAGCGTCTAAAAGTGCTATTTGTCTTGCAGAGTTTTCACTGTTGATTAATGGCGCTGTTCCTTTCGATTCAACACTTTCAACTTCGAAATCAAAGTCGGAAGCGTCCATTAATTCCTTTGGGTTATCCCAATTAGTACCAGCAACGGTTTTCTCACTAATAATTAATGACACAAAATACGAGTCATCATACTTACCTGATTTAATCTCTTCGTATGACGATGGATTAGATCGCAATGTAGAGACGGCTGCTTGAGTGAATTCTTTTCTGTTAAATTTATCGTTACCTGGGGTTTTAGAAAGTGACAAACCGTTAAACCGCGATGATTCCTTGTTTGCGATAGTGATTTGATTGAGTAAATGATTAATATCATCTAAAGAGAGCTTTAGAGCTGCTTTATGAGCTTTTTCTTGGTTTCTGTTTGTCGACTTAGCTAAAGAAACAATGTAGTAGCCATGTGCAGAGTCATACCCTACACGAGTACCACTTTTATATTCGATGAGTTCAAATACGTCATCCATTGGGTCTGCGTAGAGTTGAGAACTATAGCTAATGATCAGAGCCGAAAAAAATGTAAACCACTTCTTGCTAAGCATTTGATTTATCCTTTAAAAAGCCCAATTCTCAGGCGTACCGACCGATACAGCATAGATTTTGGTTCGCTTAAGGTATTCCTTACCTAATGCTTGTATTTTTTTCTTCACCTGCTGGGCATCAATGTCATCTTCTTTCCAGGTAAACATGATTCCAGATCCTGACGTGCCTTTTGGCGTGACTTCTCCAGAGGCGATAGGAATATCAAGTCCATCATCACTTAAGAAAAGTACAACGGGTTGCTTGATTGCGAATCCCTGTTCAATACCTGAATTGATAGCAAAACGGCCATTTCGAAAATTCGTTACTCGCCCACCTACTGGGTAATAATTCATTGTGCGGTTAACGAGAACTTGAATGCCTTTCTGAGCGGCTTCTTTATAGGCTTCTTGCAATTCATTGGAATCGCGATAATCAAAACCGCCGATAAACTCATCTTCAATTGCCCAGAAGTTCTTAGCCGGCATATTGTGGCGAATAGGTTCGAAAGAATGAACAATTTGGCCAGTGGTCGGGTTTACGACCTTCGTTGTGATTAAACTTCTGAAGATAATTTCGCTATGGTCTGATTTTTTCTTTATAACGCTCCCTAAAGCGATTGAGGTTTCAAATATATAATTAGGGTTCTTTTGCTCACCAATTTGAATAGCGCCGTCATTAACAGTATTTTCGATTTGATACGCCAATTCATAATCACATGATGTACAGTTTCTTGTGAGAACCTCATAACGTTTTGTTCGAGCTAACTCGTTTTCTAACAGCTTTGAAACGATGTCTGTTTTTAAGGTGGTTTTTTGTGAGCCTTCTTCAAATTCAATTTGATCAACATAGGCTGCGATTCGCATTTTATTGAAAGCTTTTACATCATAATTGTTTGGTAATTCGATGTTTTCACTTTCGTAAAGTGCTTCTTTGTTCACTCTATGTATTAGGGTATTCGCGCTATTGTCAGCTTCTGAATTGATTGCTATGCCCGTGGTTTGACAACCAACAAGTAGTGTTAATACAGATAGGCAGATTAGAGGTTTTTTCATTATTGGCTCATCCAAAGAAGCCGATATAGATTTTTATCTATATCGGCTAGTTTATTCTTTATTTATTTTGCAGTATTAAATGAAGATACAACTTTGTAATTGTTGTATGCAGATATTACGCTGTCATTTAAATAAAGTACCTGATCTGTTGTATGAGAAAATTTATCTTTTTCATTGATAAGGTTAAGGAAACCAACGTTTTGTAATGCATCGCTTGCATTAATCGTTGTCATCATTGCGACACTTTTAAGTGCAGGCTTAGCAGCATCACCTAGGCCGCTCATGATTTCGCTAAACATAGAAGATGCTAAGAATTTATCGACAGTCGCTTTATTTTTTGGCGATAACGCATCGTAAATAGCTTTCTTCTCTTCGTCTGTTGATGCAGCTTCCGTTGCCGCGAAAAAATTACCTAAAGCTGGGGTTGCAATTAATTCTTCGGTATATCTTTCATATGCTGGTTTAGCGGCTAGAAATGCAGTGTTAACGGCTAAACGGACGGTTTCAACTTCAACCACAGTTGATGGCTCGTAATGGCTATCGTCAGAACTGATTGCTAGTTCGCTGCCTGTTTCTCTTAATGCGTCATATGATAGAGGTTCATCAGCGCTTTCGCCGCCAGTACTGATACAGCCAGATAACATTAACGTTGATAGTAGTGAAGCTATAATTGTTTTTTTCATAAATACCACTTACTTAACTTTGAATTATTATATTGAATAGACACTTGTTTGATACGTGCTGAACTGATGTTAAGCGAAATGTTAGACTATATGCAATGAAACAGTTTTAATGCAAAAGGATGATTGCAAGAAGTGTGATATTGATAGGTTAGTTTAGTCGTTTTAATTATCGGATAGGAGGAATGAGCAGTAATCATAATTAATGTAATGATAATTTTTTGATCAATGACACTTATATATGGTGTATCGTTCTATTTATCGGAGAGGGGGGAAGCTTATTACAATCTCCTATTTCGGTGATTTTTAACGATGTTTGTACGTGAATATTTCTATTATGCGGTCGAGAAATAGTGAACCAAATGGTAAGTTCTTACCCTCAGTCCATGAAACCTGCGTAAAATAATAATTTCTGTGTAGGCATCTATTCATTAAAGGGGATTCGGTAACATAATGAAAATAATAGAAATCGATAAAGTTACGTATCGTAAGCGTTCTAATATAGTCATCATCTCATTTGTCGCGTGTCTTGCGATTTTAGCCTTGGTATTTGGCGCGATTTTAATTCAACTATTTGGAACAGAACCAGTCAGTTCATCGGAGTCGACAGGGAATTTTCACCTGAATTTAATGGGTGTGATTTTATCTGCGGTGGTCTCGGCTTCAATAATGAACCACTTCAAAACACACTCTTTTTTGACCGAAATATTTTATGTCTGGCAATTGAAGCAGATACACAACAAAATTTATCGCAAAGTGCGTAAGATTAAGCCCGCGTCGGAAGAACAGAACGTGACCGCTTTGATCATTCTTAACTTCTATTACACCACTCAAAAACAGGTGTTTTGGTTGGATAACAACACTCTGACGATGTCGACAGTGCAAAAACAGCTGGATGAAATCCAAGATAAAATAAAGATGTGGAATCTTGATATATCACTGGAAGATTTTGATTTGAAGCTGTTAGAACAGTTTTAGATTTGAAGGTAACAAGAGCTAGCAAGGTGCTGGCTCTTTTTTATTTATCGACTAATTAATCTTTTATATTTGTCATTTCTGCTTCGTCACTTTCAGGACTTGATGGACCTTGTTTTGTATCCACTGCTCCGGAATTAGACAGTATAAAATGAGCGCACATGCCATAGAGCCAACAAGATCGATTGGCCTATGCATTCCTAACCAAAGCCGGCTGTACGCAACACCAACCCCCCAAGTAAGAATGATGCTAAATAACATATAACGTTTATGTTGAATAAGAATCCCTCCAAAAAACAGAATACAGACCGATACAAAAATCGTGTGCCCAGAAGGAAATGAGAAATCCATTTCCCCGAGCCAATGACTGGTTCTCCAAGGGCTCACCGTGTTTGAGACCGATTCAATGACTGCATTTTTATTCTCAACGTCTAATTGATAAAACGTTCCCGCACTTTTTACCGCATCAATATGTTGCAGAAAATTGGCATAAGGTCTTGGGATTGCAGTGACCTGTTTGAGTAAGGTTTTTGCCCCAAAACTCAGCACCAATAAAATGCCAAGTTGGGCACCAAGCTTAAGCATCGTGGACTTAGGAAGCTTTAGATAGATTGGTATGAGACATAGTGCGATGGTAGAAAATAGGAAACCGTGGCTCCCTGCGGAATCAGTCAACCACTGAAGTAGAGATCCAGTGGAATCGCTAACTGTTGAGGCGAGGTCGATGCTTGGAATACTGGATACCATAGCAATGACCAGTAACATGTATATGGCGAGTGCGATACAGCCGGAGCGTTTGGTTTGAATGAAATGAGTCACAGTAATTCATTGTTTAAAAAATTTGCATAAGCATACGTGACTGAATGTGGAAAAAGCATCAACGCAGTGTCAGTTTTTAGTTGAAGGGTAAGATGAGTCTTGATTGTTCAAGACTCATCGTCCACTGACTATAAAGTTAGGTTTTGCTCTGTTTCGGCATCAAACACATGGCAGAAGGCGGAATCAAAATTGAATCTTATCTCGTTGCCAATATAAGAGGTGGTGATATGTTGATCGTTAACCCTTGCGACAATTTCATTATCGCCAATGCGGAAGTGAAGATATTTCTCATTCCCTAGATTCTCTACTACAGTGAGCTTTCCAGGATGGACATTAATGAATTCGTCGTCTTGCGCTAGGCTAATATGCTCAGGTCGGATCCCAAGACAAACTGGTTTATCAATATAGTGGGTCAGCTTTTCTTGCTTGTCGGTCGGGATCATAATTCGAGCGCCATCAACTAGCTCAACATAGATATTATCCCTTTCCTTTCTCAGTACAGTATTGACTAAATTCATCGATGGCGACCCTATAAAGCCTGCCACAAATTTATTTGCTGGGTAGTTGTATAGGTTCGCTGGAGTATCAACTTGCATGATTTTACCTTGGTTCAGTACACAGATCCGATCGCCCAGCGTTAGCGCTTCGGTTTGATCGTGTGTGACATACACCATGGTGGCAGGGTTACCTTCTTCTTTTAGTGATTGATGAAGCTGAGCGATTTTTACACGCATGGATACACGTAGTTTGGCATCTAAATTTGATAACGGTTCATCAAATAGAAATACGTCAGGTTTGCGAACGATAGCTCGGCCTACAGCAACGCGCTGTCTTTGTCCGCCAGACATTTCCTTTGGTTTACGGTCGAGTAAATCCGTTATTTCAAGTTTTTCTGCCGCTTCTTCAACACGTTGCTTGATCTCTTCTTTGGATTTTTTCTGCATTTTTAACCCAAAAGCCATATTGTCAAAAACGGTTTTATGGGGATACAACGCGTAGTTTTGAAACACCATGGCAATGCCGCGATCCTTTGGAGGAAGATCGTTAACCACCTTGTCTCCAATTTGGATTTCACCACCTGAAATGCTTTCTAACCCAGCGATCATTCGTAAAGTGGTGGATTTTGCACAGCCTGATGGCCCAACAAAAACCATGAATTCACCCTCTTGTATGTCGAGATCGATACCGTGTACGGCTTTAAAACCATTGTCATACTCTTTTTCTACTTTACGCAGGCTAACTGTTGCCATTTGATACTCCGTATACGGGTTAAAACTGAAGATTTAAATTGTTGTCCATTCAGATAATGACTCGTGTGGGACAGTCATTATTTGGATGAACAACTGCGCTTCGAAAAAGCAATGAAGCGCAGGTTGAGATTAGTTACATTTTTTGATCAGTGCTCTTACTGGTTTTTTCTCTTCGGTCACTTCGATACTCCACAGGTATTTGCCATCTTCTGGAATATTGACCACTGTGTTTTTGGCAAAGCCACCGCGTTTGAGTTCTTTTACGTAGCCAGCCGTCATTGCTTTGCCATTTGCCGTAAATTGAGGATTCCAGCTCATGGTGGCAAACTGAAGGCTAACGTTACCCGCAGTTTCTTCGCTGACGACTTGATAGATTCCGTTGCCTTTGTATTGCATTTGGCGATTATCCATATGCATCCACTGCCCATCAGGGAAAGTACCAACAACAAATAGAGAAGGGCGAATTGGGCCACGTTCTTCTACTGTTGGGAGGTTACAGTCGGCAAAAGGCCCTGTGGCTAAAGCTTGCTTTGGTGCGGCTGGTTCTGATGTACTCGCACAACCCATTAATGCAGTAGACAAGATAGCGGCAAGCAGAATTTTGTGTTTCATCGTTAATTTCCTTATTGTTCTTTGACTAATATTTATATAGTGATATTGGAGTGTGTTTCTAGATCGAAAATATGACTGAAATAAGTATCAAAATTGAATCTGAAATATTCACCAATATTTTTATTGGTGACCATCCGTCCTCGAACTTTCGAAGTGATGAGGCTGTTGGCTAATTCAAAGCTAATATGCTGAACATTATCTTTGCAGTGAAGCTCTGTTATTTTTCCTTGGATGGTATTAAGTTGCTCGTTGTGTTTTGCAAGCGTAATGAAGTCGGGGCGAATACCAAATTCAACGGGTTGATCAATATACATTTTAAGCTTGTCTTGTTGATGCTCAGGAATATGCAACCAAGATTGATTTCCAAGTTCTACATATATCTTGCTATTACAAGCTCGGATGGTAGCTTCAATGATATTGATGGGTTCGTCCATGTGATTCTTCACTACTTATAAAATGGCTAAAAATTAAAGATCTTGGCGAAAAAGCTTCTCTCTTTTCCGATCTCTTTTGGTTGTTGATTCAATTTTGAACTTTTGGTTAATTTATTGAGAGCGGCTAAGTTCTTGTAATAGGCTCTTGCGTCTTTCGCGGGATAACCAAATAAGTCACTATTTGCTGGGAACGAGTGGCTGACGCCTGATTTTGCTTTGATCACAGAATTCTTGCCGATGGTTAAATGCCCAGCGGTTCCTGCTTGGCCATGAACGATGACGTTATCTTCTAGAATTGTATGTCCAGCAAATCCTGTTTGAGACACCAGTAAGCAGTGTTTTCCTATGTGGCAGTCGTGGCCGATCTGAACCAAGTTATCAATTTTGGTGCCTTGTCCGATAATAGTATCCCCAAGGGTTCCTCTATCGATGGTGTTATTGCAACCAATCTCGACATCACTTTCAATAATGACTCTGCCAACACTTTCTACACGTTCGTAACGGCTTTTTTTGCCTGTCATATATTCGAAGCTGTAATTGCCGATTGAGTTATTGGAATCGATGGTGACATTATCTCCTATAACGGTCCCTTCCTTGATGACGGTATTGGCATGAATAGCGACGTTGTGACCAATGGTGACACCATTCATTATTTTTACGCCCGGCATGAAGTGACAGCCCTGACCTATTTGGCAATATTTACCAATGTAAACATCAGGGTTTTCAGATGTGTTACCTTGATCAAATAGCTTATATTTACTGGCTTTGTAATATCGCATTAAGTGGTTTAGCTTTTCAGCATCCACCGAGTCGATGACAATTTTTGTTTTAGCAGGGCAAGACAAAATACTTGATGGCCCAATAATTACATCAGCCGAGGTTTCAGATATTGCTTTGAGATCTTTTTTCGAGAAAACAATCGCAAGACCACCTTGTTCATCACTGCGAACGGGGCGTATGCGATTAATTTCCATCGATTCGTCGCCTTCAATGTTACCGCCAACGATTTGAGCTATCTCTGAAACGTTTATCATAATATTTTGTCTGCCATTGTCTGATAGTTAGAAACGGTATAGAGCTTGTAAGAATAGAGTGTTCTGTTCAACTATTTTTTCATCGCCAGCGTATTGATCCATATTTGATGTCTCAGTATCTTTCGCCCACTCATATTCTGCTTTAACTAACCAGTCGTCACCTACAGCTTGCTCATAACCAATGGTCGCTTTACGGATGTCTTTGAAATAGTCATCATTGCTATTGATACCATTGGTTTCATTTTCACCGATGCGAGCGCGTACATACATGGTGCCTGCGTCATCAAAGCTGTATTGAACGATTGGTTCGAAGTATTTCTCTGTAAAATCACTGACTTTAGAGCCATTGGCATCGTTCTCTTTGATTTGGTAGAAGAACTCAACGCCTAGCTCCCAATTATCGAACCGTTTATATGGCTTGAACAACAAGCTATAGCCTTCTTCTTTTACGGTTCCCCACGCACTTTTATCTTCATCGTTATACAGATACTCAAGGTTGGAGTAGAAGCCAGCGTTATATTCATTGCTCCAATAAGTTAGGTAAGGTCGAAAGCTATGCTCTGTTTTCGTTTTTCGTAATCCTGATGTACCAGCCGTGCTGTATAGCTGACTTCTTGTGTACTCAATATCGTAGACGGCACCTGTCGCCCAACCCCCGCCAATATTGAAGCCTTTATCAAGTGATAGGAGATGCTTATATCCATCTTCAGTCTCAGAATAATGACTTCCGTCCTGTTTTATGAGCTCTTTCTTACGGTCTTCTAATTTGAACGCGTATAGAGCCGATAAATTCCATTTCGCATTTCGGTAGAACAGACTTACCACTTCGTGGGTTCTTGTTTGTTCTGTTGATTTGATTCCGCCCCATTTGGCCCAGTCAGTTGTGTTTTTGTATTCATACTCAATTGATGATCCAACGTGCCCACCAAATTGCATAGCGTCATCAAAAAAAGTGTCTTGAGGGGCAAATCCTCGGTCATCTGAAGCGAATGCGGTGGTACTAAGGACAAGCGTATTCGCGATTAGTACGGACAGTAGTGTTTTTTTCACAGTATTTCCTTATCAATCCAGCGGTATATTTTTATTGAATAGTTCAATGCAATGAATATTTAGTAGTTCACGTTGAACGCCTAATTATTGTTCTGCATTTAATTTCTTTTTTCTCCCTGGATTTATAACAAATGAGAGATTGGTCACTTTTAGTAGTGGTAATTGTTGATCTTCATCACAAATGCTCGCTTGTTAGCCAATATTCAATAGAGTTTTAGTGGCAGAGACACGATAAACCCATATGCTCTCTGCTGTCTCATTGAATATAGGAAGACAGATTGTCATGGCTTTTAGTTGATCGTTATCACAAATATGCTTGTTGTTTATTCAATTTGTGTTGACTTATTTCTGTTCAAATCTAACCTAGTCGTATCTTATGGACTACTACAATGTTTCACGGAGTAGATATGAAAAAAAATATCCTAACAACCGCTTTGATGACTTCCGCTTTGATCGCAGGATCTGTCACCGCCGAAGAAATTAAGCCAGAAAGCGATGCTGAACTATTAATTTGGACGGATCGTACAACAGTTGAATACATGGAGTTTGCAGCGGAGTCATTTAATGAGAGCTTTGGTTATGATATTGATTTCTCATTCCGTGGATTAGCTCCAATTGATTCGGCCTCTCGCCTTATTCAAGATGGAGGTTCGGCGCGCGTTGCGGATGTGGCAGAAATTGAACATGACCTTCTAGGGCGCTTGGTGGTTGCGGGTGGCGCAATGGAGAACTTGGTGTCGGCTGAGCGTATTAATTCTACTTTTATGCAAAATGCAGTCAGTGCTTCTAAAGCCGAAGGGGTCGATTATGGCTTTCCGGTCAGTTTTGCGACAACCGCGCTGTTCTATAACAAAGATCTGCTTCCAAAGGCTCCTGAATCGTTTGAAGAGTTGATTGAGTTTTCAAAACAATTCAATAACAAGAAAGAACATAAGTACGCTTTGCTGTGGGATATTCAAAACTATTATGAAACGCGAATGTTCGTGACGCTATATGGTGCTTATGAATTCGGTAACAATGGTACGGATGCGAAAGATATCGGCATCAATTCAGAGAAAGCGCAGCAAGGTTTGGCTGCAATGAAGCAACTTCAAACGGCAAATAATTCGAACCCAATTGATATGCGCAACCCTCAAGTTCGACGTGGGCTGTTTAGCGAAGGTAAAGTGGCGGCAATTATTGATGGACCTTGGGCAATTCAGGGTTACCAAAACTCCGGTGTTAATTTTGGGGTGGTGCCAATGCCGAAGTTAAATGGCTTGCAACCGAGAACATTCTCGACAGTGCGTCTAGCGGTTGTCTCCTCATACACCGAATACCCAAGAGCGGCTCAGTTGTTTGCCGATTATCTATCATCTGAAAAAATGCTTAAAAAGCGTTACGAAATGACGGAATCTATCCCGCCTATCCAGTCGGTAATGGAAGATATTATTGTCGATGCAGATGAAGCTACGTATGCCATTATTACTCAAGGGTTCTATTCAGATGCAATGCCGTCTGTACCTGAAATGGGCTTTATTTGGTCTCCAATGGCAAGTGCAATTACTGATTTTTGGATGAACGATAAAACGCCAAAACAGGTGCTAGATAAAGCAATGAATATCATTAAAGAACAGATCGAATTGCAGGAATAGAAGGTCATTTATGTTGTTAACAGAGACTAAGCCGGCATCGAAGGTGCCTGCTTCTATCCTTATCATGGGGAGTTCTCAATTACGGAAAGGGCACTGGGTTAAAGGAGGGGTGTTTTTAGCAATGCAGGTCATGACATTGCTGATGCTACCTGACCTTATTCTTGCTCTGAAAGGATTGATATCTCTTGGTGATGTGGCACAAGTTCGTAAAGGGTTTAAAGTATTTCAAGGTGACAACTCCATCTACCTGTTAGTGGAAGGGGTTATCGCTCTATTGTTTAGTTTTCTTATTACTTGTTTGTATATTTCAAACGTGAAAGACGCGCAACAATGTGGGCAATGTCGTTTGTCGGTAATGGGGCAGTTGAAAGATATTTACGATAAAAAGTTTGCCTTTATCATGTTATCGCCTGCTTTTATCGCTTGTATCACCTTTATTATTTTACCAATTCTGATCACGGTACTGGTGTCATTTACTAACTATTCAGCACCGAATCATATCCCTCCCCGCAACTTAGTGGATTGGGTTGGTTTTAAAAATTTCTTCTCTCTATTTGAGTTAAAAATTTGGTCAAGCACCTTTTTCGGTGTGGCGTCATGGACGGTGATCTGGGCATTCTGTGCCACGATATGTACCTGTGGTTTTGGTTTTCTTCTTGCCCTTGCGCTAGAGAATAAAAAGATTAAAGCGAAGAAAGCGTGGCGATTTATTTTCATTCTTCCTTATGCGATCCCTGCGTTTGTCACTCTATTAATGTTTCGCTTATTGCTGAATGGTATCGGGCCAGTTAACGCGACTTTGAATACATGGGGCTTTGATTCGGTCGCCTTTTTATCTGACCCTATCATGGCTAAGTTCACAGTCATTGCGATCAGTGTATGGGTTGGAGCGCCTTACTTCATGCTGTTGATTGCGGGTGCGCTAACTAATATCCCAGCCGATCTTTATGAAGCAAGCGAAGTCGATGGTGCGAGTAAGCTTCAGCAGTTTTGGGAAATTACGCTACCTATGGTTCTTCACCAAGTTGCCCCATCTCTCGTGATGACCTTTGCACATAATTTCAATAACTTTGGTGCGATATTCTTGCTGACAGAAGGTGGACCGATTAATCCTGAATACCGTTTTGCAGGCCATACGGACATTCTTATCACTTGGATCTACAAACTGACGTTGGACTTCCAGCAATATCAAATCGCTTCGGTAATCTCGATTGTCATTTTCTTGTTCTTATCTGGTATTGCGATCTGGCAATTTAGTCGAATGAAATCGTTTAAAGATGATGTAGGAATGTAAAATGGAAAAGTTAATTGGAAAGCTAGGAACCGCGATTGTTTACCTATTCTTGACGTTAAATGCATTGCTTGTGCTTGCCCCTGTTATTTGGACGGTTTTAGCGTCATTTAAGCCCGGTAATAACTTATTTAGCTCAAGTTTTACGGATATAGGTTTCACGCTTGATCACTATCGTGCGCTTTTTACCGATACTCCATATTTAGATTGGTATCTGAATACCTTTATGCTGGCAACGGCAAACATGTTGATTTCACTTGTCGTCGTGACGATTTCAGCCTTTGTATTTTCTCGTTACCGCTTCAAAGGTAAACGCAACGTCATGATGAGCATTTTAGTACTGCAAATGTTTCCTGCGTTCTTATCAATGACCGCAATCTATATTTTGTTGTCGAAATTGAACCTTATCGATACCTACGCAGGTTTATTGTTTGTCTATGTCACGGGCTCACTGCCATTTATGGTGTGGCTGGTGAAAGGGTACTTCGATGCGATTCCAACCTCATTGGATGAAGCGGCGAAAATCGATGGTGCAGGGCACATGACCATCTTCATAGAGATAATATTACCTTTGGCAAAACCTATCTTAGTTTTTGTGGGGTTAGTGTCGTTCACAGGTCCTTGGATGGACTTCATTCTGCCGACTCTCATATTACGTAGCGAAGAAAAAATGACTCTCGCTATTGGTATCTTCAGTTGGATCTCTTCTAACTCGGCTGAGAACTTTACGCTCTTTGCAGCAGGTTCACTGTTAGTTGCCGTTCCAATTACGTTGCTGTTTGTTGCAACGCAGAAACACATCACCACCGGTCTCGTCAGCGGTGCAGTAAAAGAATAAAAATCAGGAATACACACATGATTACAAAAAGCTCGCTAACACACTCGGCAAAGAGTGCGGACAGTTACGCCTATGATAATGAAACGCTTCACTTAAGATTACGCAGTGCAAAAGGCGAAATTGAACGTGTGGCGCTATGGATAGGTGACCCTTATCACTGGGCTGAAGGTGGACTCGATGGTGGTAATCTCGGCGGAAGTGATGCTCATGGCTGGGTAGGTGGAAATGAAGTTCCTATGATCCATGAAGGAGAGACGGAACACCATGACCATTGGTTCGCCGAATTTAAGCCGCCGAAACGTCGTAGTCGCTATGGATTTATTCTGTATGGCAAAGACGGAGAAAAAATTCTATTTGGTGAAAAACGTTGTGCAGATCTGTCGGATCCGAATGAAGCCGAAGCCGAGTTAAGTAACTTAAGTAATTTTTATTGCTTCCCTTATATCAATCCACGTGATGTTTTGAAAACACCGAGTTGGGTTCCTGACACTATTTGGTATCAGATATTTCCTGAACGCTTTGCTAATGGTCGACCTGAAATTTCACCAGCAGAAGTGCAGCCATGGGGAACTCGGCCTGTGTCTACTAACTTCATGGGAGGCGATCTTTGGGGAGTCATTGAGAAGTTAGACTATTTACAAGATCTTGGGATCAATGGTTTGTACCTTTGTCCTATCTTTACAGCCAACGCTAACCATAAATACGACACGGTCGATTACTATAACGTTGACCCGCATTTTGGCGGTAATGAAGCCTTTAAAGCGTTAGTTAAAGAGGCGCATGCGCGTGGAATGAAAATCATGCTCGATGCGGTATTCAACCATATTGGTGATAAGTCACCGTTGTGGCTCGATGTGGTAGAAAAAGGTGCAGATTCTAAATACGCCGATTGGTTTTGGATCAATAAGTTCCCGGTTTATCCCGATACACCAAAAGATGAATGGGATTTTTGGAACTTTAACTACGAGACTTTTGGTAACGTACTTGAGATGCCAAAACTCAACACAGAAAATGAAGAGTGCCGAGCATACCTTCTTGATGTTGCGCGTTACTGGGTGGAAGAGTTTGATATCGATGGTTGGCGTTTAGATGTGGCCAACGAAGTGGATCACTCTTTCTGGCGCGATTTTCGCACCGTAGTAAAAGGCATTAAGCCAGATTGCTACATCTTAGGTGAGATTTGGCATGAGGGAATGCCATGGTTACGAGGCGATCAGTATGACTCGCTGATGAACTACCCATTAACTCAAGCAATCACAGACTATTTTGCATTGGCAGCATTTGATAAAGAGAGCTTCATGCACGCGGTAAGCACTTCATATTTGGCTTACCCTCATAACGTCAATGAAGCGATGTTTAATTTGCTCGATAGCCACGATACTACTCGTATTCTGACTCTATGTGGTAATGATAAACGTAAAGCGAAACTCGCGTATCTATTTATGTTCACGCAAGTGGGTGCTCCTTGTATCTATTATGGTGGCGAAATAGGCATGGACGGCGGGCGAGGCATGGGAAGTGAAGATAACCGAAAATGCATGATTTGGGATGAATCTGAGCAAGACCATGACTTTAAAAACTTTATCAAAGAACTGGTTGCACTAAGGCAGTCGCATCCTGAGTTTAATCAGCCACAAATCGAGTGGTTAACGGTAAATGATGACGAATGTATTGCGTATCAACGTGGAAAAGTGACGTTTGTACTCAATAATTCGGCTGCTCAAAAGAGCGTTCAAGTTAATGGCGACGACATTGAGTTAGATGCTTATGGGTATCGTATTCTCAATGAAGTAAAGATGGGTCAGAAGTAACGGATGTCGAACTCGTTGGTGTTAGGAATATCCATAGATAATCAATGGATCCGTACTGTGGTGGTCACAACGTCTTGGCAAGATGAAGTATATCGAACCTCGCAGAAGACGCCTCAAACGTTACCTGAGTTGCTTCAAGCGGTTGAAGTCTTAGTCAGGAATATTGAGTGGGGCTATGGGCGGCCTAACGCCATCGGGTTAAGTGTGTCCGAAGAGTTCTACCAGAGAGATGGCAACAACGTTCTTATATCGGACACTATTGCGAATGATGTAAATCAAAAGACAGGTATTGAATGTAATGTGATTCAATCTGCTTACGCGGCTCTGCTAGTTAAGCGGCAAATGATGCCGACAACGTCAAATGAAAGCGTGCTCAGTACGGTGATTGATGCTCATTGCAGTATCGTATTCGTTGATGATGAACATGCGGCACGGAAAAATCGACTTTTCGAATGGGCGCATAGCCGTTTACCGGAATATCACTGGCTTATTGATGGGCTATCTCCCGTTTGTCATTGTGGAAAAGAAGCTTGCTTAGATCAGTTTCTTACGGTGCAAGGTATTGAAAGGCAGTATCATCAAGTTGTGTTGAAAGATTGTACGCTTGCAGAAATATACCAGCTGGTTGAAGCAAGTGATCACCATGCAACTCGTATATATCGTGCTTTTGTTGACCAATTGGCACGAGCACTGATTGCTCCTATCCAATCGCTCATGCCTGCAACTTTGCAGTTATTTGGGGCGGCCAGCCGCTATCGCTTTTTAGGGGAAGATCTGAAAGTGGCGCTCTCTCGTTATTGCGAGCCTAGTATCATCCCAGAAATCAAACACGATATAGATAATACATCTTTGTCTGATGAGTTTGTTTTTGCGCTAGGCGCCACGTTATTGCCTTGCCTAATACGATCTGGAGCATTGAGTTAGAACGTCACCTTACCGGTTCTTAATATATTTAAAAAAAATCACATTAATCATTTACGCTCATAGTTTTAGGAGTGGTAGTCTTAGAGAGAAGATGTTTTGAATAGTTTTAGAGGACAACCCGTGTCAGAGCTAGTAACCAAATTAATGGATTTTGGTTTTACCAAAACAGATGCCCTTGTTTATATTAATTTGCTGAAAAACGGCCGAGCAAGTGGTTATAAAATTGCAAAAGAGATCTCTTTGTCTCGTTCATCTGTGTACTCTTCAATCGATAATCTGTACAAGAATGGCTACATTTTTATGTCGGAAGGGGAGACCAAAGAGTATGAAGCGAAGTCTCCAGAGTTGATTTTCAGTCAGATCGAAAAGAAGACCGTTGAGAATATCAATGTGCTTAAAACTGAACTGTCGAAAATGATGCTCCAAGAAGAGAAAGAGTTTGTCTATAACGTGTCTGGATTTGAAAATCTAATCCAGAAGGCGAAAGAGATGATCAATCAAGCGCACCTTGAGATCTATCTGAATACTGATTTTCATCTCTCATTGTTTGAGAAAGAGTTGTGCGATGCTGTTGAGCGTGGCGTGCGAATCATTGTTTTTTCGTTCAATCGCATTCAGGCTCCTCATGAAAAAATCGAGCTATATTCTCGTTCTCAGAATGATGAATTAGAGTACCCTTCACATCGTTTCATGTGTGTCGTGGATATGAAGCTAGCGATAATGTTCTCTCATCGTGAAGAGACATTGGGTTTATACGCCAATAATCGTTTGATGGTAAAAATGATCGCTGAGCACATTCACAGTGATATCTACCTCATGGCTTATGAAGGGCTAGAACCAGAGAAACGAGTGCGTGTGAATACGATTCATGAGCAACAAAACTCAATGGCACTGGCGGATACAGACAAGCCTAGCGCTTAATCTCATAAGATAAATAGAATAAAAAAAGCTGATATTTTCATATCAGCTTTTTTTGTGTGCCATTTAAAAGTGAGATTTATACGATGGTTTGTCTAAGCACCTTCGCCAGTCGCTTGACCGCTTCCACTAACTCTTGCGGGTTGGCATTGGTAAAATTAAGTCTAACGGCAGCCGGTGTGTTTTCTGGTTGTGGATAGAACACAGGGCTAGGAACGACCGCGACACCATTGGCAAGTAAGGTTTTAGCCAATTCAAACGTGTCGCAATCTGGCAGGGATAACCATACGAACATGCCGCCATCGACTGGTTTCAGTACACAATTTGTCGGTAACTGTTGTTGTAATTCAGAGAACAGAACTTCGTAGCGTTGCTTGTACAATGCCTGGATCTTTGCCATATGCTGTTCAAAGTCAGGGTGTTTGAGCAGTCCTAATAATAGGGCTTGCATCGGAACACTAGAGTGTAAATCGGCCCCCTGTTTTACCTTGATCAGCGGTTCTAAATAGCTTTTTTTGCCCGTTACCGCGCCAATTCTTAACCCTGGAGAGGCAATCTTAGAAAATGAACGCAACACAATGGAGTGTTGTGGGCAGAACTCCGACACCATAGGCAGAGCATCGTTGATAAATCTCAACTCTCTGTAAGGGGCATCTTCAATAAAGGCTACGTTATATTGAATGCATAATTCAGCAACCTGTTTACGGACTTCGAGTGACCAACAAACGCCTGTCGGGTTATGAAAATCAGGCACTGCGTAGAACATCTTAGGTGCTTGTTGGATAAAGCACTGCTTAAGTTCTTCGATATTCGGCCCAAATTCCGTTTGAGATACGGTCACGATATTGGCTTGAACTAACCCAAAAACTTGCATCGCCCCCAAGTAGCTCGGCGCTTCCATTACCACGGTATCATTGGGATCAACATACGCACGAGCAATCAAATCTAGCCCCTGCTGAGAGCCTGTACAAATCATTGGCATATGGCTGTCAGGAAGTTGATATACATCGGTCAGGTGTTCTAATAAGGGGGCATAACCTGCAGTTGATCCATACTGGAACACTTCAGGCATATCGGACAGTTGCTCAAGCGTTTCTCGCATTAAGTCAATGGGGAACGTTTTCTCATCAGGAAGACCACCTGCAAGAGAGATGACATTTTTGTCAGAAGCGGCGGCGAGTATTTCTCGAATATAAGATGACTGTATCTGTTGCAGTGATTGTGCGATTTCCATGTGCGTTCCTGTCTTTTTGCTTTTATTTATTGTTTTATTCTTCTCTCATTGATACTACAGAGCATTGCGAGTTTCGGTTTGTCCGTTTATGCTTATAAATATGTCCATTTATGCTATTTGAGATCATGAGCCAACAACATACATCCCGAATTAATGATGTTCTGTTCTATATTCATCAAGATATAAGCCAAGAACTGGCAGCAAAAGAGCTTGCGGATGTGGCGGCGTACTCTGAGCAGCATTTTCACCGTATTTTTAAACAGGTGGTGGGAGAGTCGATCCATCAATACATTCGACGCACTCGAATGGAATATGCCGCCAATCAGTTGATGTTCGACACTAAATCAACGGTTTTAGATATTGCGAATAATTGTGGGTTCAACTCTCTTTCTTCTTTTAGTCGAGCATTTAAATCGACATTTCATATGTCACCAGGCGAGTGGCGAAAGCATGATTTACAAGTGTCAGATAAACCCTATCTGAAAGATGTTGAAGTAGCAGAGGGCTACCGACGAGTGGCAAATAGAGCGTTGCCTCAACCGAAAATCATAGAAGCAGAGGATCGCCTCGCCGCGTATGTGAGACATGAAGGTTACAACCGCTCGATTCGTAATGCTTGGTTAGTGCTTAAGGCGTGGGCGAGTTCGGAGAATCGAGACTTTTCGGAGCAATTTGGGCTGCATCACTCAAACCCTGCTTGGGTCGATTTAGATAAGTGTCGCTATGTCGCTTGTATCTCGATTGATAAGCCATTGAAATACAGAGGAGTGGTTAATCAAATGGTGATCCCGGGAGGATTGCACGCGGTATTCCGATTACATGGTATATACGGTGAATTGCTTCCGCAGATAAGTACCGTTTTAGAGCAATGGTTACCCGCTTCTGGGTTTAAATTGAGGTCAACACCTGCATTTGTTCACTATCATAAAAACCATTTTTTGAATGAAAATGAAGAGTTTGAATTAGATTTCTATTTACCTATCAGCTTCTATTAAATGACAATATATCCATATTTACATTGTAAATCTCATGTCTTTCACATAACGATGGCGAAGCGCTTGTGAGACTTTTGACGTGGGTGGTTTATTTAAATGATCGCAGATCATCCACCCTGATTTGGCGACATCGAGCAAGTTAATATTGGTTTCAATACCTAACCCTTGGCATAAATAGAGTACATCTTCAGTCGCGACATTGCCGCTGGCTCCAACTGCATATGGGCAGCCCCCTAAACCCGCGACACTGCTATCAATGACGGAAACGCCCATGGTTAGAGCTTGATATATATTGGTGAGAGCTTGCCCCCAAGTATCGTGAAAGTGCACTGCTATTTGGTTGAGTGGCACCTGCTTGTGTACGGCTTCTAACATAGTTGCAATACGCAGTGGCGTTCCTGTTCCTATGGTGTCACCAAGAGATATTTCATAACAGCCTAATTCAAGTAGTTCTCGGGCGACAGTCGCGACTTGTTGTGGAGGTGTTGTTCCATCGTATGGGCAATCTGCGACACAAGATAAATAGCCTCTTACAGGAATATTGAGTTTTCGAGCTTCATCCACCAGAGGAAGAAAACGCTGGATGCTTTCAGAAATAGAGCAGTTAATATTGTGTTGGCAAAAAAGCTCGGATGCTGATGTGAAAATGGCGACTTGGTTCGCGCCAGATTGAATCGCTTGCTCAAAACCTTGTAGGTTCGGGGTGAGTGCAGAATAGGTAACATTGGGCTGGCGAGAAATTTTGTCCATCACTAAGGCTGAATCTGCCATTTGAGGCACCCATTTCGGAGAGACGAAAGAACCAGATTCAATGTGCCTCAGTCCGGTTAGAGAGAGTTGGTTAATCAGATCGATTTTTGCTTCGGTACTGACAGAGACTTCATTCTGCAAGCCATCACGAGGGCCCATTTCGGCGATTAACACTGCTGTAGGAAGAGTCACGCTTATCTCCTATGACTTTTTCGGTTGAGCACTCCATGAAGGAGCTCGTTTTTCGAAAAATGCATTTAAACCTTCTTGCCCCTGTTCTGAAACACGAATGTCGGCGATTAACTGACTGGTATGCTCAATCAAACCTGAATCAATAGGCTGTGTGGCGCAGCGCTGGCAAAGTGCTTTAGCTTGCTGCAATGCGGCAGGGCTATTAGCTAAGAAATATTGGGTAAATTGTTTGATCTTTTGCTCAGTATTTCGGCGGTTACAGGCAAGTTTATGTACTAATCCAATGTGCTGTGCTGTTTTGGCATTGATGCTTTCAGCGGTCAGCATATAACGTCTCGCCAAGCGGGTTCCAATTGCACGGCAGAGATAGGGAGCAATGGTTGCTGGAATGAGGCCGAGTTTGACTTCGCTTAAACAGAATTGAGAATCATCTTGAGCGATGGTAATGTCACAGCAACAAATCAGGCCAAGCGCCCCACCAAAGGCAGAACCTTGTATCACCGCAATCGTTGGGTGAGGAAAATTGTCGAGCGTGGCCATAAGATGCGCCAGTTGGGTGGTATCTTGCTTATTTTCATCTGAGGTTTTTTCTGCCATTGATCGCATCCAGTTGAGATCCGCACCCGCAGAGAAATGTTTCCCATTGGCTCTAAGCAGTAAAACTCGCACTGAAGGGTGAGTGGCAAGCTCATGCAATTTGGCGAGTAAATGGTCGATCAGCCGATCGTCAAACGCATTGTGCTTATCGACACGGTTTAGCGTTAACGTGGCGACTCCACGCGCATCAATATCACACAGTAAATCGCTAAATGGGGGCGGTTGGTTGCTTGTCATCCATAACACCTCTTCTTCATCTTTGAATGTTTCTTGTCGTGATTCTTATGCCATTATTCTTATGTCATCTGGCTACTTTCAATTTTCAGATGGGCAGGGCTACATCCGGAATATGCCAAACTGACTCTCAACAATCGGTGCACCTAGTGATGCCGCTAAAGCTTGCCCGACGATGTCACGGGTATCTTTCGGGTCAATAATGCCATCGTCCCACAACCTTGCGCTGGCAAAGTATGGGTGACCTTGAGTCTCATACTGATCGATGATCGGTTGTTTGAATTCCTCCTCTTGTTCGGCTGACCATTCTTGATTGGTTCGCTGCTTAATATCACGCTGTACTTGTGCCATTACCCCTGCAGCTTGTTCGCCTCCCATAACGGAAATTCGGGCATTAGGCCACATCCACATCATGGTTGGATCATAGGCTCGGCCACACATTCCATAGTTTCCTGCGCCATAAGAACCGCCAATAATAACGGTAAATTTGGGCACATCAGCGCACGCTACGGCCATAACAAGCTTAGCGCCATCTTTGGCTATCCCCTCGGCTTCGTATTTTTTCCCTACCATAAATCCAGTAATGTTTTGCAGAAACAGCAGTGGGATTTTTCGTTTGGCACATAGCTCAATAAAGTGCGCCCCTTTTTGAGCAGATTGGGAAAATAGAACGCCGTTATTGGCGACGATGCCGATAGGATGACCGTGTAAATGGGCGAATCCGCAGACCAAGGTTTGTCCATATAACGCTTTAAATTCATCAAAGTCAGAATCGTCGACAATACGAGCGATCACTTCTCTTACATCAAATAGGTGACGCAAATCTGCATTGACGATGCCATACAGATCCGTAGCGTCGTAACGAGGAGGTTGGATAGGGTTGGAGGTCGCAATTGGCCAAGTGTTGGAAGCTTGATTGGTGCTAGATATTGCTTGTCGGGCAAGGTTAAGTGCGTGCTGCTCATCTTGAGCGTAATAATCCGCCACTCCCGATTTTTTGCAGTGAACATCCGCGCCTCCCAGCTCTTCAGCGGTCACTATTTCGCCTGTCGCAGCTTGAACAAGAGGTGGGCCAGCTAGGAAAATAGTTCCCTGTTTTTTGACAATAATCGAGACATCAGCCATGGCAGGAACATAAGCGCCCCCAGCGGTACATAACCCAAGTACCACTGCAATTTGTGGAACTCCTTTGGCTGACATGCGTGCTTGATTGAAGAAAATACGGCCAAAATGCTCTTTATCGGGAAAGACATCCGCTTGTTGCGGTAAATTTGCCCCACCAGAGTCCACGAGATAAACACAGGGGAGATGGCAACGCTGAGCAATCTCTTGAGCTCGAAGGTGTTTTTTGACGGTTAATGGGTAATAGGTTCCACCTTTAACGGATGGATCATTGGCGATCACCATGCATTTGATTCCGTCAATTTCGCCTATTCCAGCCACCAGACCTGCGCACGGAATCGGCTGTTCATAAACTCGCCATGCCGCAAATTGACCGATCTCTAGAAAAGGCGTCTCGGGGTCTAATAAGGTGGCAATGCGCTCTCGTACAGGAAGTTTTCCTTTGTGACGCTGACGTTCTAACGCTGCCTCACCTCCACCTTGTTTGATGATTTCAAGGTTAGAGTTAAGGTTATCAAGCAGCCGAAGCATCACTCGCTTGTTAGTGAGAAAAAGCGGATCCTTTGGTTTGGCTTTAGTTTCAATGATGGCCATGGATCTTTCCTTTCAATGAGTCATTTATTTGGAGTTAAGTGACGGTTTGTTGAGGGCTTATCAACGGGATTCTTCAAACAGCTCGCGTCCAATCAACATGCGTCTTATTTCAGAGGTACCAGCGCCAATCTCGTATAGCTTGGCATCTCGCAGTAGCCGCCCGGCAGGAAATTCGTTGATATACCCATTGCCGCCAAGCAGTTGAATGGCATCTAGCGAGAGCTTTGTGGCAAGTTCAGCAGCGTATAAAATCACGCCTGCGGAATCTTTACGTGTGGTTTCACCGCGATCACACGCAGAAGCGACCGCATAAATATAAGCGCGAGCTGCATTCATTTGGGTATACATATCTGCCACTTTTGCTTGCACCAACTGGAACTCTCCAATTGAGCGTCCGAACTGTTTTCGGTCGTGGACATAGGGGATCACTAAATCAAGGCATGCCTGCATTATCCCCAGTGGACCTGCGGCCAGCACCACACGCTCGTAATCTAAGCCACTCATTAACACTTCCACACCGTGATTGAGTTGGCCTAAGATATTCTCTTTTGGGACTTGGCAGTTTTCGAAGACTAATTCACAGGTGTTTGAGCCTCGCATTCCAAGCTTATCGAGTTTTTGTGCGTGGCTGAACCCGACAAAGTCGCGCTCAATGATAAATGCACTGATGCCATGAGAGGTTTCATTGGGATCGGTTTTGGCATAAACCACTATGATATCGGCATCGGGGCCATTGGTGATCCACATTTTAGAACCATTGAGAAGATAGTGATTACCTATTAACTCCGCTTTTAGTTGCATGCTAACCACGTCAGATCCTGCGTTTGCTTCACTCATCGCGAGTGCGCCAATGTGGCTACCATCAATCAGTTTTGGCAAATACTTTTCACGTTGCTGTTGCGTCCCATTGCGAAAGATCTGATTGACGCAAAGGTTGGAGTGAGCGCCATAACTTAGCGCAACAGAAGCGGAGGCTCGGCTGATCTCTTCCATAGTGATGACATGAGCAAGGTATCCCATATTTGCCCCGCCATACTCTTCACCGATCGTCACACCAAGTAACCCCATGTCACCAAACAGTGCCCAGAGATGGTTTGGAAATTGGTTGTCTCTATCTATTTCAGCGGCAATCGGCGCGATGTGCTGAGTCGCGAAACCATTTACTTGTTCTCGAAGCATATCGAGAGTGTCGCCAAGGCCAAAGTTAAGTGAGCGGTAGTCGCTATTCATACTATCTCCTAAACTCTCGATTATCTCCAAACTTCAGAGCCTCTCCAGAATGTTATTGACCAATGAAAGCACGCTGATTATGTTGCTGAATCATGGTCTGCATGGTCTTGTCGGCTTGGGGCATTGAGTGCTTGTTGACAGCGTGCTCGTGCGGTATCGAGTTCATGCATCACGACATTGATATCGTCCAGTTGACGTTGTAACGCCTGTTGTTTCTCGTCAATAAGGAGCAACATTTTGTTTAACTGAGTGTCACTCTGATTGGTATCGTAGAGCTCAAAGAGTTCTCTGATTTCTGCTAACGATAATCCCAAACGTTTCCCACGAAGTATCAACTTCATGCGGACTCTATCGCGATGCCGGTAGATTCGAATACCACTTTGGCGAATGGGGTGAATTAGGCCCATGTCTTCATAAAATCGGATGCTTCGAGTCGTGATATTAAACTCATTCGCCAGTTCGCTAATTTTGAAACTTTCCATTTAATGGTCGCCTCCAACTACGTCATGCCGAGAAAAACCGTTAACTGACCTTCGATTGCCCCCTAAAAGGTGGGTGCTCCCCTAAGTGTGTTGAAATTTTGTTTCTTGACGTTTACGTAAATGTTAGTGCTATGCTTACGTAAACGTCAAGCAAGGGCAGTGCAAAAAGTAACCGCTTTTTTTGAGGCTAGCTCTGAAGGCGTTATGCAGAAAACATTGATCAGAACTCAATCGATGGGGACAGATAAATGGAAAAGTCGATATGGATTGTCGCCGCAAAGCGCACACCCCAAGGCAGCTTTCAAGGTATGTTGAATGCATATTCTGCGCCAAAATTAGGCTCGTTTGCCATCCGTTCGACGCTTGAGTCGATTCCTATCTCTGTTGATTCAATTGATGAAGTATTCATGGGCTGTGTTCTACCTGCTGGATGTGGGCAAGCCCCTGCACGACAAGCCGCTCTCGGAGCACAATTGCCTTATTCTGTTGGTTGTACCACCATCAACAAAGTTTGTGGCTCTGGCATGAAGTCGGTTGTGCTGGCCTATGATTTGATTTTATCAGGCTCCATTCAATGTGCGATTGCTGGTGGTATGGAAAGCATGACCAACGCCCCTTATCTGCTTAAAGAGGCCCGAAGTGGTATGCGTTTAGGGCACAAAAGTACGGATGACCATCTATTTTTAGATGGCTTGCAAGATGCCTACGACGGAGAGCTGATGGGCGTCTATGCACAGTATACTGCTGATAAATTGCATTTTACGCGCGAGCAGATGGATCGGTGGGCGACCATGTCGGTGACCCGAGCGTTAGAGGCGCAGCAACAGCAGTTATTTGCTGATGAAATCGCACCAATTAAGGAGACATCAACGGCAAAGATATCTACCCACACAGCACAAAAATCGTCACAGAAAATTATCGATTTTGATGAACATCCAACGGAAATTAGTCTTGATAAAATCCCCCATTTACGTCCCGCCTTTTCCACGACAGGTTCGGTGACTGCCGCTAATTCCAGTACCATTTCGGATGGAGCCGCAGCGCTAATTGTTATGGATTCTAATTTGGCAAGGCAACAAGGTTTAACACCATTGGCGGTGATTAAAGGCCATGCGACTCATGCTCGAAAACCTTCTGAATTTACCCTTGCACCTGTGTATGCCATGGAGCAACTGCTCTCTCAGCTAGATTGGTCTGTGGATGAAGTGGATTTATGGGAAATTAACGAAGCTTTTGCCGTAGTCACTCAAATTGCCGTTCAACACTTTGGTCTAGATACCAACAAGGTCAATATCAAAGGTGGAGCATGTGCGCTTGGACACCCTATTGGTGCAAGTGGGGCTCGTATTTTGGTGACTTTAGTCCATAGCTTAAGGCAGTTAAAAAAGCTTCAATCTTCGGTTTCAAATCAACCTCACGATAGAGTGATGCGGGGTATTGCTTCCTTGTGTATTGGCGGTGGAGAAGCGATTGCAGTGGGGATTGAAGTCTAGGACGAGACATAGGAAGCGAGGTTGCGAATAAACCGAGAAGGAGCGATGTATGGATTTTGAACTCAATCAAGATCAACAACTGTTTTCTGATACCGCTCATCAATTTGCGATGGATAAATTGAGTCCAATGGCGGCTGAATGGGATGAAAAACACCACTTTCCTAAAGATGTCTTGAAAGAGGCGGGGGAGCTAGGATTTTTGAGCCTTTACACGCCGGAAGAGAGTGGTGGACTAGGTTTGAGTAGACTCGATTCGTCGATTATTTTTGAGCAGTTGGCGATGGGGTGCACCTCAACCACCGCGTTCATGACGATTCACAATATGGTGACATGGATGATCGCGAGCTTCGCAACTTCAGACGTGAAAGATGAGTTCTGCCCTCAATTGATCTCGGGAGATTGGCTAGGATCGTACTGCTTAACTGAACCAAATGCAGGGTCGGATGCTGCGTCATTGGTCACCAGAGCCCAAAAAGTGGATGGGCAGTACATCATCAACGGCGGCAAGAGCTTTATTTCGGGGGCTGGTGAAACTGACGTTTTAGTGGTGATGGCTCGTACAGAAGCTGATGACAGTAAAACGGAAAATCAGGCTTGCAAGGGGGCAAAGGGTATTTCTGCTTTTGTGGTTCCGGCGAATGCCGCAGGGATCAGTTACGGGCGAAAAGAACCCAAAATGGGGTGGAATAGCCAACCAACACGCTCGATTACTTTTGAAAATGTGTCTATTCCTGCATGTCATTTATTGGGAGAAGAAGGGCTGGGTTTTACATTCGCGATGAAAGGTCTCGATGGTGGGCGAATTAACATCGCGACCTGTTCTATAGGTACGGCGCAGCAAGCGTTGAATCAAGCGACTCAGTACATGAAAGAGCGTAAGCAGTTCGGTAAAAGTTTGGATCAATTCCAAGGGCTGCAATTTAAGCTCGCGGATATGGCGACAGAGTTAGTGGCTGCAAGGCAGTTAGTTCGATATGCGGCCAGTAAATTGGATCGTCAAGATCCTGAAGCAACGGCTTACTGTGCGATGGCTAAGCGATTTGCCACCGACGTCGGATTTAGAGTGTGTGATCAAGCGCTACAACTGTATGGCGGCTATGGTTACATCAAAGAGTATCCACTTGAACGTTACTTCAGAGATGTTCGAGTACATCAGATATTAGAAGGTACGAACGAAATCATGCGTTTAATTATCGCAAGACGACTGTTAGCTGATGGGGCTGAAATTCTGTAAATAAAGGAGGCGATATGACAGGTAAGGTCAGCTTTACTGAATGGCAATGTGACGATGAAAAGCACAGCGTTGGGATTGCGACTCTGGAAAATGAAACTTCTCTGAATGCATTAACTTTCGATATGTTAGTGCAGTTAAAAGATCAGTTAGATCTGTGGAAATACGATCCCAAAATTGTCTGCATTTTATTACAGGGGGCGGGTGAGAAAGCTTTTTGTGCTGGAGGGGATGTCCGCACAATGCATAACGTGATGCGTGATGAATCTAAAGCAGATGCACAAGCATTTTGTATTCAATATTTTACGGTTGAGTATCAATGTGATTATCTGATCCATACCTATCCCAAACCTATTGTCGTGTGGGGGGAAGGCATAGTGATGGGTGGTGGAATGGGGCTATTTATGGGAGGGAGCCACAAAGTAGTGACGCCTAAATCCCGTTTAGCCATGCCAGAAATAAACATCGGTTTGTATCCTGATGTGGGTGGAACTTGGTTTCTAAATCGATTAGAACCGGGTATTGGTTTGTTTCTAGGTCTTACCGGCGCGTTAGTGAATGCAACGGATGCGGTCGATATTCATCTTGCGGATCATTTGCTTCTTCCTGAGGCTAAAGATCACCTCCTTGCACAGTTACAAGCCACTTCTTGGCAAGAACATAACGATCATCATTCCATTCTCACGACGTTGCTTAACTCGTTAGCCAAGCAGGCCATAGACCACAAGCCAGAAAATCAATTGATGTACTATTTTTCTGAGATCCAGCAAGCCTGCAATTCAACAGATTTAGAGATGATTCGACGCAACATATTAGCGATCTCCCCCTATTCGGAATCGACACATAAGTGGCTCGATTCTGCCAAACACGCCTTGAAAGGAGGCAGCCCTATCACCGCGCACATCTGTTTTCGACAAATGACTCAACACCATCATTTATCCTTAGCCGATTGCTTTCGACTGGAACTCGGCTTGTCGGCTCATTGTGGAATTTTGGGAGAATTTCAAGAGGGCGTTCGAGCGCGGTTAATTGATAAAAGTGGTGAACCTCAATGGTTATTTAGCAGCGTTGGTGATGTGGATGCTGATCTGATCGAGGCACTATTCACTTCGTTGTGGAGCAAAGAACAGCATCCACTCGCACAATTAGGCCATTGAGTTTACCTCGCAGTAGCAACCATTATTACCACCACTAAAGCGGTATCGGTAAGGAGATTTATCTATGAACTTGAAACAGAGTGTCGTTGCGATTACGGGGGCAGGACAAGGTTTGGGGCAGACGATGGCGATAACCTTAGCGCAATCTGGAGCTGAACTCGCCTTACTCGATATCAATGAGCAAGCGTTACAAGATACACAACAGCAGTGTTTGGCACTTGGCGTCACTTCTCGTATCTATCCTGTTGATGTGACAAGTGAGCCTCAAGTCGAAGCTGTGTTCAATCAAATTGTCGAGGACTTCGGGCAACTTGATGGCTTAATCAATAATGCTGGCGTGCTAAGAGATGGTTTGTTAGTCAAGGTGAAAGAGGGCGAGATACATAAGATGTCTTTGGAGCAGTTTAATGCGGTGATTAACGTGAATCTGGTCGGGACATTTTTGTGTGGGAGAGAGGCCGCCGCCAAAATGATCGAAACGAAACGTAAGGGTGTCATTATCAATATTTCGAGTATTGCTCGTTCAGGGAATATTGGTCAATCGAATTATTCTGCATCTAAAGCAGCCGTTGCAAGTATGGCGACATGTTGGGCGAAAGAGCTTGCTCGTTATAGCATTCGCGCTGCCGCTATTGCTCCAGGAGTTGTGGATACTGCGATGGCAAGACAGCTGAAACCTGAAGCAGTAAATCGCTTGAAAGCAATGATACCCGTGGGGCGAATAGGTGATTCTGCTGAGATTGCCCATGCGGCCAAATATATATTTGAAAATGAGTACTTTACCGGAAGAGTGCTCGAAATCGATGGAGGAATGCGAATGTAGCGACATGTCAAAAAAATGTGAAACAGCATTCATTATTCATCACAAAATAAGACCAAAGTCATCATGATGAATTACAAGTTCTGCCACAATATAAAAACAAAAATAAAACAACAATTGACGTTGGGTAGGCTTGGTATGAAATTAAGTAATTTATCGGTGAAAAATAAACTATTAGCAATAGTAATGGCAGCAGTGACGATGATCATTGCGACCTGTTTGTATAACTTAAATGAGCAACGGAGTTCCTCTTACCTAGAAAGAGAAGGCAAATTGTCATCTCAAGTGGAAACGGTCGTGAAGTTGGTGGACTATTTTTACCAGCAGCGCAGTGAACTTGGAGAAGAGGTTGCGAAATCGATGGCACTAGACGCCATTAAGCAAATTCGTTTCGATGAGACAAACTACTTTTGGGTTACCAATCCAGCGTTAAACGTCTTAATGCATCCGATTAAACCAGAGTTGATTGGACAAAATGCTCAGGGGTTCAAAGATGGTGCTGGGAAGTATCATTGGCAAGAGATGGCTACAATAGCCAAAACGACTCAACATGGCTTTTTAGACTATCAATGGAGAAGTTCAACCGGTGAGTTGAAGGATAAAATTTCTTATGTGATCTATTTTTCTCAATGGGATTGGATTGTTGGCTCTGGGATTTTAGTTGCCGATATACAAGAAACCTTTTTTGCGAATGCGATACAAGGGTTGATTGTTGCGGTGATCCTTGCCGTAGTATTACTCGCAATGGGGTTTGTGATCTCGACAAATATAGTTAACCCACTGCATAACCTGATTGGTAAAACCCACCGTATTGCTGATGGTGACTTAACCGTAAGGCTTAACTTTAAAAGAAAAGATGAGCTTGGAGAGGTTGGAGGCGAGATCGATCGCATGCTGGCTAAACTGCAACAAACGCTTCAATCGGCGAATGAATCTGCTGTTCTCTCTTCCAGTATGGCGCAAAGTATCGCTTCCGCTAGTGAAGAAGCCGCAACCAGTGTCTATTCTCAGTATACGCAGCTTGAACAGCTTTCAGCTGCAATGACAGAGATGAGCACGACCATCTCAGACGTTGCTCATAATGCAGAGACAACCGCGCTATCAACGGCGACTGCGACCTCTCATGCAGAGGTGAGTGGCGGCAATATGCGTGCGACGACGGATACGATTGCCGAAGTGTCAGATAATATCGCGGTCGCAGATAATCTTGTGACTCAGTTAAAAAGTGGTGTGGATGAAATTAGCTCGGTAGTAAACGTGATTTCTGACGTTTCAGATCAAACCAACTTGCTAGCATTAAATGCCGCGATTGAGGCTGCAAGGGCTGGGGAGCAAGGTCGAGGTTTCGCAGTGGTTGCCGATGAAGTTCGAAACCTAGCCAGTCGTACCCATAACTCAACCTCAGAAGTGCAAGAAACCATTGATGCATTAATCGAGAGAACCACCAATACTGCCAATACTATGCAAAGCAGCCACAGTAAAGTGGAAGCGAGTGTGGCTAAAGCGAAAGAGACACAAGCTCAGCTCGCGTTAATGGTTGAAGAGCTGGTGGTTTCTAATGATATGGTCGCTCAAATTGCAGCGGCATCAGAGCAACAAGGTTTGGTTGCTCAAGAGATGAATCAAAATGTAAGTAGCATTCATCTATCAGCGAATGAAGTCAAACAAGCTTCTCAATTACTGGCTCAAGAGAGTCAATCTATGGCCGAAGCATCTGAAGTACTAAAAGATCAATTGCGCTATTTCAAAGTGTAACGTCGCGCTAAAACGCCTGAACATAAGGCGAAGATCTGCCTAAACAAAGCCACATCATTATGTGGCTTTTTTTGTCTCTGAGGTCTCTGGCGCTAATATTCATTAGTGATTGGTTATTAGAGATTAGAGATTAGAGATTAGAGAAAGGTGAATAGTGAGCAGTGTTCTACTATTTTTAGGTTTAGTTCCGAAAATGGCTATTTAAGGCGATGGTTCGCGATACACTTAATATGTCTCTAAAGGAACTTGGATAGCGCAAGATGGAAGTAGAAAGTAGGCTGAGTATTGAAGAGTGTCAAAAAGCGAGAAAAGCGCGAGATCCTCGTTTCGATGGACAGTTTTATATTGCTGTCAAAACGACGGGCATTTTTTGTCGCCCAATCTGTCCTGCGGTGATGCCCAAAGAAGAGAATGTTGAATATTATCACCATGCTATAAAGGCGTTGCAGTCAGGGTATCGACCATGTCTACGTTGCCGACCTGATAGTGCCCCACATTCATGGGCGTGGAAAGGGACAGAGACGACATTTCAGCGTGCAATTACGATGATTGAGCGTGGTGAATTACAAACACAATCTTTGGCTGAATTGGCGAAGCGACTAGGGATCTCAGATCGTTATTTGAGGCAACTGTTTGATAAACACTTAGGCATGTCGCCAAAGCAGTATGCTCAGTATCATCAACTTATGTTTGCTAAGCAGTTGCTTCATACCAGTTCGATGAGCATTGGAGACGTGAGCTTTGCCTGTGGGTTTAACAGCATTCGCCGTTTCAATGATGCCTTCAAAAAATACCTTAAATTGACACCGAGTCAAATGAGAAAAAATACCAACATGAAACAATCAACTCACCAATTGAGCTTGGCTTTCCGTGCCCCATTTAACTGGCAGCATATGCTGAACTTTTACCGACTCAGAGCAATATCCAGCATTGAAATAGTGGATGAAAATAGCTATCAACGTCACTTTATCATTAATGGGGTAAAAGGTTGGTTCAAAGCCTCGTTAGGAAAAAGCGACGTTTTGGATATTAGCTTTGAGCTAGATGATATGACTCAGTTACAAAATCTTGTGAGCCAACTGCGCAGAATGTTTGATTTGGATATTGATATTCACAGCATCGAAGAACAGTTAGAGCAGAGTGCGCCGGGCTTGATAAAAGAGCATGGCTTGCGAATTCCCGGTGTATGGAATGCATGGGAGGCCGGCGTTAGAGCTATTCTAGGGCAGCAAGTATCAGTGAAAGCCGCGATTGGGCAACTGAATTTGTTAGTGGATACTTTAGGTGAACAGACAGAGTCTGCCATGTACTTTCCCACGCCGGAAAAAGTGGCGTCGAGCGATGTCAGTTTTTTGCGTATGCCAAATAGTCGCAAGGAAACTTTAAGTAGATTCGCACGCTATATGTGCGAGAGTTTTGATGAACACCCATCTGAGTGGTTATCATTAAAAGGGATTGGCCCGTGGACGATTAATTACGCTTTGTTGCGTGGGCTATCTCAATCAGATTGTTTTTTAGATACAGACTTAGTGGTTAAAAAAGCCATGGCCGAATATACCAATTTAAACCAAAAATCCGTCGCCCCGTGGGGTAGTTACGCGACTTTTCACTGCTGGAATTTATAGAGATGAACGTATTTACGCACTATCAAAGCCCGATGGGCACAATGACAATACAAGCGTGTGATGATGGGGTACTTGGCGCTTGGTTTGAAACGCAAACTACGCAACCTGATGACATAGGATTGAAGGACGATCATCATCCGGTTTTGGTCAGTGCAATGAAACAATTAGGCGAATATTTTTCAGGAGAAAGGACCCATTTCGAATTGCCAATTGCGGCTAAGGGAACCTTATTTCAGCAACGGGTTTGGGATGCGTTGATGAAAATTCCATATGGAGAAACATGGAGTTACCAAGATATTGCCAATGAGATTGATAACCCTAAAGCGGTGAGGGCGGTGGGGTTAGCGAATGGAAAAAATCCAATTTCGATTATTGTTCCATGCCATCGAGTGATTGGTAAAAATGGTAAGTTAACGGGCTACGCGGGTGGTATCGAAATCAAAGAAAAATTGTTACAATTAGAAGGTGTTTTATAGTGATTGATATGGAGTGTTATGAATATAAAACCGAGTTTGTCCTTATCTCTTCTTAGTTTAGCGGCTTTATTGCTTTCAGGGTGTTCAGAAGAGAAGATTGAGCGATTGGAAAACGCTCAAACCTATGCATTTAAAGGAATGTATAGCAACCAAGAGAACTCAAATACCATCCATTTTAAAGATGGCGTGATGCGATATACCATGGCTGGAGAGGTCATGGAGAAGCCATACACGGTAGAAGATAAAAGCGTCTATATAAAATTGAGAAACAGCTCGAAAGAGAAGCGGAATGATCTTGTGATGTCGATTCATTTGAGTGGTGCAAGGCTGACTTGTAACTCTTGTGCCATGTATAACATGAGCAGTTTATGGTTAAGGGCTGATTAATCGTAATTTTAGCTGTTCTCTATTCTCACTAGTTGAATCACTCGATAGGCTATAGCCATAAGCCATAAGCCCCGACATATACTAAGTCATCGCGGGACAACCGAACAAATAGCATTGATAGAGCCTTAATAAAGGCTCTTATCTTAACTGAACCCTACGTATCATCTATTGGTGAAACAGATGGCTGTTCAGCATTAAATGCACAGCAATACTGGACGCGTAACCAAGCATGATCACTGGAGCCCACTTTAAGTGGCCGAAGAAGGTGTATTTTCCATGCGCAGCTCCCATTAAAGCCACTCCAGCCGCAGAACCGATAGAGAGCAAACTCCCTCCAACCCCTGCGGTGAGCGTGACTAATAACCAGTTCCCCATCGACATTACAGGCTCCATAGTTAGAACGGCAAACATCACCGGAATGTTATCGACAATGGCAGACAGTATGCCAACCATTACATTGGCCCAAACGGGATCCCACTGGGTGTACATCACCTCTGAAACTAACCCTAAATACCCCAATAAACTTAGTCCACCGACACACATCACCACGCCGTAGAAAAACAACAAAGTGTCCCATTCGGCATGTGAAACACGCCTAAATACATCGAAAGGAACGACAGAGCCTATTCTTTTTAAAGCCGCTTCATCATTATTGGCGATGGCTATCGCTTTCTTCTTCGCTAACGACATGGGTAGGGTCTGTCTTAAGAAGTAGCCGAAAAATTGTAAATAAGCGAGGCCCATCATCATTCCAATCACAGGAGGGAAATGTAGCACTGCATGGAAAGCCACCGCGGTAGCAATGGTGAGAATGAATAATCCAACAATTCGTCTTGCCCCACGTTTTAGCTCAACTTCTTGATGGATGGTATCTGGCTTCGTTCTCGGAATGAAGAAGGACATGATCAGTGCTGGTACAAGATAGTTGATCACTGAAGGTAAAAAGAGCGGAAGAAATTGAGCGAAATTCACATGGCCCGCTTGCCACACCATTAGAGTGGTAATATCACCAAAAGGACTGAATGCGCCCCCCGCATTGGCGGCAATCACAATATTGATACAGGCGATATTAACGAAGCGTACGTTACTCCCCGCCACTTTTAAAACAACAGCACACATTAAAAGAGCGGTGGTTAAGTTATCGGCAATAGGGGAAATAAAAAATGATAGAAAGCCGGTAAGCCAAAATAAGGATCTAAAATCAAACCCTTTGCCAACCATCCAAGCTTGAAGCGCATCGAAAAGACGACGCTCTTCCATCGCACTAATGTAGGTCATGGCCACGAGTAAGAAGAGCAGTAATTCCGCGTATTCCAGTAAATTATGTTCAATCGCTTGTTGTGCGACGTTGATATTACCATGCTGCTGGTAGACATAGCCGATCATGATCCAGATTAACCCCGCAGCAAGCAGAACGGGCTTGGACTTTCTCAGCTTTAGCACCTCTTCAAGCATTACTAAGGTATAAGCCACCACAAAAATCCCAATCGCGGCATAACCGATTGTGGACTGCGTTAAATCAAGAGGAGAATTGAGTCCTGAACTTGTAGAGGAAGCAAGCACCGACGGAGACATCAACATGAGTAAACTTGTGGCGAAAATAGTAATGATAAAAGGAAGACTAAAAGGTGATTTCTGAACATGCATGTCTACTGACTCCGGATAAAGGCAACAAATAAATATTAGTAGTAAATCAAGAGCCTAAGTGTGAAGTGAATCCAATTAATGCGGTTAGTTTAATCAAAAAAGTATCAGTAATAACATTACGCCAATCTAGGTAGCAGCATAAAAAATTCTCAACTGAGCAAATATAACCCTATTTAGAATCAATATCTGTTAGAGTGCGCGGCTACTTACTTGCAGTGCAGCCTTTTGTTAGCCGTATTATTGTTCGCTAGCCATTAATAATGAGGGTGCTGCCTTTTACATTAGGACTATCCGTGACTAATAACGACATTTTACGCCGTATTCGCTACACTTTTGATTTTAAAGATGCTCAGATGATTAAGATTTTTGCTCAAGCAGATCTTGAAGTAACACGTGAGCAGGTAAGCAACTGGTTAAAAAAAGAAGATGATTCTGATTACGTAAAATGCCGCGATCGTGAATTGGCGATCTTCTTGAATGGTCTCATTAATTTAAAACGTGGTAAGCGAGAAGGTGCACAGCCTGAACCAGAAAATCGTCTAACCAATAACATGGTTTTCATGAAACTGCGTATCGCGCTTAATATGAAAACAGAAGACATTCTAAATGTAATGGAACTGGTAGATTTCGACATGAGCAAGCATGAGCTAGGCGCATTCTTCCGTAAGCCAAATCATAAAAATTATCGTGAATGTAAAGACCAGATTTTACGTAACTTTTTAATGGGTGTGCAATTCCAACTTCGTCCTGATTCTGAAGACTATCTAGATTAATCTTGTAGGCTTAATTAGCATACATACCGCAAAAGCGAGCATTCAACAAGTGCTCGCTTTTTTGTTGCCTGAACAAAACTCTTCTCTTTATTCGTTGCAAACCACTTCATCATTTAATTTTCTCATTGAGTTTGTCGCACAAATTCAGTGAATTATCGGGCATCAATTCACTTTAATGTTTGAGAGATCGAGCTAATGCTTGAGAGAACGAGCCAGTAGAATGGGGTGTGATACACGTAAAGCTTGCACTACATACATGTAGGTATTTTGCATAACATTCGTGATCGATGTTGCATATATGCACTCTATGTTTAAGTTTTTGTTACAAATTGATTTCCATCAAAAAATTGTGGTTTTTATATGCTACTTTGCGCGCAAATTAATAAAAACAACTATTTAGCCCTACAAAGGAAATTATAATGAAAAAAACAATGTTTAGTCTTGCCGTCCTCGCTGCGTTAGCTTCCACGAATGTCGCTGCCCATAAAGAGGGGGATTTTATTATTCGTGCAGGGCTTGCTGGAGTCGTTCCAAACGATAGTAGTTCAGGTATTCTGGGTTCGAATGAAGAGCTTGAAGTTGATTCAAATATGCAGCTAGGTTTAACGCTTGGTTATATGATTACGGATAATATTAGTTTTGAAGTTCTTGCTGCGACTCCTTTTAGCCATACTATTTCTACTGATTTAGCTGGATTGGGTGATATTGCGGATGTTGATCACCTGCCGCCTACTTTTATGCTGCAATACTATTTTGGAACCCGTGAAAGTACTTTCCGTCCCTATGTTGGTGCTGGTATCAATTACACGACTTTTTTCAGTGAAGGGTTTAATAGTAAAGCGAAATCAGCAGGGTTGAGTGATCTATCTTTAGATGACTCTTGGGGGCTTGCGGTCAATGCGGGTGCCGATTACATGTTAAATGAAGATTGGTTTTTGAATGCGTCAATCTGGTATGCAGATATTGAAACCGATGCACATTATAAATTTAATGGGGCAAAACAAACGACAAAAGTCAAAATAGACCCTTGGGTATTTATGATTGGTGGTGGTTACAAGTTCTAAGCCGAAGTCGCCCTATATAAAGATATAAAGGCAGTCAAGGCTGCCTTTATTCTCTTCTACGTCATAGAACGACGCTCCCATGTGATTAGGAACGGTGTTTTATAATATATCGATAGTGATCTCATCAAATTGATACAGCTTTCCACCAAACTTTTTGCTAAAGGCTAGAGCATCTTCTTTGGTACTAAAGCTTGCCAGTGTTTGTCCCATCGCCCCCGTTTGACTTGAACCGATCACAAACCACGCTTCTTTTGCATCTATGAAATATTGATCTTCAGGTTTTTGCCATGGCGTTTTACTCATGTCATGAACAAATACTTGTCGAACTTGGCGTTGGTTTTCTGGTTGAAGCAAGTAGCTAAAAAGATCACGGGTTGAGCAAAATTTCATGACATCATCATGGCCCTTTTGAAATGCTTCGCCTTTCGGCCCCGGGAAATTAGCAATGATCATTCCGCACAAATGGCATTCATCACTATTTTCAATTGCCACTGCTTGTTTGAGCATTTTTTCTTGAGGATCCTCGCCACAACCCATAAGCAACAAAGAGAGGGCTAGGCTGGTGACTATTTTCCATTGCGTGGATATTTTTTGTGACATGTATAATCTCGCTTATAACGTTTTTTTTCTGAAAATGAGTAAAGCCACTGATAGCGGTAGAAGGATCCAAGCCAGCATCACAAGCAAAAGCGTGCTGGTGGAGTAACTGCTGTTGATCGCCACAGCTAATACGCCATTAACATCGGTGCTGTTCAATGACGATAAGTTTATTAATCGGAATAAATCGGCTGGGTTGAACATCATCACCTGAACTAACGCGTGCTGAGTCAGTAGCTCACTTCCTCCTACGAGCACGCCAAGCAGTACTAAGTCAAAAATAAGCACGAAAAACAGCCATAGGATGAGGGAAATACCTGCCGCTTTTGATTTTTCTGAAACCAACAGACTGGTTAAGTAAGCCAAGGTAATGAAGCACAAACCAAGCAGAGTGGAAGTGAGAATAAAGAGCCCAAATGATGACGCAACTTCAGCGGTATCAAGGGTAAAGGCGAGTAGGACTCCTGCACTACCAAAGCCTAAAACAGTGGCAAGCGTGATGATGAAACCTTGGCCGAGAAACTTGCCAAATAGCAATTGTCCATGACTGATCGGGTAGGTCATCAGCAGCAATAGCGTGCCAGACTCTTGTTCTCCGACGAAGCTGTCGTAGCAAAGTAGTAGGGCAATCAACGGGATGATGAATACCGACAAGCTCGATAAACTTGCGATAGTCGATGAGAGTGACGGCGGACCAATATGTCCAGACGCAACACTGCCATAATAGCTTAGTCCAACCGACAACAGCGCGAAAATAAAGGTAATCGAGACAAACCAGCGATTACGTAAACCATCTTGGAACTCTTTTAATGCGACCGCAATGATGGGATTCATATTATTGATCCTCCTTGCTGCGTGAGTGATCGTGTTCTACAGCGTCAGAGGTTGTGCTTAAAAAGTGCTGGTAGATCTGTTCTAAGTTGGCCGGTTCCACATGAATATCACTGAGAGTGTCGTAACGCATCAACTCTTTGATTGCCGATATTTTATGTTTCTCTGGAATATGGAGTTGATTATCCGTCACCATAAATCCGGTTAATTGCTCATTGCTAGCAAGTGCCCCGTTAATGCCATGCGTTTTGATGACCACTGGGAGATTGGCTTGAAGCCGTAATTCGGCCAGTGTGCCTTCTGCGATACACTGCCCACGAGCTAAGATCATCGCTCTATCAATGTGTTGTTCAACGCCGGGCAGCACATGCGAACACAAGATAATACTGGCACCACTTTTTTTGAGTTGATCGACGCTGGTATAAAACTCTTGGGTTGCAATTGGATCAAGTCCTACGGTTGGTTCATCAAGCAACAGCAGTTTAGGTTCACCTAAAAAAGCTTGCGCGAGTCCGAGGCGCTGCCGCATCCCTTTTGAGTAGGTTTTCACTTGGCGGTGCATAGCATCACTTAAACCGACCTTTTTTAGCAAGGGTTGGATCTGGTCGGAAGACGCAGATTTCAAGCGAGAAAAATAGGTGAGCACTTCCAGCCCGGTCAATTGGTCATAAAAGCTGACATTTTCAGGCAAATAGCCGATATGTTTACGACTATGCCAAGCTTGGTTACTTTTAGGATCAACCCCAAAGACTGAAAGCTTACCTTGGGTTAACGTAATAACACCGAGAATGAGCTTCATCATGGTGGTTTTTCCCGCACCATTGTGCCCAAATAGCCCCAATACTTCACCGCGTTCTAAGGTCAAATTAATGCCATTGAGAGCATGCAGTTGTTTGTACTGCTTGGTTACTTGTTCGAGTTGTACAACCGGTCCGTTCATGAATGATTTCCTATTCCGTCGATGAGAGGAGAAGTTACGTTGACGGGATTGTTGAGTCGTTGTGTCGAGTTTTCTGATTGAGGTTCTTGCTCTGAATCTGGAGACATAAGCGGGTGCGAATCTTTAACACCTGCGGGCTTTAATACTGGGAATTGCTTTTGGATCCAACGCAGCATGAGTACGGCGGGGCTGTCTAGCAGTACTTTTGATTCAGGGTATTTCCAAACCATTTTGTCGATACCATCATTTGGCTCAAAAGGCGTATCACCGATGTTGTTATTATCAAGATCCCAACCAAGATAGTTACTCCAGTAGTTGCCAATACCATTTTGACTCCATTCTTGCTCTTGGTTGGATACGTACTTCACTTGAACGGGATTGTTGATAAATTGGTTGCCAAAAATTTTGCCATTTTCCGACCCCGCAGTGAGGTGGATGCCTATCTCTGCGGTATCGATGGTGTTATAGCTAATGGTGTTATAGGCAGAGTTATAAACAAACAACCCTTTGCCTTCGCGCCCAATGACTTTATTTTCAGGTCGAGTCCAAACATTCTTTATTTGGTTGTGGCTAATTGTGGATGAGGTGATGAAGTTCATTAACATGCCGTAGTCTTCACTGTCTCGGCTGGTGTTATTTTCCACGGTCAACAAGCGAGAACTCATTAGCGCATAGCCTGCTCGTGTGTTGTAAGCGGTGTTGTTCAATACTCGATTATTATGTGAATACATATAGTGAACGCCATAACGAAGATCGTGCATGGTGTTTCCACGTAACTCGCTCTCTTGGCTTGAAATGATGTAGAGCCCATCTCGGGTATTGCTGATGTCATTACCGATCACGAGCGCTGTTTTTACGGCTGAGAGTTGAATACCATTTCCGCGATCCGCAGAGCGCAAAGCAGGGTTGCCTACTACGGTATTTTTTTCGATAAGCAGATCATTGGCGCGTTGCAGCCAAAGCCCAAATCCATCGCCTGTTAATTGATTATTTCGGATGACGATGTTGTTCGCTTGATCTAAATAGATCCCTGCGTTTTGTTCGGTTAAATCATCTCCCCAATTAATGATGGTCAGGTTCTCAACCGTTGTATTTGAAGTATTGAGTGTTAAGGCATTTCCCACTCCATTAGCGTCAATTATCGCACCTTGCTCGCCACGAATATTAATGCCATTGCGGACATTGAAATTACCAGAATAGGTGCCAGGCTGGATTAAAACGGTATCGCCATCTTGGGTATTATCCAATGCGAATTGAAGGCTTTCACCTTGATTGACGGTGAATACCGCAGCAAAAAGTGCGGAGTGGAAAAGACTAAAAATGACAGCAATAAGCCCGCTTTTAATATTCAATCGCCACCTTCTTCTTTGATTGATAGGGTTTTCTTTTATTAAGATTGATACATTCTTGCGTCATGACTTCACTCATTAGCATCGCCTGTTCGTGAACATGGCTGATAAGGTTCCTTCACATTATCTGAAGGAACCTATCTAGACGATGGGATATGTCACTCAGTTTTGGGTGTTAAACCCTGTCGTCGTGTCGCACGTAAACCGCCTATAATTGTGTCTATGCTTCAACGAGCATACGACCACGCATCTCCATATGTAGAGCGTGACAGAACCAGTTACAGTAGTACCACTGAACGCCGGGTTTATTGGCTGTAAAGGTGATCGAAGCGGTCGCTTGTGGACCAATTTCCATCTGTACGCCATGGTTCGTCATACAGAAACCGTGGGTAACATCTTCCACCATATCGAGGTTGGTTACGATAACGGTTACCTCATCACCAAGCTTCACTCTGAATTCATTCATACCGAAAGTCGGTGCGATTGAGGTCATGTAAACGCGCACTTTATTACCATCACGGATGACTTTATTTTGGGTCATCACATCAACCCCATCTTTCTTCGCGATAGCAAGTGTCTCGGCAAAGATAGAATCATCACGCGTCCACAGTTTATTTGGTTTCACTTTACTGCGGTGAACGATCATACAGTCGTGTGGTTCCGCAAAAGTAGGACCATCGTGAATGAGCTTCATTTCATCGCCTGAAATATCAATTAACTGATCGTTTTCTGGACGCAATGGGCCTACTGGTAAGAATCTATCTTTAGAGAACTTACATAGCGAGATTAACCATTTGCCATCCGCATCACGAGTTTCACCTTGTGAAGTATGGTTGTGACCGGGTTGGTAGTGGACATCCAGTTTCTGGCGAATATAGTTAACCTTGTCACCGTTGTAAGCTTTGATTGCGTCTTCAACACTCCATTTTGCAATTTGGCTATCTAGGAAAAGAGTGGTGTAGGCAAAACCTTTGTTATCAAACGCAGTATGAAGTGGACCTAAACCAAGTTCCGGCTCTGCCACAATGGTGTCACGCGGCTTGATAGAGTTTGAGAATAGGCTATCGAGTTTAGCGATAGAAATGACCGATACCGTTGGAGATAGTTTCCCGTTAGCAACAAAGTATTCGCCGCTTGGAGAAGTATTAAGGCCATGCGGTGATTTTGGAACAGGGATATAGCGCGTCAGATCAGAGCCTTTACGGCCATCTAAAACAGGAACGTCGTTACCGTTGTATGTTTTAAAGTTGCCTGCTTTCAGTGCTGCTTCACAACGTTCAAGGCTGAATACCACAACATGGTCACGTTCAGCCGTGATCATCTCCCCAAGGTTCATGCCCATTTCAGAGTTGTAACAGGTAGAAGCGAAGTATTTACCGTCATAATCGGCATCGGTGTTATCTAAGTTACCGTCAACCATGACTTGGAAAGCGACTTCCATTTTCTCAGCATCAATGACATTAAAGAGTGAACGATAGGTGCTGATGTCATCAAGCGTTGTTTTGCCATCGTTATTCATTGGTATTTCAAATTCACCATTACAAATAACGTATTTAGTCTGTGGTACTTTTTGAACACGTAATCCGTGAATCGCTTGAACATTCGGAATGGTGAGCATTTTGTCACATTTCATCACGTCACAGCGAATACGAGCAACACGTGAATTGGCTTTATCGTTAATGAAGACATATTTACCGTTATAACGACCATCCGTCATACTCATATGGGGGTGATGGGAGTCGCCCGCTAGAATGTGTGCGCTGTCGCCTTTAATACGCTTACTTTCATCTGTTAAGCCCCAACCTGTTGCACTATCAACGTTGAATACTGGAATTCGCATAAGTTCGCGCATTGATGGCAAGCCCAGAATACGAACTTCACCTGAGTGACCACCACTCCAGAAGCCGTAATACTCATCAAGGTCTCCAGGGTGAACGACTGCGCTGTTGCTGATTTCAGATGCTTGAGCTTTTGCCATTGATGCAAACATGGCTGCCGTCATTGGCGCAGCGGCAACGCCTAAACCTATTGCGGCACTTTTACCGAAAAACTTACGACGTTCGCTGTTTTCGGGGTGATTGTCTTGATCGATATTGGTCTTGTCATCACTCATGGTGGATCTCCATATTATGGTTGTAGGTCGCTAATTGTTTAGGCAGTCACATGAATTAGCTGCATGTCATTAGATGATTGACTGTTATAGTTGAGTTACTGGAATATCATTTTTGCTGGCTTTTCTCTTCTTGTAGGCCAGTTTTTTCAATGGAGGACATTTTTCCTCATTTGAATAGGTGATTTGGCAATCTAAACAGTAGTGGCATTCACGCATGTTGATCACTCCATCCGGTTGTATGGCTTGAATTTCACATTCTTTTGCACAAGTTTTGCACGGTGAGCCACACTCTGGACGGCGCTTGAGCCAATCAAATAGGCGAATACTATTTGAGACCGACAGCGCAGCTCCGAGAGGACATAAATAGCGACAGAACGTTTTACGATTAAATAAGTTGACGGTTAAGAGCAGTACTGCCCATAGAATAAAAGGCCATTCGCGATCGAACTTAAGTAAGAATGTGGTTTTAAATGGCTCAATTTCGGCAAACTGTTCAGCAAGAGCGAGTGAGTCTAGTGAGAGACCAAACAGACCAAGTAAAATGAGGTACTTGATCGCCCATAGTCGTTCATGGACGGCCCAAGGAAGTTCATATTGAGGAATTTTTACGTACCGTGCGAACTGATTGATAAGCTCTTGAAGTGCGCCAAACGGACATAACCAACCACAGTAAACCGCGCGTCCCCACAATAATATTGTGACGGCTGCGGCACACCAAAGAATAAAGATCACAGGGTCGAGTAAGAACAGATCCCATGAGAAGTCTTTGACTAGTGCTTGTAAGAAGGTGAACACATTCACGACGGAGAGTTGTCCTCCCCACACCCAACCAATGAATACGACGGTGATGACTAAAAAGCCATGACGTAGTTGATGCATGAAGGTTGGGTGGCGAACTAAAATATCTTGAAAGAATAAGATCAGTACCAGTACTGTGATCAGTGCGAGTAGCACGATGACTTCTAGTTGCTTCTCTTGCCATACTTGTTGCGTTAGTGTCAGTTCAGGTTCTGGGATGATGGCGTCTGGAGTATCGACATACTGTTCTAAAACATCGTATGTGGCTTTAAAACTACTAAACACACTGTCGATTGGGCCTGTTTGTCTGCGGACGAGTAGTTCTAGTTCCCAACTCGCTCCTGGGTCAAACTCATGATGAGCCTGAATTTTAAAAACAGACATCTCTTTAAAATGAGGGTGTCCTACCGCAAATAGGTCGGTGATCCGAGTGTGTTCTAAATCTCGGAAAGAGATGTCATTATCCGCTTGCTGGACTTGTATTCGATCGAATATCCCACCCCGCACATACCCTGATCCTTTGTATGAATATCCATTGCCGAAGATAGCCACTAAATGTTCGCCATCTTTCAAATCTTTCATCAGCCAGTTATATTCTGCCTCTCCAAATAGGTTCTTACCTATTGACGGAATATCCGCAAGCGCATAATAGATTTCGGCAAACATTTCATCTTTTTCGCTATCCGGAACGGTATCTACATTCTCGCCTTCAGTACCATTGAACGCCATTTGTACGGCTTTATTGTCGAGAAATAGCTTTCTAATTGAACCATCGCCAGTGAGATCTAGCCAAGTTCTTTCATTGAAAATATCTTTTTTGATGGTTGAAATCGGTTGAATGATATTGGTAGAGGGCTTAATGATGCCTAATGATTCCGCGGCTTTGGTTGCGGCTTTGGTTATCGCAACATTCATCACCATGACGGTGACCGTCGCACCAGATAAGCCGTCGATTGGGATGTAATCCTGATTGGGTTTTCCTCCAACCTTGATGCGGTCTTTTACTGATAGACCAACATATTGATCACTAAATGCCCATAATTTGGTTTCTGGAATGCCTGCGAGGATGATGGGTTCGTGGTGTTCTAGCACTTTGGACGCCATGTAGTCACCTTGTGGATCGATGATAACCAACATGTTGACGGGCTCACCAGAATAAGCGGGAATCCTGGCTATATCATTGGTTTCAAAAGCGTAGCCAAGTATTTCATCATTTTTTTTGATGATGCGTAGTGGTGGTTCCCCCTGTTTTTCTGAAATAGAGCTGTTTGTTGGAAAAGTCTCTTGGATCAGAGGGATTGGATCTTTGGGTGGGCTAACAAATAGAGCTTGTGCAGAGAACGAGAATAGAACGCAGAATATCAGAGAGATAAATCTTACTAGGGCAGTGAGCCTATGACATGAATATTCCATTCTTATTTCCCAGCTTCTTGCTTTATAGAACGCGCGCATGATGAATGTAGCGATGAGAGCTAAGGGTAAACAAAATACCCTTAGCAAGATTGACTTGAATCAAAGTAATTGTAATGCAGATGTTTTGATTGTGTGAAATTTTGGCGGGCTCACATATTGATGTAATTATTAATAAATAGTTGGATGTTTTGCAATAAATTGCCTAAGCCTTTAAAAAATAACCTCTTTATAAATATGGTTATTGGTGCTAGAGGGAATAATTTGATTTGTTAAGTTTGAATATTGTTATAAGTTTTATGCTGGTACGGTCGTTGATACATTGAAATAAACCCTACGATTAAGCTAAAAACCCTTGCCAAATGGCGGTTAGCCCGCTGACTAAGCACAAAATTAAAGCTCCAACGCGAATCTTTTCTTTAGGTAGGCTCTGTGTGGTCATTATTGCTAATTTGTATCCGAGCCATGAGGCGGGGATGAGAGGAATTGTGATAAACACGTGATGCAGAGTAAAGAAACCAATGGGGATCTGCACAATTAATGAAATTAGAGAGCTAAACACAAAGAAAGCAGAAAGGTTCCCTCTGAGTTGGTTTGCGTCTTGGTGTTGTAAAAGAAGCGCCATCGGTGGTCCACCTATGGAAGAGCTGGTGCCAAAAAATCCAGAGAAAAAACCTGCAATCCCCATTCTGATCGGTGTGGGTTCAATTCGAAAAGGAAGCATGCTGACCATTACCGCAAATAGAACGAGGAACCCAAGCCATAAAGACAACACATCCGTTGATACCACTAATAGTAACATTCCGCCTGCAATCGAACCGGGCACTCGACCAATGAGGGCCATTTTTAGTCCACCAATCGAGACATTCGCTCTATGCTTGAGTGCATTTAAAATTGAAATGAATAGCGCGACCAAGCAAATGGGCGCTGGAACATAATCTGGCGATAGTTGAAATAGCAGAGGGGCGGCAACGATCGCTAGCCCAAAACCAATCGCAGTTTGTACGAATGATCCCAAAAAAATGAGGAAAATTGCCGTTAAAACGGTGGGATCTAACCAGTCAAATATCATAAATTGCCTATGTTTTTTAATTCGCTAAGCACTGGAGTTGGATCTAAAGATGATTGAAGCAAACATAGTGAAGCGAGTCGAAGTTAAAGTAAACGCAAGTATGATGTTTATGCGGTCAGTATTTTTCTGGCATCTCTGTTGTACATTTTGATTTATTCCATAGAAGAAAGATTAAGTAGTTATATATCCTTTGTTGATTAGTTGTTGTTCTTGATATGGTTAATTATGCTGATTATCACATTTTGAAATCATACATTTCATTTTTAACGTTTTCACAGCCTATCTTTGATTTTGGTCATATAGTGTGGCACGTATTGTATGCACTATGCGCGTAGTTCCTGTTCTATATAACTCATAGGTATTACGATGACGAATCAAACTCAAACCGACCGAAAGGTCACGATTGGGAGCTATATTGCTCTCGCCTTTGCCGTAGTGTTTTTCTCCGGCCTAATGAAATCAACGGACTGGTATGGAGCGTTAGATTTCACCACTCTTAATGGAGCGTTTGGTAAAGTTGCTTACAATGTAACGGAAACCGCCGATGGCATTGAAGCGGCAACCACATCACTGCGTGGTAAAGGCGGTAATGGTGCGCGTGATGGTTTCATTTTCGCTTTTACTCTGATCCCTACCGTTATGTTTGCACTTGGTATGATCAATGTGCTGGAGCACTACGGTGCACTTGATGCTGCTCGTAAAATTCTGACACCACTTCTTCGTCCATTGATGGGCATTCCGGGAAGCTCGGGTCTAGCTATGATAGCCTCTTTGCAAAGTACGGATGCAGGGGCCGCAATGACTCGACAACTGAAAGATGAAGGTCACCTGACGAAACGTGAAACCGATATATTCACTATGTTCCAATTCACTGCTGGCGCGACCATTGTTAACTTCTTCTCATCTGGTGCTGTGCTCTTTACCCTCACGATGGCTGATGGATCGTTAGCGGTCACTTCTTCAATTGGCCTTGCTGTTATTGTCATGTTCGTTTTCAAATTTGTCGGTGCCAACCTGTTCCGTGTTTATTTAAACCTAACAGAAGGAAAAGAAGACAAAGATAACCAAAACAATGACCAGTCAGCAGAACTAAAAGAGGAGACAGCATAATGAGCGACGTTAAAGCAAAAAAACCGATGGTGACTGATATATTTGTTGAAGGCGCTAAAAAAGGTTGGGTAATCGCAACGACTTCTACTGTTCCTAACGTATTGATGGCTTTTGTTTTCATCAAAGTTCTGCAAATTACTGGTGCGCTCGATTTGATGGGAACCGTGTTCTCTCCAATAATGGCGATTTTTGGTCTTCCGGGTGAAGCTGCGGCGGTATTGATTGGTGCTTGGATGTCGATGGGCGGCGCGGTTGGTGTGGTTATTACTCTATTTGACCAAGGTATCTTGAATGGTACGCACATCGCTATTTTAGCGCCGGCTATTTACCTTATGGGCTCTCAAGTTCAATACATGGGACGAATCATGGGCGCGATCGGCACGGAAGGTCGTTACATTCCAGTGATGATTGCCATTTCAGTACTGAATGCTTTCGGCGCAATGCTAGTGATGAATGTACTTCTGTAGAGCTGATTGTCACTAAATCATTACAGTCAAAAAATCCCCAAATGAACGTTTGGGGATTTTTTGATTTTGATGCTATTTATCCTTGGGCGAGATAGACATTGCATTCATTCTATATTTTAAATCAGAGTAATTTTCATCTTTGATGATTACTCGATCCCTGCAATATCCCATTCGTTTTGAATTAATGTTACGCACTGAGAAGCAAACAACATATTTGGCCCAAGGCTTATCATTTCAGTCCCCAAACGTTTCATGCTGTTGTAGGTTTTTTTAGGCATTGGAATATGATCGGTTAATAAGAAACAAGGGTTATGAGCCAACTCAATATCACGTACAGAGTCTCCCTTCTTATCTAGCATATACAGCTGATAATCTTCTGCTAACTCTTTAATCAGTTTCTCAAAACTAATCGTACGAACAGTCACACCAGGCTCAACTTGTCGCTCTTGCTCTTTGGTCATGCCTTTAGATGCATCGAGTGCTCTTGCGACTGCCGCTAATAGTATGGACTCATGGAAGCCGCCAATATTAGTGATGTCATTTGAGTTGAAGGTAATCGTGCGAGAGAAGTCTTTCGTGCTTTCCAATACAAGGTGAACGATAACGTCTTTGCGATGCGATTGAGCCACAAAAATGGTGTTCATCAATGTATGAGCCAAAATTTCGGTATGGGCTTCTTGACCGACAGATTCCAATAGAAGATGGCTCTCTGTTGGAGCGGAACGAGCTCTTAAAACAAATGCACGCATGGATAAATCGCCTTGCTATAAAGTGGGTGTATTGCTGATGGTAATACCATACAGATTCAAGACGCGTATGTAACCGCGATCGGCTGTTGAAGTCAAATAGAACTGATGTTTATCCCTGCTCTGTAAGATGAGTGGCAACAATATTGGCAAAGCGTTCAACACCTTCTGCCCATTTATCGTTATCTTGATATGAGGCACAGCTGAATCGGATGCAGTGTTTGTACTGGTCGTGAGTGCCGAAGATTGTGCCTGGTAATACACTTACTTTTGCTTTTAAGCACTCTTGATATATCGCGTAGCTATCGACTGCTGGTGGCAATATCAACCAAGATAAGAATGCGCCTTGTGGCCGACTGAGCTGAAATTGACCTCGTAAATTGTCGTGCTGGTTTAAGGCTTTGATCAATTGCGTCGAAAATCTCTTTTGATTGCTGTGGTAATGCTTCTTCATCTTGCTTAAATGCTGACGGTATTTTCCTGTAGTAAGAAACTCACCAAGCGCCGATTGCATGAGATTCAAGCTACCCATATTGTCGCTGATCAGATACTTCTCTATTTTACGCTGATACTGCCCCGCCAAGATCCAGCCAACACGTAACCTTGAATCCAACGTTTTAGATAATGAGTTGCAATAGATGACACGATTGCCTTTATCTAAGGATTTTAAACTCGGAAGCGGCGCGTCAAAGGATAAAGCGCCAAAAACATCGTCTTCGATAATGGGGATATTCTGCGATTCATCCAATAAAGCTTGCCTTGCTGCCAATGGCATACGAGATCCTGTTGGATTATTAAAATTGGGAGTGACGAGTATCGCCGCGATATCCCACAGGCTTATCGCTTCTTTTAATGCCTTAATATCAATACCAGAATCAATACTGCTAGGGATCTCGATAACCTGTAGATCTAAAGATTCCATAAGTAGCAAATTGCCGAAATAGCACGGGGATTCCACAATCACGATATCACCCGGCTTTGTCAGCGCGCGCAATGCGAGACTGATCGCTTGCTGGGCTCCGTGCGTGATCGATATTTCATTTGAATGCGCGGTGATGCCGCAATCTTGGGTGATCTTAATGAGTTGCTTAATTAAGGTGCTATTCCCCGGTGGTAACTGATAGTGGCTGGGGATCTGAGTTTGATAACGACTATGACGGCCTATCTCGGCATACAAACTGCGAATTGCAGGACCATCGATATTGGGATGAGCAGAACCGGCAGGCATCGTATGCTCGATAAGAGGCTGAGCCAAAATCGACTTAGTGACAGAGAGGAGATCAACATGGTTAGGATCGCTGACTAAAGTGAATTCAGGAAGCGGCTTTTGCTGAATACAGTAGCCAGAACGAGGAACTGGATAGACAATTCCAGCGGCTTCTAACTCTTGATAAGCCCGGATAACCGTATTCCTGCTCACCTGCTGCTGTTGAGATAAATGGCGTATAGAGGGCAATTTGTCATGCTCGACCAAAGTACCCGCATGAATCAATTGACGAATATGCGCTTCAACATCTTGGTATTTGGTGTTCTCTTTCATTCTGTACCCAATCATTTAGCCAAAACTGTGTCTTTTTATCCCAACTGTACCTAACTACATTAGCAATATAATGTGATGACTTGCTAGAGGTTTTTATGTGGGTGAAATTGATACCCGTTATCTTTGTGGTTTTATGGAGTTCAGGCTTCGTTGGTGCTCGATTCGGTTTGCAATACGCAGAGCCAGCAACGCTACTTGCGCTAAGAATGATGGCAAACGTAACCGTATTTATCGTGCTCATTGCATTTATGCGTAGAAGAGTTCCAATCGGAAAGGATTTATTACACGCATCTATTGTTGGCTTGTTGATCCATGGTTGCTATTTAGGGGGGACGTATCAAGCCATATCGATGGGAATGCCTGCTGGGCTATGTGCGTTGCTTGTCGGTATTCAGCCTATTTTAACGGCAGTGCTGTTAGTCGGGTTTTCTAATCAGCGTCTGATTGCATCGCAATGGCTCGGGCTGATGGTTGGCTTCGTGGGGATATCATTGGTGTTGATGGGAAATGTTGAGTGGCAAAATGATGAACATCAACTGGCTGCTATCTGCTTTACCTTTACAGCATTGGTTGGTATCACTTTAGGGACGCTTTATCAGAAAAAATTCTGCCATAACGTAGATATGATTGGAGGGGCGTTGGTGCAGTATTTCGCTTCGGCGATCTTATTTAGTATTGTTGCTTGGAATAGCGAAACGATGGAAGTGATGTGGGTTCCGGAATTTTTTGCGGTAATGGCGTGGTTAGTGATTGTGCTGTCTGTGTTCGCCATATTGTTACTGCTATTTATGGTGAAAAGTGGTGAATCATCGAAAGTGGCTTCTACATTTTATCTTGTTCCACCAGTCACTGCCATTCAGGCATGGCTAGTGTTTAACGAGAGCTTTGATTGGCTTGGTGCGCTTGGTTTCACACTTGCTGCTATAGCGGTTTATCTAGTGGTTAGAAAACCGATAGTAAAAGAGAAAAAAATAAGTGTCGCTCAAAACTCTCAAGTAAAAGAAGGTTAGGTAAGGCTGTTAATCGTTATTCTCAGCTCCCGTCAGGTATAAAGCGTCAGCGGCAAGAGCGCCAGTAGAAAGGGTTAAGCCTGCAAACAGTATGACGCCCGCGTATTTGCTTGCAATGATAGCGATACCAAGAGCATTGATTGCTTTTTCCATAATAGTTTCCTTGTTAAGAGTTAATTGAATATAACTCCAGTGTAGTAAGTGGAGAGAAAAGATAATGAGAGTTAAAGCCGTTGCTCAGAACTAGCATTGGTTACATGTTGGAAATACAACCGAAAGCTCTTAATTACAATTGGTTACAGATGTTCTGTTGGTGCTATAAATAAGTCATTAACATTGAAATTAGTGATGAAAGCTTTAATTTGATTAATTTTGGCACTCATATGTGGCTTTTATGGAAGGGGAGTTTGTTTTTCACGTGGCTGCTCCCTTCTTTATGCAGTAATTGTTTCAGTACTTCTTTCTATTTTTACCAGGAAAAGTAATAAAAGCGGCTGAATTGGTCGTTTTTAGTGCTTTTTGATTGTTATGTAGTCGAACGAACAATTTATTTGAAAAAATGCTTGCACGAAACTCTTCATTCTCTATACTGCGCATCCACCGACACAGAGCAACGTTCAAACGTTCACTGAAGTCGGAGTTGATTAGGTTCAAACCTTTGATACTAAAGCTCTTTAACAATTTAGACCTATCAATCTGTGTGGGCACTCGTTGATGATAATCACTAGTTTCGTACTGTTTGTTTTCGCTTTTTAAAGCGAAAGTAAATTAAGTCGAAACAAAAGATATCAATGAACTGAGTGACCAATACAAGTTCTTAGAACTTGGCACAGTCAATTCATTATCATTCTGTTGGAATGGTAATAGCTTTAAAATTACATAGTAGTTTTGAAGTCAGTATTCATTGAGCCGCATCTTAGGATGCAAAAAACTTTAATTGAAGAGTTTGATCATGGCTCAGATTGAACGCTGGCGGCAGGCCTAACACATGCAAGTCGAGCGGAAACGAGAAGTAGCTTGCTACTTCGGCGTCGAGCGGCGGACGGGTGAGTAATGCCTAGGAAATTGCCCTGATGTGGGGGATAACCATTGGAAACGATGGCTAATACCGCATAATGCCTTCGGGCCAAAGAGGGGGACCTTCGGGCCTCTCGCGTCAGGATATGCCTAGGTGGGATTAGCTAGTTGGTGAGGTAATGGCTCACCAAGGCGACGATCCCTAGCTGGTCTGAGAGGATGATCAGCCACACTGGAACTGAGACACGGTCCAGACTCCTACGGGAGGCAGCAGTGGGGAATATTGCACAATGGGCGCAAGCCTGATGCAGCCATGCCGCGTGTATGAAGAAGGCCTTCGGGTTGTAAAGTACTTTCAGTCGTGAGGAAGGTGGTGTTGTTAATAGCAGCATCATTTGACGTTAGCGACAGAAGAAGCACCGGCTAACTCCGTGCCAGCAGCCGCGGTAATACGGAGGGTGCGAGCGTTAATCGGAATTACTGGGCGTAAAGCGCATGCAGGTGGTTCGTTAAGTCAGATGTGAAAGCCCGGGGCTCAACCTCGGAACTGCATTTGAAACTGGCGGACTAGAGTACTGTAGAGGGGGGTAGAATTTCAGGTGTAGCGGTGAAATGCGTAGAGATCTGAAGGAATACCAGTGGCGAAGGCGGCCCCCTGGACAGATACTGACACTCAGATGCGAAAGCGTGGGGAGCAAACAGGATTAGATACCCTGGTAGTCCACGCCGTAAACGATGTCTACTTGGAGGTTGTGGCCTTGAGCCGTGGCTTTCGGAGCTAACGCGTTAAGTAGACCGCCTGGGGAGTACGGTCGCAAGATTAAAACTCAAATGAATTGACGGGGGCCCGCACAAGCGGTGGAGCATGTGGTTTAATTCGATGCAACGCGAAGAACCTTACCTACTCTTGACATCCAGAGAAGCCAGCGGAGACGCAGGTGTGCCTTCGGGAACTCTGAGACAGGTGCTGCATGGCTGTCGTCAGCTCGTGTTGTGAAATGTTGGGTTAAGTCCCGCAACGAGCGCAACCCTTATCCTTGTTTGCCAGCGAGTAATGTCGGGAACTCCAGGGAGACTGCCGGTGATAAACCGGAGGAAGGTGGGGACGACGTCAAGTCATCATGGCCCTTACGAGTAGGGCTACACACGTGCTACAATGGCGCATACAGAGGGCAGCAAGCTAGCGATAGTGAGCGAATCCCAAAAAGTGCGTCGTAGTCCGGATTGGAGTCTGCAACTCGACTCCATGAAGTCGGAATCGCTAGTAATCGTAGATCAGAATGCTACGGTGAATACGTTCCCGGGCCTTGTACACACCGCCCGTCACACCATGGGAGTGGGCTGCACCAGAAGTAGTTAGTTTAACCGCCCTTTCTTCGGAGAGAGTGGAGGACGATTACCACGGTGTGGTTCATGACTGGGGTGAAGTCGTAACAAGGTAGCCCTAGGGGAACCTGGGGCTGGATCACCTCCTTATATACGAAGATTTTCACGATGAGTACCCACACAGATTGATCAGGTTTAGATAAGTTAAAGCAGAGCTTTAATGAATGACTTCGGTTATTGATTAAAGCTTTTGTGCTTTATGCTCTTTAACAATTTGGAAAGCTGACTGATTAGCTTAATTATTTTTACTTTTAAAAAGTAAAACAAAACGGCTCAGGCTGTAATTAAGTTAATCAAATTTAAAAGTTCTCAATGTTTATCTTTTCTTAGTTAATAAGAACGAGATAAACACACAAACACATTCAAGTGTCTTGGCTTTTTGTTTTTCCTTTCCAAAAAAGGAAAATAAAAAGTATCGACTTTTTTGCTTCTGCTTTTTTCTAAAAAGCGGAGACAGAAAAGCATTGAGTCCGGCAAACAGTCATTGAGAATTAACCCTTCTTAATGACAACCAAAAACCTTGGTTGCTTTTTGTCTTCACTTTTCAAAAGTGAAAGCAAAATTGTGCCATACACTAAGACCCTTTCGGGTTGTATGGTTAAGTGACTAAGCGTACACGGTGGATGCCTTGGCAGTCAGAGGCGATGAAGGACGTATTAACTTGCGATAAGCCCAGATTAGACAGTAAAAGTCTTTTGAGTCTGGGATTTCCGAATGGGGAAACCCACTAGCATAAGCTAGTATCGTTACGTGAATACATAGCGTAACGAGGCGAACTCGGGGAACTGAAACATCTAAGTACCCGAAGGAAGAGAAATCAACCGAGATTCCGAAAGTAGCGGCGAGCGAAATTGGATTAGCCCTTAAGCTTTTAATGATGCAGGTGAAGACTCTGGAAAGTGTCGCAGCAAAGGGTGATAGCCCCGTAACCGACGCATCATAATCAGTGAAATCGAGTAGGGCGGGACACGTGATATCCTGTCTGAATATGGGGGGACCATCCTCCAAGGCTAAATACTACTGACTGACCGATAGTGAACCAGTACCGTGAGGGAAAGGCGAAAAGAACCCCTGTGAGGGGAGTGAAATAGAACCTGAAACCGTGTACGTACAAGCAGTAGGAGCACCTTCGTGGTGTGACTGCGTACCTTTTGTATAATGGGTCAGCGACTTATATTCAGTGGCAAGGTTAACCGTTTAGGGGAGCCGTAGGGAAACCGAGTCTTAACTGGGCGACACAGTCTCTGGATATAGACCCGAAACCGAGTGATCTAGCCATGGGCAGGTTGAAGGTTGAGTAACATCAACTGGAGGACCGAACCGACTAATGTTGAAAAATTAGCGGATGACTTGTGGCTAGGGGTGAAAGGCCAATCAAACTCGGAGATAGCTGGTTCTCCCCGAAATCTATTTAGGTAGAGCCTCGGACGAATACTACTGGGGGTAGAGCACTGTTAAGGCTAGGGGGTCATCCCGACTTACCAACCCTTTGCAAACTCCGAATACCAGTAAGTACTATCCGGGAGACACACGGCGGGTGCTAACGTCCGTCGTGAAGAGGGAAACAACCCAGACCGCCAGCTAAGGTCCCAAATTATTACTAAGTGGGAAACGATGTGGGAAGGCTCAGACAGCCAGGATGTTGGCTTAGAAGCAGCCATCATTTAAAGAAAGCGTAATAGCTCACTGGTCGAGTCGGCCTGCGCGGAAGATGTAACGGGGCTAAGTAATAAACCGAAGCTGCGGCTGCACACTTAGGTGTGTGGGGTAGGGGAGCGTTCTGTAAGCGGTTGAAGGTGGTTCGTAAGGGCTGCTGGACGTATCAGAAGTGCGAATGCTGACATGAGTAACGATAATGGGAGTGAAAAACTCCCACGCCGGAAGACCAAGGGTTCCTGTCCAACGTTAATCGGGGCAGGGTAAGTCGACCCCTAAGGCGAGGCTGAAAAGCGTAGTCGATGGGAAACGGGTTAATATTCCCGTACTTCTTATAATTGCGATGGGGGGACGGAGAAGGCTAGGTGGGCCTGGCGACGGTTGTCCAGGTTCAAGTGCGTAGGCTAAGAGTTTAGGTAAATCCGGACTCTTGTTAGGCTGAGACACGATGTCGAGCACCTACGGGTGTGAAGTCATTGATGCCATACTTCCAGGAAAAGCCTCTAAGCTTCAGATTATAAGAAATCGTACCCCAAACCGACACAGGTGGTCGGGTAGAGAATACCAAGGCGCTTGAGAGAACTCGGGTGAAGGAACTAGGCAAAATGGTACCGTAACTTCGGGAGAAGGTACGCTCTTGGCGGTGAAGTCCCTTGCGGATGGAGCTACTAGGAGTCGCAGATACCAGGTGGCTGCAACTGTTTATTAAAAACACAGCACTGTGCAAAATCGTAAGATGACGTATACGGTGTGACGCCTGCCCGGTGCCGGAAGGTTAATTGATGGGGTTAGACTTCGGTCGAAGCTCTTGATCGAAGCCCCGGTAAACGGCGGCCGTAACTATAACGGTCCTAAGGTAGCGAAATTCCTTGTCGGGTAAGTTCCGACCTGCACGAATGGCGTAATGATGGCCACGCTGTCTCCACCCGAGACTCAGTGAAATTGAAATCGCTGTGAAGATGCAGTGTACCCGCGGCTAGACGGAAAGACCCCGTGAACCTTTACTACAGCTTGGCACTGAACATTGACCCTACATGTGTAGGATAGGTGGGAGACTTTGAAACCGCGTCGCCAGATGCGGTGGAGTCAACCTTGAAATACCACCCTTGTATGCTTGATGTTCTAACGTAGGTCCCTTATCGGGATTGCGGACAGTGCCTGGTGGGTAGTTTGACTGGGGCGGTCTCCTCCCAAAGAGTAACGGAGGAGCACGAAGGTGGGCTAAACACGGTTGGACATCGTGTGGTTAGTGCAATGGCATAAGCCCGCTTGACTGCGAGAATGACAATTCGAGCAGGTACGAAAGTAGGTCATAGTGATCCGGTGGTTCTGAATGGAAGGGCCATCGCTCAACGGATAAAAGGTACTCCGGGGATAACAGGCTGATACCGCCCAAGAGTTCATATCGACGGCGGTGTTTGGCACCTCGATGTCGGCTCATCACATCCTGGGGCTGAAGTCGGTCCCAAGGGTATGGCTGTTCGCCATTTAAAGTGGTACGCGAGCTGGGTTTAGAACGTCGTGAGACAGTTCGGTCCCTATCTGCCGTGGGCGTTGGAAGATTGAAGGGGGCTGCTCCTAGTACGAGAGGACCGGAGTGGACGAACCTCTGGTGTTCGGGTTGTCACGCCAGTGGCATTGCCCGGTAGCTAAGTTCGGAATCGATAAGCGCTGAAAGCATCTAAGCGCGAAGCGAGCCCTGAGATGAGTCTTCCCTGGCACTTTAAGTGCCCTAAAGGGTTGTTCAAGACTAGAACGTTGATAGGCAGGGTGTGTAAGTGCTGCGAGGCATTGAGCTAACCTGTACTAATTGCCCGTGAGGCTTAACCATACAACACCCAAGGGGTTTTGATGGACTCAATACCAATTTGTTTCCGCTTTTAAAAAGCAGAAGCAAAACAAGAAACACTTGAATGAGTTTAGAGACTTTTAATTGCTCTATTAAATAGAGAAACAGCTTTCCGAATTATTTACCTTTAGCTTTTTAAAAGCTGAAAGTAGAAAAAGAATTTGCTTGGCGACCATAGCGTTGCGGACCCACCTGATTCCATGCCGAACTCAGAAGTGAAACGCAGTAGCGCCGATGGTAGTGTGGGGCTTCCCCATGTGAGAGTAGGACATCGCCAGGCTCCTATTCGTTTTTATCTCTTTATAAAAAAGATAAAAGCAAAAAAGTTTTTAGATTTACCTTTACATTTAAGGAAGCCTAAAAACAAAAACTAGATAATAAACATCTTAGATAAGGCTTATATTTAGTAAAAATTTGTGGAGGGATGGCTGAGTGGTCGAAAGCACCGGTCTTGAAAACCGGCAACCGTTAATAGCGGTTCTAGGGTTCAAATCCCTATCCCTCCACCACTTTTAAAGAAAAAACCGCTGTTTTTACAGCGGTTTTTTCGTATCTAGAGCTTCGAAACTTGTCCTGTTTCGCAAGATCGCACTGTGATAATCCCAAAGCGTTTCAATTCTCTCCAACCCGTGAACGAAATCGCTTGCCTGAGAAATATCGAACAGGTTCAATTACTCCATACTCTTTTCGCAGAGCCAAGGTGCGACATTAAGCTTTGTCGAGTTCAAATCTGTTTTTATACAGATCTCCTGCGTTATGATACGGCTTGGTCAGAAGATTGTTATTGTGACGTTTTGGTGATGTTCTAGACGTCTGTCACTTTAAGTGGGAAAGAAACCCAGTGCTTACTCATTCCGCCATACCAAAGTCAATGAAATACAAGAGGCTAACATTGAAGAGTATGCGGTTGCCCAGCTTGTCGGGCATAAGCACAATGCGATGATCTTCTGATTTGCCTTAGTCTCAAAATAAGCTAACTTATATTTAAGACACTGCACTAATAATTAGTTGATAATAGGCACTAAATGAATCGAAATGACTTTCCAAATGAACTAAAAAGGTTGCGTGAAGAACGGGACTTATCCCAAGAAGATTTGGCAAGCTTGCTTGCGTGTTCACATAGGGTTTTTGATGGTGTAAACCAAGTTATGATTAGCAAATGGGAAAGAGGTGAAACCAAAACGAGCTTACTCAGGCGTTTAGGTATCTCTAATTTTCTCTCTCAACACTATGAATATGATCCAAAAGAAACAGAAGTAATTTCACCTTCCGTGAAACTTAGCGAAATTCCTGTTAATCAAGATATATCATACAGTTACGTAATAGATAGTGTTGACTCCCATACGATAAAAACCATTCCTAGTGACTCTTGGAATGACATATTATCGATTCACTCAAAGTTGTATGCAGTAGATTTTTTGAAATTTTACAAGGCAGAGCACCTATCAGTTGACAACCTTGTGATTCACATCTTTTACTGTAAAGGGTTGATGGTAGGTCATATTGTTTATGATAAAAAGACCAGTATGCTTTTGAGTGTTGGCTCTATTAGCTTATCGATCAGGCAGCAGGTGCTTCAGTATATGGCTGAATGTATGGCTAAGAAGTCGCTCATTATTCCCGTTCATGATCCTGCAATGGCACAATTCCTTTATGATTTATACTTGGGACCTAAACGATCAATGTTTGGTTTGTTCCTTTTTACAGTAGATTTTGCCTCTCTTGTCAGCAACCCCTTTTATCAAAACGTATCGGAAGTGGGCGATCAATCATTCAGGTATTTCCGATATTTTAGTCAAAAGATAAAAAAGAAAAGTATCGAATTCATACTATAAATAATTCACGAACTCGACCATATATCATCTGTATATTTTTAACTACAAAACAATATAGCCACCTAAACTCAGTACCTGTAAATTCCGGCTCTGAATCTTACTCAATCTGAAATAGGCTATTACTATGTTACGCAATAACATCAAATTATTGTTATCTATCTTCTTTTTTCTTCCTATATCTGCATTTGCTTCTGATTGTTCAGAAAAAATAGGCTGCGATAAAAAGGCATGTATCATTCAAGCTAAAATGGACATTGCCAAATTAAATGGACATGACAATAAACTTGCCGGATTGAAGAATGCTTTAGATCACGTCAATGATTACTGTACTAATGATGATTTGAAGGATGAATTACTTGAAAAGCTTCAGGATTCTGAAAGCGATCTCAGAGAGTATCGCTCTGAACTTGAAGAAGCCCATTCTTATGAAGAAGAAGATAAGATCCTAAAGTACCAAAGAAAAATCGAAGAAGAGCAACGTGAAATCAAAGTAATTGAAAGAGAGCTATCGTTTTTGAAATAGAGTTTCTTCAGGCAAGACAAAAGCTCCATGTTATTACGCAATTTGCACTCCAGTGAAGCGGAACAACGGTGATGTTCCGCTTTGTTTCTCATGTGAACATTATTGTCTTAGTTTAACCAGACGATACACCCCGAATCGGCAGAAAAATCCTGATCATGTGTGATGAGAATGAAACCTCCTCGGTAAGCATTCAATGCTTGAGTGAGCATGATTGATTCCGACACGCCTCTAACGTCGCGAGTGTACTCTCGGAGCTATGGACAAGCGATTCAGTGGTTGTAACGCATTGATCAAACATCATTTTATTGGGTACAGTCTCAAACAATTTATAGCCAGTGATAGTTTTTTAGTTTATATAGCGTACGATGAACCTTAACAAGTAATAAGCAAAGGTGTAATGATGCGTTCAAATTATTCTCTATTATCGATTATGGTGTTTTCTTCTATAAGTTCAATAGCTTATGCGAGTGAATTTAGCGAAGTTGCACTTCCTAGTCACTTTTACTTACAGCAGGAAAACCAAAATGGTCTGTGTTTACAGCCACGTTCATCACTTAATGTTGCTTCCAGATTATCACTGAATAGCTGTGATACTGAAGATCAAACCTCTGGGGCTAACCAAGTTTTCATGTTTGATACGGATACTGGCAATATCAGACTGCAACAAGATGCCAATATTTGCTTAGGTGTTAATGCGACTGCTCAGGGGGCAGATTTAATGCTGCAACTGTGCGAGAGCAACCAACCTATGCAAAGTTTTGTCTATACGACTCAGCACCAAGTTCAAATCAATGGTAAACCAGATTTTTGCTTATCTTCAGGGCGACAAAATCATCCGACAGAAAGAGCTGAACTATGGCGATGTGATGGTAGTGAAGACCAAGTGTGGCTAAGTCAAAAAGATGAGAAATTGCTCTCCAAAATAGACTTTTCAACGCTGCCTATCGAGTTCACTTTTGATATTGATACCGATCTGGATGGTGTGTCAGAGGCCGTTCCTTATTGGCAAACTGATATTTATGCGTTCAATGCTTTCAACTTTGCATTACAAGCATATAGCGGAATGAACCAAGACCGATTAGATGCGTTAGAAGTGGTATTACCGCGCATTCAACGAATCATGAGAACGCCAGAATTTAAGACACTTTTGCTTTCTAATCAACAGATCATCGATAAGGGGCTCGTGAAACCAATAGAGGTATGGCGCGATATTCAGGGGCAGAGTAAGCCTATGTATATCAGAGGGGTAGTGCGAAATGGTTCGACAGGTGCTGCAAACAATACGTATATCTCCCTATCTTTAGGCCGTTACCAAATTTTGATTGATGGTGCTGAAAGCAATTACGAGAATGTGAAGACAGCCGTAGGAACTCTTACACATGAATACACGCATGTCACTGGTTATGCGCATGATACAAAGGTTCCATACGCAATGACGTATAAGTTTGGTGGGATATACTCCCAAAAAAATTGGGGTTATTCCACTGTTGAACTTTCTAGCTACCCAGGAGTAATTGATAATTTAATACTTCAGCAGATGGCGATTCCAGATGGGTCTGAGACTGAGAAGTTCTCTTTAAGAGCCAAGTAGAGCCTTTTATATAAATACGTTACTCATATTCGATACTTTCAATACGGTGTTCCTTAGCCGCTTTGATTAAGTGAAAACTGATTATCTAAAAGTATCGAGTATGGGTGTAATGTGCGGAAGAAAGTGCGCTGGTAAGGATGGATTTGATAGCTGAAAGAACCTTCGTTTAGATAGATTCATATTCTCGATTACCTTCCCGTAGTGTTTATCAAAAATAGCATCAAACTGGCCATTGTTTTGTGTAATTTTTATCCTGTCGGTTAATGCTTCAAGTAAGTCAGTACGTTGAGGGTGTATATAAAAAACCAGTGGCATTGGGTAGTAGAGTGCCACCTTTTTATCGATAGTTAACCCTCCTAAGTGTTGAGCGTGCTGATCGAAAACATGCTCTACTTCATTTGCCCCTAATGAGACATAGTCACACAACCCCTGTTTTAAATAGCGAAAGACATCTTCTAGTTCTCCCTTTTCTAAAACTTGATAGTGATTGGCTCGGAAGAGATCAGCATCAGCCCAAGTATTAGGTATTCCCGCGATTAAACCCTTGAGAGTTTCCTCGTCAATATCATGGAATTTTGCTCTATCTTGATCGCGAATGATAAGGATTCGGCAGCCAAGCAGTCCTTTGCACAGAGGCTCAGCTAACTCTAGAAACGTGTTTGGCATAAACTTTTGGTTTCCTGCTACGGTGACTAATACATCTGTCCCTGTATTGAATATATTACCTTCATCTTCTGCGCTAGGATAATTGGTATTGTCACAATCTATCTTATTGTTATTGAATAACATTTCTATTATATCTAACTCGTATAGCTGTCGAGATTTCGACTTGTTACCGTTCCAGAATTTGATCATGGAAAACCTCTTTTTATCATTAACTAACCACTCACTGATATGTTACTTCACAAAACAAGAAAAGAAAGCGCTTTCTTTTTGAGTTCGGTGATTGATCCTGGTTAATTGTCTTTGCTGTGACTGTGAGGCTTTATTGAGAGTAATAGCAGGGAAATTGATATTAAAGATATGAGCTTAAGCAGTATCTTTTTTTGAGTATAAATAGCACGATAATTAATATTTATATTATTGTTTTTATTGAGTTAAATGGTGAATTAATCAGTATCATCGGTATCGGATATAACTGAATGAAAGTTTCGTAGCGATATATAATCTGTGATCCATAATTCATTTCCTACTTTTGAACATTGCTGAATAGTAAAAACCTTATATTATGAACTCAAAAGAAAGCGCTTTCTTGAAACCAATTATCATTCTAAGGACTACGTGATGCACAAGAAAACTTTACTCGCTTCACTCGCTGCTGGGGCTCTATTCGCAACTTCAGTACAAGCTGCCGATATTAAGCAGGGAGGAACGTTAACAGTTCCAATCATTAATACAGGCTTTGTAGAAAACTTTAACCCGTATACGACTAAGGATTTGTTACACGGTGTAATGTTTGAGCCGTTACTTGTGTTTAACAACATGACAGGTAAAACAGATTACCGTTTGGCTGAGTCTGCCGTGTATTCTGATGATCTAAAAACGCTGACACTTACTTTACGTCCTGATCTTAAATGGTCTGACGGAACTAAGTTAACGGCTGAAGATGTGGCATTTAGTTTCATGCTAACAAAGGATGCTCCTGCATTTGACCAAAAAGGTATTTGGTCAGCGAAGAACCTTCAGACAATTGAAGCCGCAGATGATCGCACTGTCGTCTTTAACCTGAATGAAGCGGATTCTACCTTTGTATGGAACCTTGAGCGCTACCATATCGTACCTAAGCATGTTTGGTCGAAAGTGTCTGACGTAACAACGTTCATGAACCTTAACCCTGTTGGCAGCGGCCCTATGACGGCGGTTAAATACATCAAGCCGCAACAGATGGAACTGTGTCGAAACCCTAATTACTACCTTGAAGGTCGTCCATACTTGGATTGTGTTAACTTCCGTTCTTATAACGATAACTCACAAATCCAACCAGCCTTGATCAAAGGTGAGATCGATTGGGGTTCAAACTTTATCGCCGATGTTGAATCAACATTTGTTGAAAAAGATAAAGCCAATAACCACTTCTGGTACCCAGCGAATGATGCAATTCACCTTTATGTGAATACTAAAGAAGCACCATTTGATGACCTACGTGTTCGCCAAGCCCTTTCAATGGCACTAGATCGTGAAGCGATCGTTGATATTGCCGCTTATGGTTACCCAACACCAAACTTCAATGCGGGTGGTATTGGTGAGTTATATGAGACTCATATTGATAAAAAAATAAGCAATAAGTACGCGTACTTAACACAATATGATGCAAAGAAAGCGAAATCACTATTAGATGCCGCAGGTCTTGTTGATAAAGATGGAGATGGTTTCCGAGATCAAAAAGATGGTTCAGCGCTAGAGTTTGATATCGAAGTAGTAAGTGGCTGGACTGATTGGATCCAAGTGGTTCAAATGGTGACAGAGTACTATGAAGAAGTGGGCGTGAAAGCGAACATTAAAACCGTAGATTGGTCTGTGTATGACAGCAACTTGAAAGACAGTAAATACAAAATGTCGATCAACTGGTCAATGGTTGCGACTAACCCGATTCTTGCATATCAAGAGTACTTCACAACATCTCGTATTGGTAAAACTTGGCACGCTGGTCACGGTGTAAACTCACCAAAAATCGATGCGCTGATTGAAAGCTTTGGTAAAACAGGTGATGTTCAGAAACAAGAAGAGATCCTAAGTGAACTACAAGAATTTACGGCAGAAAATTTACCGTTTATTCCATTGTTCTCTAACCCAACGTGGTTCCAATACAGCACGCAGAAGATCGTTGGCTGGCCAAGTGAAAAAAATCCATATGTTCAACCAGTATGGTATGACGGTGGTAAGCGAGTCATTATTCTTAATAACTTGCACCTTAAGTAAATAATATGTAGTGGAGCTATAATCATGAATTATAGCTCCTAGGTTAAAAGATTTATTATGTCGTTTTTAGTTCGCCGTTTTGGTTTTTATTTTACAGCTTTCCTTATCGCTATCTCTTTCAACTTTATGTTGCCACGTTTAATGCCTGGCGATCCTGTGGATGCTCTTTTCGCGGCTGCACAAGGTCGTATGGATCCAGCTCAAATGGATGCAGTGCGAGAAATGTACGGATTCGTCGATGGGAATGTTTTTGAACAGTACATCGCTTATATCAAAAGTGTGTTTACTCTTGATCTTGGCCCTTCAATTTTAATGTTTCCTGTAAGCGTTACCGATGTATTAGCCATGGCACTGCCTTGGACAATGTTTCTCGCGTTAGGCTCATTAATTGTGGCATTGATTATTGGGGTAAGTATTGGTACTTACGCATCGTATAGACGTGAAGGTTTTTTTGGCCAAGTGGTACCGCCAGTGTTGGCCTTTATCAGTAACTTCCCTTACATAGTAACGGCTCTTTTACTGTTCTATTTCTTTGGTTTAAAACTTGAACTACTACCGTTGGCATATACGTATGACCCAGCGCTAGAGCCAGGGTTTACTTTCGAATTTATTGCCAGTGTCGCCAAGCATGCCATCCTTCCTGTGGGTTCAATGGTGGTGGTGGGTATTTCGACTTGGGTTTTCAATATGCGAAATGCCATGATTAACGTATTGGGAGAAGATTACGTCACCATGGCTGAAGCAAAGGGCCTGAGTAGTTTCCGAGTCATGTACCGTTATGCAGGTCGCAATGCCATATTGCCTGTTGCAACCGCTATTGCGATGGCGATTGGTTTCTCATTCGCTGGCTCCATTATGACCGAAGTCGTATTTAACTATCAGGGGTTGGGGAACATCTTGCTGAAAGGCATCGTGGCCCGAGATTATCCACTGATTCAAGCTATTCTTCTCATTTTAGTTTCTGCGGTTTTGACTGCTAACTTCATCGCCGACCTATTGTACGTTTGGCTCGATCCACGAATTTCTAACTAAGGTGCATCATGGATAATTTAATTGACGCTCAAAAATGTTCGAATCAGCCTCATATGCCTGTTCGTGAACCTAAGTTCTCATGGAAAAATATTAAGCAAATATTTGGTAAAGCGTACGCATTTTTCTACGGTAACCCACCCGCGATTATTGGTGGATTGTTACTCACCATTGTCCTAATGGGAGCCGTATTTGCACCTGTTTTAGCGACACATAACCCGGAAAAGCGTGTGGCAAGACCTCATATCGCGCCAAGTTCGGAGCACTTTCTAGGAAGTACCCGTAGCGGACGTGATGTTTATAGCCAAGTGTTATATGGAGCAAGAAAGTCACTTACTGTCGCAATATCGGCGGGTGTGATCGCAATGACTATCGCCGTGCTGGTTGGCGTTACATCAGGCTATTTAGGTGGGAAAATTGATGATCGTTTGAACTTCATTACAAACGTATTCTTAGTGTTTCCTCAATTGCCATTATTGATAGTCCTTGCTGCTTTCTTAGGGCAAGTCGGGTCGCTGGTGATAACCGTGTTGCTCGGGATAACCTCCTGGCCTTGGGGGGCAAGGGTAATACGTTCACAAACCATGGCGATTCGTAGTAAAGAGTTCATCATCTCTGCGGAAGTAATGGGTGAATCAAAGATTCGTATTATCTTGGTCGAAATTTTACCAAACCTTGTGTCAATCGTATTTGGTGGCTTCTTAGGTACCGTGATTTATGCCATGGGCTCAGAAGCAGGTTTAGGTATTTTAGGCTTAGGCGACGCAACAGAAGTAAGTTGGGGCTCGATGCTGTATTGGGCGCAAACGTCGTCATCTCTTTACACTGGCGCATGGTGGGAAATGCTGGTTCCTGCACTCGCACTTGCGATTACAGGCGGTGCTTTGGCATTGATTAATATGTCAATCGACCAAGTCAGTAACCCTAAACTACGTACAGGCCCACACATCAAACTGTGGCACAAACTGAAAAAAGAAGCTGACATTCGTCGAGGTTTAAGATGAGTAACGTATTAGAAATTAACAACCTTTGCGTTGATTATGTATCGCCCAATGGTGTTGCGCGAGCGGTAAACAACGTCAGTATTTCTATTGCTCCCGGTGAAACTCTGGGTATTGCAGGGGAGTCAGGCTGTGGAAAAAGTACCCTAGCATTTGCGATTGCACGTTTACACAAAGCACCAGCTTTAATCTCTGAGGGTGAAATCCTTTATAAAGGGATAGACATCTTAAAGATGAGTGACAAACAGTTACGCGACTTCCGTTGGAATGATGTCTCAGTGGTATTTCAAAGTGCCATGAACTCACTTAACCCAGTGATTTCGATTGGTGAACAGCTAACGGATGTGATTTTAGCTCACCGTAAGATCCCATACAAAGAAGCGCATGATCGTGGTGTTGAGTTACTCAATGTTGTCGGTATTCATGGCGACCGTATGTCGAGCTTTCCGCACCAATTGAGTGGTGGTATGCGCCAACGTGTGGTGATTGCTATTGCACTCGCATTAGAGCCAAAGCTGATCATTATGGATGAACCAACAACGGCTTTAGATGTGGTTGTTGAGCGTGAAATTTTGAATGAGCTATATGAGCTTAAAGAAAAATTTGGCTTCTCTATTCTGTTCATTAGCCATGACTTAAGTTTGATGGGTGAAATTGCCGATCGAATTGGAGTGATGTATGCAGGTAACTTAATTGAGTTAGGTGATGCAAAAACAGTGTTCAGCGAACCCAAACATCCTTACACCAAAGGGTTGATCTCTTCATTCCCAACAATTCATGGTCCAAAAGAGCGGTTATTTGGTATTCCTGGAAACCCTGTGAATCTACTTAATATACCGGAAGGGTGTAACTTCCAAGAGCGCTGCACGGAATGTGTTCAACTGTGTAGCAAGAGCGAACCAAGCTTGGGTGAGATTGCAAGCGGTCACCACGTATCTTGTCATTTAGTGTGAGGGAATGAAAATGGACACCACCAAAACAGTAGACAATACCAGCAATAAAGATGTGATTTTGTCGGTAAAAAACTTGGTTAAAGATTTTCCTCTTGGTCAATCAGTGAAAAGTAACCTGATGCGAGCGGTCAATGATGTGTCATTTGATCTACGTAAAGGTGAAGCACTGGCTATCGTAGGGGAGTCAGGTTCAGGAAAAAGTACTGGCGCACGGATTTTAACGCGAATCTACGATAAGACCGCTGGCGATATCCACTTTAAAGGCCAACCTCTTGCTGATTACATTGACGAGAATGGTGAGCTTGAGTACGCACGTCAGGTACAGATGATCTTCCAAGACCCGTTCGGTTCTCTTAATCCTGTACACACGATTTATCATCATATTGCTCGCCCACTGCTGATTCATAAGCGAGCAAAGAAAGAGGCGATTCCGCAATTAGTGTATGAGTTACTCGATATGGTTGGGCTTTCACCAGTAAAAGAGACGGCCGAAAAATATCCGTTTGAGCTCAGTGGGGGTCAACGTCAACGCGTCGCAATTGCCCGTGCGATCGCGGTGAGCCCTGAAGTCATTCTAGCGGATGAGCCTATTTCGATGCTTGATGTGTCAGTGCGTTTAGGTATTTTGAATCTGATGTCAGATTTGAAAGATAAGCATGGCATCTCTTTTATGTATATCACTCACGATATTGCAACGGCACGATATTTTGCTGAAAAAACGGCCGTTATGTATGTCGGACATATGGTGGAGTGGGGAAGCAGCGACAATGTGACGCAAAATCCGCAACACCCTTATTCGCAACTATTGTTAGCCGCTGTTCCTGAAGTTGGGAATGCAGGTAAGCGCGAATTGAATGTGAAAAAAGGTGATATACCGATGTGGAAGCCAAGCAGTATTGGTTGTCCTTTTGCAACGCGTTGTCCTAAAGCGACGGAGCAGTGTACCCAAACTATTCCAGAGCCAACAAAAATTGCAGATGATCACTACGCGCGTTGTCATCACCTATAACGCTGGTGGTCTTATTTAAAAAAGCACAAAAGAAAGCGCTTTCATAATAAATTTAAACTTTTAGAATATTTGAATTATCAGACGGTTTATAAAAACACGTTAAGCCGTGGTAATTTGAATATTCAGATATCGGAATCTGAATAATGAAACACGATTACCCTTTACAGCCTGAAGTGAAAGGTCAGTTTGTTGATCTGCTAGGCGAACGTTACTACAAAATATCTAATGTTGATCAAATGGCACCGTTTTTTATTAGCGTTGTTTCTTCGAGCGATCACTGGTTATTCATCTCTTCAACAGGCAGCTTATCTGCGGGACGTATTCGTCCAGAGAATGCACTCTTTCCATACAAGTCAGTCGATCACATTCATGAGAGTGCTGAAAACACGGGCTCAAAAACTATCTTCCGTATTCAAGATGGAAACAAAGTTGCGCTGTGGGAACCGTTTAATGTTCACCATGATGGTTTATATGAGGTAGAGCGCCACCTGTATAAAAATGCGATTGGCGATAAGCTTGTATTTGAAGAACTCAATCATAGTTTACAGTTGAAGTTTCAATACAGCTGGAATACCAGCGAGAAGTTCGGCTTTGTTCGTCGCTCTGAGCTGACAGATTTATCTGGGGCGTCACGAAAAATTGATGTTCTTGATGGCTTGCAAAACCTTCTACCGTCAGGTGCACCGTTGAGCGCATTGCAAACTCGCAGTGCACTGGTCGATGCTTACAAATGGAATGAGCAGGTAGAAGGTAGCTCATTAGCGCTGTTTAGTATGTACGCGAAATTAAGTGATCGTGCCGACCCTGCTGAGTCGCTACTAGCAACAACGGTTTTTAGCTTAGATCATGATTGTAGCCAAATTCTTTTGACCAGTACGCAGTTAAATACATTCCGTAGAGGCGGGGAGATCCGTAACGAACCGCTAACGAAAGGAATTCGTGGCAGCTACCTTATCCATAAATCAATCAACCTAAAAGCCAATCAAAACAACACGTGGTCGATTGTCGCGGATATTGATAAAAGTCACGCAGATGTTTGTGATTTACAAAAAGCGCTATTAGCACCGGCAACGTTAGCAATCGAGCTAGAACAGAGTATCGCAGGGAACCAACAAGAGTTAGTTAACCTGATGTCTGGTGCTGATGCGTGGCAGTTAACCGCAGATGAAAATACCAGTGTTCATCATTACGCAAATGTACTCTTTAATAATATGCGTGGTGGCGTGTTTGAAAATGGTTACATGCTTGAAAAAGCCGATGTAATCAAAACAATGCGTCGTGCAAATCAGCAAGTGTTCAGTCGTCATCAAGACTTCTTCGCACAGTTATCTGAAACGTTTACTCATGCCGAATTAGTGTCCCATGCAAAAGCAATTGGAGATGAACAGCTAGTCCGTTTGAGCTACGAATATTTACCTCTTACTTTTGGTCGTCGTCATGGTGATCCAAGCCGCCCTTGGAACCATTACGAAATTAAACTTAAAGATGAATTTGGTGAGCGTTTACTCTCTTACCAAGGTAACTGGCGCGACATATTCCAAAACTGGGAAGCGATGGCCCTAAGTTATCCTGGGTTTATTAAATCGTTTATTTCTAAGTTCGTAAATGCTTCGACACTGGATGGTTATAACCCATATCGTATTACTAAAGATGGCGTGGATTGGGAATTACTAGAAGCCGATGACCCATGGAGCAATATCGGGTATTGGGGCGATCACCAGATCATCTACTTACTCAAGTTCTTAGAATTGGCAGACAAGTTCGAGCAAAAGGATCTCCTGGAATTACTTGATAGTGATATTTTCAGCTACGCTAACGTGCCGTATGAATTGTGTGGTGTACAGGCGTTGTTTGAAAATCCAAAAGATACCGTTGATTTCAATCAAGAAAGACAAGAACTGACCGAGAAACGAGTAGAAGAGATTGGTAGCGATGGTCGCTTGATCATGAGTGGCGATAACGAAGTCTACATGGTTAACTTGATGGAAAAAGTGCTGGTTCCACTGCTGGCAAAATTGAGCAATTTGGTGCTTGACGGCGGTATTTGGCTCAATACTCAGCGCCCAGAATGGAATGATGCGAACAACGCAATTGTCGGTAACGGTTTATCGATGGTGACACTATATTACATGCGTCGTTACGTGGCATTTATGCAAAAATTACTTGAGCAGGCACCTAAATCATTCTCTATCTCAAAAGAAGTGTTTGAGTGGATGCTAGCAGTAACGAATACTTTGTCTGATGCCGCGAAAGAGATCCGCCAAGACACGGTCACTCGCCAAACGCGTAAAGCGATGCTTACTCTGCTAGAAAAATCGGCGGATGAATATCGTCAAAAAGTCTACCGAATGAACGGGTTCTCAGGAAAAACAAAAGTAGAACGATCTGCGATTGAGAAACTAATGACAGTGAGTTTACAGGTGCTTGATTCAAGTACTCAAAATAACTTACGCCAAGATGGTCTGTACAATGCTTATAACATTTTAAGCTGCTCGGCTGAAAGTCTGACCGTTGAAGAGTTGTACCCGATGCTTGAAGGACAGGTTGCTGTTCTAAGTTCGGGCGTATTATCTCCAAATCAAGCGGTTGATCTGTTAGACAAACTGTTTGCTAGCGATATGTACCGCTCGGATCAGAATAGTTTCATGCTCTATCCAGATCGTGACCTATCTTCATTCATGCAGAAAAATAGAGTGCCGAAAGAGGCGATTGAGCAAAGTAAACTTCTTCGCATGATGACTCGCACAAGTGATAAACGCATCTTAGCTCAAGATAGCCAAGGTAATTATCACTTCAATGCGAGTTTCGAAAATAGCAGTTATTTGAAAGCCGCGCTAAATGAAGTCAAATTCGATTTCCCTACCATAAATGCTGATGAGTGGACGAACATTGAAGAGTTGTATGAACAAGTCTTCAACCACAAGGCATTTACAGGTCGCTCTGGAACCATGTTTGGCTATGAAGGATTAGGATGTATTTACTGGCATATGGTGTCAAAACTTCTGCTTGCAGTACAAGAGAACTACCAACAAGCGTGGGAGCTAGATCCGAATAGCATGGTTACTGCTAAGCTTGCTGATTATTACTATAAAGTACGAGCTGGTATTGGTTTTAACAAAACACCACAAAATTATGGCGCATTCCCAACAGACCCGTATTCACATACTCCAAAACATTCTGGCGCTCAGCAGCCAGGTATGACAGGACAAGTGAAAGAAGAAGTGATGACTCGTTTTGGTGAGTTGGGTATTGAAGTGATAAATGGCTCAATCGCGATTAAACCATCGCTTCTCGCTCGTCGTGAGTTTTTGGACAAACCGTTTACATTTAATTGTCAGACACTGGCTGGTGATGCACAAAGTTTTGTTGTGAAAGCGAATGAATTAGCCTTCACTTATTGCCAAGTGCCATTTATCTACCAAGTGAATGAACAAAATGCCGAAGAGATAGAGGTGCATTTTGCAGATGGATCTCAGCAAAAACTGGACTCTTTATTGATTCCTGCTGAACTGAGTTCTGAGTTATTTGAGCGTTCAGATAAAATCAGTAAAGTAGTTGTGTCTATTCCAAATACGATGCTCCGTCAAAAATAGAGTGAGGTAAACTTATCCTTACTTAACACTTTGAGTTAAAAAAGGGTCCTAAGATAATACTTAGGACCCTTTTTATTTGTTCATTTTTATTTTTGCTTTCGTCTTATTTTTTCAATCCACGAATACTATTCTGATGGTAATGAGCGAGTGGTTATTTTTGATTAACAGAATCTCGAATGACCAGTTCAGGTGTTAGTTTGTGCTTCAGTGGATAAGTCTGCTTATTGATAAGAGAAAGAACACCTTTAGCCGCTTCTACTCCCATTTCATGAACAGGGAAGTTAACCGTTGTTAGGCGTGGTCGAATATGTTGACTATGAGTGTCGTTATCAAACCCAACCACCGCAATGTCCTCTCCAATTTTCAAGTGGCGCTCGGACGCAACGTCATACACAGCTAATGCAATATTATCGTTCTGGCAAAAGATGGCGCTGATCTCCGGATCTCTATCTAATAAGCGACGAGCAGCTTCATGGTTCCCTTGATGATCAAAACGACCTTCAACAATTAAGCTTGCATCATAACGGATAGAAAATTCAGACAAGGCATTTCTATAACCCTGTAGGCGATCTCGGCTATCTACTTTGCTCATTTGACCAGTAATACAGGCAACTTTGGTGTGGCCATGTTCAAGTAGATGTTTCGTTGCCAAATATCCACCCAGTTCATTATCAATGTAAATACAGCGATCTGAAATTTCAGGTATATAACGGTTGAGGATAATCGTACTTTCACTTTTTTGAGCAATTTGGATCAGTTCATCATCGGTGAGTTGGTCGGAGTGAATGATCAATCCATCCACTTGTTTTGACTGTAGGAAACGAATTGAATCTAACTCTTTCGTTTTTGATTCTTGTCCACTTGTCACTATCAAATGAATATTGCTTTTTCGAACCGTATCTTCAGCCATGTGCATTAAAGGGCCATAGAAAGGGCCATCCAAAGAGCCCACAAGCATACCAACGCTATTTGAGCGACTCGAAGCCAACGCTTGTGCAAACGCATTAGGTTTATAGCCAAGCTGTTCGATCGCATCGAATACTTTTTTTCGATTGGCTTCTTTTACTGTTGGATGCTCATTTAACGCTCTGGAGACAGTGGATTGAGAAACTTGAGCCAGTTCAGAGACTTCTTTAATGGTGATCAATGGGAATGCCCTTATATCCTGCAAGGAGTGAAACTAAGCCTATGTTACCTTCGAGACTAGAAAGAGCATAGTGATCTGATGATCATTCTACAAAAATTCTGAACTGGGTAACGCTTAACGATGATTGTGCGCTTCAGTAACATAAAGTAAACCTATTTGACTGAGCGAAATGTGATCCACACATAAAGAAAGCGCTTGCTTGGTGTGTTTGGTCACATTTTGCTCTAAATCGTAGCTATAGAATAATTGCTAATGATAACTTACTGGTATTTAAACACTAGTTTAATATGTGGTGCTTATTTTTTATCAGTTTTTTCATTGTTTATAAATGTATATCTAACAAATTAAAGAAAGCGCTTTCTTTTGTTGGGTTCAACAAAATATATAAAAATATGATGAAGGACATATCTACATGAGAGAAAAAAAATGGAAGTTTAACAAAACTTTAGTCATGACGGCGTTAACTATTGCACTTTCAGGTTGTAGTGATGACAGCCTTGAAGATGGCTCATCGCCAAGTGTTCCAGTAGTTCCAGATCTTCCTGTTGGTACAGATTTAGTGGTTTTTAACGATAGTGTGAATGTTAATTGGCCTGCCTGGGATTGTTGCGGTGGAACAACACCTACCAACCCAGTAGAAACCGATAGCTATGGATTAGTGACGGAATTTTCAGTCAACGCTCAACCCGCTGTTCTTGGTTTCACTCGCAGTGTCGAGGCTGGCCCGCTAGATGTGAGTGCAATGTCGACAAATGGCACATTAGCTTTTGATTTCAAGATGATGAATAGCCCTGGACAAGTGAACTGGCATGTAAAACTAGAAAGTAATGGAGGGGCACAAAATGGATCAACAGGAGAAGAGGTTGAATTAGCAATTGCACAACCTGTATTAAATACTTGGCAGCATGTTTCGTTTGATTTGGTCGATTTAGCTAACCAAGGCTTAGACCTATCAAGTATTGATAATGTTCTGATTTATCCGGAGTGGGGATCTGGCGAAGGTGCTGTTTATCGTGTTGATAATATTAAATTTATGGAAAGTGATACACCTGTAGTTCCAACCGTTCCTACGCCAGACCTTGGCGATAAATTGTCTTTAGATCTTGCAATGACAGATTTTGGTGGAACTACGACTGAGCTGAATGCGGCTAACCCCAGTGCGCTAGCGGTCAGTCAGCAATCTCTCTCTCAATCACTATTAAGCACTAAAGATACCGTAGTAAAAACAACGAAAATCGCAGGTGCCGAAACGTGGGCAGGGACGACATTAGGGGATAGCACTGTGCTCTCCATAACTGAAGCGAGGAGCAAAGTGTCACTGTGGGTTTACTCGCCAAAAGCAGGCGTTCCCGTGCTCTTTAAAGTCGAAGATTCAACCAATGATGCTCACTTTGTTGAGGCGTTGACTCAAACTAAAGCTGTTCAACAATGGGAGAAAATAACGTTTGATTTCACCAAACATACTAATGGGACTCCAGATTTAAATCCAAATTATACCTACGATAAAAAGTCGGTCTTTTTTGATTTTGGTACATCACCTAGCGAAGACCAAGAGTTCTATTGGGATGATGTTACCTTTGTTGAACTTTCAGGAATCACCCCTCCGGTAGATCCTGTTGACCCACCTGTCGATCCCGTTGACCCTCCAGTAGAGCCTGGCTCACCAATCAGTGGTGATGGCGCGACGACGACGATTGCTGAAGGGATTAACTTCGAAGATAAGACGCTGACATGGGAAGTATTTGAAAATGCCGATAATCCGGCGTTGGTATTTGTCGATAACCCAGACACTAATGGACTAAATGTATCGAATACGGTGGCTAAAATTACAGCGCGTGCTGATGGTGCTCCATGGGCAGGTAGTGTGACGAAGTCAGTGGATTCATTCTCATTAGATACGACTAATCACTTGATTAAGGTGATGGTTTACAAAGATAAAATTAGCCCTGTCGCATTAAAGTTAGCGACAGTTTCACAATGGGGAGCTGAGATTCATGTGACCAACACTAAAGTTGGGGAGTGGGAAGAGCTTACTTTTGACTTTAGCAAACATCCAGAGTTTGACTATGTACCGGAAGCGATCTCCGAGGTAGTGATTTTCCCTGATTTTAATGAAAGAGACGCTGATACTGTGATGTATTTCGATAATGTCGTTTTTAGCGGTAAGTAATCACGAGTACATAGAAAATGAGCGCTGGCGTAAATGTTAGTGCTCACTTATCTCACTGAACGTCGACCAAACTCGGTTGATGTAGCAATTCATTAAAAAAAACGATGATGAAATTATGATGAATAAATTATCTTTAAAAGTTTTCTTTCTAGCTGGACTTTCGATGTTACTCGTTGCGTGCGGAAGTGATAGCAATAGCAATGATAGTGATGGACAAAATGATTCTGATGGAAACACAGTACTTTCCGCACAGCCTGCACCAGTAGGGGATTTCCCTACAACGAAAAATGGTCAGGTATTACTAGGAAATCCTGACTACCCAGCCATTTCATACGGAGCGTTCAGAACAACAGAGCGTACTGAAGCGAATGTTCCAACTGTCGCTGAAATAAAAGAAGATCTACGTCTTATGGAAGCGATGGGCTTCAAATTACTACGCACGTATAACACTCAAGGTTTTAGTGATACCGCCAATTTACTTATTGCGATTGATGAGTTAATGGATGAAGACGAAACGTTTGAAATGTACGTGATGCTTGGTATTTGGATTGATGCATTGAATTCATGGACTGATCAAACACCAGATCCAACCCAGAATAATCCGGCGAACTACCTTGAAGTGGCTAAAGCCGTGGAGATGGTAAATGATTACCCAGAGATTATTAAAGTGCTTGCCGTCGGTAATGAAGCGATGGTGCATTGGGCGGGTTATCACGTTACACCAACAATCATTCTCGAACATGTGAACACACTGCAAGAGAAAAAAGCTCAGGGTGAAATTCCAGCAGATGTATGGGTAACAAGTTCAGATAATTTCGCGTCATGGTCAGGACTAGGGGATTATGATCATCCCGATCTTGCTGCTTTAGTTCAAGCTGTTGATTACGTGTCTCTCCACTCTTACCCTTTCCACGATACTCATTACGCCAACGCTTTTTGGTTAGTGCCTGAAAGTGAACAAGACCTAAGTATTCTTGAGCAAGTTGACGCCGCGATGCTACGTGCCAAAGAGAACCTGTTGTCACAAATAAAACCCGCTCAAGATTATTTAGCTAGCCAAGGTGTAGTAAAGCAAATTCACATTGGTGAGACGGGTTGGGCGTCAGAAACTAACGTTATGTATGGTGATGAAGGTTCTAAGGCCGCAGATGAATATAAGCAAAAAGCGTTTAATGATTTAATGCGAGCATGGTCTGATGAATTTGGCGCATCGCTATTCTTCTTCCAAGCGTTTGATGAGCCGTGGAAAGGTGATGCAAACAACACGGGTGATTCTGAAAAACACTTCGGTTTAATTGATATTAACGGCAATGCAAAATTTGCGATTTGGGATCAAGTGGATGCGGGAGCATTTAATGGTTTAACTCGTGCTGGGCTAGAGATAGTGAAAAGCCAAGGCGGTATAGAGCAAACGGTGCTAGACCGTGTTCACGCTCCAAATCCTAAACCCGTTGCTGGTGAGCCACCTGTTGGAAATGACTTTACTGTATTCGTCGATGGGAACTTACGAGCGGGCTTAGAAGCTGTTGCTTGGGAAGATACCGCCTTCCTTGGAGAAGTGGATGGTGTATTGACATTAACAACACCACCTACGGCAGGTGTGGCTAAAGGTTGGGGCTGGGGGGCTGGTTTAGTCTTATCAGGCCAAGCGGGTGATAACCTCGTTGGGTTTGAAAATGGAACTCTCAATTTTGATATTAAAGGAACCACATCTTCAAAGGTTGTGATTGGATTCCAAACCGGTTTATATGGAAACGATGCGCGTCCACAAACCAATAATGGCGTAACGTTTAATCAAGATGACCGCTTAATCACTAACGAGTGGGTAAGTCATTCTATTCCGGTGTCAGAGCTGATGAATGGAAGCCCGGACTTTACCGATGTGACCTCTTTACTGTATTTCAGCGGAACTACAGATATTGATGGCGGTATCGTAGACGTTCGTAATGTGGTTTATCAAAAGTAATCAATGTCACTAAATCAATGGCAGTGGCTCTCACTGCCATTATCTATATCTGCATAAAAAACTGAATCAGTGGATGATGTCAATGCTCTCTATTTTATGTTCAAAAAAAATTTGGCTTATAGTCAGTGCTTCCTTTTTATTTACCGCTCCAGCTTTTGCTGGCTGGGAAGTGCAATGGATCGATAAATTTGATGGCGACGGGGTGAACTGGGACAACTGGACCGCACAAACAAAAGCCAATTATAACAATGAAGTACAATGTTATACCGATGATGATTTTTCAGATGCTCGGAATTACGATGTATCGGATGGCACACTAAAAATTATTGCTCGTAAGAAAACTCAGAATTGCGCCACGCTTGGTGGGCAACAAAAAACGTGGACGTCTGGTCGTTTAAATTCAAAAGATAAGCAAGAATTTCAATATGGTCGAATTGAATCAAGGATCCGTTTTCATAATTTAGAAGCGGGATCTTGGCCTGCATTTTGGTTGCTGGAAAATCGAATTGCGCAGCAGCCAAACAAAGGTGATAACGATTTTTCACATTGGCCAAGCGCAGGAGCGGGAGAGATTGATGTATGGGAGTGGTTTTCGAATCAGCCTAGTTCTTACATCACCAACTTTTTTAATACATCCGGCTGTGGCAGTGAATATCGCTACACATACCCAAATGGTGCTCAGGATGTGCTTGATTGGCATAGCTACGCCATGGAGTGGAGTGTAAACAAGATCGATTTCTTTATCGATGATCATTTGGTTGTTAGCCAAGATTTAAGGAGTTGTACTCAGTATCAAGAGCCGATGTTTGCACTGCTTAATGTCGCAATGGGCGGGATGTTAGGAGGAGTGATTGATCCCAATTTGCAACAGGTGACTATGGAAGTGGATTATATTGCGCACTGCAAAGTGACGTCCATAAATGACGAACAATACTGCAATGAATCTACGAGTGCTGGCGATGATAGCAGTGATGACACAGGAGGCGATACGTCAACACCGAGTAATGCAGGAAGTTCGGCTGGGAGCAGTTCGATATGGATGATGATCAGCTTGTTATTGATGAGTACTTGGCGCAGACGAGACGGCTTTTCTGGACGTAAAGGTTAGACATGAATCGATGAGTGTTACTTTCTGTAGCGCATTTTCCAACTCATGTGAGTGCGTATTATTTATTTGAATATGTGAACCTCAAAAAGAAAGCGCTTTCTTTTTATGATCGTCATCGCTTTTTCATTGTACATGTTTATATAAGCTTAACTACCTTTGCTCAAGGGCTGTAGGTTCATATCTTGCCCTTACATGGATTTTCACAATTAGATTTTCTGAAATATAAGATAGCGCTTTCTTTTGTGGTTTATAGATAAAAGAGCGCTAAAGAGAATAATAACAAGGAGTTGTAATGCGATATTTACCCAATCAATCCACCGCTTTTCTAAGTTCCATTGCCACATTAGTGTTGCTTTCAGGTTGTGCTAGTACCGACGATGCTGTGGATGGAAATACCGATCTTGTCCAAACTCAAAAGCCCGTCAGTTTAGTTGAAATGCCTGTTGTACCAAGCAGTGATTGGCAATTAGTTTGGCAGGATGAGTTTGAAGGTGACACGATCAATAAACGAAACTGGTCATTAGAAGAAAATTGTTGGGGTGGGGGCAACAACGAGCAGCAGTGTTACACCAAAAGAGCTGATAACGCATTCGTACAAGATGGATTCCTTCATATTGTCGCTAAGAAACAGAGTTTTACTGGGCCTGATAACCCGGAAGGTAAAGCGGGTGGGGCGACCAAAACCCTCCCTTATACCTCGGCAAGGTTACGCACACTGAATAAACGAGACAGTAAATATGGTCGTTTTGAAATAAGAGCGAAGCTGCCATCTGGTCAAGGAACATGGCCTGCGATTTGGATGCTACCCACAGAAAATAAATATGGCACTTGGGCCGCATCTGGTGAAATCGATATCATGGAAGCGGTGAACTTAAAAACGCAGTCTGATGCACCAGGAGCAAAATCGGGTGATTTAGAAAACCGCGTTTATGGCAGTTTGCACTATGGAAAAAAATGGCCAGACAATGTGTATAGCGGTCAAGGAGCATCGTTACCTAATGGGATTAACCCTGCCGATGATTTCCATACTTATGCTATAGAGTGGGAAGAGGGAGAGATTCGGTGGTATGTCGATAATATTCATTACGCCACTCAAACCCAAGAAGGTTGGTACAGTCAATATGAGGCAGAAGAGGGCGTACTCTCCAATGCAAAAGGTGCCGCTCCGTTCGATGAGAAATTCCATTTATTACTTAACCTAGCAGTAGGTGGCTCGTGGTCAGCTAATGCAAACAGCAAAGGTATTGATCCGGATTCATTTCCAAAAACCATGCTTGTTGATTCCGTAAAAGTATATCGTTGTAAAAATGACCGTTGGAAAGGGAAAGGCTGTGCAGGACGTTCTGATCAAGCTGCACTCGTGAAAGGCCATCAAGCGCCTGAAATTTTAGCAATGGATGATAGTTACGCTGATGGTCCTGTGCTAAATATTTTTTCAGATAGCTTAAATAGCAGCTTAGCTTACGCAAGTTATGATCCTCTTGATATTGTCGAGCACCAAGAAGTAGAAGAGGCCGATAGAGGGACTGTACTTGAGATCACTAAGAAAAATGGTGGTGGTAATGTCTATTTCCGCTCGCCAGTCACGGATGTTACACACTGGAAAGCAACAGGCGTTTTAGTTTTTGATTTGAAAGTCGAAAACATGGGTGAAGGTACTGAGCTACTGGTTAAAATGGACAGTGGCTGGCCGAAAACGAGTGATGTCACCGTGCCATTACCCGCTGTTGGCCAATGGGGTGAAGTGCGTATTGCTATAGCCGATATTCTAGATAGTGACAATCGTTTTGCTGGTGGTAATCAAGCCGATCCTGCTGCTATTAGCAACTTATTGGTGCTAGAGCCACAAGGTGCGATGACGTTTAAGCTGGATAATATTCGTTTTGAAAAACCGTAAAGCATAGGTTGAAACGTTTAGATTAACGAATAAAAAAATGCCGCGAAAAGCGGCATTTTTTATGATTATTAATGGACTGAATTTTTTCTGGTTTCTTAGTTATCGGCCTCTTCATACTGCTTCATTGCTTGAATGAAAGTTGCTCTCACACCCGAAATGGCTAGTCGTTCAGACTCTTCAACATAAGCAAGGGCCGTTGAGAAGTTTCCTGATTTCACCGCGTTTTCCACGAGTTCAGTATAAACATTCTCCTCACTTTCTGCGGTTTGTTGGGGTGTCGCTAAGGCGTCTTTCTTCGTGATGGTGTCATTTATTCGTTCTTCTCTTAACTCTTCAGACGCAGGGGTAGCAAGCGCTTCGAAGTTGAAAGTAAAATAAACATTGCCAATGGCTGAGTGCGGAATTGAGTAATCGGTGTTGTGCGCGATATTGGCTTGTATATCTCCTGAACGCATTGCCATATCACTTGGTTCACCAACTGGAGACTCAGTCTCTATTGCTTCTTTTGTTGTAAACACCACTAAGTAAGCGGGTGATTTTCCATTGTTGTAACGCTGATTTAATTCAATGTCACCTGTGTATCGAGCACTGTTTAATAGACCTTGCGCTTGATAGTGAATTGATTGTTCGTCAATGACATCTAAAGGTTGGTATTGATCGTCAAGAACGAGTATTGAAGGCACAAAAGCTGAGGTCGTTATATTGGAATGAACAGAAAAAGAGATAGGGGTAAGCGATGCAGGCAGTTGAATGCCCTCGACAAATGAACGACCAGATTTGAACACCACTTTAGGACTCGTGAGTGCGATGCTGAGTCGATGTTCACCATTTCGCGTGACGGGTTGGTAATGAATGGTATTTAATTGAGAGCAGCAATGATCATCACTTTTTAGTTCTTCTACACCGGGAGCGGTGACGTAAAAGCGCGCAGGTGAATTTGTGGTTGTTGTACAAGCTGAAAGCGCAAGTATTGCTGGTACTATGATTACATTTTTCATGAGTCCTCACGTTTATTGTCGCAACTGTATGTCGTTATTAATAGATAATACAAGAAAGCGCTTTCAATTTAAGTGACGAAAGGCTAATTATGATTAACTTATCTATAGTGCCTCTGGTTTGCTCTACTCCAGTGATTATGATCTGATGTAAAATCTAAACGTAGCCTAGTAGTGTCCATCATTTTTACGGATTATGAGTGGTTCTCCTGTGTTTTAGAGTTGTTTACTCGGCTTTTTGTATTGTAACGTTAATGTTGGTATGGCGTTGCATATTAGGTGGGTAAAAAAGAATATTAAATAATTACCTTTTATAACAGTAATTTAATTTATTTATCGTTGATAGGATTAAATTTTCCTGTGTATAAAAGTCGATAGTTAAGGAGTTAGATAGTAAAAGATAGTCAGTGGTTCTTATGGTCAGCCTTCCACTTATTCAGTGAGTCTTTAAATTCGAGGTAAGCGAGTTTAAAGTATTTTTATAGAGAATATGTCCTTTTAAGTTTCACAACCCAAGTGAATAACAAGGTAAATACCGACTTGATTTTATAGTTAAAGTTTAAAATGTGACCCATAACCATGAAAGCGCTTTCTTTGGTGTGAAGGATCACAGTTTTCTATCCTTTGATCGATTTATACTTCGTTTGTACTAATTAAACAGCCAATACCAACAATGTTAGTAAGTGCAGGGCAGTGAAAACTTCTTTCCTCACTTTTAGCTAATCAGAGAGATTGGTTTTTTTATAAATATAAAAGAAAGCGCTTTCTTTTGAAGGCAAAATTTGGACATGGAGTTAATATGAAACTTTCTAAGCTTACCCTTGCTTGTTTGGTCGCAACAGCCGGTTTATCTGCTGCCCCTGCTGTTTATGCTGAAAAATCAGATGGATTCGAATTTCACGGTTATTTCCGTGCAGGTGTTCTTTACAGCAAAAATGATGATTACAAACGTGCAAAATTCCCTGCATCAAAAGAGCGTCTAGGTCGCTTAGGTCTTGAATCAGATAGTCACTTTGAGCTTGCGTTACAAAAAAACTTTGAAAATGATGATGGACAAAAAATTCGCATTAAAACTCGTGTAGGTGCTGATAATACGCAATCGGGTGGCAACAACCAATTGGGTGCAAATGCTGATGCGGCAAACAGCAGCATTGGTATGGTAGAGACTTTTGCAGAATTCGATGGTGTGACAGACACTGGCACTTTATGGGGTGGTAAACGTTTTTACGGTAAAGACAACTACATCTTTATGACTGACTTTTTCTATACTGATATGTCTGGTACAGGTGTAGGTATTGAAGGTATCGAACTTGGCGGCAATAAGTGGGATTTCGCTTATATCGCAAGTGATAACGCCGATGATACGTCATTCTGGGGTGATTCAAACAATATCATGCACTCTGTTCATGTCGGCGTAGATTTTGACGGCGTAGAATTACATGCCATGGGTAAATATTTACCAGATAACTACGTTGATAATGGTGGCACCGCAACAAAATACGCGAGTAACGGTTTTGAAATGACGGCTATCGTGCATCAAGAATCATTCTTTGGCTTATCAGATAAGGGTTTCACTAAATATATTGCGCAAGCTGGTCAAGGTTTAGGTTCAGGTCAACTGCTTGGTGGTACGTTAACAACGTACAACGCCTACAAACCAGGCAATGGCGCATTAGAAAGCCCGAGCAACATGAAGAAAGTTGAAAGTGGTGATGTATCAGCCCGTGCACTTGTATGGGGTGGCTACTTCTTCGAAAATGGTGTGAGTATCTTCCACTCGATTCAAGGTCAATATAACGACATGGATAATGGCGGCAAAGATAGTTGGGCATCAGCGATGATCCGTCCTTCATTCCCTGTCGCTAAGAACTTCTTTATTGCGACTGAAGCGGGTTACCAATACAACAAGTGGGAAGATTCAAACGGTGTTGGTGATGATCAAACTAACTACAAGTTAACGATTGCACCAACGGTTATCGTTCCTACAGGGATGGGACCTGCTCCAGAGATTCGTTTCTTAGCTACTTACCTAGACGGTTCGGATCGTGATAAGGCTGACCTACTGGTTGGTATTCAAACAGATATGTGGTGGTAATCACCATTTTAGTTAGGTAATGGGAGAGATTGCCTTTAAGCATGCCTGTCGGGGGCGATGGCATGCTTAGCCAAACATGTAAATCGGACGACTTATAAGTTTGGTATTCTAATTCGCAATAGGTAAGCACTTAACAGTGCCGTGGCATAAGGCTTATTTATATTGCAGTGAGATTTAAAGAGATACAATTTATTTAGCCTGTCTAGCTTCAGGTTAAAGCCGACAAAGTCTCTTGAAATACTCATAAGCCGCTTCAGTTGAAGCGGCTTTTTTGTTCGCATTTTGTACCGTTACATTTGGTATTGCTACATTATGAATTTCTGTTTTATTAATACTCTTTGTATAACCTGTTTCGGTATTTGAAGAGCATTGAATCTGAGGTTTTTTATGACGACAACGTTTTGCACTCCCTATTATGCTCAGTGGCCTAAAATACAATCAGCGATTAAAGTCGACAACACAATCGAGCAAGCTGTACGCAATATTGTTGAACAGATGACTCTGGAAGAAAAAATAGGTCAAATGATCCAACCGGAGCTGCGTGATATTACCCCTCAAGAGGTAGAGCTATACAAAATTGGATCCATTCTGAATGGTGGTGGCGCTTGGCCAAATGGTAATAAGCGAGCCATGGCGAAAGAGTGGATCAGTTCATCTGATGGCTATTGGCATGCAGCGGAAACTGCATTTGAGAATAGACCATTTCGCATTCCATTTATGTGGGCAACGGATGCTGTCCATGGCCACAATAACGCTTTTTGCTCAACAGTCTTCCCGCATAACATTGGCTTAGGCTGCGCGAGAGATACAGAGCTAATTTATAGGATTGGACGAGTTACGGCGTTAGAAATTGCCGCAACAGGATTGGACTGGACCTTTGCTCCTACTGTGGCGACGCCAAGAGATTTACGTTGGGGGAGGGTATACGAGGGGTATTCGGAAGATCCGGAAGTTGTTTTTGCCTATGCTGGTGAAATGGTAAAAGGGTTGCAAGGAAATGCCGACGAGTTGAAAGATGAATATCACGTTATATCGAATGTGAAGCATTGGCTTGGTGATGGTGGAACGGCAACTGGCGTAGATCGTGGAGTGAATAATTACAGTGAAGATTTGATGCGTAATATCCATGCTATGGGCTACTTTAGCGGATTAGACGCAGGGGCTCAGGTGGTGATGTCATCGTTTAATAGTTGGGCTGATCCGAGTAATTATGATCACTCTCCAGACACTGAGGGCAATTACAATAATAAAATTCACGGTAGTAAGTATTTACTAACGGGTGTGCTTAAGCAGGCAATGGGATTTGATGGGTTAATCGTTACAGATTGGCATGGCCACGCAGAAGTGAGCAAATGCTCAGATGGTAATGCGAGTTACGCGATTAATGCGGGCAACGATATTTTGATGATCCCAACGCGTAAACACTGGCAAGCCGTGTATCACAGAACCCGAAAAGATGTGCTTAACGGAACCATCGATATTAGTCGAATCAACGATGCGGTGACGCGTATTTTAAGAGTGAAAATGCGTGCTGGATTATGGGATAAACCGTGTCCTTCAGCAAGAAAGTTGGCTGGGGAACAGCATATTTTAGGTGCTCCGCAACACCGTGAAGTGGCACGAGAAGCTGTCCGAAAATCATTAGTATTACTTAAAAATAATAATCGCATTTTGCCATTAAAGCGTGATCAACAGATTATTCTAACAGGCAGTGCCGCGAATGATTTACAAAAGCAGTCTGGTGGTTGGAACTTAACCTGGCAAGGAGATGAAAACAGCTTAGATGATTTTCCTGGTGCTACGACAGTAAAAATGGCATTGGAGGCGGAGTTAGGTGCAGAACAGATTTGTTATGACCCAGATCTCAACACACAGTGGCAGGAGGGTGATATCGCTATCGTGGCCTTCGGTGAAGATCCTTATGCTGAAATGATGGGTGACATTAAAGCGTGGCAAACCTTAGAGTTTCGAACCTTAAAGCGCAGTTACGCGGCAGATTGTGAAAAAATAAAACAACTTCATCAGCAAGGCGTAAAGGTTATCTCGTTATTCTTTAGTGGTCGCCCGCTTTATGTGAATCAAGAAATTGCCCTCTCTGAGGCTTTCATTGCCGCCTTCTTACCAGGAAGTGAAGGTAAAGGTATCACCGATGTTTTGGTTGAAAACAAGCAAGGTGAACCGCAATTTGATTTTACTGGACGACTATCATTTAGTTGGCCGAACAAGAAGCGAAGCACGTCGGTGCATCGTCTTCCTACTCATATCCCTAATTACCAATTACCAGAGTTTGAACAAGATCCACAAGGAGAGCATGCCCCCCTTTTCGAATATGGCTACGGACTAAACTATCGTGATACACCGCAAGTGCGAGATCTTGATAACCTTGATATAGAAGAGGGGTCTGATCAGTGCCAGCAGTATGCGACACTGCCTATTCATCTCTACGGTGTGAATGCGACCATTGGTGATTATCAGTTGAAGGTCGCGGATTCGGCTCACTGGACAGGGGTTGATGTGTCGAGAAATAACAGCTTGTCACTCTTCGAGATCAGAACAAAACCTTACAATTACCAGCAGCAACAGGACGCGGTAGAATTGCAGTGTTGTGGGGAAGGGTTAAGCGTTGTTTATGTTCAAACAAGCGATGGACAGGTGATGGATTACAGCCAATACCAAGCGGGGACACTTCAGTTTGAATTAAAAGTGAGCGGTAAAGCGACAAAGCCCGTTTACATTGGCGTCCAAAAACCAGCGTTTGCCAGCCAATTACATGATCATACCAAGTTTGATATCAGCCATTTCTGCTCTGAGATTCGAGATGAGTTTGTAACCGTTTCAATTCCTTGTGAATTTTTCCATAAGAATGGTGTTCCGATAGCGCATTTAGATACGCCATTTGTTCTTTTCTCTGAAGGGGCACTCTCTATTGTTCTCGCTAATATCTGTTGGAACCCTAGTTAAGAGCGGTAGATGAGATTAGACGATCACCATATAGTGAATAGTAAGAGCCGCTAGATTGCCGATCTAGCGACTTTTAAATTCAGATTTTCTGTTATTTCAACAATGCGCTGAGAACTTGAAACACACCTGCTTCACGGTTACTTGGCGCGCTGAATCGGGCGTGTTTTTTTACGCCTTCATGTGCATTTTCCATCGCATAAGAGTGGTAACTTGCTTGCAGCATTTCAACATCGTTGAAGTAGTCGCCAAAGCTCATCGTCTCTTCATAACTAAAACCTAACTCGTTTTGTAGGTGTTTAATTGCAGCGCCTTTTGATGCTGCTGAATTCATCACATCCAGCCAAATTTTTGCACTGATCACGACTTGTTGGCTGTCACCAAACTTCTCGTTGATCAGAGGGTGAACGTGTTCGGCAGAACCATCAAAATGACAAATTGCCACTTTAACAAATTCATCTTCGATAGTTAGAAGGTCATCAACGATTTCACAGCGATGATAATACTTACAGATTTCAGCGCGCGCTTTTGAGTCTTGTGTTTCAATATAAGCGGACTTCTTACCACAAAGTACAATGTGGGCACCTTCAACGAGTCGAGCTTGTTTGAGGATCTCGTGAATGGTCTCTTTCTCGATGGTGCAGCTATAAAGTTCCTTACCCTGATGCATCACTAATGTGCCATTTTCAGCAATAAACATCATGCGATCTTTCAGTGGTGCGAACGTTTCCATTAGGCTGTAATACTGACGACCAGATGCCGCCGCAAAGATAATATTATTTTGCTCTAATTGCTGATAAAGCGGGAAAAAGTCCGGATTTAATTGGCTATTTTCATCAAGTAAAGTGCCGTCCATATCGGCAGCAATGAATTTAATCGTAGTCTGTGGCATTGAGATTCTCATAAAGCTAAATTTGGTTGGCAATTGATGTCGATGGAGGAATTTAAAAACATTCGATCTCTCGTCTATAGTTGAACTAATGATATAGGCGAGCATATTGCTAAAGTGCGCGTATCTTAGCGTTTGTCGCTATAATTTTCACCATAAATAGCTCACTTATATCTCGTGAGTCCATTTAATAACCAAAGATTCTAACTAAAAATAAGAGCTAACCTTTTAACTTAAAAACCTGACCCAATATCTTGGTATGTCAGCTTCAAAATAGAAAAGGAAAATAGAATGGCTAATGAATACACACCACCTAAAATCTGGGTAAATGATTCAAGTGGCGGTAATAAATGGGCGAACATAAACAGCCCAGTATCAGGTGCAAGGCATGATCAAGATTTACCTGTAGGGAAGCATGCTTTGCAGCTTTACTCTCTTGGTACACCTAATGGTCAAAAAGTTACGATTCTATTAGAAGAGTTGTTAGCACTCGGAATTACTGAGGCGGAATACGATGCCTATCTGATCAATATTGGCGAAGGTGATCAGTTCTCATCTGGCTTTGTGGATGTGAATCCAAACTCAAAAATTCCAGCACTACTGGATAAATCAGGCGATGAAGACGTTAATGTATTCGAATCTGCATCTATCCTTGTTCATCTGGCTGAGAAGTTTGGCCATTTCTTGCCAAAAGAGGGCAGTGCGAGAACCCAAGTGTTTAATTGGTTGTTTTGGGTTCAAGGTTCAGCCCCGCTATTAGGTGGTGGTTTTGGTCATTTTTATTCTTACGCCGATGAAAAGTTAGAGTACCCAATCAATCGCTTTTCAATGGAAGTGAAGCGTCAATTAGATGTGCTAGACAAGCAACTGGCTAAAACTACTTATGTTGCGGGTGAAGAGTACAGTATTGCTGATATGGGCATTTGGCCGTGGTATGGCAACTTGGTATTGGGCAATATTTATGATGCGGCTGAGTTCTTACAAGTAGACTCTTATACTAACGTTGTTCGTTGGGCGAAAATGCTTGAGAAGAGAGAAGGCGTACAGCGTGGACGCACCATTAATCGCTCTTGGGGTGAAGAGTGGGAGCAAGTGCCAGAGCGTCATAGTGCTGAAGATATAGATAAAGTACTAGCCCTGCGCTCTTAAACTGACGGCTGGTAAAAGAGTAATGAAAAGATGTGCTACCGAATTGGAAGCACATCTTCACTTTAAAATGCTTTTAAAATCTCATCGACAATATGTTTACGATAGTGCAGTGACTAACGCTTTACCAACACCATGAGCACTAGTTGGATTTTGGCCCGTAATTACTCGCTCATCAACGATCACTAGCTCATGCCAAGGTTGTACTTTACTGAAGAGAACCGCTTTACGAGAAAGTGACTCTTCAAGCAGGAATGGGATGTCATCAATCGTACCAAAATCAATCTCTTCTTCACGCGTGAATCCCGTTACCGATTTAGAAGCCAGTAGGCTGTCACCATTACTCAATGTAATTGGAAGTAATGCTGCTGGGCCATGACATACAGCAGCGATGATGCCATCACTCTCGTAATGTTTCGCTGCCAGTTGAGCAAAACTCACATTCGTTGCAAGGTCAGACAACAACCCAAAACCACCAGGGTAGAAAACAGCGTCGTAGTCATCAATATTGATTTGCGATACTGGAATGCTGTTATTGATACGATTCTGGAAATCATCATCCGATAATACATTGCTGTTTATCTGATCGCCTTCGATATCAGTACCGTAGAGTGGCGCTTTTCCACCTTCAATTGACGCGATATCGTATTCAAAGCCAGCAGCTGTCAGCTCGTGAATGACGTGAGTGATCTCAGGTGAATAAGTACCGTTAGCTTGGTCTGTTTCGCCTAGAGTGGCATGGTTCGTTACTGGAATTAGAATCTTTTTCATTATGGCTTCCTTGAATGCTTTGAGTTCGAAAAAGATATTAATTCAAAACCATCTGGCTGATAATACCGATAATTGGCAAAATATTATTGCTATATAGCAAAGATGAGTGGAATGAACAATTTTGATGGGATTATTGAATTCGTCGCGGTGGCTGAAAGTCATGGCTTCTCAGCGGCTGCGAAACAGTTAGGTTGCAGTACCAGTCACGTTAGCCGACAAGTGTCTCGGTTAGAAGAAAGGCTCGGAACCGTTTTACTTGCTCGTTCAACTCGGTTAGTGAATTTAACCGAAGCAGGTCAATTGTATTACCAACAATGCAGAGAACTGGTCACCGGGCTACAACAAGCGAATGAAGGCTTAAACTCACAGCAAGTGACGTTAAGTGGTACTTTGCGTGTCAGCGCTGCGGGTGCATTTGCAGAAGATCATGTCGCCCCTGCTTTAATGGAGTTTGCTAAGTCGTATCCAGAGCTTACCATCGAAATGGATTTTAATTCTCGCATGGTTAACTTCATTGAAGATGGTATTGATTTCGCTATTCGTTATGGTGCCCTAAAAGATTCAGGTTTAGTTGCTAGAAAGCTGGTGGATCGCCCGATGGCCGCGGTCGCGAGTCAAGAATATCTCACTCATTATGGTGAACCCACTCACCCTAGCCAACTGAAACAACATAGCTGCATTATTGCCAATAACGATCACTGGCTTTTTGAAAACGATGGCAACACTATTAACATGCGTGTCCATGGTCGCTGGAAAAGTAATAACTCTAACGCAGTGGTCTCTGCTTGTGAGCGAGGGCTAGGAATTGCGTATATGCCGAAAAGCAGCCTTGCGAAAGGGTTGGAGTCCGGTTCGCTTGTTCCAATACTTCAAGACTTTTGGGGCAAAGGAAGCAGCAGTTGGATCGTGTATCAAAATCAACGTTTTCTTCCAGTGCGTGCTCGCTTGGCAATAGATTACTTGATTAATCATTTCCGACAGATTACGTAGAGCTAACACCGCCATAAACATCAATAGTTAAACTACGCTCTTTTTCGTAGGTTTTAGGCGTTAAGCCAATTTGTTTCTTTAAGTAGCGGATGAGGTGAGGTTGGTCGCTGAAACCAGACCGAAATGCAATTTCGACCCAATCGATGTCATCAGAATCGCGTTGGAAAAGCACGCGAGTGGCAATCCCCTGACCTCGTTCTAACTCAGCTACAATCATCCCCAAGTCAGCATATTGAGTCTGGTGTTCATCAAATAGGCGACATTCACCCGTTGCTAATAACCGACCATCCTTCCAATACCCCCAAAGCTCTTCTCGTGTGATTAGATTACTGAAGTACTCAGATAACCATTGCGCAGGAGCTCCAATATTACTAACGGCAAATTCAACGAACTCAGATAGTTGATCCTGACTTGCAAGAGTTAACTCTAAACCTGTTGATCCTTCAGAAACCAATGGCGCAACTCGCTGATACATTAGCGCATTTACTTTAAATGAAGATGAGTTATCTAAGCAAAGCGATAAATAGTGAGGTTCGGCGGTACTCACAAATGCACCTTTAATGGAACCGACCACTGCGCTGTTTTGCTCAGCAATTAAAGTAAACAGTTCTCTGGCCTACCAGTAGAAATTAGAATTCCAAACCTTACTTTTTGATGAATACTGTCGCTAAAAGGGCATCTATCACCTTATGCATAACTGTTGATATGGGTAATCACTTCATTTGTTGTCGCATGACAAAGTAGATCAATTATCAACAGGTTCCCAATTTACATTCATTGGTCATTTAAACGTTTGGCATAAGAAAAATAGGTAAAAACGCCATATAAAATACAAATGATAATTGATCTCATTATCATTTGAGGTGTATGATGCGCAAAATAATATCAAACCTATAAATAGTTGTGCCATTTATATGAAATTTACTTATGTTTTTTTGGGGCTTTTAGTCACCTCTTTGCCCAGTTTTGCTGCGGAAGATTTTGATTGGTTGAGAGATGATTCTCGACAAGACCAGCGTGTGCTTTCTTACCTCGAGAAACAGAACCAAAAAACAGAACAGTTTCAGAATGGATACGACAACATCACACAGAGTTTGCTAGCTCAATGGGATTCGATGGCCGCGGAGAAAGGTAAGGCACCGTGGGTCATTCAAAATGGTGAGGAATGGAATCTCACTCGCCGAAAGGGGCGTTACGTTTTGCTGTCTCGCTCGGATAGCAATGCTGAAGAGAACATTGTTTACGATTTCTCGTCTCGCCAAGCAGAGTATCAATACTTTCAAATCGGTCAGTGGCGCATTCAGGATAATGCTTTGTTGTTTACTGAAGACATCAATGGTAGCGAACAATACCGTGCCATTTACGTCGATCTTGAAAAAGGAAAGTCAGTAGAGCTAACGGACAATGTTGATAATGGTGTTTTGTTATCCGCTAGCGGTAAATTTGCTTATGTCGTTGCGAAAGAATCACATACGCAGCGTCCACATCAAATTTTACGAATCGATATTCAAACGCTTGAGAAACGAGTGATTTGGCAAGAGGACAAAACCGATTGGTTGATGTCCTTCTATCCCGCGGCAGATTCACATTACGCTCTAGTCCAAAGTAACAATGAGTCAACTACCGAGCAAAAGCTACTTGAATTAGATTCTGGATCGTTGACTTCGTCACTGCGCAAACCAGAAGCAAGTATTGAATACTACGCAGATGTTGCTCAAGGAAGGGTATTCATTAACAGCAATCTGAGTGAAAATTTTGGATTGTTTGAGGTGAAGCTTTCCGATGTTATTGGGCATGGTAAGAACATCAAATGGACACCTTTTGCATCTTCTAAGAACAATGTTGAACAGTTTTATCTGTATGATGCTGGACTTGTGGCATTAACCAAGCAAAAAGGCGCAACCATACTCACCGTGTATTCATACGCTGGCAACGTTAAGAAATCGTTATCACTGGAAACAGAAGGTCGTGTCGCGTGGTTGAGTAGGCTCGGTGACTATGATTCCAACAAGCTCCACATTCGTAGTATGTCTATGACGACACCGCCATTGTGGGAAGAGTTTGATGTTAAGGCTCTGGGAAAATCGGACTTCTCCCAAGATGATTATCGTGACTTCTCAAGCCAAGATTATGTTTCCCAACGTATTACGGTGAAAGCGAACGGTGTTGAGGTACCCGTATCTCTCGCTTATCGTAAAGACAAGCTGAATGAAAACGCCCCAGTAATACTCTATGGCTATGGCGCATACGGCTTTACCATGAAACCTTACTTCATGCCTCAGACGGTGAGTTTACTTGACCAAGGCGCGATCTATGCGATTGCACACGTTCGTGGCGGTGGTTACTTTGGTAACGATTGGCATGAACAAGGGCGTGGGATTCTAAAAGCCAATTCCATCAATGACTTTACAGCGGTAGCACAAGCACTGAAGCACTTTAAGCATAGTGAACGTGATGTTTACGCATTGGGCTCTAGTGCTGGCGGCACCTTAGTTGCGGGTGCCATTAACCAAGCTCCTGACTTGTTTGCTGGAGCGGTATTAAAAGTGCCGTTCGTTGATGTTGTTGCAAGCATGTCTGACACTTCTTTGCCTTTGACGGCGCAGCAATATGGTGAGTGGGGGAACCCGGCCCTCACAGAGCAACGTAGTATTATGCAAGCCTATGATCCTATTCTTAATATCCGCAAAGACGCTTACCCACCCATACTGGTTCAAGTCGGATTGAACGACCAACGTGTGCCTTACTGGGAAGGCGCGAAGTATCTCGCCACCATTTCGTCGGTCAGTGAATCGACAGGACCTTATTTGTTGCAAACGGATTTTAACTCTGGCCATCGCATGGATCCAAGACAGGCAAGAGAGCAACAAGCAAAGGAATATGCATTTCTATTATCACTAATTAAAACATCTAAAGCGGAGCAGTAAATGAAGCTTACCCCAGTGTCAGTAGCAGTACTTTCGGTACTTGCTGCCAGTCAAGTGCACGCAGAATCTGACGTTTACTTTATGGAAGAGGTGGTCGTTACCGCTAACAAAATTGATCAGCCCCTATCAAAAGTGGCTGGCAGTGTTGCGGTGATTACGGAAGAAGAAATTGAAGCGAGAGGTGAGACGGAGCTTTACGATGCACTACGTAATGAGCCGGGTGTAAGCGTTACAGGTGGTGCTGGGCGTCCTCAAAATATCACCATCCGTGGTATGACGGGCAACCGAATCATGATTGTCCGTGACGGTATCCGTTCAGCAGACGGCTTTGGTGCGAATGATATTAACGATGCGGTTGGTCGAGATACTTTCGATTTATCCAATTTTCAATCTCTTCAAATCATCAAAGGCGCGAGTTCTTCTGTACATGGTTCTGGTGCCATTGGTGGTGTCGTGATTTTGAAATCTAAACAACCGGGCGATTTTCTTAAAGATAAGGATTTCTATACAGACGTTTCTGGTACCTACACCGACATCAGCAACAAATACAAAGCGACGAGTAATCTAGCGTTCCGCTCTGGTGATACAGAGAGTCTGTTGAATGTTTCTTATTGGCAAGGACAAGAGACGCGTAACTTTGATGAAGATTTATACAACCGTGATCTCGATGGTTACAGTGGTGCTTACACCATCAACCATTTTTACAGTGATGAATTGATGCTGACAGCACACGCTGAGCTTTACACTCAGAATCAAGAGCGCTTAGAAGGGTCGCCTTCCGTTCAGCCAGACGGCATTTGGCATATTGAAAACTTTGCCGAAGATGAAAAATCAGAAGAGTACAGTGCGTATATCGGCGCCGAAATCACGCCGCTGGAACCGACTTGGTTCGAAGAGTTAGACACTAAGATTTACTGGCGTCATACCGAAGTGGCTGAAGACACGAACCGTCTAATGCGACAAGTCGATCATAATGGCTTGCTGACCAAGCGTCGCGAGCTAGAGCATAAGACGTTCATTGATGAAACGATTGGCTTTCGAGGCGACTTTACTCATACCCTCTATGCCGCAAACACTGATCATCAATTAGCTTACGGTGTTGAGCTGGCTACCGATTACTACGAACGTACGGATAGCGACTCTAAAATTGACTGGAATGGCGTTACGCCTTCTACCAAGCAACCTTTTGCTCCCGCTCGCGCCTACAACATCGGCTTGTATGTAAGAGACATGGTGGAACTGGATAAGTGGACTGTTACTGGCGGCTTACGTTTTGATGCACACCGTCTTACGCCTGATGGAAAAGGTGACGTTGGTGGCTTCCCACTGAAAGACATTGATAGCTCGGAAGTCTCTCCAAGTTTGTCGGTTTCTCGAGAAGTGTTCACCAATAACATTGTTTATGTTTCTTACAACCATGGTTATCGCGCTCCGGAATACGACAAAGCGTATGGTTTCGTAAACCATGATTTTGTTCCGTTAACGCCTTTTGTTATCGCACCTAACTTAGAGCTAGAAGCCGAAACGTCAGACTCATTCGAAATTGGTCATAAGTTCGATAACGGTCGCGCACATCTTTACGTCTCTGCCTTTTACAACAAGTTTGAAAACTTCATCGATGTTGTGACGACAGGCTTTGATTCAAGCACCGGTAATTACATCAAGCAGTACCAAAACCTCGATGGCGTAGAGACATACGGTGCTGAGCTTTCTGCCGCTTATGCATTAACCAAAGAGTGGAATGTAGGTACCAAGTTTGGCTATGTAGACGGAAAAGAAGCCGACGGTGACTATATTCGAAGCATCACTCCTTTCGAAGGTAATGTAGAAGTGAACTACACCAATCAAGACTTTAGTGCTTACGCATTATGGAATTGGGCCGCTGCGATGGATCGCGTTCCAACGTGTCAAACTTCCCTCGGCTTAGCAACCGAATGTGCACAAACCAGTGCTTGGAACACGGTTGACATTGGTGCGACTTACCACGTGTCCAAAGACCTTCGTGTGAGTGCTACCGTCGTGAACTTGTTCGATAAAGAGTACATCCGCTACCAAGACGTTGCAGGGATCGCAGAAGAGAGCAAACGCTACTCAACTGAGCCAGGCCGTTACATCACAGTGAATGCTAAATACGAATTCTAGGATGAAATCATGAAGTTAAAACCATTAGCGTTTTCACTCCTTATTGCCTGTGCCACGACGGTACAGGCCGCTGAGTGGGATTATCCAGCAGCCAGTGCCAGTGTGAATAACGAAGCAGAAGCGAAAACGTACCTCGACACGAGTTATGCCAATGCAGGAGAGTTTAAGTATCGCTATAAAACACAATCTCAACTTGGTGCACATTACAATTTTGACGTTTGGGTGAAGGGGGAGTATCAAGCGCAGCGCACTGTGGTTGTAACAACGGACAAAGAACATCATGTCGTTCGTGTGTTTAAAAGCTTTGAAGATACGATCATCCGTAATGGTGAACCGATGATCGCAGCAGAGTTAGAATCGCCGCGTGAGCTACAGGCTCAAGAGCCTCCAGCACTTAGCTCGGGTAATCTGATTGATATTGAGGTTTCTTTATTCAACCCTGACTTACGTACGATGCAGCAGCAAGCCGCACCTGATTCTACTTGGGCATCCTTAGCGGATTACCCTCAGCCGATTGAGTACGTGACCAAATCTATTGAGGTTTTACAGTCGGGCGGTAAGTTCTATCTGTCTAATCCGCGATTGAAGCAAGTAGATGCAACCGGATTGTTTGCGGTGCCAGCACCTGGTGAAGCGCCAGTACTCGATACGTCTAATTTCCTCACCACAGAAGGCGTTCAAACGTTTGATAGCCCGGCAGAGATGCAAAACGCAGAGTTTGGAGATAATGCATTTCCACAATTAATGGCGTTTTACCACCTTGATAGCTCGATGCAATATCTGACGAGCTTAGCCTACGATTTGTTTGATGAGCCGCTGCGTTTTGACGCACGAGGGTTATCAAAAGACAACTCTACTTACTATTACGGACCGAAAGCATTGATGCTTGGTGTGGGTGGCGTTTCTCCTGATGCGGTCGATGGGGATGTGGTTCTGCATGAGTTTGGTCATGGTATTCATTATCAAATCGTACCGGACTGGGCTTATGGTCATACCGGCGCTATTGCAGAAGGTTTTGCCGATTACTGGGCAGGCAGCGCAAGCTACAAGATTCAATACCTTGATACGTCACGTCGTGGTCAAGAGTTCGATCTGGATACGGTCTTCAACTGGGATGGCGTGTTCGGTACACGTAAAACGACTCGCAGTTTATGGAACCAGCACGCTCGTTACTTTGAAAACTCAGAATACCCCGCGCACGTCAGTGTCGGTGGCGAATTAGGTGACGAGTTATGGTCTACGCCGTTGTTCCAAGCGTTAAAAGCTTCGGTTGAGCGTTATGGTGATGGATCTGACGGCGTTTTTCGCGAGTTTGATACCATCATTCTAGAGGGCATGTTCGGAATTGGGCGTGGAGTAAAAATGCATGATCTTGCGGAATCGACGGTATTTGCCGCAAGCGGTTTGTTCCCGGACAAAGAGTATGCCCAGTTACTAACGGACAGCTTTAATAAACATAACTTACTTAAAGCACCATTTCGCGTTCGTTATGATGCTCGATACATCGCGCAAAGTCAGAATGTTGGGCTAAACCTCAGTCAAATGGGCCGAGAAGCCAACATCAAAGGTCAATGGCAGCTGAACAATGCATCGGTGTTTGATATTGATGAAACGTTGTCAGATGCAAGCGCAATGAAAGTGGCGCTTCCAAGCAATCTAACCTGTGGTATGCAGTTTGATTCTACAGTGTCATTGGACTACCAATTTGGCGACAGCTTGAAGACACATCAATGGGCAGAGAGCGTTGCATTAGTGAATGGGACACCAAAATTAGAAATACAACCTCAAGCAGTGAACTCTTCGTTGCCTGAACAGGGCGACAGACTATTCTCTCAAACGCTATCAGACAAATCTCGCACGATTGACGATTCCTTCGCTGTTTACCTGAATATCGAGCATGACTCACTACAAGATCTACAAGTGACGCTAGTGTCACCTCAAGGTAAATCGGTTGTGTTACTCAGCCATCAATCAAGCAATACCAATGGATTTAAAGGTTACTTCACAGCTCAGTACGACGAGGAGCTACAAGCGCTTGTCGGTCAACCGAGTTGGGGTACTTGGCGTCTCGAAGTATCTGACCGTGTGTCAGGAAACTCTGGGGTGTTGAAAGAGTGGGGTGTGAGTCACTTTGCTCAGTATCAGTGCAGTGCTGATACCACTAATGAAAGTGATAGCGGTGGCTCGGGTGGTAGTGGTTCACCTTTTGCCTTATTTGGACTGTTATTGCTTTCAATGGTGAGAGTTATCCGCTCTCGATAAACCACATACTATTAATCAAAAGAAGATAAATCTATGAAGTTTCAATATTCTTTCATTGCTGCATCATTAGCCCTAGTTGGCTGTGGCGGCGGTTCTGGTGGTGACACGACAGCGCCGACTTATGATGTAGCGGGCACCATTGTTTCACAAGGCACACTTCTTGATACACCAGTATGTGTCGACTTAAACCAAAACTTTGCTTGTGACTCGACTGAGCCAAATACAAAGAGTGATAATTCAGGTAAATTTGCGCTGAACTCGGGCAACAAAAACATTTTGACTAGCACGATTCTGGCTCAAGTTGACCAAGGTTCAAGTCAGACACTTAGCCTCGCTACTCCGGGCCAAAACCTAGCGACTGGAAATACAATTAACGGTGTTACGACGCTGATGGCAGGTTTGGTTGTGGATGGTAAAACCGTCGCTCAAGCTGAAGAAATTGTAAAAGCTCAACTCACCGATGCAGGCGTTTCACTGTCTGGTTCGGTCATGTCTAATGCAAGTGCTAGTGAGTTCGATAACCTAGAGCAAAACGCGGTAGCACTGTTGGCAGAAATGCAGCCTGATCAAATGACGAAAGGCGTTGCCCTGCTTGCTCAAAGCCTGAGTTATCAAAGTAAACCGTTAGTATCAGAGTTACTGACTCAAGCAGAGGCAAAAGCGTTTGCAGAGGAAATTTCAGCGGTGGCAGAGCAGACCGTTGGCAGTAACGATACTGGCGTAGTTCTTCACTTTGCTGATGGCGCTGCAGACGTAGCAGAAGTTCAAACTTCTTACCCTGGTCAAGATGCGGAGTACGGTTTTGATAAAGATGACAAGCAGGCATCAACAGGTGCTGGCTTTAAGTTCGTTAAGCTAGATTCACAAGGCGCAACATTGGCTGCGGACGCAACCGAGTGGGCTTGTACAATGGATGAGCGCACTGGTCTAGTGTGGGAAAACAAGAGTGCGGACGCGAGTTCTGTTCAATTTAAAGATCGTACATTCGTTTTTGAATCAGCAACATTCAAACCGTATTACGAAGATCTCGAAGTGGTTGGTTGTGTGGATGCCGCTGATGGCATCTGTTCAACAAGTCAATATGTTGAACACATAAACAAGCAGTCGCTATGTGGCATTGCGGACTGGCGTCTACCAACATACCAAGAGTTCTATGATGCTCTGGACTTAGGTGAAACAGAGAAAGATACCGACGGTAATGTTTATGGTATGACGATGGATTATTTCCCCCAGCAGGGTAAGGGCAGTCCAGATATTGAATCGGGTGCAATTTGGTTAAGTGATTTCACATTTAACAACTACTCTACTTATAACTATGAAGGTGCACTTCAATTTGCAGTAGTGGCTGCGAAAGGTGCAGACCGAGGTTACGTTAGCTTTGTTGAGATTTATTCTGACAAAGTGGAGCGTGATACTGGTACATCATACCAATTCCCAATCCGTCTAGTAGCAGTTAAGGGCCAATAAAATGAAGAAAATAATGACCGCGCTATCTCTTGTTCTGGCTTCTCAAGTTGCCATGGCTGCACAAGAATGTTCCACAGATTTTGGCAAGACAGCACCAAATTCTCGTTACACTTACTCTGATGCTGGGACGATAACTGACTTAAAAACGAGCCTGACGTGGATGCGTTGTCCTGTAGGACAATCATGGGATACAGCGAATAAGGCATGTTCTGGCGCCGCGACTAAGATGTCATGGCAGTTAGCTCTATCAACCGCAGAGCAAATTCGAAATGAATCAGGCAACCATGCTTTGTATGACTTCGCTGGCAAAAAGAACTGGCGCTTACCCAATATTAAAGAGTTGGTCGCGTTGACTGAACGTGCTTGCCATAGCCCTGCGATGAATGGCACTGCATTCGCAAGTGGTTACACGCTAGAAGTCGGTGACTATGCCGGCTATATCTGGAGTAACACTCCGAACGGTGATGGTTCAAACGTAATGGTGTTTGACTCAGTGAATGGCGAAGTTTACAACTGGAACCCACTAGAGCCGACGAACACTTTTTCTCTGCTACTGGTGACAGACGAAGAGTAACTGCCATCATACCTTTGTTCAAAGGATGCCATTTTTCGAGTCAAGTTATCCGATGGACTGTTTCACGTATTAGAGAATTAACAATAGAGTGCCTCAAGTGAATTGGGCTTTGAGGCGCTCTATATTTTATTGTTAATAGAAAAACACACACTCTCTTTCTATATTCATTCAAGAATATTAAAAAGCACTATTGGATGTATGTTATCCCCCTTTGATAATAAATCGCGGGAATTAAACGGCTATTTTTTGGCTGGATTTATATATCCTTACGATGTGATAAACATTAATTAAAGCACAAAAGCCATTCATAAAGACTACCGGCCAGGCTCCGATAGCTAAGCCATACACCACAAACCCGATACAGCCAACAAAGTTAATATAACGAAGCTTTTTTATATCGCTCATTAAAAGCGATATGCCGACGAATAATGAAGCCAGGTAACCCAGCATATCCGGAGTTAACATCATTAATCCTTAAGAGCTGTCTCTAAAGCCAGCTCCATCATTTGGTTAAAGGTGGTTTCACGCTCTTCTGCAGTTGTCTCTTCTCCACTAATGATATGGTCAGAAACAGTCAGAATACTCAGAGCTTGAACATGGCTTTCTGCAGCAATAGCAAACAATGCCGAAGTTTCCATTTCACAAGCAAGAATGTTCATTTTCAGCAGAGCTGGCATTAGATTTGGGTCTTTTCCATAGAATAGATCGTTCGTGAAAATACTACCGAAACGAGCAGGAATTTTATGGCTATCAGCAGTTTCCCAACAAGCTTTCAGTAATTCAAAATCTGGTACCGCTGCATAATCGTAACCGGCAAGGCGTGTTCTATTTGTTGTAGAAGCCGTACTTGCACCTGTTGCGACAATAATATCCCGAACAAAAATATCGTCGGAAACACCGCCACAACTACCTACACGGATCAACTTTTTTACATTGTATTCGTTGATTAGCTCATGGGCATAAATAGAGACAGATGGAATACCCATACCATGCCCCATTACTGATATTTTTTTACCTTTGTAATAGCCGGTATAACCAAACATATTTCGTACATCACAAACTTGCTTAGCACTCTCTAGATAATGTTCGGCAATGTACTTTGCTCGCAGTGGATCACCTGGAAATAATACAGTTTCAGCAAATGCACCTTGAGGTGCGTTAATATGTGGAGTCATATTGATACCCTTAACAGTTAACAGATTTATTGCTATGTTATTCCTACTTACTTAAAAGCATCAGGACACTTGTCTGGATCGGAGTTGTTCTGTTCACAAAAATAATCGCAGGTCATCGAAGTGAATAAAATCAAAGAATTATCGAAGCATGGTCATGCGTTATTCTGTCAGCTTTTGGAAAAACAAGAACTAAAAACCAAACATTTTCAGCCTGGTGACTATTTACTAAAACAAGGACAAGAGATCTGCGAGCTGTATTGGGTTGGAATGGGCGAGTACAGTATTGATCATACCGCTAAGAATGGACGTGGCTTGAGTTTAGGTCTCTTTTTTGCCGACAATCGCTTGTTTGGAGAAGTCGAATTTCTTACAAATACCAAGTGCCAGTTTGATATCCGTGCCAGTGATATACTTGAGGCTAAAGTTGTACCTGTAAGCCTTATTTCTGAATTTATGCAGCAAGAGCCCATGCTGGCTATTTGGCTAAGCCAGTCATTGTCAGAGAAATACCAGGATACTATGTCGGTGGCAATGAACCGAATTTTATATCCCTTAATTTACAACATCGCCTGGGATATTGAGCAACGCTACCTCGAAGCTAAACCTAAAATTAATTTTGCTCAGGCATATAAAGAAGCTGAACGTTTTGGTTGTTCAGAGCGAACCTATAGCCGTGTGGTTCATCAATTGCTTGACTTGGGGTTTGTCGAAAAGATTGGTAACCAATTAAAAGTTAAGAATATTGAAAAATTGTCAGCTTTTATTGAGACCCAAAATCTGGCTTAAATGATCATTCACGAAGATCTATAAAATAAATCTAAGCTCACCATGAGTAGCAGTGAGCTTAAGATTCAATTGGGTTATTGAAGAGTTCAAGAGCCTAAAAGAAAACTCATCCAATTTACTCTAAGGCTGCTCTTTGTTGGTTAATGACCAAAGATATACTTGCTTGAGCAAACTGATTCTTTTACGAAAACGTCGCTTTGGCTGAGCACAATGAATGTTTGTTGAACTCACTTTCAATTTTAATGTCGATTTCATTTCGCCTCCATCCACCAGCACAATGCACCTCCTACGCCGTAAGCAAACAGATCTTTCCAATCAAATGTCGCGCCTAAAATCATGGCAAGAAGCGAGGGTGATTCGATACCAAGCCAAGTCGCCACCTGTAATAGCTGTCCAAATTCGACAACAAACGCTATTAATACCACCAACGCAGCGAGCCATTTGACGGGCATTGAGAGGATGCTCGCCAACAAGTAGTAAAGCCAAACAACAACCAACACATCACCGAATGTCGGGCGAATAAAGCTGTCTCGAACGTAAAGCGCGATGACCACCAGAGCGATGAAACAGATGAAGCTTTTAAGCCCATGTATCGTAGAAAAACGAAAGTAAATACCGGTATTATTGTCATTCATTTCGCTTTGCTGACGGGCAAAAATATTCTGCTTAAGCATCTTCATTTTCAGCCTTTACTTCGTCTTCCACTTTTATATTGCGGGCATACCAGTCAACGTTGCGTGTGATCACCATAGTGAAGCTCAAAATCGCGAAGCACAGCAATGCGCCCATGACTAACGCGTAACTTTCTGCTTGAAGCAACCCAAACAATAAGCCGTAGATCGTGAGCAATAACACACCAAATACCGTGCCATGCTTTAGGTTATTCAACATACCACTGACGTACACGCTCAATAGACCCGTCGATGCCACCGCTGACACGACATATGCCCAGTTGAAACCTAGGTGCTCACTCATCGAAATCAGCAGCAAATAGAAAAGCGCCAGAGCCAAGCCAATAAACCCATATTGCACAGGGTGGACTGGACGCGCTTGAAACAGTTCCAACAGAAAGAAGCTCGCGAATACTAGCATTATCACTAATAGTGAGTAATTCACAGCGCGATGAGATTTCAAATAGTGATCAACGGGATCAATCAAATCCACGCCCATTTGTCGTTGCTCAAGCTCATAGCAAGCGCTGTTTGATGACAGGCAGCTTTGGAATAATTGCGCGATATTGGTAGAGAAGTTATTACTTACCCACTGCGCTTTAAATCCATCTTCAGATATATCTGACGCTACTGGTAAGTAGTCACCGATAAAGCTAGGGTGTGCCCAAGGAGAAGACAATTCCACCGTAGTTTCGCTGCCAATAGGCGTTATTTGCAGCTGTCCCATCCCTTGGAGTAAGAAGTTAAGGCCGAATGCCAAAGGTTGTTCTGTTTTCAGGTCATCCAGTTTTAGCTCACTATGGAAACCTTGTGGTAGCTGATCTAATCCGGTTCCTGGTATCACTTCAATATCTGAGCTTGCGAGCGTCATGTCATCAAGGCGAATCAGTCCGCGACTGTCTTCAATGCCAACCACAAGGCTGATGTTTTTAATATCAAGATCATGCAGTGCCGCTAAGTCGCCTGCATCAAAAACACCGTTAAGCGCCACTTGCGCTTTGTATAAACGCGCACGGTAAATACCGCGATATTTTTCAAAACTGTCCAGATCAGCGCTCATATCGAAGGTATTCGGTAAGAGGAATTTACGGCGTTCTTTAATCTGGATTTTTTCATCTAGATAGCTGGTCTCGGTGTAGTTCACCATGATGAAAGGACCAATGATGCGTTGTTCGCCACTGCTGCTGCGTGCTATGTCATTCCTTACTTCATCTTGGCGATACGAACGTTCTGAGATCAGCCCAGTGACCATTGAAAGGGGGATTTGCAGTAAGACAAACAAAAACAGCACGAAGGCGAACTTCATGCCGAGCTGATTATTGAGGATTTTTTTCATGTTTTATTCTCCATTTGCTGATGTAGATAATCTAAATCAGCAGTTTGGAGAACGAATGGAGCTAATGTGGAGTTTCTATGGAGTTGGTAAAATCAGAGTCACTTTCACGCCGGATTCAATGTTTTCTACTCGTAGTTCACCTTTATGCAGCTTAGCTACTTGCTCTACAAAGTTGAGTCCCAATCCAGTGCTCTTAACGCCATTTTCACGAGCGAGAGAATAAAAACGCTCAGTTAATCGGGGCATTGCATAGTCTGGAATGTGAGGGCCTGAGTTGAAAATAGAGAGTCGTATATTGCCCTTAGCCATCTCTGCTTTCCACTCAATATGTCCTCCGGAGTAAGCGAAATCCAGCGCATTATCCATCAAGTTAAAAGTAGCTTGCTTAAGTAAAAAGGTGTCGCCAAGCACCACGAGGCTTTCATCAATCTTGATGTCCGCAGTGACCGCCTTACCACTCAAACGCGCATCCGCAGAGTCAACCACTTCGCTCACCATTTGGTGTATTAAAATCTGTTCGACTTGTTCAAGCTCTGGACGTTTCTCAAGGCGCGCCAGTTCAAGTAACTTATCAATCAGTGATTGCATGCGATCACTTTCTCGTTCGATGTTGCCAGCGAACCGAGCGATCTTCTCTTCAGGTAACGGCATCTGCAATATTTCGCTTGCACCTTTGATTGCAGATAGCGGGCTTTTTAACTCATGAGTCAGGGTCTGAACGTACTCTTCGACATACTGTTTTCCGTCAAGTTGATTGCGCATTTTCTCTAGCGCATCACTGAGCGTTCCATATTCGTAAAAAATGCGAAATTTTGGCTTAGATACTTTTTCGCCTTCGCCCATTTTGGTCGCGTAAACTTCCAATTTATTCAATGCGGAGTGAATTCGCCAAGCAAACAAGGCTCCTGCAAGTAGCACTAAGCCGCTCATCCACACCATCCAAAACAGCACGTTACGTTTAGAAAGGTCGATAAATGGTTGCACTGAGCGATTGGACTTTGCCACTGTCACACTACCAATGATTTCGCCGTTGTGGTAAATCGGCGCAGCGACATGCATCACGGTAGAGAGCGGATCATTCGGATCTTCAATGGTACTACGCGCACCATATTGACCGCGAAGCGTGAGATACACATCGTTCCATTGTGAGTAGTCTTTGCCGATGTCTTGCTCCCAAGAATCCGCAATTACAGTGCCTTGTTTATCCGTAATATAAATTCGATGGTTAATCGCTTTTTTCCCAATTTCCCAAATGCGTGCATGTGGTTTTCGTTGGCCATAAGCCGCTAAAAGTTGGGAAAAACGACTCTCTGATAATTTGCTATTGGCAACGTCCTCTTCTGCCAATACTGCAAGCAAGTTCGCCATATCAACTAGTGTTTCTTCGGTGGTTTGACGTACTGTCGGTTTAAGCTCTTGAACAACGGTTTTACTCACCATATAAGCCGTCATTCCTACTAAGATAAAGTAGAGCAAAAACAGCCTTAACCCAAGCGGGATCCTTGGCCAGCGATTCATCATTCTCCCTTAATACTGTAGAAGTAACCAAAGCCTCGTTTGGTACAAATTCGTTCAGACATCTCAAACGGCTTCAGCTTATGGCGAATGGCTTTGATGTGAGTATCGATATTTCGTTCGTAAGCTGCCTCTGGCGTCATATCTGCGGCAATCATTAACTGCTCTCGGCTCAATACATTAGAAGATATGGAAATAAGCTTATCAAGGATCTTAAACTCAACGGCAGTAAGACCAAGCATTTTGCCTCCAACACCGTAATCAAAGTTGTGTGCGACTAAATCATGGGTTGGTTGAAGTTTCACAAAGGCTGGACTTCGTTCTGGTTTTGGCTCTGGGCTTAATTCAGCCATAGGCGCTTTAGCTTTGATTCGAAGTTTGATGCGAGCTAGCATTTCGCGAGGGCTAAATGGCTTAGTCACGTAGTCGTCAGCTCCAATTTCCAAGCCAACGACACGGTCAATTTCATCACTCCTAGCGGTTAGAAAGATAATCGGAATGTCAGAAAATTCTCGGATAGTTTTGCACAGTTCAAAGCCGTTACCATCAGGCAATCCGACATCTAGCACGAGTAGAAGTGCTGAGTGTTTTTGCAAAAAAGCCAAGCCTTCTCCTGCCGTTGTAAACCACTCCACGTGGTAGCCATCCATCTCTAAAACATGAATCAAGTTGTCTGCAATGGCAGATTCATCTTCAATAATGATGACTGGCGATTGGTCGTTCAATGTTTTAACCTCGTTGATGATGTTTGTTCTGTTGCTTGGTTACCCACTACTTTGGCGCAAAGGCTATCGGATTGATACTGAAAAGGCCAAATTCGAGAGTAATCTAGGTGATTGATGCAAAAATCACCTCTGGATTCAACGTTACGGTTCCCATATTTAATCGACTAGCTCAATGATCGATAATGCATTCAATTGGAAACATCTCCTCCGTTATAGACTGTATTTGGAACGTTGCCGCTAAGAGTGACTCTCAACATACCGCGCCGAATAAAATTATTGCTTTTGATAATTATCTATTTTAGTTTAGAAATTATGACGCTGATAACTGCTTTCACTCACCTTCTATGTTGTTGCTGTAAATACCTTATTTACGGCCGTTTTCGTGTAGCTATTACATAGCAAACCTATCGCACTATTACCTAGGCCGTTGATGTTTACATCCACGGCCTTTTTGTATTTATAAGGATATGATTTATGACCCAACCAACACTCCAACTCTTCAATACTCTGAATAGAACATTGAGTCCGTTCGATACAATTCAATCAAATAAGGTTGGGCTTTATGCATGTGGTCCGACAGTCTATGACTACGCACATGTCGGTAATCTACGGACCTATTTATTCGTTGATGTCTTAAAGCGTGTGCTACAAATCAACGGGTATCAGGTTAATCATGTAATGAATATAACCGATGTCGGCCACTTGGTTTCAGATGGTGACAGTGGTGAAGATAAGATGGAAAAAGGCGCACGCACACAGAAAAAATCAGCTTGGGATATCGCCACATTTTTTGAAGATGCATTTTTTATAGATCTTAAACTGCTTAATATTCTTCAGCCTTCGACCACTTGCCGAGCTACCGATCATATCCAAGAGCAAATCTCGTTTATTCAGTCACTCGAAGCGAAAGGCTATACCTACCAAACCAGCGATGGTATTTACTTTGACACAGATAAATTGCCCGATTATGGAAAGCTTGCACGACTAGATAAGCACGGTTTGGAAGCGGGTATTCGCGTTGATATGGCAGAGAAAAAGCACCCAACAGATTTTGCGTTATGGAAATTTAGTAACCAACAGAAACGACAAATGGAGTGGCTAAGCCCATGGGGAAAAGGCTTTCCTGGGTGGCATATTGAATGTTCAGCGATGGCAGAGAAGTATTTAGGAGAAACCTTCGATATACATGTCGGTGGTGAAGATCATATTCCTGTTCACCACACTAATGAAATAGCTCAATGCCAAGCTAAAAATGGACATGTACAAGCAAACTATTGGTTGCATGGTTACTTTTTAAATATTAACAATGAGAAAATATCTAAGTCTGGCTTTACATTGCGTTTAAAAAGCTTAATCGACAAAGGTTATGATCCTCTGGCTTATCGTTATTTAACCTTAACCAGTCACTATCGTAGCCAGCTCAGCTTTTCCTGGGAAGGATTGGCTGGCGCACAAAAGGCCCTCCGTCGATTAAGAGAGAAAATTATAGATATGCCTGACGGTGGTCGCGTCGACAACCAGTTCAAAGCTGAATTCTTTGCACGTATCAACCGTGATTTAAACATGCCACAGGCATTAGCCTTAGTATGGAAAGTTCTTGATAGCGCAATGGAACCAGCCAATAAAAAAGCGACGTTACTCTATTTTGATCAAATATTTGGTTTAGAACTTGATAAGGTAGAGCAAATAACAATCCCCACGCAAGTTCAAGACCTCGTTGAACAACGCCAACGTATGAAACAGCAAGGTCGATATGATGAAGCTGATACAATTCGCAAGAAAATTATAGGCTTGGGATATCAAGTTAACGACACTGCTAACCAGTCGAGTGTCGTTAAGCCACTCTAAATAAATACAACTCAGTGTATTTTACTCACTGTTAGAACAAGAGGCTAGCAACGGCCTCTTGTTATGGATTTACCTGTTGCTTATTGATTTTTAGCCAAAAAATCTCTTGGCAATGGTTTGTGAAGGTCTTTCTTATGGGGCGTACCTTAGTGCTTTTTGAGTCTGAAATTACCTCATATGAAATCCAACACTCCGGACATGTTTGTTCCGTCGTTTCAAAGAGCTCTGACTCAGTGCAATGCTTTATTATGACTCCGTTTGAAAAATGAAATAGCGACTCTACACAATCAACGGCTATGTCCTGATCTTTATAAGATTTGTCGATTGATTCATGACTTACCAGTTTTAATCCCGTCATTTCACCTTTTATCGCGGCAATATACGTAAAAAGATTATTCATACGACAAGTTTCCATTATTTTTAATACTAAACGACACTTATGGTTATTTGTTAACTGTACTTACGTGCGATAACCAAACCGTGGTTACTCGAACCTAGAAGTGATGGTTCAGAACACACCAATAGATGATGCTGCAACCAAGCTTGGTATTGTTGTTCTGATAATGAATTGATTTCAGAACCGATGTAACGTCCAAAGCCATCTGTCGCCACATGCTTTTCTATACAGAACCCTTCGGATTTAGTTAAGTTTTCGATTTCAGAAGGTTTTGCAAAATATCCTGTTCTAAAGAATGCATCGACATCTTTCGATGTAACTAATCCCGTTTCGTTCAATTCACTAAGTATTTGTGGTGAAATCAAAGTACTCGACATTTTAGCAAGCAGTCCGGCTACAAAGAAACGGCTGATATAAGCGACTGCGACAACACCATTTGGCTTAAGAATTCTATGAGCTTCTCTTATTACAGCTTGTCGTTCGCTTTCTTCTTGTATGTGGTACAGGGGCCCAAGAATTAACACCATATCTTGAGAGCTGTCTGGAACAAAAGAAACATCCGTTGCATTTGCTTCATATACGTTCAGCTCAACATTTTGAACAACGGCATTTTGTTTTAGTTGTGCAACCAATTCCGGAACGAGCTCGACTGCGGTTACATCTAAGCCTTTTTGGGCATAAAAAATGGAATAGCGACCCGTTGCAGCACCAAACTCGGTAAGCGTTTCGGCTGAGTGAGTAAATAATTCTAGTTGGTTGATGGTGGTATCAAATTCAATGCGAGTAATGTTTTGACAAACGAGACGCTGCTCTTCATCAAAATTCGCATAGTAATCCATATATTCCTCTTGCACTGTTATCTCCCATGCAGTTTGAAGTGTATTGCCAAGAGTTCCGTATACTAAGAATGTACCTAGTTTGAATGCTAATTTCTTGGAAAATAATAAGTTAACAGGTTAGCGGGGCTACGCAACCACTTTAGCATGGAGTTACTGTGCAAGAAGTTAGCTAAGACTTGAACAAACGGTCTAAGATGCGGGGGAGTACATGAAACAAAGCGGCCGCGATAGATAGCATCGTGATTGGGAGCTAATGAAGAGGAACTCAAGCCATCGACCATATCAGGAGAGTAAGGGCTTGATAAGTGATAGATACACGTGATCGTGGGCTATCCTATTATCTACATATCCCGATAATTAGGCCCGCCTCCGCCTTCTGGAGGTTGCCAGCTAATGTTTTTCGATGGGTCTTTTATATCGCAAGTTTTACAGTGTAAACAGTTGGCAGGGTTGATTTGAAATCGCTTTTCATTGTCCGTAATGACCACTTCATATACCCCGGCAGGGCAGTAACGCTGGCTAGGTTCATCAAATCGAGATAAATGGTTTTGAATAGGAATGGTCGAGTCGTTCAACAAGAGGTGGCAAGGTTGATTTTCTTCATGTTGAGTCGATGATAGGTAGACAGACGACGCTCGATCAAAGCTTAATACTCCATCAGGTTTCGGGTAAGTGATTGGCGGGCACTGGCTAAGTTCTTTTAGGTGAAGGTGATCCGCCTTTCTGTCATGAATCACCCAAGGTTCAGGTTGGTTAAATAGAGGGATCCATACATTGTGCTCAAGAGTAATCAGCGCTCCACCGAGTAGGTTGCCGTACTTGTGAATAGCGGCGCTGAAGCTGCGAGTATCTTCGAGTTCTTGATAGAGCCAAGAAGCTTTAAACTGAGTATCGTAATCAGGCTCAAGTGGTTGATCATTCACATTTTCTAAAGCGTTAAAAATCGCTTCTGCCGCCAACATCCCAGATTTCATGGCGGTATGGCACCCTTTAATTTTGGCCACATTGAGTGTGCCAGCATCGCATCCAATCAATAAACCACCAGGAAATTGCTGTTTCGGGAGGGAAGAAAACCCACCTTTTGCAATCGCTCTCGCGCCATAAGAAATACGACTACCGCCTCTGAGATGCTGACTAAAAACAGGATGGTGTTTAAGTCTTTGAAACTCCTCGAAAGGGTCTAAATATGGATTGCTGTAATTGAGGTCGACAATCAATCCCACCGCGACTTTGTTGTTTTCTAAATGGTAAAGAAATCCGCCACCAGAGCTGTCTGATTCGCTTAATGGCCAACCAATACTATGGATGACATCTCCTGCTTTAGTTTCGGAACTAGGCACTTCCCATATCTCTTTGAGCCCAAGCGCATAATGCTGCGGTTGTTTATCTGCATCAAGTCGATACTTACTCATGAGCTGTTTGCCCAAGTGACCACGCGCCCCTTCAGCAAAAATAGTGTATTTGGCTTTTAGCTCAATTCCCGCTTCAAAATTAGCTTTAGGTTCACCATGTCTGTCTCGTCCCATGTCGGAGGTTTTGATGCCTGTCACTGTGCCATTGTCATCGTAATTGATGGAAGTGGCCGCGAAGCCGGGGAAGATTTCGACACCGAGTGTTTCAGCTTGTTGTGCTAACCAACGGCATAAGTTCGATAAACTGATCACGTAGTTTTCGTCATTGTTGTGCATGGGGTTTGGGGTCAGCACCCGAGGTACTGTTAGGTGGTTATGTTGAGTGGTGAGGTAGACAAACTTATCGTTATTTACGGGGGTTGAGATAGGAGTATCCATGCTCTGCCATTCAGGGAATAGCTCATCTAGCGCGCTCGTTTCAAACAGAGCTCCAGAGAGAATGTGAGCACCAACTTCCGCCCCTTTTTCCACTACGCAGATGGATATTGGAGATCGGTTTTCCAATTGGGTTAATTGCGCGAGTTTGCAAGCGGCCGCTAAGCCTGATGGGCCTGCACCGACAATTACTACGTCAAATTCCATGCACTCTCTGTCCATACGCTCACTGCCCATACGATAGCCCTGCTGTATTACGCTGACTTACCATTAAATATAGTCCAGTTGACGTAAACGTAAACTTTACTAAGCTCAAAAGTAAGGCAGACATGAGTAGCGCTCATTGATAAGGATGGCATTGTGAAAGTATTAGTCGCAATCAAACGAGTGATCGATCCCTATGTCAAAATTAGGGTTAAAAGTGATGGTTCAGCCGTTGAAAACAGTAACGTAAAAATGACGATGAATCCGTTTTGTGAAATCGCGGTTGAAGAGGCTGTGAGGTTGAAAGAAACGGGATATGTGGATGAAGTTATTGTGGTGTCTGCGGGTGATCATGGTTGTCAGGAGCAGTTGCGTACGGCGCTGGCTTTAGGGGCCGATCGCGCTATTCATATTGATTTCATCACACCTCCTGAGCCTCTTACCGTTGCCAAACTTTTGAAAGCGGTGATGCAGCAGGAATCAATGCTCGACGAGGCAGGGTTGGTGCTACTTGGTAAGCAATCGATTGATACTGACAACAATCAAGTGGCACAAATGTTGGCGGCTCTGACTCAGCGTCCGCAAGGAACATTTGCTTCGCAGTTGAAAATCGTTGCTGATGAGGATGGTAATAAGAGCAGCGTAGAAGTCACTCGTGAAATTGATGGTGGTCTGGAAACGTTGAAGTTGGCGCTTCCTGCGATTATCAGTACCGATTTGCGCCTTAATGAACCTCGTTATGCCTCCTTACCAAATATAATGAAAGCCAAACGAAAGCCATTAGAAGTGTTAACGGCAAGTGCGCTAGGGGTTGAAGAGGTGAAACACCAAGAGATACTTGAAGTGATGCCGCCAGCAGAGCGAAAAGCCGGAGTCATAGTGCAAAACGTGACAGAGCTGGTGGATAAACTGAAGAGTGAAGCCAAAGTCATTTAGCGTAGTGGTAAGAGGTACGCATTGTTCGGGTAGGGATGAGGAGTAAACACATGGACGATCAACCGTTAAGAGTTTTAGTTGTTGCACAGCACGATAACTCACAAGTCTCGATGGAAACATTGCGAACCATCAAAGCCGCAAGCTTGCTAATAATGAGTAGTGAACAGCACGATAAAGGCGCCGTTTCTGTGTTTGTCGCAGGGCATAGTTGTGAAATGGTGGTCGACTCAATAACGGCAATTAGTGGCGTTGATAAAGTGATTGTCGCCGATTCAAGTGATCATCAATATAGGCTGGCAGAAAATATGGCGGAGTTGATTGCTGAAATCGGACAAGATTATTCGCATCTACTCGCCCCTGCGACAACGTTTGGGAAAGATCTGATGCCTCGTGTTGCGGCTCTATTGGAAGTGGGGCAGCTTTCAGATGTGGTTGAGATCCAGACTCCAGATATCGTGATTCGCCCGATTTATGCAGGCAACGCGCTCGCAAAAGTGAAATCTCTCGACTCAATTAAAGTGATCACAATTCGAAGCTCAGCGTTTGATGCCATAGAGAGTGAGGAACTTGTTTCTAGTGAAGACAAAAAGGCAAAGATAGAGAGATGGGACAAGAGCATCAAAGCACAATCGACAGAATTTGTGTCGCAGCTGAAAGTTGAAAGTGAGCGTCCTGAGTTACCCGAAGCTCGGGTCGTTATTTCAGGTGGACGAGGCTTGGGTAGCCAAGAGCATTTCGGTTTAATTGAGCAGCTTGCCGATAAGCTCGGTGGTGCGATTGGTGCATCTCGGGCGGCGGTAGATGCAGGATTTGTATCTAACGATCTTCAAGTTGGGCAGACGGGTAAGATAGTGGCTCCAGAGTTGTATATCGCAGTGGGCATTTCAGGGGCGATCCAGCATCTAGCAGGCATGAAAGAGTCTAAGGTGATCGTCGCGATCAATAGTGACCCAGATGCGCCGATTTTTCAGGTCGCCGATTATGGAATCGTCGGCGATCTCTTTGAAATCATGCCTGAATTGATTCGCTCAGTGTAAATGGGTTGTGAGCGAATCATTCTCTTTTAAACTGATGCTCTATCACGAGTATTCGCATCGATGAGCGCTATTGTAGGTAAGTGCTATTGCAGATAAGTACTATTGTATACAAGTGCTATGGCAGATGAGCGTTATTGCACTTTAGCATGCTGTAAATGTGTCACTAAGGCTTTAATAAATCGCGCCGCTTCCCCTCCTGTACACGCTCGATGATCAAAGGTCATCGATAATGGCATCGCTTTGACCTCTACCGCTTTATCGTTTTCTACGATTACTTTGCGGATGATTCGTCCTGCTCCCACGATAGCGACCTGTGGGGGAGACACGACAGGTGTGGCATAAATCCCAGCGATGGCACCAAAGTTGGATAGTGTGATGGTGGCATGTTGTAACTGTTCTCTGCCGATCTTGCGCTCTCGGATACCATCCACCGTTTTATCAAGCCACAGACGAATCCCTTTGGCACTGTACTCATCAGCGTGACGCAATACTGGCACATACAGACCGTGCGAACTGTCTACTGCCACGCCTACATTGACCGTGGTATGAATGCATCGAGTCATGGTTTCAGCATCAAACCATGCATTGAGTGCTGGCTCCTGTTGGCAAGCATTGAGTACCGCTTGAATCAGTCGAATGGAGATATCTTCATTTTCGGCCCAATTCATCAGTAAGGCTTCTTCTGTGATGGTTACTGCTGCGACATTGTGATGCGAGTGCGTCATCGCATTTGCCATCGCACGTCGAGACCCTTTGAGTACTTCAGTGCCAGGGAGTTGTTTGTCACACTGTTGGTAAATATCATCATCGGTGATCAAGCCATCAGCGCCACTGCCTACGATTTCGTGTAAGTCTACGCCTAACTGCTGCGCTAATAGCCGAGCAGAAGGCATGGCGGTAATGAGACTTTCGGTGCTCGTATTAGGATCACCACCGATCCAGAAATCATCGATATTAACGTGATGGTTTTGCTGCGATACATTGCCAACTACGGTTGCGGCATCTTGCTTCTTGCTGATGGTTGAATCATTTTGAGCGGAGTTCGATTGTTTAGAACTAGATCGCTTAGAGCCGGATTGTTCAGAGCCAGATAGCGTGGATTCGGATAGAGACGGTTCAGAGTTTACTTTCGTCAGTTCTCCCTCTTCTTCAATCTCAAGTAAAAGGGAGCCGATATTAATGACATCTCCCTCTTCACCATACCGACGGACGATTTTACCACTGTAGGGGGCGGGCACTTCTACGATCGCTTTTGCTGTTTCAATCGTCACCACAATCTGATCAACCTTGACATGATCTCCAATGTTGATGTGCCATTGCACGATTTCTGATTCGGCAAGGCCTTCGCCTAAGTCTGGTAGCATAAAAGATTTCATTTCCATCCCTCCACTAACTCTTGTGCGGCTAGGACAATATCCTGCTCTTTTATCAAGAAAAAATCTTCGTTTCGGTAATAAGGCATAATGGTATCCATCCCTGTTACTCGCTTAGGTGGGGCTTTTAATAAGCACATCGCCTGTTCTGCTGTTCGAGCCAGAATTTCAGCGCCTACGCCACAGGTTTTACTCGCTTCGTGAACCACTAACAGACGACCTGTTTTCTCTAGCGAGTGTAGAATCGTTGCCATATCGATAGGTTTGATACTCGCGAGATCAATCACTTCCACTTCAATGCCTTGAGCAGAAAGCGTATTCGCCGCTTGTAGGGATTCGACAACACACGCTCCCCAAGTGACTAAAGTTAAATCTCGCCCTTTGCGAAGCGTGAAGCAACTGTCGAGAGGTAACGCTTTTCCGTTATCGACAACATCGGACTTGACAGTGCGATAAATCCGTTTTGGTTCGAAGAACATCACAGGGTCGTTACTGCGAATGGAGGCCAGCAGTAAACCGTAGGCACGCTGTGGCGAGGATGGGATGACCACTTTTAAACCTGGAATATGGGCGAATAAGGTTTCAATGCTCTCGGAGTGATGTTCGGGCGCATGGATGCCTCCACCAAATGGCGCTCGAAAAACCGCAGGGCAGGTGAGACGCCCACGAGTTCGATTACGGATTCTGGCGGCATGGCACATTAAATGTTCCATGGCTGGAAAGATGAAACCTTGAAATTGGAACTCTGCAATGGGGCGTAACCCTTGCGAGGCCATGCCAATTGCCACGCCTGCAATTAACGCCTCAGCGAGGGGGGAATCAATGACGCGCTTTAAACCGAATTTCTCTTTGAGACCGACAGTGGCACGAAATACTCCTCCGTTGTCACCCACGTCCTCCCCTAAAAGTACCACGTTAGAGTCGGATGCCATCTCATAATGCAGAGCAAGGTTGACCGCTTCTACCAATGTTATTTCAGCCATGCTTGCCTCCTTGCAACCGCATTGCTTTGTTGATGATTTCATCTCGCTGGTGGTGCAAATCTGGGCTGAGAGATTCGTAGAGAAAATCAAAGGCGCTTTCAGGGGCTTGACCAGGAGTATTTAGGTAGTTGTCTACGGCTTGTTCTATCACTTTTTGGCAATGTTCTAACCACTGCTGATCTTCTTTTTCTGACCAGTAGCCTTGTTGAATAAGAAAGGTTTTTAGTCGGCTGATCGGTTCAAATTCCCATGCCTCATGAAGCTCTTCATCGCTTCGATAGCGAGTGGCATCATCAGCCGTGGTGTGGTCGCTTAAGCGATAGCTTATTGCTTCTATGAGCGTTGCTCCTTTCCCTTTTCGTGCATGATCAAGCGCGGATAATATGGCATCAAACATGGCGACAATGTCGTTTCCATCAACAGTGATGCCAGAGATGCCAGCGCCTGCCGATTTTTCGGAAAGAAACTCTGCTGCGCATTGCAGGCTGCGGGGAACAGAGATGGCCCACTGGTTGTTATTGACGACAAAAATTAATGGGATGTTCCATGTGCCCGCACAATTCAAAGACTCTAGAAAATCCCCCTTAGAAGTCGCGCCATCACCACATGTGACCAATGCGGCTTTATGTTTTCCTTCGATTTTCAATGCAGAAGCAACCCCAACGGCATGGGTACATTGGGTCGCGATAGGAACGCAAAAGGGCAAATCATAACTTTGTTGAGGTGGGTGGTTTGGCGAGGTGCTGCTTGAACTGAAGTCACTGCCTCGCTCATCACCTCCCCAGTATTGGAGGTTTTTCTCCATTGGTATTCCACGAGCCCACATCGCAGGAAAATCTCGATAATATGGAATGAAAACGTCATCAGAATTGAGCGCACGTCCGATGGCAACCCCAATGGCTTCTGCACCAAGGTGTGAAGGGTAAGTGCCTAATTTCCCGGTCCTCTGAAGCGCGACGGCTTTTTTATCGTAGGTGCGGGTTAATACCATGTCACAGTAAAACCCTTTTAGTGTTGCTTTGTCGGCCCATGATGGGAGTGGGCAAACAAGATTGCCTTGATGGTCGATAAACCGATGCATAGGTAACGCCTGAACATTCATCTCAAGCTCCTTTGGTAGCTCAGTTCGACAAATCCACTGTCGATGATGACGAGTTATGCCTAACTGCTTGTAACCAATACCAATAAGTTGATGCTTTACTCTAGGAACATCACTTTTAATTGTCATTAACATTGGTATTGCGAATACATTAAGTGTAACCAAAATGTTAAATTGTGCTTGAAATCTAAAAGCGAGACGGAGTAAATTGAGATGTACAGTGAGTAAAACAGATGAAAATATGGAATTTAAAAGCTCAGAATTTAAAAACCTAGATTTAAAAAACTTATAATTTAAACACCTAGAGCGACGTTATTTGAAAACATTCACTGCTATTAAAGGGGATTTCATAAGATTATTGTGCTGTAGGATGAGCGATGTTATTGCACCTTGAAACTTCAATCAATTTGAAGCTGTGAATGCGGTTATGAACGTGGTTTGAGTTTCAGTATATACTGCATGACAAGTCAGAGTTGGGGAGTTAAATCGTGGCAAATCCAGAGCATAAAGAGACGTTAGATCGCTTTGATAAATTAAGCGTGTGTTTGTATCGGAGTGGTATTAGCTTGTTTTCGGTAGTGGCGATTATGTATTCCGCAATACTGGCAGGAAAAGCAGAGTGGATGGTGATACCTGCCGATATGGAGAGAGGGTGCTTGCTGATCATGAGTATCTCAGCGGCTATGAGCGCGGCTAATATACACGTTTACGATAAGCTTGTGAGAGCGGTGATCTCATGGTCGAGTTGGATTGGTATTCTTTTGATGTTGAGTGATCCCAATCTGTTTTATTCATGGCTATCTCTTGGTTTTATTTTTATTACCTTCTCCGGAATTGCGTTAAAAGAGTCCTTCTGTTTTAAAGTGCTAGGTTTAAAATTGGTACCACTGTTACTGGCTTTAAGCACATTTTTGATGATGTTTGAAAGTTGGATGTTGGCCGCTGTGATGTTATTCGTTTCAGGTTTCGTGTTAGCTTATTTATCCTATGAAAAATGGCGAATGCCGCTTCATTTCGATATTGGTGATAAGTCTAATTACCAAGTGTAAAGGGTAAATGAACCGGGATTGTTGAGGAGATTATTCTCTTTAATTTCATCTCGAAGACATAACGATGTTTGCAAACAAGAGCTATTATTATTTGAATATGAGTCGAACTCATAGCAAGGACACTATGCGATGCCCTATAAAAGCGAGCTTAAAAAACTGCAATATGAGCACCTATTTGGTCACCTGAATATTAATACCTCTCAGATAGATGTACCTGATGAGATGTTTAATGGTTGGCAGCAAACACTCGATCTCTTAGCGGAGATTGTCGATAGTCCTGCGGTGCTGATTATGAGAGTCACAGCGACTGATATTTCAGTATTTACAGCGAGCCGAACTCAAGGTAACCCTTACCACCGGCATGATAGTGAGGTGCTAGGTAATGGCCTTTACTGTGAAACGGTGATTCAGAATCAGAGTGAATTGAATATACCTAACGCACTTAAGGATAAGGATTGGGATCATAACCCTGACATCAAGCTAGGAATGATCGCTTACTGTGGGTTGCCGTTAACTTGGCCAGATAAGACACCATTTGGCACTATTTGTATGTTAGATAGTCAAGAACGAGAATACAGCCCACTTTACCGACAGTTATTGGAACGGTTTCAAAATGGAATTAACGCTAACTTGGCGAGCTTATATCAACATTCCGAGTTGCAATATCTGAATCAAATCCTTGAAAATAATGTTCAACAGAGAACCTCAGAACTGGCAAAATTGAGTGAAAAGTTGATTCAAGAAATTGAGAGCCGTAGAGTCATTGAAGATTCCGTAGACTACTATAAAAGCTACGATGCTCTCACTGGCTTACCTAATCGCTTAAGCTTTATGAGTTCATTGACCCAACAGTTAAATGCTTCAATATCACCACATACAACCATTATCTATTTTGGATTACGAAATTTTAAGTCGATTAATAATAGTTACGGTTATGTGATTGGCGATAAATTACTGCAGCTTTTTAGCCAACGTGTACAGCGCTTTCTAAGCAGCGATACTCTATTTGCCAGAGTCGCGGGAGCGGAATTTGTTATCGCGCAACCTAAGAGTGATACAACAGATGAAATGCAGTTGATTAATCAAATCATAACTAGCAGTAATCACCCGTTTACGATCGACGAATTTACCATCACGATTCCTTGCTGCATGGGGATAGCGCAGTCACCGTCAGATTCTGATAACGCAGCTGAATTGATACAGAAAGCGGGAGCGGCGATGGATATCAGTAAGGTTGATGGTTCTCAATACACATTCTTTACGAAGCAAACTCAGTTAAATATTGAGCAGCGATATCACCTGGAATCTAATTTAGTCGATGCACTTAAAAATCGAGAGTTGAGCCTTAACTACCAGCCTCTCTTCTGCCTCAAGGATAACAAAGTGATCGGTGCGGAAGCCCTATTGCGTTGGAATAGCCCAATTTTAGGAAATGTACCGCCGGATCAATTTATCAGCCTTGCCGAGCACAATGGACAGATCAATGAGATCGGTAACTTTGTCTTACATACTGCGATTTCCCAAGCTGCAAAATGGTATGTCCTACAACCGGGCGATTTTCGAATCGCGATTAATATCTCTCCGGTTCAATTTAGGTGCTCGAGCTTTGCTGAACATGTTGCCGATCTTTTAACTTTGTACCAATTACCCGCATCGGCGTTGGAGCTTGAGATTACTGAAGGCATTTTATTGCAAGATGAGCATATTGCGCAGCGTACGATCAAGAAGCTGCAGCAACTGGGTGTTAGAGTGTCTTTGGATGATTTTGGGACGGGGTATTCATCTTTAAGTTACTTACAAAAATATTCTTTTAATACCCTTAAAATTGACCGCTGCTTTATCACTAATATAGAAAAAAATGAGCAAGATAGAGAGCTTTCTAAAGCGATCATCGCCATTGGTAAAAAGTTGGATATGCACGTCATCGCCGAAGGGGTAGAAACACAAGCCCAAGATGATTTCATTAAATTTGAAGAGTGCGATTATGGACAAGGCTACCTTTACGGCAAGCCTGTTACTGCTGATTCATTTGAAAAGAGTTATTTACGCTAAACCCATCGGTGTTGTTATTAGAAAGGGGTCATCTTCACGTTTGGATTTTTAATGTAAAGTTGATCTCTTCTCTTTTTTAATATGAATAATGTCTATTCATAAATCCTTATTTATAATTTAAAAATATCAACCTTTCGCCTAATGATAATTTTTTGTTATTATCTCTCCTGATATTGAATGCTCGAAAGATCACGGTTGGGAGAGAAAAGCATGGCAGCATTAAATCCACAATGGTTGGAAACGTTTAAGGTTCTGGTTGAAGTGGGGCATTTTACTCAGACAGCTGAAAAATTGTATATGACTCAGCCCGGAGTAAGCCAACATATCAAAAAGTTAGAGCTGGCATGTGGACATGAACTTTTAAAGCGAGAAGGGAAGAGTTTTGAGCTGACCGAGCAAGGGCAACAGGTGTATGACTACGCACTGACTCAGTCTCTGCGCGAGCTGGAACTTCTTGAAAGTCTGAGCTTTGATGACCCTCAATCAGGAGAGTGTCGTTTGGCCTGTTCTGGTGCTTTGGCGCTATTGATGTACCCACAGCTGATATCGTTACAAAAACAGTACCCTGAGTTGACGGCACATATCGAAGCGGCACCCAACCATAAGATCTTGGATGACATTCAAAGTGGCAGTATTGATTTAGGTGTTGTCACGCATATTCCCACTCCGAGCCTATTTCAATCTAAAAAATTCGCGAGTGAGCCATTATGCTTAATCCTACCTCGTCAATATCAAGATTTACCCATTACCCCAGAGCTTTTGGTTCAATTAGGTCTAGTGAAACATCCTGATGCAGAGCACTATTTATCTCTCTATTTTGATCTTTGTGGCGATAAGAAATTGGCTGCGCTTAATAGTGATAGCTTTCCTGTAGTGAGTTATATCAACCAAATTGGCCAAATATTACTGCCCATTTCTCAAGGGATTGGATTTACTGTACTGCCACAGAGTGCGGTTGAAATGTTTGCAGAAAGACACTTCCTGCATGTGCATACCCCGTCTGAAACCGTATTGGAGACTCTGTATTTGGTACAAAAACGTAATCGTCAACTGCCTGAACGATACGTGATGATTAAAGAGGTTTTTAAGCAAAGTTTACAGCGTGAAAGCGAGAAAGAAGACGCGAGTAAATAGACACCACCATATAAAAAGGCATAGCGTGTTTCGCTATGCCAATACGTATATGTTTATGCTAGAGAGGCAGGTTAGCAACCATGGGACATTAAGAATTCAAATTCATCATGTTCATGGTAGTACTCTGCTTCTTGCTGATGCTTGAACAGTTTTAGTGGCGCATCGGTTGCGCTGTGGTATGTCAGCTTATCGCCAATCACTTGTAGCATTGTGCCTTCAGGAATACCCACCACAATTTCATGCTGGTTAATCGCTAAAAACTCTTCAATACGCTCATCACGAGTTTCGCCCATGTGACCAGAAATATTCGCTTCAATGTAATGCGGGTTGATCTGGAAAGGAACAAGGTTTAACGAAGGCAGAATGGCAGCGCTGACGATTGGCATGTCGTTCGTTGTGCGAATGGTAGGGGTTGCAATGTTAGTACCAGCACTCCAGCCAATGTAGAGCTTGTTGTGGTTAAGAACGGCTTGACGAATTGGACGAACTAAACCCAAGTCATGAAGCATTTTGTTTAGTACCCAAGTATTGCCGCCACTGACGACGATACCATCGGCTTCTTCTATCGCTTTCACAGGATCATCCGCTTGATGGATCCCAGTCACTTCGCATCCCATTGGGCCTAAAATGTCTTGTAGTGCCGTTACACGATCATCGTAGTTTCCGCGAATCATTGCGTATGGAATGAAAAGTAACTTTTTAGCTTGCGTGCGCTCGACGGCAGCGCGAATCCATTCAAGGCCGTATTGTAAAATCTGTTGGTCGCCCGGAATTTTACCGTTGCTAAATAGCATCATGTTCATTGGTTAAGCTCCTGTTCATTTCTGTTAATTATCGGCAATTTTGCCAGAATCTCGGTATCAAACTATAAGCAAATCGGTCATTGGTTTTTTTTACAAACAATGAGCGAAATTTGCACTTTTTATCTAGTTTGCTGATAGGGGTAGTATTCATAAATTGAGTAGAAATGATGTGCGCCAGTGAGGATATTTGGACAACTTTTCCTATTTCTGACATTACTGGGTTGTCGATGCCAGTGAATGGCAAACTGGAGTGATAAAACGCTCCAGTTTTTAGAAATACCTTTGTTATCAGGTCTTTAATTCTGTGTATGAGTTGAAGGGGTAATGGCGTTTTTGTTAAGGAACGTAATGGCATCATCCAGATGTATGGGGAGTTGGATAAAGCTTAACTCTTTGCCATTGTTAAATTGCCAAGGGTTTTGTTTAACGATTTCGCTAAGGTCATCATCCCATTTAGGGTAGAAAAGGAAGCCACTGTTTGCGTGTGTGAAATTATTAAGGTATGCCGACATTTGATAAAGATCATCCCGCTTCGGACTCATCCAAGGTGCGTCGCCAATTCGTTTATATTTTGCATCAGCGACGATTAGTGCATCGTCATCATTCTGTGATTTATTACGGTCTAAAATTAGATAGTCAGGTATCAACTTTCCAAGGGTTTTTTCTTCAGACTTAAGCAAATAATTCTGACTAGCAGAGGTGCCATTTTTTACGTTCAGGTTCTCTGGGGTAACTTGCTTAAGTACGTTAAATACATAAGCTTCCCATAGCTCTGCAACGTCTATTAGCATCGTTTTATTTGTCGAGTGACTTTGATGCTCTGATAGATTCTTACGATTTAACACATCTTTGCTGAGACGGGCAACCGAGCGATACTCTCTTGCAATTGGCATTAACTTCGCGGATTTTATCTCTTGATGATTGGGGGCTTTGGTGCGGCGAGGTGTGGCATCAATCATCTTTTGCAAACGCGCCGCAGTGACCTCGGGCATCCAGTGCATAACATCGTGTGATGGAAACCATTTTTGAATCTCATAGTAGGCTAGAACAATGACCTGCGTAATCGGGTTATTGATATCTTTAGAAAAAGAAGTCGACACAACCTTGGATCCATCGACCACTCTTTGCTTGAGAGTGGCTCGAACATCTAATCTTCCAACAATGGCTGATTTTATATGGGTTTTCTTTTTTTGAACCACGGGCAAGGCATGTTTAGATGCGTTGACTAAAAGGTTAACCCATTGAATGGCGAGCATCAGTTCTAGTACTGTTCCCTCCATGCTTTTTTCCTGTTTTATCGATTTTTTCGTATCAATGGGGATAAAGTTATTGATAGGAAAATTATCGATAAAAAAAGAAAAGGGAAAGCGCGGAGCAATATCAAGATTTATCCCATCGAAAAATATGGCTCCCACATATCTTCCCGTCCACCATGTGCCTTTGCCATCACAGTAAACAATCGGCTCCATTTCACGAGATGCATTGGTATAACGTAATACGTCGTTGTTGTTTAGATTATAATCACCAAGTCTCTGCAACCAATTTATCGCTTGGTCAATTTTATTTTTTGCAGTTCCACCAAAGTAAGTTTTAGCGAACTGATTAATATCAATTTGACTACAATCCTTCAGCATTAGTTACCCTTATTAGGGTTAAATGATTTTTTAAGACGAGCTAATACTTGCTTTTTGCTTTCCTTATCTATGCCTGAAAGATACTCTTTTAATAATGGTTCTAATGAGTAGTTCCAAAGTTTTGTGATGGGTTCATACCAGCCGCTTTCTCTAAATAGATAGGTTGTTTTCTTTGGTTGCGACATTAATGCTTCTTGTAAGAAGATCACGCTATCGATAAAGAAAACGTGGCCGAGTTTAAAATCTTCACCTAATTCACTTTCATTAGATATTTCGTCATTCAAATTGTTGGCAGCTTCGACTAATTTAATAAAGTCATCTTCTACCGCACTGAACTCTTTAGATATTTTACCTTGAACGAATTTAGTCCAATTATTTTGGCAAATATCAAATAGCGCTTCTGGGCAGTATGTGGCTTCAATCCATAGAAAACGTCTTCTGAGTGCAAAATCTAGTTGCTCGACTGAGTGATCTATAAGGTTCATGGTGCCAATGACATAGAGGTTGGCTGGGATTGTTAATGTCATTGGTTCAGTGTCAGTGTTACCGATTAAGTCGATCGCCTCACCTCTATTTTCAAGAGCGCTAAAGCATTCACCAAATAATCGGCTGAGGTCGACTCGGTTTATTTCGTCTAAAATCAGAACGTGAGGAAGTTCAGGTTCAGACTTCATCTTGTCTATCAGGTTTAATAGATAGCCCTTTTTATATACAGTGTTGCCGCCTTGAAAGTGCATACCACGAACAAAGTCTTCATAGCTATAGGCTGGATGCAGTTGTAAGCGATGTATATTATTTTCATGGGCAATCTTTAATTTAGCTTGTCCTTCTTCTTTGAATAGATGACTACCAAGTGATTTCGCTAGCTGATGGTTGATCATCTCTTTCGCTAACTCTTTTGCTCTGTAGGTTTTACTTGTTCCTGGAGGCCCATACAAAACGATCTGTTTTTTATATTCCAACAATGATGAATCTGGATTGTCTTTATTTGAAGATGAACCTTGCAGCCAAAACTTTTTAAGATCTTCATCATAGAAATTGACCTCTTTGCCTCTGATTTCGGCAAGATTTGTTTTAATCATGCGTATTTTTTGGTCTACATCGGCATTTTTAATCATGTCCGAATTCTCTATTAGCCCTTCAAAAGCGTTCACTAATTTAGTTTTCTCGCCTTGGCTAATGATTGGCTCGTATTGATTTGAGAATAAGAGGTGCAGTAGTGCGTGGCGAGATTGAGGTGTTCTTCCTTCTAACTCATCAAGGTTGTCGATCAAATATTGAAATTCTGCATGATTAGTTTCTTGTAGTAAGCGCTCTCGTTCTGTTTCACTAAAGTCGAACCACTTAGAAAATACGGTAATAGGATAGAAAACCTCTCTAAATTTATTAGTGTTATATCCCATTCCACCACTCGCAATCCCGTAGAAATCCAAACATTCAATGCTAAACGAAAAATCAAAATTCTGGCTATCTGGGATGAGAGAGATCAAATAATTTATATTGCTAGATTTTGTAGAGCAGCTAATACTGGTTGGGATAAAGTAATAGATAGTCAGTATTTCAACCATGAGTAGATGAAGTGATGGAGCTTTCCCGTCAAGCTGAGTTTTAATTTTGTCTGAAAAGGATTTGTTTTTATCCTCATCGGGAGAACCTAGCGTCGCCGCTTTCAAATTATTGAAATTTTCTTGGGTCCATAGATCGCCGTTACCATTGAGAGACCCACCTTTGGTTAGCACTTCTTTTAATTTACTAACGAAATCTATTTTGTTCATTTTATTACCTGTTCTAAATTCGGTGTCTTGTTTATTGTGGTCGGTTTGCTTCATAGCATGAGCATATGTCATCCATTTACCTAGAGTAGGTTCAATCTCGATGACTCTGTTTCAACCGTTATTCATCTAGCTTGATACCGGCCTTGTTAAAAAAATCTGCGACTTGGCGGTCATGGATGACTTGCTCATTTGCACTCATTACTGGTGCTACGGCTTCCGGCCTTTTATAGATCGAAGTGCCACAACTTCTAAGTGAATAGTCTTGTGTCACCGCGCAGATCTGTTCCCAAACACACCACTCAAGGTCGATGGTTTTAAGTGGTTCTGCGCTTCTGACAAACGGAAAAAGTCGCTCTATTCTCGATTGAGTTTCTAGCAGGAGTGTGTAGCTTGAAGAGTCTTCTTCGCTCTCCTGCCAATATTGTAGATCTTGGTGGATCGCAATGATCATGTCAGGTTGAGTTAATGGTTCTGAGAACGCGATTTCAAAGCTATCTTGGAGCGTATCGTCATTCATATTGTGTGTTTCTTCTGCTCTCGATTTATTGAAGCACTCTTCCATGTAGGTAAAAACATCTAATACCAGCGACATTCGAGTACTCATGTACAAATTGGCCGGGTGGCTATTTTTTTTAGCCTGTCTTTGCCTCTGCGATAGTTTGGCTTTATTTTGTGTGATTCGTTTTCTTTTCATTTCAATATCTATCTTGAGTCAGTCACTGGATCGTACCACAGAATGTTTTAGCGAGATGTGTCATGGATGGTTTGTGGTGAGTCGACCTTCCCAATAAGCAATAAGCTCAATGAGTCTGAATTGTTGGTTTTGAATCCATGATATCGTGATTTTGTTCGTTATTTTGATATGTATACTATTACAACATATTACTCTGTAAGGAGATCGTTTAGTATCAGTTCATGCAGTAAATTTGATTACGGAGAGCGTAGATTTGTCATCTCATATTGATTTTTTTTCAAGGGCGCAAGGGGCATTACTAGGGTTAGCATTGGGAGACGCTTTAGGAACAACGCTTGAATTTCAGCCTAAAGATACTTTTGAACCCATTACCGATCTTTGCGGTGGAGGGCCGTTTAACCTTCAAGCTGGTCAATGGACGGATGATACATCAATGGCGCTCTGCTTAGCTGATTCATTGCTTTCTTGCCAAGGACACAATGCAAAAGATCAAGTTGAGCGCTATATTCGTTGGCGTGACACTGGGTACAATTCGCCGACTGGCCGATGTTTTGATATTGGTAATACCGTGTCTGAATCGCTAAGAGCTTATGAGAAAACCCATAACCCTGAATCTGGGTTAACCAATGAATACTCAGCAGGAAATGGCAGTATCATGCGCCTTGCTCCTATCGTTATTTTCTATTCTCAGCATAAAGGACATACTCCTGATCAAATTCAATCGCTGGCAGTACAAAGCTCATTAACGACTCATGGTGAAGAGCAGTGTGTTGAAGCTTGTAAAATACTCGCTTATTTATTGAATTTGATTATTTTCAATGAGCTAGATAAGAGTGCATTGATTGATAATGTACTCGCTACTTTTCCTATTGATGAACAACGAGGGAAGGGGAGTAATAAATTACGTAGAGCGATCGAAAAAGCAGCCGATGCTGAAACAACACGCGATGAAATTTTTGGGCGAGGTTATGTGGTTGACTCTTTACAAGCAGCGGTTTGGTGTTTTTTACAGACCAATTCTTTTGCTGAAGGTGCGTTGCTAGCTGCTAACCTTGGTGATGATGCCGATACTACAGCGGCTATATACGGACAGATAGCGGGTGCACATTACGGTTTGGATGCCCTACCTGTAGAGTGGTTAGAAAAACTGGCATGGCGAGAGACAATTTCAGAAACGGCAATAATGCTCGCGCTTTATGACAACTCACCTGACAGTAATAGAATGTATTTTAAGTTTAAAAAGCCTGAACAAGTTGTGTCGCTTGACGATGAAAATTTATCAGAAGAACAGCAAGGAAAGAATAAACAGCGGTGCCCAACTTTAGATCTATCTATGCCTCAAACGTATTCAACGTTACTTGATCATATTCAAGAATTCTTTAGATACACTTTTGATATACCGACGCTCTCGATCTCAGGCACGACCAATATCTATGAGGATCTTGATAGGCTTTATTATTCACTCGATGATGATTCTGAAGCGACGAATGGGCGATTATTCTGTGATAAAAATGGTAATGGTGGGATGTCGGATCGTGGCTTAGTGGCCTACTTGACTTTGTGTCATGAATTACCAGATACGATGGGAATCAACGGGAAAAATTCAGAAATTGAAGGTTATGATTTAGTCATTGATGGCCTTGATTCGGAATGGAAAACGGTGGGCGAATTTATTGAAACTTTCTTGGAAGTGAACCGCTGCTATTTGGCCAAATCTTCGTAGTCTTTAAGTCACTATTGCAGTCGAATCTGCGATCTGTTCATCACTAAAAGGTGAAGCCCGACATTCGGCACTGTTGGGCGTCTCGTCACCGAAGGTCCACCAGAAGAGGTGCTGACAGAAACACTACTTAGCCATGTTTTCGATCTCAAAGCTTGAGTGTTCCGTGACCCTATTTCAAATACACCGATGTGTGTGGCGATTTGATGTTAGAAAGCAATACTGTTAAACCTGAGACGCGACCTAGATAACTACTATAAACCGCTCACGCATATAATAAGTGAGCGGTTTTATTTGGTTTAATAATCTAAAAAATATTATGGCTTAATAGAACTAAAATCCGTGAAACGACTGGTGTAAAGTACGCTTTCAGGCATATTCTCTGTGTCGTCGAGCGTAATAACGCTAGGTACTTCTGTTGAAGCATCGATTGAATTGATCGTCCTGTTATTATTCACTGTGTACAGAACATCATTAGCAAACCCGTTAGGCTCTTGCCAGTACCAGATCTGAGTATTTCGAGCAAAGTCATCTTGACAATCGGAACTCAGCGTTAATTGGCCATCTGCCGTTTCTAAGCATTGGTCGATATTGGCGACGCTACGGTATCTTTTCTCTTGATCATAAATAAAGGATTGAGATTTAGAGCCATCGATACAATCTTTAAACTGTAACGACTTATTGGTTACCACCGTCAAACATTGCGCGTTCTCTTGGCTTAAGTAAGTGGATTTAATGGTTACGGCGTCAGCCCCTAAGAACCACGGACTATTCCAATCAACGGTTACAGAAAATTGATCTGAATAAGTCAGCTTTTCAAAGTCACGACCAGTATCCCAGTCAGAGTCACTTCCTGTATTACTATTCCATAATTGGCTACCCGATGCGTAACGACGACCAATAATCCAACGGTTATGACCAAATAGAGCGAGGCTATCTACAGTGGTTTTGACAACAATATCAGATGAGCCATTTGTGTCTTCTTTCGCTGCCACTTTTGCTACAAAATCAGGACGTAATCCGCTAATAGCCAAAGAGTTATTTTCTCTTAGATTATCAAAATTCCAAGGGTTACCTCGACGTTCATCGTAGTCCCAGCACCAGCCATCTGCGGTGCCTAAATTGCAGAAACCATGTTCAGGATCCAATGACGACCCATATTTATTATTTACATATTTAATGTTGTAGCCGTCTTTATTGGTTTTAGTCACTAGGCCAAACTGTTTTTTATTGGTGATGCTGTATTTATCCGTAAACTTATATTCAATATCTTTGATTGGTATTTTAGGAGAGAACCCTAAACCAACTTTAATGCTAGTACTTGTTTCTTTCTCGATTTTTGACTCCACTTGATCTTGCATTCGTGGGTAGAGATCGTTGAGATAAATCTGACCTGATAACAGCTTGGTAGGGTCATTAATCTTAATATTGACATCAATAGCATCAAGATATTCGTTGTAGACATAGTTTGTATTACTATTATGATTCCAGCGACGGTAAATATCAGACCAGCTATCTGCCATCCCCATATCAACACCAGAGCCTTCCGCCAATACGATTTCTACATACTTATCTTTGTCGCCAGAACGAGCATAAAATGGGGACTTGCTGTAGTAGCGAACTTTGTATTTTAACGTGACATTCCCTTTGCCTTTTCTTTCAACATTGAAGCGACGGTGGACAATAAATTCCATCACATTGCCACTATCTTGGGATGCAGACCTCTTACTACGGCTTCGCTTATTGAGTTCAGTCATTAAGTTAGATGCGAGATATTCAGGATCAAGATCATCAAGAAGATATATACCCCTTTTTTCAATCTCACTTGGTTTAGTCACCAATACGTACTGGCTATCAACACCAAGCCCTAATAACTCAGACGTGAATGTTTTTCTCTCTTCCTTGGCTATGTCACTCAAGTTTAAGAGGTAGTAATTACAGCCAGTGGGAACACTTTTTTCAACGCCGTATAAATGACATTGTGGTTGAAAGTATGGTGTCGATGACTGAATTAAATCTGCAATTGGATCGGTTTGATCAAGGTTCGATGCATAGCATATTGAACTGGAAGCCATCAATAAACTTAAGCCGAGGAAGGAACTAGAAATGTTGCTCATGTTATATCCTTTTGTTTAAAAGTAGATATAAATCAACCTATTGGATTGATTGTCACGAGGATATTACTCTGTTTTATATTGTTGACTTTATAAAATGAATGAATGTGTGATTCTGGTATGAAAAATAATCAATTTGTTGATTTTTAAGGAAGTGCTAATGTATTGAGTCGAGAATGGAGCGATTGGTGAATTAAAAATCTTAAATTGAGAGAGCAAGAATTAATTAATTTTTGGGGTCGATAGGGTTGTAAGCTATTTATATTTTCCCTAGTAACCTTGAGAAAGAACGTAGATTGACCATTGAGCCTATGGCGGCGAGAGATCTTACCCTGGTTGAGGATGTAAGAAGGATCCATTCATCAATCTCAGGGTTTATTAGTAGGATAAAGTTAGGCGTCTTGTTGCCTGATATTTAATTTTTTTCACTAACGGCTAATCAGCATTTCTAGTAACGACGAAAGCAGCAGCAGAGAAAGTAGTAGTGTTAACATTGAAGGAATGGCTTCTTTCCAAGTATCAAATTTGAAATGGAAGTACATTGCTCCCACAGAAGTTAACGCAATTAACCCTGCACCTAGAGAATTTAGCAACGACTCTTCCGTAATCATTCCTACGAGCATTCCTATTGCACCGATAGCTTCAATTACCCCAACGGCAACCATTAAAGCTCGGTTAAGGCCATACTTATGAAAGAAGGCTAATTGAGGTTCAAATACGGGCTTGATCCATCCAAATATTTTAATGGAACTTGCAAACAAAAAAAATGTAATCAGCAACCCTTGAATAATCGACATATAAGTTTATCTCCTTATTAATTTGATATGGCTATTTAAGCATTCCTAAATCATCATAAGTAGACTACTATTTGACTTATTATGATTCTAAATAGGAATGCATATGGATAAAATTCAATGCTTAACTGTTTTTACCCGCGTTGCTTTTCATGGAACATTTACGGCTGCTGCAAATGAACTAAATATCACTCAAAGCGCTGTGAGCAAGAAGATAGCTTGGTTAGAGAAAGAGATTGGTATCACATTATTCCACCGTCATTCTCGTGCAATCAGCCTTACAAACGGTGGGAAACAATATTTGAAGTTAGCGATAAAGCTGACTGAAGAGTTGAGTACATTTGAATCTCAGTTAAGGCAAGAACAAACTATTGTATCGGGTAAATTGAAACTATCAGTACCTAGTGCATTTAGCGTGCGTTTGCTTTCTTCACCACTCAACGAGTTTATGAATTTGAACCCTAATTTAACCGTTGATGTGTCGGTATCAGATAAGTTAGTTAATTTGGTTGAAGATGAGATTGATATTGCAATTCGAGCAAGTTATCTCAAAGATTCGGGGTTAAAAGCTAAGTGGCTGATGGACAATGAGCTTGTCTATTTTGCGTCAGTCGATTATTTAGCGAGCCATCCGCCAATTATGAAAGCAAGGGATTTGGAGCAGCATAAGTGCCTTACCTATGCCCTATCTAACCCATCAAACTTGTGGCGATTTTATGATGGAAAAGAAGAGCTAAGAATAAAAGTGCATGAGCGAATTAGAAGTGACAATCCCGAAATGTTAGTGAAGATGGCAAAACTTGGCCAGGGTGTGACTGGAATGCCTAAGTGGATGGTAGAAAAAGAACTAAAATCAAATGAGCTAAAAATAATATTGGATCAGTATCAGCCTTTTAAATTGCCTATGTATCTAATTTATAAAGATGTAGATCACCAACCACAAAGTATTCGTTCCTTTATAGATTTTCTATCCGATTACTTCTTTCGAAATGAAAAAAGATAGAACAGCACCAAGTAAATCGAAAAACGTAAGGGTATTCCATTTTTGAGATCATTCATATTTGGTTGAGTTTATTCGATCAAAAATTCAGAGAAATATGATGGAGCTACCCATGTTTGCCGTCAGCATCAGGTCGTGCTTGTCGATTTCAGGTGTAAGGTGTTCATAAACAGTCTTGGGTCGGCAATATTGCTCAGGATTGCTGGAGTTGGCAAGCAATCATCATCAACGTAGTCGACATAGTCTGCCGCCGAATCAAAGATTAAAATATCCAATGCCAATCGATCTAACCCGTATCGACCTCGGTGGATCATATCCGCTGAAAATACCAGCAAGTCTCCTGCGGCTAACGGTATCGGCTTACCGCTAGAGATGCTGTCGCTGCTCACTTTACCATTCACTTCTTGGCGAACATTGAACTCTTCTTCGTTGTCCCAGCGTTTGTGCGTACCAGGGATAAGCTCCATACCGAGTTCATCAAATAAGGGCACACGAAGGTGCAATACTTGGGTTTCCATGATGACGTTCATTTGGTCATCAATGTCGTAGTCGTACTGACAGTCACGATGCCAGAAGTCTTTTTGTTGTGGGTTCATAGGGTTGAAGAACAGTTGAGTGTTCATAAAAGCAGGGTTGTTTGGTAGCACCGCATCGACTATGTCCATCACTTTTTTTGAGCTGATGAAGTCAAACAATACGGTTCTATCGTCGGTGGGTAAGTATTCGCTACCCGTAATTAAAGAGGAGTTAAATGCTTCTTCTTGATAGAACTCTTCGTTGTCTGCTTTCCATGCTTCATGAAATTTCAGTACAACATCTCTAAGTGATGCAATTTGAGCTTCATCGAAATAATTTCTGATAACAAAGTAACCGTGTTCATCGTAACGGTGACTTAATTGTTGGCTGTTTTCTACCACTGACTACCTTCGTTCATTTTGTACCGTGTAATAACCACAGATTTCTTGGGCGCATAATGCCAGACTGCCGTCGTTCAACCAAGTCACTAATGGGATAATTAATAGATGTAGTGGAGTAATAAGAATATGTGTTTATTAGTTCTATGCGTTTTCCGGTTTATATCTTTCAGTGTCAAAGATGCTCGCCTTAAATTCGGATTAGTTATCGCTAGATTCTTGAAATATCGGTTCTTTCTTGTTTTTGAAATAGAACAGAGTGCTGATCGAAACAAACAAAAAGGTGAAGTAGTAGAAGAACGAAGACAGTGAAGCTAAGAAATCAAGGTTTTGTTCCATCTCTTGTTCGGTGTAGTTCTGAGACAGCAATTTGTAGTAGTAGGCGTACAAAATACCTATAGAACCGTATCCAAGATTAAACATTAACCCTTTGAAGCTTAGAACGGTTGCTCTGTTGTTTGACTCGGTCTTTTTATTAAGATGGTAACTAATAAAAATGTTCATTGTCATGATGATAAAAATTAGCACTAATGCAGGTATTACCCCGTAAATCGACCACCCTAAACTTATGCAATAATAGGTTACCATCGTTGCTAAACCCATGACAAAGATAAACGTTTTTGGGTCCATCCGCTCAGCTAACTTACGGCTTTGTCCTGCTAGTACTATTTGTAGCACACTGATCCCCGCTCCAATAAGACCGAAATAGATAATGGGTATATCAATGGCGCGATAGTATTGGCTGTTCATGGTTAAAAACATCCGCGATGTGTGTTCGAATAAACTGTAGTAGAGCAATATGAACAGCACATACGGTGTGGAAAGTACCCATTTCCCCGTATTTAGCGTTAATTTAAGGCTGGCGATGGTGGTCGCTAATTTGCTGTGATGTATTGGCAGTGTTTTGTTGTCTTCTTTCATATTGATCGCAGCATAAAAGGCGAGCATTGCAACAAAGAGGGTGGCGTAAACAGGTATACGCATGATGTCTTGAGTCTTTTCTGGCTCGTTTAATCCAAGAAACGAGTAGACGGTCGCCATAAAGTTCACGTCATACATTGCTGCCCCTAATAAGGTAACAAAAATACCGACAGTCGAAGCGATGCGAATTTGGATCTGTAAGACTTGCGGCCACGCCTCCTCTTTACCTTGCTCTTTTAATGTGTCGTAAGCTAGCGCTTCATCGGCACCGCTTGCCAGCGCCATTGCTAAGCCACTTAATACTCGGTTGACTAAAAATACAATGAATACCAAGTTGGGGTTTCCAGTCGGCACAAAGGCAATCATCGCGATTTCGATAAACATGACAATCGAAGATAGAACCACGAGCTTTTTGCGCCCTAAAGTATCGGCAAATGCCCCTGATGGCACCTCAGCAAGTACGATGGTGGCAGCCCAAACTACATTAAGCATCGCAAATTGAGATAGGGTTAGCCCGTAATCTAAATAGAGTAAGGTGAATACAGGATAGTAAAAACGCGCAAAGTAGCTGCATCGAAACATGAGGAAGTAGCGGACATTGCCGATTTGAAGGACTTCTTTGACCGTCATGAAATGTCCATTTTTTAATAATATAATGTTAGGTATATACCCTTTTAGCCTTGAAGGTAAAGGTTTACCCTCACAAATCACCTCTCATAAACCCGTTCGACATTAACTTGGCTTATATATCGATGTTTTCCTGTTATTTATGTGACATAGAAAGAAGCCCAAAGAGTTAAGTCTTTGGGCTTTTGCTAGCTAGCGTTATACGTGTGAATTAATTACATGTATTTGTCAAAGAAGCTAATGATAGCTTGCTCTGCTTCTGGGCCATCAGGGCAGTGTCCAGAGTTACCGTAGTATGCCACTTCGCCTTTTGTTGAAAGCCCCGCAGTATATTTCATTTCTTCTGGCGGGTTGACCATGTCATCTTTGGTGTTGATTGCCAATACAGGAACATCTGTTTCATTGGTTTTGAAGCCTTTCGTCTTAAGAGCTAGCGGAATCGTCCATTCGCCATAAGAGTCAAGATTGCTGACATCTTTAACTCCAACTCGGTAACCGTAAGACATCGATGACATTAATGGAGCATGGTGGAATACTTGTGTATCAGTAAGAACGTCCGTTACCACTGCACAACGTGCCACGCCTGCTTTTAGCTCAGGTGTATTAAGAATGAATGTCAGTAGTGGAACACCGCCACCAGATGAACTTAGAGCACCAACATTACTGCTGTCTAGCTTTGAGTTTGATTTCACATAGGCTAGAGCGGCTTGGTGAGCTTGATCTTCTTTACCAAGTTCAATAATGATGTTGTTATTTAAACCGCCACCAGGAATATCAAAAGTTAGAACAGCAAAGCCTTGTTTTAGCAAGCCGTCAATTGATTCGCGATGTTCTGTTAGGATTTTATCCACGCCACCAGTGTAAAGAATGACGCCAGGTTTTTTCGCACCCTTTGGAACATGTAAAAGACCTGTGATAGTACCACCGTCAGCAAGTGGCATTTCTACACGCTCGATATCAATAGTTTTACTCAATGACTCTGCTTTAAGGTACATTTCTAGAGAGCGTTCAATTGCGTTATGCTCGTGGTCAGTTAGATGGTTTGGGTATGATGCAATCAAATACATCATTGATGCTTTGCGGTATGAGTCATAGTCGCTTGCTGATTTTGCAAAAACGTCTGCTGCTTGAGTGAACTCATAAGTCCAGTGACCAGCTTCGTTGGTGTTTTTAAAATCGCGCAGTGTTTCACCAGAGTCGATTTTATCGAGAATGCTCCGAATTTCTTGCTCAGGTACGATTGTGTTCCAATTATCCATTCTTAGCTCGCGGAACCACTTAGACTGATCTGCCTCTAGTGATTGTTCACCACGGAATTTTTCATGTGCGTCGATGTTGTTTGCTGTTGCACCAAATGAGGTTAGGCCAAGTAATACACTTAGGGATATCATTTTTTTATTCATACAATACTCTTCTCATGAAAACAGATAAATTCAGTACAAATAGAGTATTTCCATCGATGTCGAAAAAATGTCGAGCCACGTCAATGTAAGTGCGGCAAGATATAAGTGAGATCTATATGTTGCACTTGCTTTTCTTTTTTGTGGTCCATTTCATAGAATGCGTAAGTGATGGTAAGTACCCTTGGTAGCTTAATTTTTATACATCAGGTTACTTATGAAGTCCTCATCACGTAGCAAATCCATTGCGATTGTTTCCGCTGTCATTTTTGTTCTTGGGCTACTTTCACTCAATGTTAACCAATTAGGTTTAGCCCCTATTTTTGTCATTGTGATTGCCTTTTTTACGATGTTAGTCCACGGCTTTCTTCATTTTAGTGGCCGCAATAACGGCGATGCATTTGAGGCGTATCAAGACTCGCAGAAAACCAAAGCAGAAACTCTTGAGAGTAGCTTCAATAATCGAAAGTAAAAGTTAAGCTGAGATCATGGACAGATATTCGAATTTTTGGCGAAGAACATTTGCATTTTTTATCGATGGGCTTGTACTTCTACCGTTTGAATGGATTGGTGATTACATTCTCTCGTCAGGCGCTAATCCATTTGGGGTTCTATTTTGGGGGATATTTTATTCGACTCTTGGGGTCGCTTATTACGTCATACTGCACGCACTATTTGGACAAACGGTTGGGAAGTGGATTTTGAAAATAAAAGTTCTCGATCTCTCAGAGGAGAGAATATTAACTTTTCGACAATCACTGATGAGAGATATTGCACCTCTAATAATGTTGCCATTCTCTTTTTATTTTTATACTCAAATAGCCTTTAACGGGCAAAGCCCAGAGAGCCTAGGAACTCAACCATTACCACACTTCATTGGTCTTGTAACACTTACGTGGGGGGCTATAGAAATACTATCGATGCTTTCCAACGCAAAACAACGCGCTATTCATGATTTTATAGCGAGATCTGTGATCGTAAAAGTGTAGTAAGTCTTTCTGTATCAATCGTAAACAGCTATTGGTTGTGAGCAAATTTAGTGACTGCGGCAAAGCTTAAAGCGATGGTATTGGTGTGAAAGGCTAATGGTGTATTAGAAATTTACGATCAGATCATTTGGGTAAACAAAAGCAGACCCTTTACGGGATATGAAAGGAATAAATTATGCTTGAGAGAGTGGAAGACGTCATTGCTAAGAATGATATTGATTATGAAATAGTTGGAAGTGCTATCAACCTAAAGCTGGGTCGAGCTGGTGGGAAGGTGACGATCAAGTATGACTACGCAACTAATTCATACCATTACAACTGCAATGAATATATGTTGGGTTTATCTAGCCTTATATTTTTTGTGATGTCATTTAATACCATGTACCACCCAGAGCAACAAACATGGTCAGGTTATGTTGCTGGAATGATGTTTTCGGTAGCTATATTTAATTTAGTTAATATTGTACTGGCTCATATTCAGATTTTGGATCTAAAAGCTCAACTAAGAGAGGTTGGTGTCTATCTGAAGTCAGCCTTCTGATCTGTTTTGATGAGATCAAATGCTTGTCCAAATAGATAGTGCAGGTTTAGTAAAATATTCAGGTTGTGGGCGTATAAACTGACACCAGAAGAGGACGTGGCGTTCTGGACTGAAAGTGTATGTGGAATAGTAAACAATCAGTAAGGCGCTCGGTCCTGTGTGAGGCTGCTCAGTCTTTATTTTCGGTTGTAAACTAACTTACTTCCCCAATCTTAGGGCTAACAAACTTATATGTTGATAATTTTTTGATGTCAGGTGTGATTGCATGGAGTGATCTGGCCCTAGAATGATCAGTTGCCTTGCAGAAACACTTTAACAGAGTTGTCCTAAATCAAATAACCTGACAAGTCGTGGTCTAAAGTATTGATTATTAAGGTTAAAGTGTGATATCTTTTCTGTCCAATCGTCAGGGGTGCTACACATCAATTAGGCTAATTAAATGCATAACAAAACTACTATTGCCTCAAAAATTTGGCAAGGAACTAAGCTGTTTTTTAAATGGCTTTGGCTCATTACAATGTTCATATTTGGGGGCATTGTTTTTCTAGGTATTCCATTCGCTGTATTCGAGTACTCATTTTCGCTCTTCGAACTGGATCTGATAGAAACCGTGATGATCATTTTCATCGGGGTATTCTGCTATTACTACATCAAACTGTGCAAGAGAAATTCAGCCACTCTGGGTCGAAAAATCATGACTCCCTTTGTTCACCAAGGCCATATGCTTCTGCTTTCGTCCTCAATATTCTTGGCTTCAATATTTGCCTTTAACTTGGATATAGAACTCAGTATTACTATACCGATAATTGAAATTATGGGTTGGTTTTTATTCTCGGGAACACTTTTGTATAGTTATTACAGAATAAACGCAATTGGCGGTCAATCGGAGAGCTTAATTGAGGAACCAACCATGGATGGAGTAACAGAATGAGACCGATCCAATACTTAGCTTGCTTTATAATTTTGTTTACTCCCTATAGTCATGCTCTTATCAATTCAGACTCAGAGCCAGGAAGCGCAGAGTTTTTGATCTCAGCCTGTCAAGAATATACCGAGCTATATAATAAAAAAAATGACCCTCGATTTGGTGCATTTGTATCCACTTCAAAAGAGGAGAGTTTTCGCGCGGGCTATTGCCTAGGTGCGATCATGAATACAAATAACAGGTGTTTTTATACTCATTCGATTTTTAAAACAGCGCAAGCCATTGCGACCGTGGGGAGCTTTCGAGGCTACTCTGAATCGGATGTAATAGAAAAAGCCACATGCTACTAAAGACCACCAATGAAGCTGTAAAAGAGCTGTTTGGAGTTGAAGGAAGTGAACCACTTCGTTCCAAGGCAAACAGCTACCTGCGCAATAAGGTCATACCGCCTAAATCGGTGGTCGAAGAAGGCTTTAGCGATGCGAGTATGGGGAAACGTGGTAAGAAACGCCTCAACTCCAACGGGGTAAATAGCCTATTTAACGCGTTGGTATTAGATGCGTTCTTTAACGACCCCAAAATTGTCAAAGATATGTTTGGGAATCGAGATACCCGCACGACGAATGGAATATTGTGCGAGGAGGTTTTGCTCACGGCGCAGTCTGTAGTAACCAAATCTCAATTGACAATCGAAGCGCAGCAGTTTTTGGGTCAGCTTCGAGATACTTCATTCGATTTACAAGAACGGCGCTTGGTGTGTCCATTTGGCTCTCAGCGCCTACCACAAATGGACATGACGCTTCAAAATACAGGGTTGCTCTACCACATGCTTAGGTCACACCGGCTTTCGCTGTCTTGGAAGGATAACATTTTATTGAGTTGGTTAGAGCAAGACCTATCAACGACCGCTGAACTGGTGGAACAAGTAGATCCTTCTCTATTTGAAGACGATTCAATGCTAAAAGCGATCGTTCACAAGGTTCGAGCGGAGTACAAAGAAGCAAAAATTTTCCAATCACTATTAAATAGTCTTCCGGAATAAAAAAAGCTTTTTTGTGCACTGCACAAACTGACACTACTCCTGAACCCAAAAGGAGTAGTGTTATGAAACCAGTTAATCAATTAGTAATTAATTACCACATCACCGAGAAATGTAACTACGACTGCCACTATTGTTATGCCAAGTGGGAGAAAATTAACGAGTTGCATTATGACCTCAATAATATGAAGCGGGTCTTAGACAAGCTCGCTGCTTACTTCTTTTCACCAAATCCGACTCAAACAAAGCTTAAGTATCAAAGCGTACGGCTCAACTTTGCAGGTGGAGAACCGTTATTACTTAAACAACGATTTTTTGATGCTTTAGATTATGCTATCGAGCTTGGCTTCGACGTTTCCCTAATTACTAACGGTCACTTGATCTCGGATGAGTTCATCACCGAGCATGTTCACAAACTTCAGTTGTTAGGCATTAGTTACGATTCTGAAGATTACAACAGACAACGCAACATTGGCCGAAGTACACGTTCAGGTAAAACCCTGACCTCCAAACGTCTAAAGTCAATTTTTCAACAAATCAAGCTGCTCTCCCCAAGCACTGAGCTCAAGATTAATACTGTAGTCAATCAATACAATACTGAAGAGAACCTCTCAAAGTTAATCGCTGAACTTAAGCCAAATAAATGGAAGGTTCTTCGCGTACTGCCCGTATTCGAGAAAATCGAGACTATTAGCGACCAACAGTTTTCTCGCTTTGTAGAGCGTCATCAGTCGGTTGCGCAGTATATGTCTGTTGAGAACAACGACTCAATGACAAATTCTTACCTAATGCTCGGTCCGGATGGATTTTTTTTCCAAAATGGGAATGAAGACCAAGGCTATTTTAAGAGCCGATCTTTGCTTACAACACCGGTCGAGATTGCTCTTGCAGAAACGGGTTTCGATGCCGAAAAATTTGCTTTGCGTTACTAGTGAGGCCGTCGAAATGAAACGTCACAAAGTTATTGTTCAAGACAAAGTAAGCGTTGAATTAGTAATTACAAAGGCACCAATAAACATCATTTCAAAAATTAAGGGTTTGCTCGTTAGGCTAGTAAACAACGATATCGTGAATGGAATGCGTCCCAAAGTAATTAAACGAGATAGGCGTTGGTTGAGTTACAGGGTTAATAGGAAATATCGGATTGTGGTTTTGAGAAAATCGTGCCGCGTTGGTCCTTACTATTGTTTCAATCATGCAGAGTTCGATCGCTGGGTAAATCATCACCAGCCCAAATAAAGACTAGACATACTACAAAAAGGAAAATAGTACATGAACAAATTTATCGTATTTGAAGGCTCAGACGCCTGTGGGAAAACTACGTTGAGCCAAATGTTCGCAGAAGATACAAGCACCGTAGTGCATACAGCTGTGGTTGATCAGGCCGCTAGTCTTAGAGAAACCATTGACGATTTTGAGTCAAAAGAGAGCGCATTTCTTTTCTTTCTGTTAAATAATTTTTTGAAGAGCAATGAAGTTGCTAGTGCGCTCGATACGGAAAACGTGGTACTAGATAGATATCTGTTTTCTACGTTGGCATACCAGAGTATTCTGCTTGGTAAAGAGACCGTCAAAGGTGTGTTTGACGCACTCAATGTGGCAAAGAAAATTGTGCTCCCGGATTTGGTCGTCTTTGTAAAGGCTGACACCGAGACCATTGATGGCAGAATTGATCGCCGTGGCGGAAAACTGCAATGGTATGGAGATGAAGTCACACAAAAACACTCGGTGGAAGTCGCGTACCAAACGATTTTTGAATGGTTTGATATCCCTATTATAGAAATTGATACCTCTGACAAGTTAGGGCTGGCAGTAGAAGAGAACTATCAGCGCATGAAAGGGTTGATAGCCGACGCACTTGAAGAACAGGTCACCTCATAACCTTAAATTACGACACAAGCAATTTTGAACCGAATTACCAGTACAGGATTATCACCTTGGTGAAATTACCATACACCAACTAATTCGGTGTTTTGAATTGATTGGGCACTCTATATTAGATTTGTCCAAAATCTTCCACCTCAGGCAGTGCGGTAAGCGGTGCCTGATTGCATTTTGGGATACTAGAACTTATCTGGAAGCAGGACTGTTGAGCATTTACGTTAACTCGCTTTTGTCCAAACTTGTGCTAGACCGAACGGTCTGAAATTTGTAAACAGTTAGGAATTTGTCGTGCTCCAATTCACCGAGTTTTTTTAGTTCAAGTGAATACCTTTGGCACGAAAGCTTTTACTGGGACATACAAATGTAGATAACACGATCCGCTACCTTGGTGTTGAACTAGAAGATGCATTGTTACTTTCAGAAAGCACTGACTGTTAGTTGAAATGAACCCTATTCAATAGGGTTCTCACGAGTTGATATTCAAAGAAGTTGTTGCCCCAATAAGTGAGTTAATGAGAATGTTCTCACAAGCTTAATCTATTTGAGGTTTCCATATAAAAACTAATGCGTTGTTAACTGGATAGGACATAAAACATTGCACCTTATGAATAGTGAGAATGTCCGCAGGATGTTGAGAGATTGTTACGCTGCATTATGTAAACATTGCTTAATTTGATTAACCTTTAGAGGTCTGATTTTAAAGTTGTTTATTGAGGACATGGTCTGAAAACTCTGTTAGATTTCCCTGGAAACCTTGTATTTCTTACCCTAGGAGAATAACTGCCACCTATGTGCTCGAAACTATATTTACAGCGTACTCTCTTAAGTGAAAACAAAACACTCTCTGAAGTAGAGCTGTTATCTAATTCAAATTGCGTTGTCGTGTTAGCCGAGCCTGGGGGCGGTAAAACCGAACTTCTCGGAAGTTTGGCTCAACTATTAGGTACATCTTCAGTTACAGCAACCAAATTCGTACATTTAGGTACTCAACACGAGAATGTACCACTTGTTATTGATGCTTTTGATGAACTGGCTAAACTTGACCAAAGTAGTATTTATAAACTTCTCGCATGTATAACGACTGCAAAGCCAACTCACGTCGTTATTTCTAGCAGGTCTAGTGAGTGGGATATAACCGCCACAAATGCAATTGAGAGTTTTTTAGGAATTACACCGTTGGTGGTTAGACTTTGCGAGTTCGGTGACACTGAGCAACGCGCTATCTTTGAGCATCATGCACCAAGAGAAGATTACGCTAGATTCTATTCAGAAGTGTGTAGGTTTGATCTGCAATCACTGCTGCCAAATCCACAGTTCCTAAAAATGTTTGCTGACGCTTATCTTGAAAGCGAAAGAAAATTTAAAAATAAGCAATCTATCTTCAGACTCGCAGTGGAACGTTTAGCTAGGGTGGAAAGTCTGAGTTTATCAAGAACCAATCCGTCACTTTCAGCGAATCAAAAAGTCGATTTTTCGTCAGAGATATTTGCCAAACTGCTATTGTCAGGCGCAGAAGGTGTAAGTATCAGCGAATTCGAAGAAAACCGTGTATATCCTTTGCTCACATCACTTGCTGGTAACAAGCAAGCAATTTTCAATGTGCTTGCGACACGACTTTTCAAGCCTGGGGATAATAGTGACCAACACCGTCCAGTCCACAAGATCGTAGCTGAATATTGCGCAGCCGCCTATCTTACAAAGCGAATAGTGGATCCAAAAGATGATTTAACACTGAACCAATGCCTACCAATTATTGCGCCCAACTCTACCGTAAGAGATGAACTTCGAGGACTACTGGGCTGGATGGCTGCTTTAGGAAATAAAGCTATTCAACATGCAGCAATTGAACTTGACCCTTACGCTGTTCTCGCAAACGGAGATCCTTCCCAGCTCGAACCTTCATCTAAGCAATTACTTTTATCGAAACTGAGGGATATCGAAGAAGCAGATCCATATTTTAGAAGAAGCGACTTTTGGCGTAGATTCAGTGTTACAGGCTTTTTTACAGAAGATATTGTTGGAGATATCCAAATACTACTGAGTAGTAAAAGCGATGGACAACTACGTGATCTAATTCTTGAACTATTGATTGAGTCTCCTATCGCTCACCTTTTGATAGATGAGTTGCGTCAGATCCTCTTTGAGCCTCGAGAAGAAAAGTACAATCGGATCTATGCAATTAAATGTCTTTTGGGTTGTACCACCTATGAGCCTGAACCAGACTTGATGAAGCTCTTATCTGAGGCAAGCCCAGAGTCACTTACGGTGGCCGAGAAAGCAATGGAGCATCTTGAGTTAAAGATGTTCGACTTAGCATTTCTTGAGAAGTATTTTTTGGCTTGTGCCAATCTATATCCCAAAAGTAGGGATCGATTGGAGCGAGTGATTGGAGAACATTACTTTATAAAATCCCTAATCATTAGATTAGACAAAGGAACCCTCGAGAAACTGTTAGATAGACTTACTATAAATCTTAACTGTAGCTGTGGTTTGAAGTCATATGAATGTTATTGTCGAAACGGTATAAGTAAAATCGTCGGATATATGCTCGACCATTATTTCAATATGGCACTACCACCGTTTGAGCCATTACGCGTTTGGAACTGGGTTGCAAATTTAAACTTCCATGGAAGCATGGGGCCAAAAGACAGTTGTTCCGTCCAAGTTTTATATGAAAATAGTGAATTGAGACAAGGGATTCTCACCCATGTTTTCACGGGGTTAAAAGACCGTGAACAAATATTTGATACCAAGATACACAAGTTCGACTTTCAATCGCATTCCGGCCTCCGTTTATCTATAGAAGACTGTAAATTTATAGCTGATCTAGCATTTGATACAGATAACCCTGAACTATGGGGAAGCTTTATTACAGGGCATTCTAGACACCGTAAGCCAGAGGAAAGAGGCGTAGATGCTTTACGTTACCACATGCGAACTCAGGCACTGGAGAAGCCTTTGTTCATGCGTGAGTGGGCTAAATGCAATAGGGCTGCCTCACGATTTGAGAAAGAAAACTATCGACGTTGGAATGCAAAAAGCAATCGAATGTCTCGCCGCTATAAAAAGCGACAAAATGATATCCATGCTGAAAATATTCAATATCTCCGAGATAACAGAGAGCTTGTCGAAAGTGGTCGTCATTGGAGCTTTTTGGTCTATTTCGCGCAGGTAGTGCTTACAGAACCAAAAGATATTGTTCTGAAATTTGGCGACGAGGAGATTGTGAAAAACGCTCTCAAGAATTGCCATGAATTCATAGAACCAGAAGTACCTAGCTTAAACAAACTGGCGGAGTTGCGATGCGCTTCCAAGGGGTTACATGTTGAAACTATCCTTTTCGCATCTTGCATTGAAATAATGCGAGAGTATAAAAACCTAGATAGTGTTAAGCCAGAGTTATTACTTGCTCTGAAGACCAACTTTAATATTCACTACGATGCGGTTGATGAAATCGAGTACAACGCTCTAAAAGCAGAAGTCAACCGCATACTTTTTTCTAGTATTGAATCCATTGAACAATTCCTTCGTTCTTATGTTGAACCTCAGTTGGCAGATTCTCAGTGTCCTTATCCGCGGGTTGAGTTGTTGGAGTCTGACCAGATATTCAGCCCTTTGAAGGCTAATTTATCAATCGAATGGCTCGAGCGTTTCGATGAACTCGATACTTCCGTACTTGGTACGCTGTTCAATCTCGCAGCGCAGTTCGGAGATAAAAATAAGCTCAATGAAATCATTCTAACTCGCTGTTCCAACTTTTCGTCTCAATTTCCTGAACCTACGGGTGATGAAAAGATCGAACAGAGGCGAAAATTTTGGTTCCTTCGAGCCTTCTATTTTCTGGATCTAGAAGTTGCGAAGCCATACTTTGATTGGCTTAAGACTGATAGAGACTCTCTGCTACTGTTCGAGGGTCGCTCGAGTAGAATGAGTAGAGGCAGTTACTCATACTGGCCAAATCTAACATCCACTAAGATCGAATCCATTTTATTTGCTTTCTTTAATCAATGGCCAAAGGTTCACCTCCCTAGTAGTTATGGAACGGAAAGCCCAAAGGGCGAAACTGCATATCGTTTTATTACTGGAATTATATGGTCAATAGGCAGCGATTCGCCTGATGAGGCGATTCCAGTTCTTAATCGCCTCATTGAAGATCACAGGTTTGGTGATATTCATCGTGAGTTGAAAAGCTTAAAAGCAGAACAATTGCGGAAAAATTCGCTGAGAGACTTCGATCCGCCTACTCCAGAAAGAGTTGTGGATATGCTGGACAATAATGCAGTTGTTACGGTGGAAGGTCTAAGACAAATTGTTCTTCAAAAACTTGCAGACTATCAGAAGGATATAGATGGAGGAGAATTCAACGCTGCTACGCGATTTTACACGAAAAATGGTAGCGGAAAGAATGTACATCGAAATGAAGTCAGCTGTGTTGAGATAATTGCTGAACGTTTGAATTTGGTACTTCAGCCTCAAAATATTTCTATTACTTCTGAGTATCAGACGAGGAACCAAAATAGAATTGACATAACAGCAGCGAAAACAATAGCAGGTAAAAGGCGACTGCTCGTAATAGAAGCTAAAGGGCAATGGCACAAGGATTTGTATACAGCAGCCTCTGCTCAGTTGTATCAACGCTACTCAATTCACCCAGATGCAGAGCAGCAGGGTATATATCTCGTCATATGGTTTGGTTCTGATGGCGTTATTGCTGGGCGCAAGAAAATTGGGATTGCTTGTGCGCAGGATCTAAAATTAAGTATTGAAGCAAAGTTGCCATCAGAACTAAAAGGATTGATCGATGTATTTGTCTTAGATGTATCGCTTTGCTAATACCCTACTTAAACTTATCCGAAACACTTGGCTTAGAGCACCAACTCTAAGTTGTTTATGTCCAGAAACGAGTCAGAACACAAAAAAGAGTGTGTGATCACTGAGCGATTCCGAGTTTGCGCAGCAGAACGCGCAATACCGGCGTATTACAAAGCCACCGAAAAAAGTGGCTTATTGAATTTAAAATTAATCCTCTATATGACTTTTTCGAGGTAGTTTATGTATCATCCAATAGCCTACGCTCATAGCTAACACGACGGATGCGATTGCAAAAAGATAATTTGCACTCGTTGATTCAATGTCAATAATAATCACCTTTCGAGCGATAGCCATTAAAGCTGTAGCCATTACTATTTTGACATGAATGACATTATCTCTAAGGTAAACGGTGATATTGATGAAAATTTCTATCGCGATTAGTACTGCCATAAATGCACCAAAAGTGGCTAGCATGTCTGATATTGTCAAAATAAAGAATGGCGGCGATGTCAGCTTCTTATATAGAATCCATGACACATCAACGACACCCATAATAATTACAAATACCATAAGAATAGATAGTACTCTTACCGACCAGTGAATAACGACTTGTAGGCTACTTGAGAATCTATCATTATTGTCAATTTTCATATCGTTAACTCCATTTACCGCGTCGTGGACACAATGGGAGAAATAAACTCACTTGGTTTTAAGGTAACAACGGTTGCATTTAATTTATTTAGCCAATATTCAGCCTTGTTCCCCATTAAATATCCGGCAATACCGGTTCGCGACATGGATCCTAGGAAAGTGACATCAATTGAGTTTTGTTCAATAAATGTTGGGAGTAGCTCTTTGGCATGGCCTTGTATTAGCTCGATATGAACATTAACGGTATTGTTATTATCTACAAGGTTATCTATGAGAGCTCTCATTTTTCTCGCACGTTCAATCTTCATTTTCTCTTTAAGAATCGCGATATCAGTATCGTTATAGCCACTCCATTTTCGCAAGAAGCCTTCAGACTCTAGCTCCCATATGTGGCACAGAACTAACTCAGAATTTGTTGCTTTGCATAAATCGTATGCAGAATTGAGTATTCTCTTACACAGATCAGCACTTACTTGTTCATCAAGGTCTATTGCCGCTAAGATTTTTTTGGACGAATGCAATTCGCGAGTGGTAGACCAAATAGGAATCTCAGATTTACGCATTAGATGAAGTGTTGTGCTCCCTCTTTGACAGGCATGAGACTTACTTTTTCGATGGCTATCAATCACTATAAAATCAGAACCTTCAGATCTGGCACACTGAATTATCTCTATGAACGGGATACCGATTCTTACTTGAACATTAAAATCGATATTTTTATATTTACCTTTTAATTCACTTACAAGTGTTCTTAATTGTGAATAGTATATTTTGGTGACTTTATCGAGAATATCTAACGTTTTTACAGAATATTGACTAATTTCTTTTAGCTCATCCATATCCTCGATAACCATTAATAACGTAATTTTTGATTCACATTCATCTGCGATATTAAGTATATTGTTGAGAGATGACGTTATCTTTTGTTCAGGTGCTACTGGGACTAGTAATTGTTTAAATAACATGTTGCCTCCAAATTAACTGTGATTCGTTGTGCTTTACAAAAACAATACGTCACCGTATGTATTAATAATAATTAATAATAACAATGATGATCATAGATATTTATCTATACTTAAATTCAGCTTAACTGGCTAAGCTCTTAGAAATTAGGCATAGAACACAGAGGACGATATATGCAATTATTGAGAAATCGGTTGTCCAATTTTCGGAGTTTTCGAGTATTTCTTACCGTCTATGAAGAAGGTTCAGTTTCGAAGGCTGCTAAAGTTTTAAACCTGACTCAACCAACGGTTTCAATACAGCTTAAGCAGTTTTCGGAGCTTCTTTCTGTCGAGCTTTACTACTTGCAAGGAAAAAAACTGGTGTTCACCGAAGCGGGCCATATTACCGCTCGGTATTGCATGCAAATCGTGCAAAACGTCGACGATTTAGAGATTGAAATTGCCAATTTGACACAATTAAAATCGGGAACGTTAAAAGTAGCAGCCGTGACATCTTGTGAGTATTTTGTTCCACATTTAATAGGAAGCTTCTTAGATAAACATCCTATGGTGGACATCGTTTTGAAAGTAGACAATCGAGACAGCATAAAAGAAAGGTATATAAATGGTCGAGATGACTTGTACTTATTCAGTCATATTGATAGTGATATGAAAGGCGATGTTGTCCCTCTTTTTCCCAATAATTTATATGCCATTGCGAACAAAAGTCATCCTCTTGCTCTTAAAGAACGCGTTACTTTACGGTCACTGGCAGGTTTTTCTTGGATCTTACGAGAGCAAGGCTCAGGCACTCGCCAAGCAATAGAAAAACACCTTGAGCGGCACGATTTAAATATAAAGCCCAAATTTGTAATGGAGAGCAATGAAGCAATTAAACATTGTGTTATGGCTGGTATGGGGCTTTCTATCCTCTCTGAATATGCCTTAACCCAAGAGAATCCAGATAACATCGCTATATTGTCAGTCGACACGTTCCCTATTGAAACGCACTGGAATCTTGTCTTTCCGAGTACCAAGCAACAAAGTCCACTCAGCCAAGCATTCATGGCGCATCTTATTGACTATAAAAAAATACTGAAAGACAGTTTGATCAAAAAAGAAATGTCTCAATTTTTTAGATTGCATAACATTTCAACTTAAACAAAAGATGCGTAATGAGTACCATTTATTTAACCGCAGCTTGATTGAGCATAATTCTACAGGCACATTAATAATTAATATTTTTCTAAATTAGCCATTCCGGTAAAACGGAATGGTCCAAAAATGAATTAATAGACAAGCCATCGGCGGTGTGCTCACCAATCAGTATGCATTCAATTGACAGCTTGATACGGTGGTGGGGGATTTATTGAGGGACTTGGAACATATTCAGGTTGTCGGCATGCATACCGACAACCTAGATGACTGAAATACTAAATGTGTTTAGTTAAGGCTAACTTCCACATCGGAATGCACTTGGCTTGAACAAGCTAATACGTACCCTTGCTCAATCTCTTCCGGAGTCAAAGTTTCTTGGCTGGTAGAGCGTACTTCGCCTTTGTTTACTTTACATTTGCAAGAGCCACAAATACCGCTGCGACATGCTGCTATGATTGGCAAACCTGCACCTTCTAATGCATCGATCAGTGGAGCGCCGTGCTCTGCTTCAAGGCTTGCACCGAAATCTGGAACATGAATACTAACCGCACCAGAGGCTTGCTGCTCAACAAGCGCTTCCTCTTGGTTTGATTCTTCTGCTGTTGGCGTAAAACTCTCTTGATGGAAATGTGCCATATCAAAGCCCATCTCTTTCAAGTTGTTTTCCATATCCTCCATAAAGCTTACGGGACCACATAGGTAAACCGTGCGCTCTAAAATATCGCTACATAGTTGTTGTAACCATTGAGCATCCAATCGGCCTTGTGGGTGGCGAGTTGATTGATTGTCTTTCAGTAATAGCTTGAGGTTGAAGTTAGCGTGTTCTTCATCCATCTGTTCAAGTTCACTGAAGTAGATGGTTTGCAGTGGGCTTTTTGCCATATGCACAAAGTCGATATCGACAGTTGAAGCCTGCTCATCTGATAACCATGTTTTAGCCATCGACATCACTGGTGTAATACCACAACCTGCACTGATCAATACCACTTTTTGGCGTTCAGTATTGCGCTTTGGCGCGTGATCGACAGTGTTAAATATGCCCGCTGGTTTAAGAACCTGAACTTCATCGCCTTCTTTGAGAGAATCTACGATGTAGTTAGACATGGCACCATTTTCAACGCGTTTAATGGTCAGTTGAAGGTGCACTTGCCCTGGGATTGAGCTGATTGAATACGCGCGGTAATCAATTTTACTAGGGTTACTTTTCTCGATTGGAAGCCCAAGGGAAATGAATTGTCCGGGTTTGAAATCAAAGCTAGCATCGTTGTTTTTTGGAGCGATTTGTAGGCTAACAGTATCGTCGGTTTCAAACCATTTTTTGAGACACACCATAGTTACAGGTGTGGTATTTGGCCATTCGAATGTCATCATTATTGTCACTTTTTTAATCGAGAAATGAGAAATTATGGAAGGTGTATCTTGTGTCTTTCATTATGAAAAATTCGATGCCTGCCACTTTAATATGAAAGTCATATATAAAAGTAATCAGGCATCGAACTTGGTCTACGTCATTCGCTGTTGAGTCGCTTTAATCAAGCTTAACTGCTCAATTGCTTAACTGCTTAGCGATAGCGGAGACTTATGACGCTTTTAAAATAGTCTTAAGGTCGTCTTCAACGTTACCAATGCTACGCATATCGAACTTGTCTTGGATGATAGCAAGTAGGTTATCAGTCAAGAATGCTGGAGCGGTTGGGCCTGTGTAGATGCCTTTAACGCCAAGAGCAAATAGAGTCAGTAGGATAACAATCGCTTTTTGCTCGAACCAAGATAGAACCAGTGTTAGTGGTAGATCGTTGATGTCGCAATCGAACTCTTTACCTAGAGCAAGCGCTAGCTGAATTGCAGAGTAAGCATCGTTACATTGACCTACATCTAATAGACGTGGGATGCCGTTGATGTCACCGAATTGGTTCTTGTTGAAGCGGTATTTACCACATGCAAGCGTTAGGATCACGCTGTCTTCAGGAGCTTGAGCTGTGAAGTCTGTGTAGTAGCTACGCTCAGATTTGTCACCGTCACAACCACCAACAAGGAAGAAGTGGCTGATGTTGCCTTCTTTAACTTGTTCAACAACTGCTGGAGCCGCTGCCATAAGAGCATTGCGACCAAAACCGATAGTGATCATCTGTTCGATTTCGTTCTGTTTGAAACCTTCTTGTGCAAGTGCACAGTCGATTACTTGGCTGAAATCATCACCTTCAATGTGAGCAACGCCAGGCCAGCCTACGATGCTACGAGTGAATAGACGATCTGAGTATTGACCTACATTTGGGTTCAACAGACAGTTAGAAGTCATCACTACAGCGCCAGGGAAATTTGCGAATTCTTTTTGTTGGTTCTGCCATGCACTACCGTAGTTACCTACTAGGTGAGGGTATTTTTTCAGCTCAGGGTAAGAGTGTGCTGGAAGCATTTCACCGTTAGTGTAAACGTTGATGCCTTTGCCTTCAGTTTGCTGAAGAATCTTCTCAAGATCGTGAAGATCGTGACCAGAAACAAGGATACATTTACCCGCAATAGTTTTTACGTTCACTTGAGTAGGTTCTGGGTGACCGAATGTCGCCGTTTCGCCAGTATCAAGCATTTCCATGATGCGGTAGTTCACTAGGCCAATTTTCATTGAGCAATCTAGTAGCTCACCTAGGTCTGTTGGATCAGTACCTAGCCAAGCCATGATTTCGTGGTATTCAGCGAATACTTTCTCGTCAGTTTGACCAAGAACGCGTGCATGCTCTAGGTAAGCAGCAGCACCTTTTAGACCGTAAAGACAAAGTAAGCGAAGGCCGATAACGTCTTCGTGTTGTGAATCATGGCCACGGTTAACCGCTGCTTGAGGTGCAATTGCAAGGAACTGCTCTGCGTCTGTAGGTAGTTCGAATTTCGCTGCCGCCGAAAGCTCTGGAAGCTCTACGTTTGAAAGTGTTGCTGCTGCGCGAACTGCTTGCTCTAGTTGCTGCTTGTATTGGTTAGCTTGTTGTACGAATTCAACGATACGAGCAGGGTCGAAGTTAACGTTAGTCAATGTTGCGAAGAAAGCTTTTGGTGCCCACTGATCAATTTCATCTACGATGATGTCAAATTTGCGACCTTGTTCAGCCCAAAATGAAACACCTTGTAAAGAGTAAACGAGTACGTCTTGTAAGTCAGAAACTTCAGAAGTTTTGCCACACATACCTTGTGTGAAAGAACAGCCTTTTACAGCAGGCGTTTGGATTGTTTGTTCACATTGAATACAGAACATGTATTGTCGCTCCATTGAGTAGTGTTGCGATCTCAGTTCGTTGCTGAAATCGAATATAATTACCGAGCGTTATTGCACAGACTGTGCCAGAAGTTAACTTGTTGTTTTTGAAGGGTTTTGTATTTTTATCTTAAGAGGGTTGATGTGTTTTTTACATCGCATCTGTTGTAAAAAACACATCAATTTAAATTGTTCCTATGTTTTTGTTATATCGAGCTTTTTACCCATTCGATATAAATTTCCACGATCCATTTGCAGGAACTCTGCTGCTTTTGCCCAGACCCCGTTCGATTCGGCTAAAGCGTGCTCAATCAATTGTTTTTGGTACGATTCGACTAATTCCCGCATTGGCTGGCTCTCAGCAGGGAATATGTTTGATGTCATTTCTACACTCGGCTTGATTTCTAGTTCATCAACAAAGTGCTGCAAAGTAATGATGTGTTCGTTGTGCTGAATGGTTCTTAGCGCCGCTCGCATTAAAGTATGCTCTAATTCTCGTACATTTCCGGGCCAAGCAACCTGTTCTAAATGCATGAGTGTTTTAGGATGAATGTGTAGGTTTGGAACATTAAATTGACTGCGAACCTTGTCCAATAGATGCCCTGCTAATACAGGAATATCACCATCGCGTTCACGCAGTGGTGGGATATGAATAGGGAATACATTCAGACGATGGAAAAGGTCGGCTCTGAAGTTACCTTGATCGACTTCATATTCAAGATTCCTGTTCGTTGCAGCAATCAAACGAACGTCGACGAGAACATTTTTATCGCTACCTACGCGCTGTACTTCACCTTGTTGGATCACTCGCAGTAATTTGGCTTGAATAAGCAGAGGTAACTCGCCAATTTCATCAAGAAAAATCGTGCCGCCATCAGCAAGTTCAAACTTACCTGCTCGCTGTGAATTGGCCCCGGTATACGCGCCTTTGACATGACCGAACAGCTCGCTTTCCGCTAATGTTTCGGGCAGAGCCGCACAGTTTACGTAGATCATTGGTTTGTCATTTCGCTGCGACTGCTCATGGACTGCATGGGCCACGAGCTCTTTACCCACCCCTGTTTCGCCACTGATTAACACCGCGTAATCGGAGTGGGCGACCATCGAAATATTACTTCGTAATTTCTGGATTTGTGGGCTGATCCCAACCATTTCACCTTGTATGCTACGAGCTTGCTGAATCAACGCGGTCGTGATTGATTTCTGCTGTTTATTCTTGGCTTTTAGCGCATCAAATTGAGCTCGATTTCTGAGCGTTGCAGCAGCCAAAGCCGCGAAAGTTTCAATGGTAATATTGTCAATTTTATCGAACGCTCCCACTTCTAAAGCGTCGAGAGTGAGCACACCGACAAGTTTGTTTTCAACATATAAACTGCACCCTAAACAGTCATGTACATCAATGTGAGTTGACTCATTGAGGAGCAAGCCGTCAAAAGGATCCGGTAGGTCGCTATTGGCGGCAAACCGGACTGGATGTTGGCTGTCAATAATCGCCGCCAAACGTGGGTGCGCCTTGGGAAAAAAGCGTCGACCAAGCACGGTTTGAGAGAGTCCCTTTACGGCCACGGGCTTAAGAAAATCTTCTTGGTCTAAAACGAAAAGAGCACTGGCATCGCAAGGAAATACTTGATGAAGTGAGTCAATTAAGCGTTGGTAATGTTTATCGCTCGCCAGATTTGAGCTTAGGTCTAAAGCGATTTGAAGTAAGACGTTTTCAGTAGAAAGTTTCATGGTGCGCTCCGTATTGAACGCACACAATATCAGTTCGTTGTAAAAAACACATCAAACGTTTTGATTTGATCTAGCTTGCTTGATGTACTTTTTACCTAAACACGCCCACTGCGGGATCAATCTTTAGGATGAATATCTCGCTGTGATAACTCACTGAGTAAGAAATCGAGCAGCACTCTTAATCGCTTAGGCATGAGTTTTCTTTCTGGATAGACAAAGCTGATCCCAACCGTCGGGATAGACCACTCTGGAAGCAGTCGCGTCAATTTTCCACTTTGAATATGCGGTCGGCAGAGGTATTCAGGTAGAACCGACACACCGAGCCCATCAATGGTTGCGGTGAGCGATGACGTAATGGTGTTCACACTGAGTTGATGAGGGAGTTCTACTGTAATTTGCTGCTCACCATTGCTAAACATCCACAATGATTCTAACTGAGGGCGTGATAGTTTCACCCGCTTGTGGTTGGTGCGTAAATCGTGTGGGTGATGGATCTTAGGGTGTTGTTTTAAGTAATTCGGGCTAGCCACCAGTTGTTGATTTGAAGAGTAAAAAAGCCGAGCCACATTATTGGAGAGCTTGGGTTCACCTATCTGACAATGCAGGTCTACACCATCTGCGATTAAATCAATATGGCGATTGGTCAGATCAAGATTAATGGTCACTTCTGGGTAGCGTAACAAGAAAGCGTCTATATAAGGCATCAGCATTTGGTGGCCGAGTTCAATGGGCATGGCAATGTTGATATGCCCGCGAATCGTGGATTGGCTTTCGCAGATCTCTTGCTCTGCACTTTCCATGATCGACAACATCTCAGAGCAAGACTGGTAAAAGGTTTGTCCCTCTGCGGTTGTCGCTAAATGGCGAGTGGTACGGACTAATAATTTCACCCCCAGTTGATTCTCTAGCTCTAAAACCTTGCGGCTTACGGTAGATTTGGTGAGTTTTAGGCTCTCTGACGCAAGGGTAAAACTTCCAGATTCAACGACTTTCGCAAAAATAGCGACGGCATTTAAGTCCATAACACACTCTATTAGTAAGATTATTAGGACAGTATTTCCTTTTTATCCTATCTAATCAAATAATGTTTTTTGTATAAAATAGGGCTTCTCATAGAAATGGCTGCTCATCACTCTCAGCCGCTTCATTATTAAGTCAACATTTCATCGCTCTATAATACAAGGTACACAACATTGGCCACAGAACATCCCACTAATCAGGCAACATCTCAACCGTTACAAACCGCACCATCACTTGAACTTACCCCTAGAAAGAAGCCTAAAGCGGCTATCATTGCGACGATGATATTCGTATCTTTAGGTTTACTTGCATCAGGTTATTGGTTCGGATATGGGCAATATTTCCAATCGACAGATAATGCTTACGTAAAAGCCAATATCACTAATATCAGTGCCAAGGTTTCAGGCTACGTCGTCGAAACTTTGGTCGATGACAATCAGTTCGTGACATCGGGAACGCTACTGGCAAAGATTGATGATCGTGAGTTTCAGGTTAAAAAATCTCAGTCTATAGCCAACTTACAAGTCCAACTTGCATCGGTTGAATATTCTCAAGCGCAGCATCGATTGCAGCAGCGAGTCATTATTCAAACTAAAAGTGAAGTTGATTCAGCTCAAGCAGATTTAGAACGCTCACAGCAACTGCTTCAACGTAGTCAAAGTTTGCTCAAGAAACAGTATTCGTCACAAGATGAAGTGGATAATGCTTTTGCTCATTTGAAAGTCTCCAAAGCACAATTAGAAGAAGCGCAGTCACACTATATTGCTGAACAAGAAAAGCTGAATGTCATTGATAGCCAAATTGTGCAAGCACAAGCATCAGTGGCAGAAGCTCAAACGGAATTGGATCAAGCGGAGCTGAATTTAAGCTATACCAAAATCGTAGCGCCAGTCGATGGCATTGTGGGTAGACGTAGCGTGAGAGAAGGGTTATTCATTCAACCCGGTATGCCGCTAATAAGTTTAGTGCCAACGTCAGATGTTTGGGTTGAAGCGAACTTCAAAGAGACTCAGCTGGCTAAAATGCAGCCGGGCCAAAAAGTGAATATTGAACTAGATGCGTTTCCAAATCGAGAAATTACCGGAACATTAGAGAGCTTTTCTCCTGCTACTGGGGCTCAATTTGCATTGCTACCTCCTGAGAATGCGACGGGTAATTTTACAAAAATCGTTCAACGTGTTCCGGTTAAAATACACTTTGATGATCAAATACTGGCAGCGCAGCAAATTATTCCAGGTTTATCAGCAGTCGTTACAGTCGATACGCATGATATCCGCAACGAAAATGAGAGTGAGTTGGCGGCAGAAAGTAGTGATATTGCATTAGAGCCAAGAGGCTAAATCATGGCTGAAATGGTTGCTTCAAATACACAAGCCGAATCAGTAAAGCCGAAGGAAACAACTTCTGAAGTTTCTTTACGTAGCTGGATTGCACTGATGGGCGGTATGCTAGGTTCATTCATGGCGATTTTGGATATCCAGATCACCAACTCATCGCTCAAAGATATTCAAGGCGCACTGTCCGCGACACTCGATGAAAGCTCGTGGATTGCGACCTCCTATTTAGTTGCCGAAATGGTGGCGATTCCGCTTAGTGGTTGGTTATCTAAAACCTTAGGCAAACGCCGCTATCTTACGGGTACAACCGTGATCTTTGGTTTGTCTTCACTGCTCTGTTCTTTTGCTTGGAATATGCCCTCAATGATCGCATTTCGAGCTATACAAGGGTTCAGTGGTGGAGCATTAATACCGCTCGCGTTTTCGCTGGTGGTGCAATTACTACCACTGCATAAACGTGCGCTTGGTATGACCTTGTTCGGTATTACCGCGACGTTTGCGCCTTCCATTGGGCCGACGCTTGGTGGGTGGCTAACTGAAAACTTCTCATGGCATTTCATCTTCTATATTAACTTAGTCCCTGCTATAGCAGTTATTGCGATGGTGAGGTTCGGCCTAGATGATGAAAAAATTAATATCGAATCCCTTCGCAATGCTGATTGGGCTGGTATTTTGTTGATGGGAGTAGGACTTGGCTGTCTCGAAGTCGTTCTTGAAGAGGGAAGCCGAGAAGAGTGGTTCAGTTCAACCTTCATCACTGCGCTTTCAGTTATTGCGGTCGTCTGTATTACCTATTTCATCATTAATGAATTGTATCGAAAAGATCCATTAGTGAACCTGCGTTTGTTGGGGAATCAACGTTTTGCAATGGCATGCTTTACCTATTTGATTTTGGGGATGGGATTGATGGGATCGATTTATGTGATCCCACTGTATTTGACGGAAATCCAGCATTACAACGCGCTTGAGATTGGTGAAGTACTGATGTGGATGGGGTTTCCTCAGTTATTGATTTTCCCCTTTGTGCCTAAAGTGTTGAAGTTCATAAAACCCAAATATTTAGCGGCGTTCGGTTTTGGCATGTTTGCGTTAAGCTGTTGGATGAATACCCACATGACGGCTGATTTTGGGCATGACCAATTGGTCGTATCAATGCTCATTAGAGCGGTTGGTAGCCCATTTATGATGGTGTCTTTGTCAATGGTGGCGATGCAAGGCGTTCCGAAACCTAGCGTACCAGACGCTTCAACGCTAACCAATATCATGCGTAATTTGGGTGGTGCGTTTGGTATTGCGATCATCGCAACGTTACTTGATAACAAGGCTAGAGAACATTTAGCACACGTTCAGAGCAGCCTGCCGAGTGTTAGCTCTGATGCATGGTATTACTTACAACAACAAGCTCAATTTTTCATTGGTTCAGGAAGTGACCCTGTGACGGCGAACTTGCAAGCAAACTCAATGCTGATGTCGACCATGTATCAAAATGGTCGGATCATGGCGTACAACGATATTTTTGTGGTGATGACGGCATTCTTGTCCCTCGCCGCGGTGATGTTACTTGTCAGGAAAGAGAATTAAATCAGAAAATTATGGGTGTGTTGGAGGCAATCCATCGTCGTGATAATTGTTTTCTAATTGAGCGAAGTTAGAACGGTTAGTTTGGTGTGATATGTATTTATCACAAATGATGATCTGGTTTCGACCGTTGTGTTTTGCTTGATATTGAACATGGTCAACGTAATCAACCACATCTTCTATTGTTGTGTTGAGCAAATCTTGTTTTGTATAGATGCAAACCCCAGCAGAAATGGTAATGACCTTTTCTGTTGGGCTCGTTTTATGTTCAATCTCTAATTCGTGCACCATTTTTCGGATCTTTTCGCTTCGAGTAATCGCTTGCTCAAGATTGCTAATATTGAGCGTCACCACAAACTCTTCGCCTCCGACTCTAAATGCCTTTTCGTTCTCATCGACCGTATTGTCACTTAATACTTGGGCCACTTTTTGTAGTGCAATATCGCCTAGGTTGTGCCCATAAGTGTCGTTGTACTTTTTAAAGTGATCGATATCGACATACATAATGGCGACATACTTTGATCGATTTTTAACTTGAATCTCAGCCAGTAGTGAATTGAATGAACGTCGATTCAGTAATCCTGTTAATGGGTCATTACGAGTCAGGTATTCAAGCTCTTTGGTGTGAATGGCCATTTTCTTAATCAGGTGCGTGAATTCGGTAGAGAGTTCACCGATCTCATCATGTCGGTTCTGTTCTGGGATTTTTGTTGTATCGATATCTTTAATATCACGCTTCATACATTTTGAGAGTGATTTCAATGGTGCGGAGATGTGAAAGGAGAGCAAACCAAGAGCAGGTAAAGCAATGGCTAAAGCGACGAATAACTCGGACAGAGCATCGAATAATATGACATGCTCCACTTTCTTAATCGAACTTATATCGTAGACCATGTCAACTCGTCCACCAGCGCTATTTGTTGTGGGTAGAGAGAGAAATAGAATGTTCTTTTCTCTATCAAAATAGGACGTGTTGAACTCGTTATTGTTATCAAAATCGAAGTTGTATTTTGCTTCGAGTTGGTTGGAGAGCTCGAACGTATTGAGCGCTTCTTTAGCTCTATTGAGCAGATAGTTGAGTTTAACGATATCCCCTTCATTAGTGGCTAAGCGTGCTTGAATCCTCTCAATTCTGTCTTTAGTGTTTTGTTGGAAGTTCAGCGGAAAATGAGAACGCCATACTTGGCACACTTCGCGATCGAATTGTACCTCGATAGGGATGCTCCTATTATCTGAACGGCCAACAATTTTGAGGTACAACAGATCTGGCGTATTCATTAATTGTGTTTTGAACTTAGGCAATAGTAGATTGGAATAGTTGCCGCCGGAAATAGCGGTACTGATGTCAGAAATCAGAGGAATGGCTGCCTCTTGATGAAATGCAGTTGTCATACTAACGGTATTGTTGATCTCATTTTTGTGGTGCTGATAGGTCAAACTCGCGATGATCACTAGTATCAACAACAGATGAGAAGCAAATATTTTGGTGCGGATAGAGTGAAATATGGCAATTTTCATAGTGTATCTCAGAGCTATTTATCGAATATTTCGATAATTGGAACCGCACAGGTGCCATTGATACAGATGTCTTGATGACCAAGATGGCAAGCGTAGCAAACCTCCGTCGCAAAAGATGGATGTTGCGAACTGATGTCATTGCCATTTCTATCATAGGTCCCATACATCGCCTCTCCTGCGAGATGTTCAGTGACAAAGACAATGTCCTGATCTTCATATATGGCAACCGCAGTGATCCCATCAGGGTATGGACCATGATTCTTGTAAGCTTTAACTCTCTCCTTGGGAACAAAAATATTGAGCTTGGTGCCCTGACCGTTATTAATCCAGTTATACATTTTTACGGTTTCTTGAACGAAAAGGGCAGTGTTTGGAGGTAGAACGACATCGTTGCCAGGGAGCACACTCTGTTTTACTAAGATCATACTATCAATGTCATCGGGAAATGAAGCGATAGAGGTAGCGTTGGAATGCCCAGACATGAGTAACGCTAAAAATAGATAAAATCTCGCCATAATGCTCTCTTAGCTTTTCAATCTAAACGGGTGCTATAAAGTTAAGTCTAGACAATAGCTGGGAATTTTGAGGAAAAATTCACTTTTTACTTACGTTTATCGGCAACAACTAGAGCTCACGCATGATATGGCATGAACGAGGGCATTAAAGTGCTATGACGGCATAAAAAATGGCGCATTGAGCGCCATTATAAATGTATATGAAAGCGTCCGTTAAGAGAGCTTAAAGGTTGCTACTTTTTCACTCAATTCAATGGCTTGTTGTTTGAGTTCATTTGACTGCGATAAACTGTCCTCAGAGCCAATAACAAGCTGATCGGTCACATCTTTAATCGACGTCACATTCTGCGTGATTTCTCCCGTTACATGAGTCTGCTCTTCTGCCGCCGTAGCGATCTGAGTTGCCATGTCACTGATTAATGTTACCGCAGAGCTGATCTCCTCTAGAGCAAGGGTCGCACGATCGGCATCTTCAACCGAGCTTGTTGCTAAAGTCGAGCTGCTTTCCATTAACGAAACTGCGCGATTTGTGGTGTGTTGAAGAGTGTCGATGGTTGATTTGATCTCTTCCGTTGAAGTGTGAGTTCGTTGAGAAAGCACTCTAACTTCATCAGCAACAACGGCAAAACCACGGCCTTGTTCGCCAGCGCGAGCGGCTTCAATCGCAGCATTAAGTGCAAGTAAGTTGGTTTGCTCTGCAATGCCTTGAATCGTTGAAAGAACCGTATTGATCTCTTGTGCATGTTGCTGTAACTCGCTGATCACAGAACTAGCTTCGCTGACTTCATTAGCGAGGTTATTGATTGAGCCTTTAGTGTGAAGCACTAATGTGTGGCCTTCGTTAGTACTCGTTGATGAGTTTTGTGCAGCTTGAGCGGTTTGTTCAGCATGAGAGGCAATTTCACGAGTAGCAGATGCCATTTCGGTAACGGCGGTTGCAACCATAGTGATCTCTTGTTGCTGGAGGTTAAGCTCATTCACTGAGCTATTCGCACGCTTAGCACTTTGGTCTGACTGATCGGTTAATTGGTGAGATTGCTGACGAATGTGACCAATCAGGTTTTGTAAACTCGCGACGAAAGTATTGAAATTGTGTGCCAGTTCGCCAACTTCATCTTCGTTTTCAACATGGATGCGCTGAGTCAAATCACCACTACCATTTGCGATCTGTGCGAGCGCTTCCGATACATAGTTCAGTGGGCGGAATAGAATGTTACATAACAAGTTGAATAGTAGTGTACAGATGATCACGACAATACCCGTCACTAAAATTTGACCGTATACCGCATCAAATAGTGGAGCAACGAGAGAGTTGTAATTAATGACACTCACGGTCATCAAGCTCGTGCCTTCGATACTTTTTGCGTAGATAACATACTGCTCGCCATTCAATTCAACCTGCATATCTGAATTGCTGTTTGCGGCTTGTTGAAGTGTTGGGAAATTAAGTCCTAGCTCAGAAACGGGCTTGTTTAGCAATTTAGTATTGGGGTGAGTGAAAATATTGCCTTTATCATTGGCAATGAACATGTAGCCTTCACCCGGGAGAATGACCTTTTCCATGCTATTTAGGATATCGGTGATCTCTACATCTGCACCAAGTACTACTTGCTGACCATGTAAATCAAGCGCTTTACCAAGAGAAACAACATTAGCCCCTGTCGCAGCGGCAACCGTTGGGTTATCCATGAACACTTTTGAAGGGTTTGCGACGGCATTGGTGTACCAGCCCCATTTACGTGGGTCATCATTACCAGGTGGTAATACGACCGCATTGGCGTTTGCTTGTGAGCCATCAGGGTAAGCTAAGAAAACATTATCAAACTTAGCAGAATCTCGAACTTGCTTTAAATGCACCACAATCGCGGCTTTGTCTGCTTCTGAAGTGAGCGACTTGAGTGCTCGCTCTTTTGACACCAGCCAGTCAGCAACATACTGATTGTACGAAGCGGTTGTACTTTCTAGTCGCTGTTCTACTTCAATATCTAGTCGATCTAATGATGCATTAAATGATAACGCTTCTACCAACACGCCCCCTAAAATGATGGCGGCGCTTGCGGATATGGCTAGCTTGTTTTTTAGAGATAGTTTTTTAAACATAATAATTCTTATTTTTAATTGTATTAGTTAGCAGCATGCTATGGCTCATGAATCTGAATTATTATAATTTCACAGCTCAAAATAAATAATGATGAAGATCTTATATTCGACATTTAAATAGATGCGAATTAAGTTTCTGTAATTAAGTGCGATTTATAAAGGAACTAGTTCAAATGCTGAAGAGGTACACGGCAGTTATTTTTGAAGTGGTTTGCAGGTTTTTAAAATTGATAGAACTCAAGTAATTGACAGATAGCATAATACTTTTTAGTTAGGTCGATAGACAAAACAGAAGAGATGGTACCGCTATGAATGACATTTAGTAGGTAAGATTACTATCAATGGGTAAATGTAAATTGAATTTTTAGTGTTTTGTTTCAGAGGGTTAACTGTCTTGTTTTGATTGTTTGATTTGGTTCTGTTTTGTGTCGGGTTTTGATGGAATTCGCTTAGTTGAATCCGTTGTTCATAACGAATGCTATCTTGTTAATCTTCTATTCATATTTCTAGATATTGTGTTCATCTATCTTCTATATACTGCTGATTTTTAGGCTTTACATCATTAATACAATGTTATGTTTCAATAAAAGAGGGTAAGCAATCGGCATGTTTAAAAGTATTCGTACACGTATTGCGCTAAGCGCGGGATTAGCGATGGCATTTACATTGCTGATTGCGATGGGAATGACAACCAATGCATTCACCAAAGTAAACCAAGAGATAACTGAAAAGGTTAAGACTCAACTAACAGAAGCGACTATCGCAAATTTGCAGGCAACGGCATCAGAGCAAGGCAAAATCATTTCCAACCAACTTTTCCCTGTACTTGCTAACCTATCTCAAGTTCGTTCAATTATTGAATTGAGTGCTGAGTCTCAATTGGGCGCAGATACCATCGTTAAACAATTTTCAGCAGCACTAGAAGCGCAAGATAAAGCAGTTTTTGCAGGCTACATGGTGTGGGAAGAGAAAACGTGGCCGCTAGAAACCGAAGTAGGCGCAAGCGATGCAATGAATAGTAAAGGTTACTTAGCGCCATTCTTTTCTCCCAATTCAAACAATAGTTTTGATGCTGTTGCAATGGAAAGCTTCTCCAACACCGCGCTGAATAGTAATGGCGAACGTACCGATGATTGGCACTTAATGCCTTATGAAACGGGCAATACTTTTGTGATGGAACCTTATATGTACCCGGTTCGTGGCAAAAAAGAGTTGATCACGACCATTAGCCAACCTTTAAAATTGGACAATAAAATCATTGGTTCACTCGGATTTGATCTCTCGCTGATCGAGCTGCAAGGTCAAAGTGAAGCACTGGCTGAAAACCTATTTGATGGCGAAGGCAGCATTATCATCTCATCTTGGAAAGGGGCAATGCTTGCCAATAGCCGGGATAGTGTGAACGTCGGTAAAAAAGTGCCAAGCGAACTCTATTCTCGCTGGTCAAAAATCCAGTCTCTTGCGACTCAAAATGACATTGGCATGTTGACCATTGGCGATCAAGAATACGCGATTACTTCAGTAGATACTTCTGGGGCTGCATGGATTGTTATGGTGTCAGTGCCGACCAATAAACTGACGCAAAGTGTTGCGACTTTTGAGAATTGGAGCAGTGAACAGAATTCAGGTGCGATTGAGCAAGGAGTTATTGCGGGTTTAATTGCAGCTATTGTTGGTATCACCGTGATGGGTGTGATTGCTAACTCACTAGGTAAAATCTTGATCAATCTTGTCGAGCGTTTTAAAGATGTGGCTCAAGGTGATGGCGATTTAACTTACCGTATTGAAGTGAAAGGTAAAGATGAAACCGCGCAACTGGCTTTCTGGTTCAATACTTTCCTAGAACGAATGCAAGGTATGTTAAGAACCGTGATGGATACCGCGGAGCAAGTGGACAGAAGTGCAACTGCAGGTCAAGAACGCGCAGCTACTTCAAAAGATCAACTGAATATCCAAGTTAATGAAGTGAACTCTTTAGCGACGGCTATTAATGAAATGAGTGCAACAGCACAAGAAGTCGCAAGTTCTGCTGTTCAAGCAGCGGCAGCAGCAAGTCAGGTTCAAAGTAACAGCTTGAATGGCATGGGTCGAATGGACAACGCAGCATCAGCGGTAGAGGACTTAGCGCTTCAGGTTAATAATGCACAGCACCAAACGCAAAGCTTGGCGGAATCAAGCGCGGCTATTCAAGGTATTTTAACTGAAATTGGTGGCATTGCAGAGCAGACTAACTTATTAGCCTTGAATGCAGCAATTGAAGCGGCACGAGCAGGTGAAGCGGGACGTGGATTTGCGGTTGTGGCAGATGAAGTGCGTAATCTTGCGACTCGCACGCAGTCTTCGACAGAAGAAATTCGTTCGATGTTGGCGAGGTTAGAGCAAGAAACACAGTCAATCGTAGTGCTGATGCAGCAAAGCCAACAACAAGCGGTCGATACAAAAGAAGAGACACAAGCGGCACAACAAGCTTTGGCTGAAATTAACCAAGCGATTGATGTGATTAATGATATGAATAATCAAATTGCTTCAGCAGCGGAAGAGCAAAGCTTAGTAGCAGAAGAGATTAACCGTAATGTTGTCGTTATTAACGATACTGCGGTCGATGTGATGGATAGCATGTCCTCATCAGTATCAATTAGTGGTGAGTTAACCGAGAAGGCAACGGATCTTCATGATGAGCTCAATAAATTTAAGATTTAAATCTGAATATTGAATTCATCGTTACAAAAAAAACCGCATCGAAATTGATGCGGTTTTTTTATCATAAAAAGCGGCGGCGGATTTCGATTTAACTGAAATCAGCCATGCAGTTTAATATTCCCAATGCTCGATGTTGTGAGCACCTGCGAATTGGTTAGGGAAATAATCTTCACATGTACCTTCGCGCCATACATCGGCAGTCGCACAGTGTAAGCCCCCTCCAAATGCATAGGCATCGCGTAAATCAACAGGAACCACCTCAAACCCAAGTTGGTCGAATTGCTCCATTTGGCCTGTTTCAGACGCTTCAACACACACCGTTTTATGATCTAGAATCAAGGTGTTCATTGATAACCAAGTACTTGAGTAGCAAAGTGGTGGTGGGTTATCCCAAGCAGGTTTAACCGCTTCAACGATTTCCCAATCATTCTTCTCAAAGATCTCACGTTGCCCAGCAAACAACGGACGATTCGGGTTGAGTAACATTAACCCCGGACGCAATGGACAGAAAGTTGCATCAATATGAATCGGGTGATTATCTTCAAAGCTTAGAGTGTGAACTCGATATCCTTGAGGCTCATATTTACGCTTGATCCAGCGGATGCCAGCAAGGTTTGTGGTTAAACCATGTTGGACAAAAATATCTTTCCCTAAACGCATGACATCTGCAGCATCGAATAGAATGTCGGTCTCTTTTGTGCTGTACTCTTTACGCAGCGAACGCTCCATTGTTTCAGCATCAGACATGTATTCGTAAGCGGCAACATAATCCATGCGGAAGCTATCATCAGACAAGCGTGGGCGTGGTGCTTGCTCAATCATGCAACTTGTGTCTGATTCGAAATATTCACGCATTAAATCGACATAAGCCAAATATTCGAAGTAGCGGCTACGGAAGCTCATTGGTGCCATCAGCATGCTTTTACCCATGGTCAGTAAGCAATCACGCGGTGGCATTACACCGAAACCAGAACTGATACTAAAATCAGGAGTAGTGATGCGCTCATTCCAATCTACTGCTCCTGGGCGATCGACAATGATATTGCGGTCTTCTAAGATCTTAGCAAACCCATTTAAGCACTCATTGGCACGATCGATAGATTCTTGAGTCCGTCGACCTGCTTTACTGCCACGCATAGGTGAGTCAGCGGGTATTTTTTCATTACTAGCAGGGCAAGCTTCTGGAATATGTTGGTTATCGGCAATGCCGACAATAACGTGGCGAAGTGGGTCAAAATCATTATAGGATTCAACGTGCAGTCCGGGTCTAACAATCGGAGCACCAGAATCTTTTCTTTCTAGTGGTAAAGATGCATTTGGATATAGGTCATTAGAAACACTCATTATAAATCTCCAATAGAATATAAAGTACTTAGTAGTAAGTCCCTTTATTATTAGTGTTTACCTTATGTTTAAAATAAAGCCATTAATAATTTCTGGTAGTGTAAATATTCAAATTAATATGTGTGGTTTATTATGATTAGCAAAGTTAATTACTGCTTTTCAATGACATTAATATCGCGCTAAATGATGGCTGATAATAGTCATTTAATGCTGAGGAGTGGCGGTTTTATGCTGGAGAACTTTAAATGTTAGCCCCATGCATGATGAACATCACGATTGGCTTTGGTGCAAGTGTGTGACATCACATTTATAGAGTCATGATGTTGGTGTTTTGTAGCTGATGTATATAGTTAAGCCAGACATTGGAGGTAGATTATGTGTCAACGTGTTATTGCTAATACGCCTAAATTTTTGATGTTTGATCTACAGAAGTTGAAAGAAACTGAGCATCTTATTTTTGGTGTCGATTATATATTGATACGCCCGAAAACATCCGGGTGCACCTTACATTTGGCGAATACTCACTACCAATTGCATGTCGGTCAGTTAGTGTTACTCGCACCTTTTAATCCGTTTCGACTCTCGTTAGAAAAGCACAAAGACCCGACTGATTGTGACGTTTTACATTTTCGATTAACTGCCCTAGGCCAGACATTTGTTGATAGTATTCAATTTGATATGATCAAGCAGATGCTTGAAAAATCGAGTTATGGAACCTTGTTTGAAGGCGAGGAAATCCATGAGATAACTCAAATTTTGGATAAAATGGAGAACACACTGGAGTTTGGTCAGGTTTTAAATTTACTTGGGTTACTTGAAGAACTATCTAAGTTAAAGCCGACTCGTTACCTTGCTGATTATCGGTTTGAAGTCAATAATATTAAACGCACTGAAGATCGTGTGCACGTCGTGTTAGAGTACATTTCTGAACACCTTTCTGAATCGTTATCGGTGACCAAAGTTGCTGAGCAGCTATATATGGCTGATAGTACGTTTTCTCGATTTTTCCATGCGAACCTTGGCGTTACATTCCGTCAGTATGTGATTGAACAGCGTGTAAAACAGGCAGCTAGATACTTGGTATTAACCGATTGGACGATTGCTCATATTGGGTCTGAAGTTGGATTTTCTTCCTTATCTAATTTTAATGCTAAATTCAAACAATTATTAAGAACAACGCCACGAGAATATCGTATTAACCATATAGATATGAGAAAGGATATATCTAACAGCCGTGCGCTTGAGGGGCAAATTCAAAGTCAATTAACGAGATAATGAACTGTTTTAATATATTGAGAAAAGGACTGCTACGAGCAGTCCTTTTTTCTAATGTATGGAGAAATTAATGTATAGAGAAAAAACAACGTATGGAGAGAATAATTGATGGCGAACATAATTTATGGAAATAATATTTAGTGATGTGATATTTCCATAGATGTTGATTTCATATCGAAAAATTTGGCCACAACCCAATACGTACCACAGGCAAGTAGCGATGAGTAGATAGGGGCTTCGACCCAACCTAAGTCAAATTTTAGAAACAGAAGGCAACCTGAGCCAAAACCAATGATCATAGAAGAGAGTGCAGCGTAGATATTTGCGGGGATAAAGTGAGCAAGTAATGTTGGAGCCACTAGTGCCGCCATTAAGGTTCCTGAGCCAAGAATCGCTAGCATTGATAACATGAAAGGGGGAGCAAATAGCATCACAATGAATCCGGTTATTCCTAACAACCATACCGCCCCACGATTTAATACCAACAGAGAAGATTCAGATAGTTTACAACTAGGCCATATCGATTGACGTAAATCGTGTGATACCGCACCTGCGATGGCGTGCAAAACAGAATTGGCTGTCGATTTCATCGCGAACAAAATAAACAGCGTTACCACAGCTGAAATAGATGGTGTCATGAAATGGGTAAGGAAAGTGGGCATCGCTTCATCGGGGGTGGCAAGATTTGGTATTTTGATGCGGGTATATAAGCCTGCCAAAGGAACTAAACTCAGTAAACAAGAAATGGGCAGCATATAAATTGCGACATGATGTAGCTTAGTGGTTTTCGCTAATGCCATAAATCTTACCGACATATAAGGTAATGTTGTGGTGTAGATAAACGCATACGGAAGCACAAGGAATACATGCAACATCGTTGAACCGTACGGGCCAGAATCCTCAGGAGATAGCAGTTGTGGATCAATAGCATTCAAATTAGAAATGAGTTCACTAGGTGACATATCTGAAAAAATAGTGACGACAATAATCAGAGCGGAAACACACATCCCCATCACCATAAACGCATCGGTAAAAGCAACCGCGGCTAACCCTCCTATAGAGGTATAAATAATGATAATGCCGATCATTAATAGTGCCGCAGTATTATTATCAATGCCTAGCCACTGACCTGCCAATAATCCGAGAGCCTTTATTTGTCCGACCAAAAATACGAGTAATAAAATGATAGTGATGATTGCAGCAAAAGCTTGAGTCCAACGTTTGATTATCTCAGGGCCTTCATGGCTACGAGCTATATATTCTGGGATGGTAAAGCTTCCAATTGCTTGTGCTTTTTGATGTAGAAATCGAGCACAAAACAAAACCGCAAATATTATCCCCGGAGCAAAGAAGAAGTTTCCAAGAAGTTCGATTGAACCGTATTTGTAGGCAACACCAGGGGAGCCCATAAATCCCCAACCGGAAAATCCTGTTGCGACAATTGTGGCGGCTCCAATAAAAGGGCCAAGGCAATTGGCGGCTAATAAAAAACCGCCTTCACCGTCATGAGCTTTCATGATTTTGTTGCTGTACAGCGCGAGCCCTATCATGATGAACACTGTCACCAAGAGGAGAATCCAGTTCCATGAAGTGTTCATAATAGCCTCCGGTTATTGCGCGGGTTGTTCTTTTTTAATTGCAGCGTGCTTTTTGGTCATACTGATGACAATCTCACCCATACCACCACCAATGACCAAGATGCCACCAAGGGTTTGTAACATAGTGAGTGATTCACCAAACATGGCAATCCCAATCCCTGCGCCTACAACCGTTTCAAGGTATGACACACACGCTAACTCAGCTGCTTTTAAATGTTTAGCTGCAATAGTAAGCAAGCTTAGAGCGCCGAATCCGATGAAGAATCCCATAGAGATTAACCAAATCCATGAGCTGGTATCCATATCTGCAAGCGATGGTGGTTTGACGACAAAACAGGCCCCAATGGCTACGGCACCGAACAGGAAGTTAAAGAACGAGCGTGAATCTGAGCCAACATCGGTACGGTAGCGGCTGAAGAACAGGTAAAGACCATAACCAACACCTGAAGCTAAACCAAGCATGTCTCCGATAAAGTTCTCTTTAGAGAATGACAACGACATAGTAAGCCCATCAGCAGGCGTGTAATTAATAATGCCTATGATGAATAAGCAGCCTATGAATACTGCGGTTAATAAGGCTGCGGTGAGTTTAGATATTTTTTCTTTTAAAAAAATCGCGGCTAAGATGGTTGAAAATACGGGGCCGGTATAAATAAGAAATACTGCATTTGCCAAGGTCGTATACTGAGTTGACGAGACGTAAGCGGCAAGACATAAGCCTAAGCAAGCACCGCTGGCAATGACAGTTGGCGTGATTTTTGTGGCTTTCATGAGGGCAGTTTTACCCTGATACATCATTAAGCCGAAAATACAAATTGCACCGACTGTCATACGAGTAAACGCGATGACATCACCGCTGGTGTTAATGTTTCGAGCAAACAATCCCACACAGCCCATTAAAGCTGCAGATATTATCATCGTGGAATAGCCTAGCGTTTTGGTGTTCATGACTGACTCCTTTTGTGTTTACTGTTAGGTTGGTCACAAAGGGTTCCACGTCCAGTCGCTTGATAATAAAAAAATACAACGACAACCACCAAACAAAGAACGATGTTTGCAACGATAAAAGCATCGATTGACCAGTAACCTGTTAGCATGTTCATTCCTTTTATAAAGGGAAAATCGCAACATATGGATTGATGTAATGTGGTATGTAGCAATTGATGATTATATTGATGGAGTCATGATGGAAGAACTAGCCAAAACCTGCCGTCTACCTACTGATTACTGCTCACTAGATCTAAAACGTGAAATGAGTAAGTCAATATGAGCCAGTTAATTAGAATACAGAGAAATAAGCTGTAGGGAAAATAGACTCGTTTTTTAAGCTTTTTCCCATTTAGGTGTGATTTTATAGTTTATGATTGAGTTAACATTGATTAAAAAAGCCAGCCTGCATAGTGCGAACTGGCTTATCGACCCGATAGATCCGTTTTAGATTGCTCTGCTTTAGATAACTTCCCCGGCTCCTTTTACTGATTGGTCACTATTTTCGACAAGAATGGCTGTGGCCGTCTGTTTTAAGATGCTCCACTCGTTGTCATCAACGAAAATACCCGTTTGCCATGCATTCTCTTGAGTTTGAGCCAGTTCGTTGGAGTCAATGTGGATACTGTAATCCTTTGAAAGGTAAGCCACATCGAAATCCTGAATGGAAAGCTCGATCGTCATATCGTGGAACTGCTCTTCCGATCCTTCAATCACGTCGGACAAAAATAACTCGGGCGTTACACAACCTCGATTAAGAATATACAGAGTGTGTTTCGGGCTAGTGCCATTGTTCCATTTTGCAGTACAAGCAATGCCTTTTGCGGCCAGTTTTACTAATTCACTATAAGCTAACCAGCGGTTATGGCAGTTTGTTAGCTCTATGGTCATCTTTTTAGAGCCAACCATTTGCTCAATCGCGTAATCAATAATCACGGGTAGGTGGCAAGCTAGGCTACAGTTATGCAGATCAACCTTAATGGTACTTTCCGGGATGGTTTGAATATCCACCGGACAGTCTTTCTCCACCGTCATGTAATCGCTAGCGTTGTTGAAATGGCGAACGCCGTGTAACCCGACCATTTGTAAATCAGCAACCATGTTGGCGATAACGTCCGCTTCGCCGCATGTGCGACGCATACCTAGGAATGCTTTATTGACCGCCGCGACGAGTTCATTGTGAGAGACGATCATAAGCTTTTTCCTCCATGCTGTTGATCAGCAGACTGTGCGCTGGGGCTGGATAAATCGTCAGTCGCTATCTTTTCCTCTATTAGAGACTCATTCACGAGAGGCTCACTTGGGAGTAGCGGAAATATCCAGTTGTCTTGTTGAGTTTGATCGTGAATTTCATCCAGTAATGGCGCACCTTGGAAAAAGGTGACTCGTACCCATCGGTCTGATCTTGGATCAAACTTCGTCGCTCCGAAGACCGCTAATTTACAGCGTAGCAAATGCATTGGTAGGGACGACTGATGCAGGACGTTCATCTGAATATCACCCATCGCTTTATGTCCTAAAGTCCACACCCTGCGTGAGATCGCTCGAAATTGAGGTTGTCGAACAAGAAACTCTGCTAAAGACAATTCAGGTGCGTGTTGCAGTAATGCATGATAAAGACGGTACGCCTGACGACCAATATCTAATGGTAGTTCTCGCTCCTCACCCGGTTCTTGCCCACGAATTCCAAGCCTCGGCTCTTCTTTATCTTGAGAGCGATACCAAAACCAATAGTTATTCTCTGGCTGGGTAAAGTCAGTGGTAATTGCCCAGCGATAGTTCTTTTCTAATACCGCCAACAGATCCTGTATTTTCTTTCCATTCGGCAAAGATAAGGTTTCATTGCAGTTCATTTGATCTTGATAGTCATCGACGAGATCAGGGTAGATCTCCATCAAGCATGAAATGAGTACTTCTTGAGCTTCTAAACTCATTTGTTGCGAGTGGTTAACGAGTTCGCTCCACGTTTGGTATTGAGCAATTAAAGCGTCGACTGAAGCATTGAAATGCGTTAAATCATCAACGGCGGTTGCATTTAATTTCTGCTGCGTTTCGTTGATGGTGATGACCTGTTTAAGGTGAAGGATCCCTTTTTTGATCAGTGTTTGAAGCTCGCTCGATTTGTTAGGATCGGTTTGGCACTCAAGTACCGACGCGAGTGCTGTTTCTCGCGTAGTCATCCACTGATCGACAATGCTTGGGTGGTTAATCAAGTAGGGAGCCATGCCTAAGCCAGTGGCATTTCCGACCCCAAGATAGCGCTGCAAGCCTCGATGTAAGCTAACGGCTTGCTCGCCGCCTTGCTGTTTCGCAAGGTAATGAACCCAGTCTAGACTGAATTCACGCAGAATATAGACCGCACACATTTGGGCGCTGAACGATTGATTAAAATCAGGGTTATTTTCTAAGATCTTAAAATCAGCAATACCAAACTTACCATTACCGTAAACTGCAGTGGTGCGTAAAATGTAACCGACTTCAGCCAACTCTTGTGAGGTGGGCTGTTCACCTTTCGCTAGGTGGCTGACAATGTGTTCAAATACTCGAACACTTTTGTTTGCTCGTGCTAACACAAGGACATTATTAGGATTTCGTCCCGCCTCTTGCAGTGGAACATTGGCTCTTAGTTGCTCTAATAAAGTGACATCCACTTCGCCATAGACTAGTGCAAAAGTCACATCCCATTTCTCTGCTATGACTCGGTCATTACGTTCTTCATCGGCAATTTCATCGCAGAAAACGACCAAGTGATAGACATGGTTTGGGGTCTCCAGTTTGTAAACTACATGACCAAAACCTCGCGGGCAGAGTTGCCATTGGTGTTTGGTGACTTGCCATTGCTGTTTCGCCATTTTACGAATCATAGTTCTGACAAAACTGATTCGAGTTTGGTGCATAGCGCCTAGCCTTTCAGGTGCCATAACGATGTCTGCATTTCGCAGTTGTGCTTCAGTGTAGGTAGAACGATGTGCATCCATGTTGCTCACCACTTTTTAGTTATTAGATGTCAATTTATACGAGTGTTAGTCACAAGATTAGGGGTACTAATTTGTTCACTATTCAGCGTGTTTTCTATTGCTGTGATGTTGAGTGCGAAGGCGAGTGATCCCGCCTTCGGTATTTCATCCCAACCTTCGCTTCTTCTTATTTTTCTTTGTTATAAGCCTTGCTCTTTTGCCATTTTGATAGCGATTTGCGGCGCATTCCAAAGTGAGGGCAATAAGATCAATGAGACTGGTACTGCGGTGATAACAATGAAGGATTGCAGTGCCGATATTCCGCCAGATCCTAAGGAGATCAATATCAGTGCAGTTACCCCCATCATTACGCCCCAAAAGGTTCGGATGATTGCGTTGGGCTCTGTTTCACCACTGATCACAACACTGATGGTGTAGGTCATTGAGTCACCTGTTGTCACAATGAAAATGGTGGTCAAAATCAAAAACAGAATGGAAATAAGCATTGGGAATGGGAGCTGCTGAGTCACCGCCAGTAGTGCGCCCGGCAAGTTAAACCCTTCAAATGCTTTACTTACACTCCCCGGTTCTGCAATTTCAAATGCTAAGCCAGAGCCACCCACAATCGTGAACCAGAAGCAGGTCACAAGTGGAGCAATGATGCTAATGGTCGTCACCAACTGGCGAATACTGCGACCACGGGAAATACGGGCAATGAAGATCGCCATCATCGGGCCATAACCTAGGAACCAACCCCAGAAGAAGACTGTCCACCAGCTCAACCAACCTTCGTTTCCACGGTAAGTCGCCATCGGAATGAAATTATCCACCATACTGCCAACGCCCTGGATATAGCCGTTAAAGATAAAGTTCGTCGGGCCAAAAATCAGAATGTAGATCATCAGAGCCATCGCGAGGATCACGTTGTAGCGACTTAGCATTTGCATGCCTCGGTTCAAACCACTCAGTGCTGATAAAGTGTATAAAACGATGGCGAAAAGAATGATGATCAGCTGGGTTGTGAATCCGTCAGGAATATCAAACAGTGCGTTTAATGCGTAGCTCACTTGCAAACCTAAGAACCCAATTGGACCAATGGTTCCAGCCGCTACCGCGACGATACAACATGCATCGATCAATGCGCCTGTTTGACCTTTTAGAGCTCGCTCACCGAGAACGGGATAAAGTAAAATGCGAGGTTTCAGCGGTAAGCCTTTGTCATAATGTAGGTGCATGACCACAATCGACGTTAAGCTGCCTACAATTGCCCAAGCGAGAAATCCCCAGTGCATGAAGGATTGCGACAGCGCGTTAACGGCACCTTGTTGTGCATCTTCTTGCGCGCCATAAAGTGGAGGAGGACTGACGTAATGCGCAATAGGCTCTGCGGCTGCCCAAAATACGCCACCGCCAGCAAGCAGGGTACAGAAGATGATTGCCATCCAGCGGAATGCGTCCATCTCTGGTTTCGCGATACCGCCCAGTACAACCTTGCCCGTTCGTCCTGCTGCCAAGCCAATGCCAATTAAAAAGGTTAGAAGCAGCAATATTTGCCAATATGGGCCAAAGACTTTCACTGACCACGCAAAGCCAGAATTCACCAGACTTGATAGTAACTCCCCATCAAATAAAGCGATGGCAACGAATAGGGCAATGAAACCGCCGCTGTACCAAAAGGCTGGGTTATTCAGGCCTAACTTATCTGATGTGGATTCATTTCCCATACTTGATGTGGCTGATGCATTTGACTGGCTCTTTTTCCCCGCAGATAGCGAAGCATTAAGAGTCGCCGCTTCTAAGTTCGAAGTTTTCACGCTATTGGTTAAATCAGACATACTCTGACTCCAGAGGTTTCTTTGTCGCCACCCTATAGTTGAGGGCGACAAGATGTGTGTTTACTTAACACCTGTCCTATTATTTTTGTGTGAGACAGGCTGTTCCATGTTTGGGTTACGGCTATGACGAAATAGGCTATTTCCCTTGTGACATAGGCTCTAGCCCATGTTTGAGGAAGTTAAACCAATTCTCACCCAGTACTTGTCCCGCCTCGGTTTCACTGAATCCGTGACGTATTAATCCGTTATAAATATTCTCCATTCCTGCGCTACCGCAGAACCAAGGTAGTGAGTCTGGCCAGCCTGAATTACTTGCTGAACCTTCTCCATAATCCATTGTTTTCGACCAACGCCCATTGCGCATCCACTCAAGGACGGCTTGTGGTTGGTTCAGGCATAAGTCGCTACCGATACCCAAATGTTCAACACCAACCATGTCGGCGGTTGTCGCGACCATTTGGCAAAAATCTTCTAAAGTACACTGGCTGCCATTTGGTAAATGGAATGGGTATAAACTGAAGCCAATAAGGCCGCCACGTGCTGTCAGTGCTTTAATTACGTCGTTTGATTTGTTACGCAGTGCTTCATGAGCAAAAGTAGGGTTGGCGTGGCTGATACAAATTGGGCGAGATGAGAGATCAATCGCCTCAAGAGTTGAACGTTGAGCACTGTGAGACATGTCAACAATCATCCCAACTCGGTTCATCTCTTGTATAGCCTGTTTCCCAAAGCGAGTAATGCCAGTGTCATTCTGTTCGTAGCAACCCGTCGCTAATAAACTTTGGTTGTTGTAAGTGAGCTGCATGATTAACAACCCTTGCTTACGCATCACTTCGATGAGGCCAATTTCGTCTTCAATAGGAGAGCAGTTTTGCGCCCCAAGAAAAACGCCAACTTTACCTTGCTGTTTTGCTGTTTCTACATCAGCCATTGAATGGATAGGCAGGATGAGATCGGAATTTTGCTCGAACCTTAAGTTCCACTCAGCGAAGCGGGTGAGTGTTTCACGGGTATTTTCGTGATACACCATGGTGGCATGAACCGCAGTAATGCCACTGGCTTTTAGGGTTTGGAAATACTCGCGATTCCAATTGCAGTACTGTAATCCGTCTATAACAATCCGTTGCTGGTACATAACCACTCCTCAATAAACAGTCTTAATTGCGTTGGGTGATGGTGGTATACCGAGATACCACCGAGCTATAGTTCCGCCGAGCTAGAATTTCACCGAGCCGTAATTAGTAAGGGCGTTGATAGGCGGTTTTCACCACGGTGTAGAACTCTTTTGCGTATTGGCCTTGTTCGCGAGGTCCAAAGCTTGATTCTTTACGTCCGCCAAATGGGACGTGATAATCCGTTCCTGCTGTCGGTAGGTTAACCATGACACAGCCGGTTTGAGCTTGTTGTTTGAACATAGCGCTACTGCGTAAGCTTTGAGTGATAATGCCGCCAGTTAAGCCGAATCGAGTATCGTTGGTGGTGGCAATAGCTTCGTCGAGATCTGATACGCGGATGACACTTGCCATTGGAGCGAAGACCTCTTCTTGGTTCACTTCCCAGCTATTTTTGGTATTCAGGAACAGCGTTGGAGACATGTAGTGGCCCTCATGCTCTAGATGTAAACGTTCGCCACCAAATGCGAGTTCTCCGCCGCTTTGACGTGCTTTTTCGATCCAACCGAAGTTTGCTTCTAACTGATTACCGTCAACAACTGGCCCCATGAAGACGCCATCTTCTAATGCGTGACCCACTTTTAATTCGCTCATGCGTTTGATGAGAGCTTCAACGTATTGATCGTGAATAGCATCCATTACCACTAGGCGAGAAGAAGCCGTACATTTTTGTCCTGCACCTGAAAATGAGCCTGCAATTGTTGCGTCGACAGCGGTTTGAATGTCGGCATCATCGGCAATAACCAGCGCATTCTTACTGCCCATCTCTAGCTGACAACGGACAAAGTTGGGTGCAGTTGCAGCGGCGACTTTACGGCCTGTGTCGACAGAGCCTGTGAAGCTGACTCCATTAATCTCGGTTGAGTTGATGAGTGCATCTCCAACCTTAGAGCCGCTACCTAGCACAAGGTTGAACGTACCTGCTGGGATCCCTTGACGATGGATAATCTCAGTCAATGCGACCGCACTGGCAGGGGTTAAATTAGCGGGTTTCCAAATAACGCTGTTACCAAAGGCGAGAGCAGGGGCGATCTTCCAAGCGGCAGTCGCAGTCGGGAAGTTCCAAGGAGAGATGATGGCAATGACGCCAACGGCTTCGCGAGTGACTTCAACTGAAACGCCAGGTCTTACTGAATCGGCACTGTCCCCGATTTGACGAAGCACTTCCGCAGCAAAGTATTGGAAGAATTGGCCTGCACGGTAAATCTCTCCACGACCCTCAGCAAACGGTTTTCCTTCTTCACGAGAAAGTAGGGTGCCAAGTTCATCACAACGGGCAATCAGTTCATCGCCAATCGCTTGTAGTACCGCTTGCTTACGTTCAATTGGTGTTTTTTCCCATTCAGGCTGTGCTTGTTTTGCGGCTGAAATCGCGTGTTGAACTTGCTCTTCACTTGCTTGAGCAAAATTGCCTAAGTTTTCTGAAATATCAGACGGGTTGATATTCGCAACGGTGCTAACCCCTGATTGCCATTCTCCAGCAATATAGAGAGCATTTTCTGTTGGTAGATTTTGTATTTGAGTCATCATTCTGTCCTTGTAACGGTGAGGCTGTGTTTGAGTCTGGCAGCCGAACAATAAATTTGGTGGTTATTCTGGTTGGGAAGCGGCGGCATAAACGACAAATTCAACCAGCATTTCTTCACGAGCTAACCCTGCAACGACAATCGCAGCGCGGTTTGGATAGGGGGCATTAAAATGCTCAGCATAAATACGATTAACGGTTTGAAGGTATTCACGGTCAGTGACGTAAATCAGCACTTGCAGAACAGAATCTAATGATTCGCCTGCGCATTCCAATGTGTGAATAAGGTTGTTAAAGGTTTGACGGGTTTGAGCTTCAATACCTCCTTCCACTACCGCTCCTGTATCGTCGATAGGAATTTGTGCGGTATAAAGTGTGCCGTTATTAACTACAGCCCATTCTAGTGGTGCTTTTGATGCAAAAAGAGAGGTCTTAACTGGGTGCTTTTTATTTTGAGTGCTCACGGTCTTATCCAACTTTGTAACAACTATGTTTCAATGTGGTTAAATATTGCCCGTTGACACTTGATAAATCTAACGGTAAATTTTGTGCATTTGATAAATAAAACTTATCACCTTGCTTGGAGTGAGGAATATAAAGGGCTGTAGGGAGATGGGCAGATGAGTATTAAGCTACAACAATTAAAACATTTTGCTTTAGTTGTCGAAGAAGGAGGGTTCCGCGCCGCTTCTAAACGTGCAAATCGATCTCAAGCAGCACTTTCGACCTCAATCAAAGAGCTTGAGAAAATTTTGGGGCAATCACTTTTTGAATCGGGCAATAAATCAACGTTGACGCCTTTTGGAGAAATATGCGTACCCAAAATCACCCAATTTTTGAATGTGTATAGCGCGTTAGATAATGATTTACGTGCCGCCGCAGCAGGGCAACAAGGGCGGGTTAGGATCGCCAGCGTGCCTTCGGTTGCAGCGAAACTGATTCCGAGTGTGCTTGGGGCTTTTTGTGAAAAGTATCCCAATGTGGAGGTGAGCCTTGTCGACGATAATGCGGCTGGAGTAGAAGCAAGGTTATTGTCAGGAGAGGTTGATGTCGCACTCGGCAATAGCTCTCATTTAGATGATGGTGCGATTGATTTCACACCTTTGATATCCGATCCCATTGGGGTGGTGTGTTTGAGAGATAACCCTATCGCTGCTCAAAGTGATGGAATTGAATGGCATACATTGTTGAAACAGCCGTTCATCCGCAATGGTACGTGCACGCTTCTTGACCCTACACCAGCTCGGGCGTTAAGTGAGCAAGCACTCTATTCCGTAGAAAATATTACCTCTCTGTTCTCTGTATTAGAGCTTGGAATTGGAGTAACGACCTTACCTAAATTGGCATTCCCTACCAATGAAACAAGGTTAGTGTGGATCCCATTAATTGATCCCCCACTTAAACGTCAAATTGGAATATTTCGATTGGCGGATCGAACCATCTCCCCCCAGGCTCAAGCTTTTCATGATCTATGTCTGCAATATTTAAATTATACGGATGATGCTGAACTCAATTAGCTTTGAATCGGAGACAGTTTGGTTAATCAGCTTCCTGAAATGAAAAATCAGCCAATGCGATGAACATTGGCTGATCTTTATTTATATCTAGATGAGAACAGGCGATTAGTGACCTGAGAATAAGCCTTTAAGAGATGGCTCATTAGTTTTACTCAGCATTAAACTGACCGCTAATCCTCCAGCACCGAGTGCGTAGTAAACCACTAAGTTAACGATTCCTGCCTCCGTGAAACCGCTAAAAGGATTTGGCGAGAGCGCTTTCAAAGGAATAGACAGAACAGCATTGAAAAACTCACTGATTCCATGAAAACCAAACAGATAAACCGATAGCCATGTGAGGGCATAACCACCTACGACCATGACTAGGACAGGGGAGCCGACAACTTGTGAAATCATTAGGGTTATGCAAGCTAAAGGTAGAAGCGCTAATGCAACAACGACCATTCTGGCTAAGAAACCTAACCAATTAAACAACACATAAAATACGGATTCTTGGTTTATAAGAAGCGAGAGTTGTTGATCACTGACTTGGTTGATAACCCACAGTGATAGATCTGCCGCAAGCACGAGTGTTGAACAGATAACGGGGATGACCAATAGTCCAAATACGAGCTTAACGATATGGGTGGTTAAGTGCGAAACGGGCATGCTACGCCAGAACATGGAGCTACCTTCTTGGCGCTCTTTTCTCAGCGTTTTAGGTAGGTACAAAGACGACAATACGAGAGAGACTAGCCCAGCAGCAGAAGCGATGAAGAGGTTTATATTTGAAGCAAAACCTTGGTGAATGTCACTGATGTCGCCACTAACTTGCATTTCGTAGAATAAGTTGCCTTGGATGTTAGTGTTCATTAATAAGCTGATAAAAATCAGAAAACCACATGCCAAAATAAACAGAGGAACGCGCGTGATCATCTTATGCTCAATCAGCTCTTTTTCGATCATATAAAAACTTGAATGCATTACGCTTCCTCTCTTTGCAGAGCAATAAATAAATCCGCTAAATTGGCAGTATGAATATCGCCTAAATTAGCCACTTGGGTTTTGTATTCTGCTTTCAGTAACCATTTCATTGAACCTAATCCGGCTTGGCTCGAAAGTGGTTTCAGTTTGCGAATATCATCATTGTGGATGTTGCTTGCGTCGAGAATGAAGTAGTTCTCACCGACATTTTCCATACTATCTTGCAGCACGGCTTTCCCATTTTTTAGGATCAAAACATCGGTAAGCAGATGTTCTATTTCAGAAACTTCATGACTCGCGATGATCAGTGTGCGTTCACCATCGTGAAACCATTCAAGCAAATGACGGTAAAAAGTATCGCGGTAGAGAAGGTCAAGGCCAAGAGTCGGTTCGTCGAGAATGAGCACTTTGGTGTCGGTTGCAATCACAACAGCGAGATGCAGTTGAACTTTCATCCCTTTTGATAGGCTTTTGATTTTGCTAGAGGGTTTGATCTCTGTTTTGGTTAATGTTGCTTTGGCTTTTTTAATATCAAAGCTTGGATGTACGCCTGATGTATATTTGAGTAGCTGTGCCACACTCATCCAGTCTGGCAGTACATTCACATCAGAAATATAGGCAAGATGCTCCATAAGCTTTGCGTGTTGATCAATGGGATGGCAACCATTAACAGAGATCTCACCTTGGTAACGGTGAGCGCCAAGCAGTGCATTAATTAATGTCGATTTTCCTGCGCCATTGTGACCGAGTAGGCCTAATACTTGTCCTGCATGCAGTTCAAAGCTTACATCGTGCAGTGCATTGTTGCTGCTCTTAGAAGCATTGCTTTTAGATACAGGGTTCTTGGAAATATAGCTATTAGAAACATAGCTTTTAGAAACGTGCAGTACACTTACTAAAGGATTCATTTTTCACCTGTCATGTGCTGTTTTAGCTGTTGTACGAATTCATCTAAGGGCATATCAATTTGTTTTAACGTTGCCGCAATCGTCGGGATCTGTTGTTCAAAAAAATCTGATTTTTGTCTCTCTTTTAAAGTCTTTAATGCCCCCAAAGCGACAAACATCCCTTGCCCACGTCTTTTTTCGACCAACCCTTCATCGACAAGGAGTTGATAGCCTTTCATTACGGTTAAGTGATTGATCTTTAAATCGGCCGCCACGGTTCTTACTGATGGAAGCGGTTGTTCCTCTAACCAAATACCTTGCAGAATTTGCTCAGTAATCCTTTCACTTAACTGACGAAAGATTGGCTGATTATCATGCCAGTCCGTCATTTCTTACCTCTGCGTAATCGCGTGATTAACTTGGTTGGTGTTATATGTAAGTATAACACTATACCTGTAACGCTTAATTGCAAGCTATTTTTTGAAGAAAGATAGTTAGTGAGTCAACGCTGTGGTGTAGGGGAGATGATAACTTGATCAGTTTTTAGAGTAGTAAGAAGCAGAACCCTAAAGCTTGAGGCTTCTGCTTTTATTGTCTGGAATATTGCGATTCAGTGGTTAGTAGTTAGCCGAAGGTTGTTGGTCGCGGCTGAGCCCATAGATGGCGTGATCAACAATGCGACCATTGAGGTTTTCATTGCGGCTGATGATTCCTTCTAACTTAAAGCCAAGACGTTCGCACAGAGCTCGGCTCGGTTTGTTTCCTTCGGCAGCAGAAATCTCGATTTTTTGCATATCAAGCTCATCGAAAGCGATACTAATTAGCTTTTTGACCACTCGACTCATGATTCCCTTGCCTTGCTCATCTTGAGACAACCAGTAACCAATGGTCACTTTTTGTAAGTCATGGTCAATACTATTAAAGCTGGTGTTTCCGACTAACCGATCCTGATACCAAACCGCGCAAGTCATGGACTTTCCTTCAGCGTAATCGTGGAGAGAGCGTTGAATGAAAATACGAAAGTCTTGTTCACTCTGGCAGTGAGGAGGCCAAGCGAGCCACTGAGATAAATACTCTTTCTGGCTGCAAGCAATATCAGAATAGTGTGAAGCGAAGGATTCTTGTACGAGTGCTAATTCTAATTCATCATCAATTTTTAGGCTAAACATGGCTTCCCTTAACTATTCATTATTGAATAATTCAAGCTAACAGGAAGCCAGTTATTTTTCTACTATCTTGATAAAATTTAAATTAAACAGACAGTTGATGGCATTTTACTGAGTGCTAACTTTACTTCTTATTGATGAAATCTTTAAAGCGGGCTTGGGTGTCAGCATCAGCTTTGCTGTACCAAAAATGCAGCATTTCTTCAGCAGTACTGTCAATTTGTGGTTGCTCCGCTTGTGTTACAACGACTGGTTTTGTCGCGGTTTCTGTCTTTGCTTTTGGAAGCGTCACGACAGTGGTGACAACACCGATAGAAGCAATGCCTCCGGCACGGTTATAATCCTCTGATTCACGAACATAGTTACGACCAAGTTGCATGCCGTCTTTTTTCAGCTTGTCGGTTTTAATTGAAATGGTTTCGCCTTTCTCGTCGATCAACGACCACTCCATGTTTCCGATTTCACGTTCTGCTTCACGTTCAGTTCGGTATTTTGGAAGGACAAAGTCTAATTTTGTATTCGCTTCATCAAAAGTGACGATATAAACATCGCTGCTCACACTATTGCGTTCATTCCCTTTGTCAAAATAGGGCTCAAAGCGGAAAACGATCTGGTTTTGTCCATCTTCTAAAGTTGCACTGGTCACCGAAGAGAAGAAACTTCCTGAGGTTTGTGGCTTTTCCATATTGACGGCTAAGAGAGTGACGTCAGAAGGAAGATTTAAGGTTACGTCGGCTAGTGCAAAATGGCTAGTGGCGATAAGAAGTGCAGCTGAGATAGGCTTAAGAATGTTCATATCCAATATTATTCCGTTTCAATAACTTATGATCGCTCTCAGCCTGCCTCGTAAAATGAGTGAATGCAATGATCAGGCTTGGAAATTGCCGCGAATAAGTGAAAAATTTACACAAGGCTGACCAAGAGAGCCTGACTAAGAATTAAACACCACCCGTAACACGCTGAAACTCGCAATGACCACCAATAAACCAATAGTGACGGGTTTGAACTTTGCTGCGCCATATTTATCAAATAGTTTCGTTCCAACGGCTCCGCCAAACATGCTGCTTGGTAATAGAGCAAGGGTAAGAATTACGGTATTCCAATCGACTAAGCCAGCGACACTCGCAGAGATAAAAGCAGTCGAATCAGCTAGCACAAAGAAAGCGATTAAACAGGCTCTTGCCACGATAGGTGAGAATGGACTGGCTAATGCGTGAGTGCCAATGGGTGGGCCAGACATGGAAGCCGCACCATTCATGATTCCGGCTAAACTGCCTAAAATGAGAGGAGCAACTCGACTCTTTTTCGAATACTGAAAACCGCGCTGGATCATGAAAGCAGAAGCAAAAATGAAACCGCTGATGATTAGGATGATGGTTTGCTGATCAACCGAAGTGAGCAGCAATAGCCCTACCGGAGTAAACACAAGGCAAGGAATAAAAACGTGTGCGACCCAAGACCAATCCACCGACCTTCTGACTTTCGGGAGCAGTTGAATATTACCTAGGCAGTCGATAAGCATAAATACCGGAACCAGTTTTATGACAGGCACAAACAGAGCACTCAAGGGCAGAGCGATAAGCGTGAAACCGAAGCCAGAGAAGCCGCGGACAATCGCCGCAAAGATAAAAACAAGGATTAAAGCAAAAAAAGTGGGACTGAGAATAAGATCCATAAGTGAGCTCTAAAATAGCCTCTATAACAGAGAGCAAATAGTGGTTGAGATGAAGCTGGATTGTGCGACGAGTTGCAATTATTCACAAGTTAAGTTGTTGTCAGTTTTACTTTTATATCGATACTCGTCGCTATAAACATTGCCCTTTTTAGAAAAATTGTTATTATCGCGGCTTACATAGTCGGGGGGCCATTAGGCTGAGATCGCAATTGCGAGACCCGTTGAACCTGATTCAGTTAACACTGGCGTAGGGAACTATAGTCTTGCTAATGATGAATCGATCCCAACATTCGTCTGTTTTTTAGCCAGAGAGTTCCTTGCATTAGTCTTGGAGCTTTTATGTCACATTCTCATATATCATCACATTCCTCTTCCCAAATATTACCTGATTCTACCACTCCGATTGTGTTGACTATTGCAGGCTCTGATAGCGGCGGTGGCGCGGGAATTCAAGCTGATATTAAAGCGATGTCGGCCACAGGCAGCTATTCCTGTTCGGTAATAACGGCCATTACTTCTCAAAATACACTCGGCGTTTCGGCCATTTTCCCCATTCCAATTGATCATATTGAAACTCAGTTAGATGCGGTTTTCACCGATTTAAATGTTGTCGCTGTTAAAGTCGGGATGCTGGCTGATTCTGAAATCATTAAAACCGTTGCCGCAAAGATTAAGCAGTATCGACCACAATTTGTCGTGGTTGACCCTGTAATGGTCGCGACCAGTGGAGACTTGCTGTTAGAGAACTCAGCGATCAGTACGCTAAAAGCAGAACTGCTTCCACTGGCTGATGTGATCACTCCAAACCTCCCAGAAGGTGCAGCTCTGATTGGTAGTTCTATTCCAACCAATGAAAATGCAATGAACTTGATGATTGCTGATCTGCGACAGTTGGGTGCGAACTCAGTACTGCTCAAAGGTGGTCATCTAGAGTGCGATGAGAATAGTAATGATTTGCTGATCTTTTCCGATCGCGTTGAGCGTTTGAGTGCAAAAAGAGTAGATACCCATAATACTCATGGCACGGGATGTACTTTATCATCGGCAATCGCTTCATATTTAGCACAAGGTAATGATCTATTCAGTGCGGTTAAGTTGGCTAAGCAATATATATCTTTAGCCATCGCTCATGCCGATGAGTTGGATATTGGCCAAGGACATGGTCCAGTTCACCACTTCTTTGATGGTCATAATGATGTCCGTTAATATGCAGGACGCGCCAGCTCAAGCATCGCTTAATCGCTCGGTTCTCAGTGTTGAACCTGGGGAGTGGTTAGACATTATATCGGGCTATTTACGTTACCAAGATACTGAACAGCCCATTATTTCAGGGCTAAACATGCGCATTCCTGCAACGTTATGGACGTGTATTTTAGGGCGCAGCGGTTGTGGGAAAAGTTCTTTACTTCGCTACCTTGCGGGGCTGTTAGAAGGTAAAGCTGAGTGGCGCGGTGAACTTAACCTCTGCGGTAACGATAAAGCCTCTCAAGCTATCGCAATTGATGGTCATATTGCGTATATGGCTCAGCAAGATCTGCTGATGCCTTGGCTGTCGGTATTAGATAATGTGCTGCTGAGTGATAAATTTGGATCTTCAGCCTTTGAACATCAGCAAGCTAAAGCTCTAGATCTACTGAACCGAGTGGGATTAGCAGGCAAGGCTCAACTTCTGCCTCAGCAGCTATCGGGTGGTATGCGCCAGAGAGTTGCTTTAGCTCGAACTTTAATGCAAGACAAACCGATTGTGTTAATGGATGAACCTTTCTCGGCGTTGGATGCCGTCACTCGTTATCGATTGCAAAATCTTGCATATGAGCTGCTCTCCGATAAAACAGTGGTATTGATCACTCATGATCCACAAGAAGCGATTCGATTAGCGCATCAGTTATACATTATTCAAGGTACTCCTGCTTTTGCGCAATCATTGAACATTGCCGATATTTTGTCTGTTCCTGACTCTGAAATGCCAAGAAAGTTTGATTCCAATTGTGCTCAGTTACAGCAGTGCATTATCGATCAGTTGGAGAGTGATTATGAATAGTTCGGCTCAACTAAGATTGGTATCCAGACGTCTTCTTGATAACCGTCACCTTCCTCATCAGCTGTTGCGAATGCTGTTTTCTGGGCTGGTTATCGTTGGGCTTTGGCAAGCGATAGTGGTGATTTTTGAGACCCCTCCTTTTATTCTGCCAGCCCCGTTAGATGTTTTTAATAGCTTAATTCAACGCTCTGACGTATTGGCTAAACATACCTTCGTTACAGCGCAAGAGATCATTTTAGGCCTACTTTTAGGGCTTTCTATGGGGTTGTTATTTGCGTTACAGATGTTGTTATTTAAACCAGTAAAACGTTGGTTACTCCCAATTCTCATTGCTAGCCAAGCCATTCCAGTATTCGCGATTGCTCCCGTTCTTATGCTGTGGCTTGGCTATGGCATTGCATCAAAAATCGTCATGGCGGCGTTGATCATTTTTTTCCCTGTGACGACATGCTGCTATGACGGATTACGTAACACTCCTGTTGGCTATCTTGATTTGGCTAAAACCATGGGCGCAACCAAATGGCAAATGTTACGCCATATTCAATTGCCTGCTTCGCTGCCTACTTTAGGTTCCGGCATTCGAGTAGCTGTGGTAATTGCCCCGATTGGCGCGGTTGCGGGAGAGTGGGTGGGATCAAGTGAAGGTTTGGGTTATCTGATGTTACAAACCAATGCTCGGATGATGATAGATGACATGTTTGCTGCACTGTTTGTGCTTTCAGCGTTGTCTGTCTCACTCTATTTCTGTGCCGATTTCATTTTGAAGAAACTGATCCCGTGGGAAGTGTGATCCCCATTATGTGCGATTCAAGGAGCGTGCATCATCGGAATATGAGCCGATAGAGCAGCGGTTTGAAAACTTATTACAACAAAAAAATGAATGAGCTAAGCCGCTCATGAATAGATTACCAATATGGAAATACAAGAAGGAAAAACAGTGAAAAAGAAAACGATTATGAGTGCTATTGCACTTGCGACTACATTGCTTTCTGTGAACGTTCAAGCTGACGAGAACGTTGAAGTTAAGCCGCTGACATTGATGCTTGATTGGTTTGTGAATCCAAACCACGGCCCGATTGTGATTGCGAAAGAGCGAGGATATTTTGCACAGCAAGGCTTAAAAGTCGAGATACAGGAGCCTGCTGATCCAAGTACACCACCTAAGCTCGTTGCAGCTAATAAAGTGGATTTAGCTATTTCATATCAGCCTAATTTAACCATTGATGTCGCGGCGGGCTTGCCACTTATTCGCGCTTCAACCTTGATTGCCACGCCATTGAATACGCTGATGGTGCTCGACAATAACAAGATTGATGACATGTCTGATCTTAAAGGGAAGAAGATAGGAATCGCGATTGCGGGTAATGAAGAAGCGACGATTGGCACCATGCTGCAAACTCGTGGTGTGAGCTATAAAGATGTAGAGATCATCAACGTTGGGTGGGCATTATCTTCGTCATTAGCCGCAGGAAAAGTGGATGCGATTTGGGGCGGTTTACGCAACTTTGAAACCAATCAGTTGGCATTAGAGGGTTATCAATCGAAAGCGTTTTTCCCCGAAGAACATGGTGTGCCGACTTATGATGAATTGGTATTTGTCGCGAATGCAAACACTTACGATAAAGAAGTAATAAAAGCATTCAATAAAGCCTTAGAGCAAGCCACGGTTTATATCGTCAATCATCCTCAAGAGTCTTGGAAGCAGTTCGTCGCTTATGCGCCAGACACGCTCAATAATGAACTGAATAAGCGCGCGTGGAACGATACGTTAAACCGTTTTGCGCTGCGACCATCCGCTGTTGATTTGAAGCGTTACGACGATTATGCGCAGTTTATGTATTCGCAAAATATCATCCAATCTCTGCCTAAAGCGAAAGATTACGTACCCACTTTTGAGTAATCCCATTTTCTGTTCGCAATCAATCATCATTAAAAATAGTGAGAAATCTCGATGAATCATCAAGATCTAATCAAGGCATGCCAAGAGGATTGGGACGCTTATACCAAGCATTCGTTTGTTCAACAGTTAGGACGTGGTTCCTTACATGCAGACTGTTACCTGCATTATCTAAAGCAAGATTTTCTATTTTTGAAGCAGTACGCTCGTGCATACGCATTGGCGATTTATAAGGCTCGAACTTTAGCGGATATGCGCAAAGCTCTGCCTAGTGTTCATGCGCTGCTTGATTCAGAAATTGCTCACCATGTCAGTTATTGCGCTAATTGGGGATTGACGGAAACGGATTTAGAAGCGGAACCGGAAGATGTTGCAACTGTGGCTTATACCCGCTACGTACTCGATGCAGGAATGTCGGGTGATATTGTCGATCTTTATGCGGCTTTGGCACCGTGCTCACTCGGCTATGCACTCATTGGTCGACAATTGATGGCTAGTGAGAAAACGGTATTAGAAGGTAACCCTTATGCCAGTTGGATAGAGCTTTATAGCGGAGATGAATTCCAACAAGGTGTCGCTAAAGGTGCGCAGCATGTTGATGAATTACTGGCTGATATCGATATTAACAGTGAACGTGGACGTCGTTTAATTGATGTTTTCAAAACCGCCACACGGATGGAAATTGCTTTTTGGCAGCAAGGCTTAGACGCAAAAACATGTGAGCAGATACAAGAAAAAACAGTTGAGATGAATCTATGAATGCAGAACAAATAGTAAAGGCGCTTGATGCCTTACGCGAACATAAACCATTAGTGCTGAACATTACCAATTACGTGGTGATGAATAATACTGCAAATGCGCTTTTGGCTATTGGAGCTTCGCCCATTATGGCTCATTCACGCCAAGAAATGGCAGAGATGATGTCGTTCTCTGGGGCGTTAGTTATTAATATCGGTACGTTAGACAGCGTTTGGATTGAACGAATGTTATTTGCTGTTGAGCAAGCTAATACACACCAAAAAGTCGTGGTTCTTGATCCTGTTGGCTGTGGAGCAAGTGGATTGCGCACTGATATTTCTCGTCAAATAGCACAAAAGGCTAAGAAGTTAATCATTCGTGGTAATGCTTCTGAAATCATCGCGTTGGCGGGTGAAGAGGGACAAAGTAAAGGTGTCGATGCGCTAGACAGCAGTGATGCGGCATTAGGGGCGGCGCATTATCTCGTTGAAACCTACCAGTGCAGTGTTGTGGTTTCTGGTGCGACAGATTATATCATCACTCCAAAAGGTCAAACGCAACTAAATAATGGCGACGCAATGATGCCGTATGTGACGGGAATGGGATGCACGCTAACCGCGCTGACTGGCGCTTTTGCTGCTGTTGGTGATGAGTCTGGCGTTGCCGCTGCTGCGATATTAGGTGTAGCAGGTGAAATTGCGGCTGAGCAATCGAAAGGCCCGGGAAGTTTACAGGTTAATTTGCTCGATAATTTGTATCAGATGGATGGCGCAACACTGATTGAGCGCTTGAAAATGTCTTAATCAGAATGTTCAGCGATGATAAAAGTCAGTCTCAAATGATTCTGGCTTTTTGATTGAGTTTAAAATAAGTGGAAGCTGATCTTAAAAACAAGGCGAAATAACAATGAATCCCTACCGTTTATATTTAGTCACCGATGATCAACAAGATATCGACACATTGAAGCATGTCGTTGAACAGGCGGTTGCTGGTGGCGTAACCATGATTCAAGTGCGTGAAAAGCATGGAGATATACAGTCATTTATTCAACGGGCTCAAGCAGTAAAAACTGTGCTCGAAGGAACCAATGTCCCTCTTATTATTAATGACCGGGTTGATGTGGCACTTGCTGTGGATGCTGATGGGGTTCACCTCGGGCAATCTGATATGCCCGTTAAGATCGCAAGGCAACTAATAGGAAAGGATAAGATACTCGGGCTGTCGGTTGAAAATGAGCAGCAGTTACAAGAGTCACAATCATTGCCCATTGATTACATTGGTTTAAGTGCTATTTTTTCCACACCGACCAAAACCAATATCAATAAAGAGTGGGGAATTAGTGGATTAGCTCAGGCCGTGAGCAAAAGTGCATTACCGATTGTTGCGATTGGTGGGCTTAATTCAGACAACCTTGATGCGGTCGTGGCGACCAAGGTTGCCGGTATCGCGCTAGTTTCTGCTATTTGTCATGCTGGCTCTCCCAAACAATCTGCTCAAGAGTTATTAGCACAAATTGGAATCTAGCCTAAGTGAGCAAGATTGTGTTTTTCAGGTCAATATTACTGCAATTGTGAGCTCATAACTTGCAACTCATCGGATCAGGCATTATTACTTGAATACAGGAAAACATAATAAGGTGAATTTGGAATGAACGCGCAAGCACAGATTGATAATGTACAGGTGAGTGATGGTTCGCTAGAGGTGTCTTCGCTTGAGCGTCACTTTTCTGATCTTACTCAAGCTTATCAAGACAATTGCTACCCAGATAAGCAGGTGAGAATCGAAACACTACAGCAACTAAAGGCTAATGTGCTAAAAAGCCGTCCCGCGTTGATAGAGGCTTTATCTGAGGATTATGGTTTCCGTAGCTCCTTTGATTCTATGGTGTGCGATCTTATGCCTGCCATTCAACATATCAATTACACCATTAAGAAATTACCAAAGTGGATGAAACCTTCTCGTCGTCATGCTGGATTACTACTTACTCCATCTACAGTAAGTGTTCACTATCAGCCATTGGGTGTTGTTGGCGTTATTGTTCCGTGGAACTTCCCGATTGTGTTAAGTATTGCGCCTATAGTTACAGCGTTAGCGGCGGGCAACCGAGTGATGGTGAAATTAAGTGAATTCACACCTTCAACCAATCAAGTGTTGCGTTCAATCTTTAAATCTTTTCCTGATCAAGTGGTTTTGATTGAAGGGGATGGCGCTATTGCCGCTGAATTCAGTCGTTTGCCGTTCAACCATTTGCTGTTTACGGGTTCGACAGCGGTTGGACGATTAGTGGCAAAAGCCGCGGCAGAGCACTTAACGCCGATTACT